>JAFGRW010000001.1 GCA_016934935.1 Spirochaetota bacterium | reverse complement strand
TCCTATTAGATTGATTGGCGATAATATCGAGAATGTAATTCATTTCTTCATTGGCTCAATTTTTCTGTCACCATTGGGAATATATTCTATTACAGCCCCATCAAAATCACCTGTTTCCATCCAGTCTGACTTAGATTTATAATTAACATCACAACCTGCATTTTCAAGCCTATCAACAAGCACTTTTCTCGATTTTGGATTATTTGAAAGCTTGACTAAAAGTCTTCCATGAATGTCACTGAAAGGCCTGGTGTTTTCCTTTTCAAGCTCAACTAAAATTGTTCTGTCTGGGTTTTTTCCTAGAGCAAGACCAGCTTCAAATATGACATTCGGCCTAGCTTGAACTGAATATTTTCTTTCATAATCCGGATCGTTTGCTTTAATGTGTTCATCTCTTAATTTCGCTAGATCGTCACCCGTAATAAGAATTATAATTGCTTGCGCTATCTCAAAGGCTTTATCAAGAACTTGTTGAGGAAAAGGAGAAGCATTTTTAGTCAAGCTAATTGCCTCCTCCCATTCAATTGGTTGGATATCAATTGACCTTAGAAATTGAAACATAGCATCTCGTGCCTTCAGGTTTCTCCCGTGCACAACAAATACCTTTTTTGGATTAGCTTTTTTTTCTGTCGTGTCAGAATTACTTTCTTTTTTCATTATATTTTTATCCCTTTCATCTGATCGATAGTTATGTTTTCGAGGCCAGCCAATCTCATTTTCGTCATGCTTTGATATTATTTTTTCGGCTTCATCAATCCCTTTCGATGTAATGCTTATAGTTGTGCCCTGGTCTGTTCTTAAATTTATATATCCTTTTTGATGGAAATATCTGACAAAATTAAAGGTTGTTTCTCTATCGATTCCTATCTCTTCGCCTAATTTTATGCTTTCTATAAATTCATCAACATTTCCACGAGAAAGTTCATTTAATTTAATAATAAATTGATCTCTTTTTTCTTTTATTCCCAAAACAAACTCCTTTTCTACTATTTCAGCCTTTTCCCACCCATCGCCTGTCAATTCTAATCCTGAATCTGCAGATCTCCAATATATTAAATTCCGTGATTTAGCTAAATCTCGAATCTTAGAAAATTCTTGAGGATTTGGAGAATATGTAATTGGATAATCTTTTTTTTCATCCCAGTCAATATTATCTCCTAAATAGCTAGATTTTTTCTTCAGATACAAAATTAAGTTGTTAAGTTTTTCCTCAATGGTTTTGTTTTTATATTTTTTTATATTTACTTCTAAATAATCCGGATTATCCAATTTTGGAGGTTCCATTCCAAGTTCGGAAAATTCTCTTGTAAAAGCAGATATCATCGCTCTTTCTTCTTTCGGCATATTTAAATAAGAGTTTTCAAAAAAATGGTCGTAGATATATTCTCCACATGTGCGACACTTTACAGAATATTCACTTTTTTGTTCAATCTTCGTAGTTTCTGCCACTTCGCCACAAAGAATACATTTGTTTTTCATTTCATATAACCAATTCTAAGCACCCAGATTATTTCTCACCCACTCTTCCGTAAAATACTCTGCCTGCTTTAAGACTGTTTCTGTAGCGATCGCCTGTTTGTCCGGTGGATATCCATATTGACGGAGCAGCCTTTTAACCACTACTTTCATCCGGGCACGAACACTTTCTTTGATCGACCAATCTATCGATGCATTCTTCTTGACTCGATCAACTAAAACAATTGCTAATTCCCTCAATTTCTCTTGTCCCAATACTTCCCGAGCACTCTCATTATCTGCCAGTGCATCATAAAATGACAGTTCTTCATCTGACAAACCGGTTTCCTCACCACGTTGATCAGCCAGCTTTATTTCTTTAGCTAATTTTATTAATTCATTAATGACTTCTGCTGCGGTAATCAAATTAGCTTGATATCGTCTTATTGCATTTTCAAGCATCTCCATTAATTTCTTACTTTGAATCAAATTTTTACGGATACGGCTTCTAATCTCATCATTCAATAATTTCTTGAGTAGTTCAAAGGCCAAATTCTTCCTTTGCATACCTTTTATTTCTGCTAAAAATTCATCCGATAAAATGGAAATATCCGGTTTTTTAATGCCGGCCGCATCAAAAATATCAATGATTTTATCAGAGGTGATTGCCTTATCTATAACTTGGCGAATAGCTATTCCAATCTCCTCACTTGTTCGTCCCTCACCATCGCCTTCAAATTTAACCAGCCGGGCTTTAACCGCCTGAAAAAAGGCCACTTTTTCTTTAACAGCTAAAGCTTCAGGATGCGGAATAGCTAAGGCAAATGCTTTTGAAAGCACAGTAACTTCATGAATGCACCTCTCCTTACCATTATCCAGGCTTAATATATGCTCCTCTGCTTGCAAAATAATCGAAAGTTTCTTGGCTGTGTCTGCATCAAAATATGCTTGAAAATCAAATTTAGCATACAGCTGTTCCACCACCTCCAATTTTTCATGCATTAAATCGACAGCTTGCTCCTGCATATTAACAGGATCACCTTTACCACCGCTGCTGGCGTATACAGCCATTGCTTTTTTTAAATCAGAGGCAAAACCGATATAATCAACAATCAATCCTCCGGGCTTATCATAATAAATACGATTAACCCGGGCTATAGCCTGCATCAGAGTATGGCCTTTCATGGGCTTATCTATGTACATAGTATGAAGACAAGGCACATCAAAACCGGTAAGCCACATGTCGCATACAATAACGAATTTCAAAGGATCTTCAGGATCTTTAAATCTATTGGCTATTTGTCTCCGCTGATCTTTCGACATATGGTGCAAAGCCAAATCTGGGCCTTCTGAAGAGGAAGCAGTAATTACTACCTTACATTCTCCTTTTTTCAGATCGTCATCATGCCAT
>JAFGRW010000040.1 GCA_016934935.1 Spirochaetota bacterium | reverse complement strand
TTAACATATTTGAATGGTCTCTTGGCCGAGTGGTTAGGCAGCGGTCTGCAAAACCGTTTACGGCGGTTCAAATCCGCCAGAGACCTCCAGTGCAGTTAGACCCCCTGATTTTTCAGGGGGTCTTTTTATTTATCATATGTTGCTTTTCCGATTATTTCTAATCAAACAATTGTATTGTGTATGTAAGGTCATTAATAATTGCGTTTGGGTGTTTCAAACATATTAAATCAATCCCAAACCCAATGCTTTTTCCGAAGGATATACCTGTGATATTCAATAAATATGGAGTTAAGTGACGGACGCTAGTAAAAACAAGATCAGACAGCCTTTAAAAAAACGTCAAATCTCATCTTCAGTCCGCCCTCATCCGACCTGTCGATTTTTTTGCCGGGTAATAGTAGCTTGTTGCCATTGAGCGATTTTATGCAGTATTTCAACATAGGTCCGTCGGTCTCCGCCAGGATGTCCTCTCTGACCTTGACAATATAATTCGGGGTTAATCCCGATGATGTTTTTATCGAAAGGTGCATGATGGATTTTGCATAGGGATAAGCCACTCTGAGCTACTTCCGGTTCAGTATTTTTGCAGCCAGCTTTTTTAAAAACCCGCCCAGTCTGCTTATCAGACTTCCTGACGGGTAAGAATTTTTGACACAGGTGGATGCTGTTTTTATACTATCCGCTGCAGCAGAGGTTTCCGGGTTTTCGGAAGTCTCTTCATTTTTGCGCCTGACGGATTCCTTCTCGTTAACTGTAAAAGGTTGTTGCTGAAACGAATTTTTAATGTATGATTCCGTATCTATTTCCGTCAGTGCTCTTACCGAATCCATAAAGCCTTCGAGCATCACCTCGTCTTTCCCTTCTTCCTCAATAACACCGGTAAAGACCGTTCTCTTAAAATCGAGCAGGTATAATATGCGGTGTTCAATGCTACCCTTGGCAATAAAATTAAAAACGTTGATGTGCTTTTTCTGTCCTAACCTGAAAATCCTCCCGATTCGCTGTTCCAGCACAGCCGGATTCCATGGCAGATCGATGTTGATCAGTATGTTGGCCGTTTGAAGGTTAACACCTACCCCACCAGCATCTGTTGACAGAAATACTTTTGTATCCGGGTCTTCTGTAAACCGATCAATTATGGTTTTTCGCTCACTGGCCGACAAATCGCCGTTCAGGTATTCATAGGCTATTCCCCGCTTTTGCAGTTCTCTGATCACCAGTTCAAACATGCGTTTCCACTGGCTGAAGACAACCACCTTGTTACCTGGATTTTCTGTCAACTCTTCAATAAGTGCGGTTACTTCCGCAATTTTATGGCCATAATTTGTATGCTGATTCAGGATATAGGTAGAATCGCAAACCATACGCATGCAGTTAAGGTTTATCAACAACTTCTGCCTTTCTTCATCGGTTAAATGCCCTGTGTGTATCCATTTGTTCACCAATTTCGAAACCAGGTCGTAATAACTGTTATGATCAGTCATCTGCTCCTCTGTCATTTCTACATAGAAATTCTTGTCCATTCTTGCGGGCAGCTGATCGGCAATCTCCTTTTTGGTTCTGCGAATAAGTATACCCTCCAACGATTTGTTGATGTTCCGCAGGTTTTTGTAACCTGATAACTTGCCATTTTTATCGGTAACCTGATGTTGATCGAGAAACCTGAACAAGGGGCCCAGTCTGTAACGGTCAATATATTCCACAATGGAGTGGATTTCGTCAATCCTGTTTTCCAGGGGCGTACCGGTTAGCACTATGGCATAACCGGAATTTATTTTCTTAACAGCCTGAGCCGTTTGTGTTTTCCAGTTTTTGATCCGTTGTGCTTCATCGAGAATAACCAGATCGGGATTCCAGCTTCGGATCAATTCGGTATCGTTTCGGCAGGCACCGTAGCTGATGATCTTTATCAGATCGGGATCGGCATATAGTTTTTTCCGGGAATGAATCAGCCCTTCGACAATGGCAGCATCCCGGCCGGTAAATTTAAGCATTTCGCTTTTCCATTGGTATTTAAGAGAGGTGGGACAAACAATAAGTATTTTGTTAACGCTGAAATACCGGTGAAATAATTCGATGGCAGCAATGGTCTGAACCGTTTTACCAAGTCCCATATCGTCTGCCAGCAGCACCCTGCCCGCTTTGAGAATGCGCATGATCCCCTCCTTCTGATATGGATACAATCGTGTGTGAAGGATCTCCTGAAAGATTTCGCTGTCGAGGCCCCTGGAAAAGATTTCCACAATCTTTCTTTGTCGGTCTTCCGCTTCACGGTTTTGTTCGATGAGCTCAAAAATATCGGGATAAACAGTGAATCCCGGATCGTTGATTTTTGCCTGTTGAATAAAGTTTCCAAGTGATGATACTTTATCCGGATACAAGAATCCGTCTTCATCAAACAATTCTTTTTCGGCATTAAAAAAAGTGACTGAATCGGCTTTTTTAAGCCGCACCTTCCGCTCCAGACCATAAAACACACTTAAGGAAGAATAACTGTTTTGTTGTTTTGCATTGAAATATTTCCGGTACTTTTTGTATTTCTCAAAATGCAGCAAGAGGTACTCAATATGCTTACAGGTACCCAGGCCATTAATGGTAAAATCAGGACAGGTACAAAAATGGAAGCTCTTTATGTTGTCGCGGATTGAAACCTTGTACGTTTTACCTGATTCGGGATTATGGACTTCAAAATCAGAAAAGAACGGATGTTTACCGATGTTTTTAATTTTAAAATGTTGATCCACCGCGTATTGTTTTCTCAACTGTACCTGCCATTCTTCCAGGCTCAGATCGGACGGTTTTCGGGAATAAGGAACTTTGTCTTTAGTCATGATATATAGGGTTTAATCATGGGATATGATATGTTGTATGTCACATTAATAGCTTAACAACCTTTCAGGTATAAATCATAAACAGCGTATTATGCTCAATGAAAGTCGCGCTTCAAAATATTATTCCGAAAGAATGCGATACAATTCGAGGTTTAAATAATAGTGATGGCCTTCAATTTCTTTTTTCTCAAGCACCCGTAACTTACATAGCTTGTTTAAATAATCTCTCGCTGTATTTTCAGCATAGAGTTTTGCATCGGTAAGGTGCTTAACCTTGGTAAACGGCTGATTAAACAAGAATTCAACCAAATCATCCGGATTTCTCAATTTTTTATCTTCTTTCTTAAGGTACACAAGAATTGAGTCTTTCGCTGCTACAATATCGTTGATTTTATTAAACGTCTGGATTGAGGTGTTTTCAACTGCAATTAACATAAATAACAGCCAATTCTTCCAGTCACCCCGCTGAGAAACTCCCATTAATCCGGAATAGTAGTCATCCTTATGATCCAGAATATACCGGCTGAGAAATAATATGGGCAGATCAAGCAAGCCTTTGTTTGTTAAAAAATTAATATTGAATACTCTTCCGGTTCTGCCATTTCCGTCCCGAAACGGATGTATGGCTTCGAATTGAAAATGAGCGATGGCCATCTTGAGCAACGGGTCTATTTTAAATTCGAGATCATCGTTTGCAAAATTTACAAGATTATCCAATCTGTCTTGAACTATTGTTACATTCCGAGGCGGTGTATAAATTACCTGACCGGCATTTGGACCTGATCCGCCTTGTTTTACAGTGAGCTGAACATAAGCAGGGCGAACAGTATCTTTAGTTTGCCTGATTTCCTGAAATACCCGGATAAAGTAGTTTGTGTCAAACTTCTTGGCGTTTTGCAGATAATTGTAGCCGGACCAAAGTGCTTCTCTATATCTTAACACTTCCTTTGAGGCTCCTTCTGACGCCGTATTTTTATCGCTATAAGCTTTGTACAGTTCATCATCTGTGGTAAAAATATGCTCAATCTCACTGGAAATTTTTGCTTCCTGCAAGGTTATCGTATTAATTAACAGTCCTTGATTGGGAATTACAACACTTCGCCCCTGAAGCTTTCCCAATGCCGCCTTTGCATCTCCAAGTTTTTGCAATATTTCTGTCGTTTGCCAGAGTTCTTCACGGATCGGTAAAGGTGGAATATTATCCCAGGGTACATTTCTGTTTGGGTTGATTTGGTATAATAATTCAGACATGCTTAAATTATTTTTCCTGATTACAAAATTACATATTTTTCATTAGTAGACATTAAAAAAGCGTAAAAATAATGTTTACTCAAATTCTGACATTAAAAGTCAATTCGTTTCATGTATTAAACATTAAATAAACTTGATTTTAATGTTTATTTAAATTCTTACCTCAATAGCGAACCGATTTTATGTGTCAAACATTAAAAAGGCCACATTTTAATGTTTGCGAGCTAATCATTAAAAATCACTATTGTCCGATTAAACTCTATTCCGTCCCATCCGGGACTTTATTTTATTACTTAATCTTCTTTCTACCAATATATTGTCC
>JAFGRW010000039.1 GCA_016934935.1 Spirochaetota bacterium | reverse complement strand
TGGTGTTCAGCTATGTCTTTCCCACTACCAGGGCAGACTCGGGACTCTAACCCGTTAGATTGCGCCCATGCTGGGCGCACAAAAAAAAGAGAGCTCATTGCAATTCTCGAGCCCTCTTTAAATTTAAACAGTTCTTAGATTTCCTGATTACTTGTTTGGAAGAATTTTAATCTTTTTTGGAGCAGCTTTTTCATCTTTTGGCATCTCGATAGCCAGTACTCCTTTTTCGAATTTCGCCTTTAGCTGATCAGGATTTACATTCTTTGGTAATGGAATCGATCTTGAAAACGAGCCATAACGCCTTTCAGATACAATACAGCATTTTTCTTCCTTTTTTTTCTCCTCTTTCTTTTCACCGGAAATTGTCAGCACTCCATCTGTAACCGAAATATCAAGATCACTCTCTTCCATTCCGGGAAGCTCTGCTGTTAAAACATACCTGTCTTTTTCCTCTTCGATATCCAATGCCGGAACTGTCGAGGTACCGACCGGAGAAGCGGAAAAGAAATCATCAAAAATCCGGTCAAAAGTCTTGCTCCACATATCGTAGGTGTCGTTGTTTCTGTTAGCTAATCCCCATTTCATGGCCAACCTCCTTAATTATTGTTAGCACTCACTAGCATAGTGTGCTAACAATAATTTATAAAATATTTTTTATTCCGTCAACATGTCAGGATAAAATTTTTAAAAAAATATTGACCTATTGTACTAATACAATTATATTTGTACTATGATAATAGTACAAGGTAATAAACAATGAAAATTCAACTCAATAATACATCGGGAGTTCCCTATTACCGGCAAATCATAAACAATATCGAAACCATGAAGGCGTCTGGAAAATTGCTGCCTGGAGACAAGCTGCCTACAATCCGCGCTCTTGCCATTGAACTGAAAATAAACCCCAATACAATCGCCAAAGCCTATAATGAACTCGAAATCAAAGGAGTTGTTACAACTCAAGTCGGTCGGGGAACTTTTATTTCGGATATGGATTCCGAAATAAATGATAATGTGATAAACAGGGAAATAATCGAAACCGTCAAAAATTTTCTTAACGACTTAAAAATGTTCAATGTTGATTACGACGATATTCCGGAACTGATCCGGCAATGCCAGGAGGATAAATAATGTTTAACACCAAAAGAAAAAAAAACAGAAACGTAAAAAACAGTAACCCAGGGCACATTAGCAGCGGCATAGCATCATTAAGATTGTTAATCATGCTTATTTTTACAGCTTTTGCTGCCGGAATGATTATCCACTCTTCGAAGCCAATCACATTTTTTGATATTGCTTTCAGGTTAATATTTCCCCTCCTTATCGGGTTAAGTATTATTTCGTCTTTAAGAATCTGCAACGAATGGGAACGTGCAGTAATTTTACGACTTGGGAAGTTCAAATCGGTTAAAGGGCCCGGGTTCTTCTTCATTATCCCATTAATTGACAGAATTGCTGATTTTGTAGACATGCGTATTCGTGTCAGTGATTTCACAGCAGAAACAACCCTCACAACCGATTCTGTTACCGTTACTGTTGACGCACTCTGTTTCTGGATGGTATGGGATGCCGAGAAAGCTATTTGCGAAGTCCAGGATTATGAAGACGCGGTTGTATTATCATCCAAAACAGCTCTTCGCAACGCTGTTAGCAGCCATATACTTACAGATTTTCTGGCACAAAACAGCAAAATAGAGGAGTGCATACGTAAATCTGTAGACAGCAAGACAACCGATTGGGGCATAACAATTCAGAATATCGAAATAACCGACATACAAATACCACACGAACTACAGCAGTCTCTAAGCCGTATGGCAGAGGGGGAGCGTGAAAGAAACGCGAGAATCTTAATTGCTGAAGCTGAAACCGAAATAGCAGAGATCTATAAAAAATCAGCCGGGATATACGACACAAGCCCGACAGCTTTAACTCTGAAAAATCTTTCCATAATTAACGAGGGGCTAAAAGCGGGCAACTCGATGATGCTTGTACCCAACTCTATCACAGAAAAAATAAACAGTGACGGAGTATTGGCCATTCAGGCAATTCAAAAGAGCACAATAACAGAAAACGAACTAAAAGATATTGAGTCAAAAATCTCTGATAATGAATAATATTATGTACCGGAGCAAAAAATGAAATGTGTAGAAACAAATAATCTTACCAAGAAATACTGTTTAAACGACATCGTGGTTAATGCGCTCCAGGGGGTAACCACCACTTTTGACAGTGGTGAATTCACAGCCATCGCCGGTCCTTCCGGCAGCGGCAAGTCGACTCTTTTACACCTGATTGGCTGCCTGGACACACCAAGCGAGGGCAGCATACATATCAACCAGGCAGACGTTAGAGAAATGAACCGTTCACAGCTTGCAATACTTAGACGTCAATCTATTGGTTTTATTTTTCAGGCATACAATCTGATTCCTGTGTTATCCGCATTAGAGAACGTCTCCCTGCCCCTGATTCTACTCGGTGCCGATAAAAAGCAGACCCGGTCACGATCTCTGGAGGTCTTAAAGCAGGTTGGTCTTGCGGACATGCAGAATCGCCGCCCCTCCGAAATGTCAGGCGGACAGCAACAGCGTGTTGCCATAGCAAGGGCCCTGGTTAAAAAACCATCACTTATTCTGGCCGACGAGCCTACGGCTAATCTTGATTCTAAGACAGGAAGAGATATTCTGGAACTTATGTATAATTTGAATAAGACCGAAAACAGCACTTTTATTTTTTCGACTCACGATAACCTGGTTATGGAATATGCCCGCAGGATAATAAAGCTTCGAGATGGACTTATCGATGATGAGGTGCTGCAATGATTAAGAATGAGTTTATGATGCTACTGACAATGTCCTTTCGTAACCTTGGCCGTCATAAGGTAAAAACCGTTATTACTTCTACAGCTATCGCAATTAGTGTGTCATTGTATATATTTATGGATGCATGGATCATGGGTATGAATATTGATTCAAGGCGTAATATAGTTATTTATGAAACAGGTGCTGCCAAGATTCAAACAAAGGCCTACTTTAGCAAAAAAAAAGACCTTCCCATGTACGAAAGCTTTTCTGATTATTCAGGAATAGATGCAGTTCTTGACAGGAATGGTTACGATTCCGCACCGAGGTTTGTATTTACAGGAACGATACATTCCGGAACAGGAACGGCACCAATTGTTGTTCACGGTGTAGACCCCGTACAAGAAGCAAGGATTTTACGTTATTCCAATTTTATAGACGCCGGCAAGTTCATAGAAAAAGGTTCCAGATCGATTGTGCTGGGATTTAATGCCGCGCAAAAACTTGGAGTGGGCATCCCATACCGTCTTGACAGAAACGAATACGAAACTGAAATTCTGCCGGCAGCCAGAAATCAAAGCGAATTGGAGTTTATTGAATCACTCTACAAGCCGTATGCAAAAGACAATAAGGAGTCTGCTGATAGCGGTAAAAAAATGTCCGACCGGCTTGTTCTTAAAACAGACGTCAGCAAAAATCAGATATCAAAACTCTGGAAAATACTGTCCGAGTACGGAAGAATGGATGTCAGAATTTCAACGACTGTTGACACCAAAGCTCTTCCGGATAAAATCGAAGCCACCCGTTTCAGTCAGGATATTGAGCCGCTTTTTATCGGTAAGGAAAAAACAGCCTTGAACCGTGTATATAAAAAAGATCCGGTAGTTAATTACTACCTTTTAACTGACTCCGCTATTTCTGATAGGGATTTTGTCCTCTCCAGACTTCTTGAAAAAGATTACAACGGCGCGATACGTCATACCAACCAGTTGATTGACACAGTTGTATGCGGAATCATAAATTCGCCTAACCCCAAGACAAATTCGCATGTAGCTTATATCTCTCTTGACGCACTGCAAGGTGAATCGGGAATGCTTCTCGACGGTGAAATTAACGAAATCCTTGTTCGCAGCAGAACAGCTGATGATTCAACTTTACCAGGCAGCAAAGAATCACCTGAAACAATTAAAAATATTCTTTTAAACTCTGAAGTGTCCCGTCTTTTTGACGAAAAAAGCAGCATTAAAAGCTATATCCTTGATGTATACTCCTGGAAAGATTACTCCGAGGATTTTTTCGCGGCCGCTGCCGGAGACCGTATAAGCACCAAAGTGATGATATTTTTTCTGTTTTTACTCTCTTTTTTAGGAATAGCCAATACCATGTTAATGGCTATACTTCAGCGCACCAAGGAGATAGGCATGATGCGTGCGCTTGGTATGAGCGACAAACAGTTAATGATAGCTTATATAATCGAATCGGCTATGATTGGTATAATCGGCAGCTCTATTGGACTTGTTATCGGTGCTCTTATAAATATACCTATGGTAAAATACGGAATTGATTATTCCGCAATGACAAACGCTATGGACGGCGATATCGGTTACCGTATATCATCCCATTTTAAATCTGTATGGAATTTCGATACTATGGTTTATACTTTTTTTATAGCGGTAAGCTTGTCCGGTATCATGGCAATACCACCTATATTAAGAGCTTTGAGAAAAAGTGTAACAGAAACACTGCGTTTCGAATAAGGAGATAATAATGGTAAATAGTACAACAGCTCTACTGGTAATTGCCTGGCGTAATATCTGGCGGAATACCCGCAGAACGGTACTCTGTGTTATTGCAGTTGGTATCGCGGTTTTTTTTATTATACTGATGCGATCGTGGATGGATGGGATGTTCAACGGAATAGAAGACGTTGTGCGCACGTACGATACCGGTCACGTATCTGTTGTTTCCAAACAATACAATGAAGATCAGGAGTATTACCCCGTCCAGTTCCCTGTAGAAGAAGAGGAAAGCGCAAATGTGCTTATAAATAAAATTGAAAATATCAAAGGCGTCAAGGCAGTACTACCCCGTATAACCTCATACGCGACTCTTTTTGACAGCACAAAAAAACACGCGCTTGTCTGGGGAGTAGATATAAATAAAGAAAGTTCTATCAATCATCTGAACCTTACAGAAAAAACCAATGGACTAATAGATGGCCGATTCGCTGAAGATGATAAAAACGAATGCGCTATAGGCATAACAATGGCCCAAAAGAACGGTTTCAAAATTGGCGATCAAATACCAATGAAAATGGTATCGGCTCAATTCTCCGACAAATACTGGAGCCCTGTTATTACAGGCATATATAAGTTCGACTACAGTCGTTTTGATGAAGATACAATTATTGTGCCAATTAAGCGACTTCAAAAAATTCTGGGGCTAAATGATGCCACCCAACAGCTTGTTATCTTTGCCGACAGAACGTCACACTCAACCGTAATTAGAAATGAGCTTACAAACTTACTTTCAGATAATTCGCACATAACAGAGTGGAATGAAAACTACTGGGTAGCAATGTTTCAGTCAATGACCGGTATATATTTAATTATTTTTGCGGTTTTTCAAATTGTAGCTGGTTTTTTGATTATCAATACAATGTTTATGATTGTACACGAAAGAATAAAAGAGATAGGTATGATGGGCGCATTAGGCTTCAAACGATCAGAAATAGTAATAGTGTTTTTTCTGGAAGCTCTGATTCTTAGCATGCTCGGAGCCGCTGCCGGAGCAATTGTCGGAGGCACTGGTTCTTTGATATGGTCGCTTTATCCCATTGATATGAATTCTTTAACCGGAGGAGCTATGAAGGATTTCCCCATTTCGGGTACATTTTATCTGGACTTTTCGGTTGCAACAATTATTGAAGGTTTTCTTTTTGGTGTCATTATTACGGGTCTTTGTACACTTGTACCATCACTGAAAAGCGCGTTTATTCAACCTGTAGAAGCCTTAAGAAGATAATTAAATATTATTCATTTATTATATATCAGCATATCACAAAAATCATTATAGGAGAAGAAAATGAAAAAGATGAAAGCAGTGATTATTTTTGCACTGGCACTATTTGTGACTTCGATAATTGCCCAGGACACACCTGACGCCGCGACCATTCTTGACCATATCGATAAAAATGAAAGATTTAATACAATAGAGTATACAGGTGAATTTACTGTCGAGTACAAGGGTAAAACCTTTGTGAAAAAATTTAAGGCCTATGGAAAAGGCAACGATGACAGCTTCATAGAGTTTACTAACAGCGAAGACCGTGGAACAAAATACCTGAAAAAAGCCGGCCGTCTATATGTATATTCTCCGGATACAGAACAGGTCATGCTTATATCGGGACATATGCTTAAAGAATCTATGATGGGTTCTGATATGAGCTACGAAGACACAATAGAAAACGAAAAGCTTTCAAAACGATACAATGCTGTAATCTCTGGAAGCGAAATCATTGAGAAAAGAGAGTGTTACGTGCTTGATCTTACAGCAAAAAAAAAGACTGAAAGCTATCCCAAACAAAAACTCTGGGTTGCCAAAGACAATAAAGAGCTTATTAAATACGAGCTCTTCGCGTTATCAGGTGCCAAACTTAAAGAGTATAAATTAATCAGATCAGAAAAGATTGCCGGCAAAAATTTCCCGGTTGAGAGTCAATTGAAAGATCTTTTAAGAAAAGGAAGCCGTACTGTTTTTAAACTTGATAATGTAGTAATCGATAAACCCATATCAGCCTCGATTTTCAGCATGCGTAATCTTGAACGGTGAAAAACCTTATGAAAAATACAGAACTCTTTCTTTTCATCGTTTTGTCTTTAATTGCTGTAAATACGTCATCCACTATCCTGGCGGATCAACCAGTAATTTCCGGCATCTCGGAATCATCCATAAAAGCAGGTGATACCTGTTACACAGGCTATTCCTGGATGGCAGAACAGTTTGCAAATATCAGAATGCGGGCCGACCTGAATGACAGAGGAGTAATTCATGCTGCGGTAAATGCTTCTGCAAGCTCAAACAAAGATGAAAAGACCACAACCAATATAGAAATTGAGCGGCTCTATATGTCTATATACAGTGAAAAAAGTGATATCAGCGCCGGTTTTATGAGAATTCCTTTCGGTTATGGTCAGGCATTTAAACCCAGTGATTTTATCAATCCCCGGAACCCCCTCTATCCGGAAGCGCGTTTAAAAGGCGTATTGGGCGCCAATGCCCAATTTTACCACATTCAGGATATTAAAATTCAGCTTTTTGCTGCTGACAGATCTGACTCGGCTCAATACATTGAAGAAAATTCAATTGTTGCAGGCGGAGCAAGTCTTGATTATCATAATCCACTTTTCAGTGTACAAACACTCTATGCCATTCAGCAACCAGTAGAGCACAGCTCCAACAGCCCTGTTCATTTTGCAGGATTATCATTAAAATTTGACGCAATCGCCGGATTCGCCATTGACACGCTGTACGCGCATGACGGAGAAGACAGTGGTGAACCTGATGGCCTCAAAGCTGCATTTGGAATCGATTATTCTCTTCTGAAAGGGAAGTTGTATCTTCTTATGCAATATTTTTACAATGGGACCTCATCGCTTAAAAGCAGTGACAAACTTGATAAACTTTACGGATCAGACGAGTGGTATAAACTCTCGCCTTATGATCGTATACCGGCAAATGGTTTTCATGAATACTACAGGCGCCACTATCTTTTATTAAACGGTGTGTACAATTTATCGGACTATACGAGTATAAGCGCCATAATAGTCGCTAATATTGAAGACTACTCTTTTATACCTTCTATCAGAACCGAACATCAACCATTTCAGGGACTAACACTGGGGCTTACTTTCAGAATACCGGTTGATCTGTATGTCATAAATGGCGGATCAAAAGGTGAACTTGGCCCACATCACGCTGGATACAAAAATCAGCTGTTAATTGACGCATCCATGCGTTTCTAAAAAAAAACGCCTGCCGATAATTGGCAGGCGGTCAGCTCAAAGGCAAAGTATTTTAAAGGAGTTAAAGATTCATTGTAACCTCAATGGTACAACTCTCACCTTTAGGTATATACGGAATGGCTGTATTGCTGACAGAAACACCGTCAACAGTGCAGCTCTTCACGCCCTTCTGAATATGCCCGGGATTTTTCACAATAATATTATATACAGCGCCGCGCAATCTTCTTGTCACCTTGAATCCATCCCATTCAGACGGAATACAGGGATCTACAATCAGTCCATTGTATCCGGGCCGAATCCCTAATATGTACCATGTCGCCGCTCTGTAAGTCCACGCGGCGGTTCCTGAAAGCCAGCTGTTTCGAGCAAGCCCCGATTGAGGATGCTCATCACTTAAAATATTTTGCGCGTAGCAATAGGGTTCCAATTCGTAAATATCAATATCCTTAACTGCAGGATTTATCTGCTGATAATACTGGAAGGCACGGTTACCATTACCACGCATGGTTTCAGCTATCATAACCCAGGGATTTGTATGTAAAAAGATTCCGCCATTCTCTTTAGCTCCAGGAGGATATGTAGTTATTCCTCCCTTCTCTGCATCAAAACCATCATAGCCGGGCCAGCTGACTTTGATGCCGTTTTCCGTGTTAAGCTTTGTGTACACGGATTCCAAAGCTTTATTTGCATATTCTTCTTTTGCAAAACCTGCCATCACCGGCCAGGACTGACCATTAACATATATTTTGCCTTTATCGTTTGTATTAGATCCTATAGGGTTACCCTTTTGATCATAATATCTCACGAACCACTCTCCATCCCATGCCTCGTTATTGACTACATCTCTCATCTCCTGCCAGTATTGCTTATAAAGAGCGCTTGTATCCTTGTCTCCAATGTAATCAAAGAGCTCAATCATCTCCTGTAAAGCCACTCCATAAAGTGACGCGTTAAAAATGGATTCTGATCCGGTTGGAAGATTTACCGTATCATTCCAGTCTGCAAAACCAAGAAGAGGAAGCCCGTGTTTTCCGGTATTGTTACGTGTGAAGTTTATGGCTCTTTCTATATGCTCGCGAACAGTGCCGCTCTCTTTAGGCTGATTTTTTTTGGTATAAAAAGGAATCTCTTCGTCCAGTATCGCGGTGTTGCCTGTCTCTCTAATATACGCAGCAAGTGAAACTAATACCCAGAGATGATCATCCCCGTAATAGTCGGGTCTGTCGGGCATTTCACGGGAATCACCCTCATTAGCCTCTTTTGTGGAAGGGTAAAACTGGTGCATAGCTGACCCATCGGGCCTGTGTATCGCCAGAAGATCACGCATAAGATGCGAAGCCTCTTCAGGTATATGGGACATTACCCCCAATAGATCCTGTGAAGAGTCCCTCATTCCCAATCCCCTCGCTCCAAGACCCAACTGATAAGACGATAGATAACGTGACCAGTTTTTTGTAATGAAGCACTGTTTTGGATGATGAACATTAAGCATATTGTTCATGGCCTCTGAAGGTGTATCCACTTGAACTGCTTCAAGATAATCATCCCAGAATAATGAAAGTTCGTGTAGCGCCTTGTCGACAGACTCTTCACTAACATATTCATTAATAACTGATTGCATATCATTAATCTTCTCTGTTTGACCAAGCTGCAGAATAACCCGGCGACTCTCACCCGGAGTAAGTTCGCCAAGTTCATGTAAAAGAGCTGCTATATTATCACCCCTTAAAGCCTCCGACTTCAAAAGATCTTTCTGTTGCAGCGATTCAGGTGCAAGCCAGGAACCGTACCCATTGCTTCCAAGAAACTTTGCGCGGTCGGTTTCAAAACTAGACACAGAATGATTTGATGTAAAGTAATTCCATTTCGTATCTCGACGCATAAACGGGTATTGAATAAGAACTGTTTTGCCGTCTATTTCATCCATTTTGCTTTGCATGGTTTGGGGAACCCAGTCCGCATTAGTAAACTGCTTCAAAGCTTCAAAATGCGTGTATTCAACAACAGGAACAAAATCCAGATTTTTAGAAGAAGTCGAAGTATTTTTAATTATACAATCCATAACCAGTACAGAAGCCTTGTTAGGCACAAAAAAAGTAACGTCAAGCGACACTCCCCTTACTTCGGACACAATACGATTATAAGATAAGCCGACGCGGCACTCGAATTTATCTGGATTAGTTGTACATGGAACGTAAAAGGGAGAAAAAACAGAATAGCCCTTGGCATCCTTTTCCCTGATATAAAATGCAGTTCCATTCATCTCACTTTGAGGTAAACCGGGGATATACTTGGTAATACGATTAAATGCCGGATCTCCTTTGCAAATAAGAGTACCTCCTGTCTGATCCACAAATCCGCCAAATTCTATCGTACCAACATAATTTATCCACCTTACTGGCGTCTTAAGGTTGGTTATAACATATTCACGTTTATCGTTATCAAAATATCCGTATTTCATAAATAATCCCCGTTTATCACCAAATTTGAATAGTTTCTCCGCGTATTTACGCGGAGAAACTGACTTTTTATCCTAGAGTAACAACCACTTCTACATTATCACCGCCCATATCGATCGGGATCAGTGATCCATCAACTGCCTTTCCATCAACAGTAAGCGATTTAACACCCTTGCTTACTCCGTCAGGATTTTTTATCAAAATGTTGTATGTTTTTCCTCGAAACTTACGCACAGCCTTATACTCTTTCCATGCCTTGGGAATACATGGTTCAACTCGTAATCCATCGTAATCAGGCTGTAATCCTAAAATTGCCTGCGAAATGGCCACAAAGTTCCATGCAGCTGTACCGGAAAGCCATGAATTCTTGGCTTCACCCGGTTTAAAAGCATCCTTACCGGCAATCATCTGACAGTAAACATAAGGTTCAACCTTGTGCAGTTCAGAAATCTCTTCGTTATACGATGGAGCTATTTTTTTGTAATACTCGAATGCTCTATCGCCTCGGCCGATTACGGTTTCGGCAATCATTACCCATGGATTATTATGAGTGAAGATTCCTGCATTCTCTTTGTATCCTGCAGGATAAGTGGATATTTCACCATACTCGACATAATATTTGGTAAAAGCCGGTTGATTAAGCACAATGCCGTAATCACAATCAAGATGCTCTTTAACAGAATTCATCGACTTCTCGACAAGCCCCTCATCTTTACCAATGCCGGCCATACCGCACCAGCCTTGAGACTCAATGAATATCTTACCCTCTTCGTTCTCTTTAGAGCCAATTTTTTTTCCATAATAGTCATACGCCCGAAGATACCACTCGCCGTCCCATCCATGCTCTTTAACCGCCTCAACCATGGCATCAACATGTTTCTGGGCATTGTCGGCTTCGTCATTCTTGTCTATGCGACGGCAAAGCTTGATATACTCTTTTCCGTAAACGACAAAGAGTCCTGCAATCATTAAAGACTCGGCAGTTCGTCCCATCTTGTTATTAGTTGTCTGGAAAGACTCGTTCGGATCTTCTGAAAAGCAGTTAAGGTTAAGACAGTCATTCCAGTCGGCACGTCCGATAAGAGGCAGGTTGTGAGGGCCAAGATTATTAACTACATGGTAAAAAGAGGCCTTCAGGTGCTCGAAATGGCTTTTTTTATTGTTTTCGTCATTATCGAAAGGAACCATCACGTCAAGGATAGAGAAGTCACCTGTCTCCTTTATATATGCAGTTGTCGAGAGTATCAACCAAAGTGGGTCATCGTTGAAATTCCCGCCGATAGCATCGTTGCCCCGTTTTGTTAATGGCTGGTACTGGTGATAAGCCGATCCGTCTTCAAACTGTGTGGAAGCAATGTCGATTATTCTTTCGCGTGCTCGTTCCGGAATCTGATGAACAAAACCGATTATGTCCTGATTTGAATCACGGAATCCCATTCCCCGTCCGATACCTGACTCAAAAAACGACGCACTTCGTGAAAAGTTAAAAGTAACCATACACTGGTACTGATTCCAGATATTTACCATACGGTCCAGTTTATTGTCACCCGTGCTTACATTTATTTTCTCTAGCAGATTATCCCAGAAAACCTTTAGTTCGTTAAAAGCCGCATCTACCTTTTCAGCAGTATCAAAACGGGCAATCATTTCTTTCGCGGGTTTTTTATTAATAATTCCCTTGGACTCCCATTTTTGATCTTTAGACATCTCTACATATCCAAGAACGAAAACAAAATCCTTCTTCTCTCCCGGTTTCAGTTCCACTTCGATATAGTGGGAAGCAATAGGAGACCAACCATGAGCTACTGTGTTTTTAGGAGTTCCGGAAAGTACAACATCCGGCTCATTGAAACCATTGTAAAGACCTATAAACGATTCACGGTCGGTATCAAAACCCTGAATAGGCGCGTTAACGGAATAGAAAGCGTAATGATCACGACGCTCTTTATATTCTGTTTTATGATAAATCACAGAATCTTCGATTTCGACTTCTCCAGTCGAAAAATTACGCTGAAAGTTTTCCATATCGTCAACAGCATTCCACAGACACCACTCCGCGAAAGAGAAAAGCTTAAGTTTTTTTACCTCTTTGGAGTTGTTGGTCAAAGTAACTTTTTGAAGTTCTCCCCAGAACTTAAGCGGAATAAAATAGAGAACTTCAGCAGTTACACCATTTTTCTCACCCTTAATTTTGGTATAACTAAGACCATGGCGGCACTCGTAAGAATCAAGGGGAGTCTTCATTGGCTTCCAACCCGGAGACCATACTGTCTCCCCGTCATTAATATAAAAATACTTTCCACCGTCATCCACCGGTACATTATTGTAGCGGTAACGTGTCAAACGTCTATAGCGGGCGTCCTTATAAAAAGTATAACCTCCACCCGTGTTAGAAACAAGAGAAAAGAAATCTTCGTTTCCCAGATAGTTAATCCATGGATACGGAGTTTGTGGTGTTTCAATTACGTACTCACGTTTTTCATCATCAAAATGGCCGAATTTCATCGTAACCTCCAATTTTTTTTACTTCTTAAGAAATATTTTAATTAGCAAATAATTCTCTTACATCATCACCGGTTAATATATAAAATCAGTACCTGCCGGCAACATCATCCCTTCATGTGAAACAATCGGGTAATCCAGAAATATTGAATTCAGCACCAAAGATGCCGCTCCGTAAGACACGGCGTCTTTGCCTCTATTCAAAAATGAAATCTGACAATCAACAGAATTTCTGTATGGCCAGTTTTTATTTATAGCATCACTAACAATCTGCGGCAAACTTTCTTCAAACATGACCGCATCCCCTCCAAAAAAAACATAAGAGAGGTTAAACATATTTACAAGAAACGCTACGTGGCTGGCCAGCTCTTCAAGAAAACGCCGCTGCACATCAACATCTGATTTTATCAGGTCAACATCATCTCCAGATAAAGAGAACTGCGTACGGTTTCCTTCATTCCAAAACAGGCTTCTAAACTCTCCTGATGAATAATTCTTTCCATGATAAACCCGGCCATCGATTACTATACCGACTCCAAGCGCAATCGCATGTGTCTTGTAACTTGGATGAGACACATCGGTAAACTCTATCAGTATTGTAATAAAATTTCTTATTCCATCAGAACGACCAAGAGCCAGCTCTCCCCATGCACAGCAATTTGCGTCATTTTCGTAAATGATAGGTGCTGTAAAACCACCCATTATTTCCGCGAACTCATCAAAACCTGGTAATTGCATTGTTTCGGATATTCCAAGTGGTATGGATTGCATCAGCATAGACCGGTAGGGATCAACAACCCCGGGAAGACCAATCCCCAACCCAAGTATCTTTTTACCAGAAAACTGCTGATTCGTTATAAAGGGGCATATACCTTTTACAAAGAGCTCATTAAAGTCAGTAAGTGAATCAAATACGTATTCACCATAATCAGAAATTGTACCGTCCAGATCGGAAACCACCATTCGGCAAAGTTCCGGCTGAATTTCGGCACCAACTACATAACCAAAACCAGGATTAATTTTCAGCAACACGGGCTTGCGCCCACCTTGCGGTCCTGAATCACCTTCCGCGACTACACTTATTAAACCAATATCGATCATCTCATTAATTATATTGGTAACAGTCGACTTATCAAGACCTATTGCCCGGGATATTTGAACACGGCTTGCGTTTTTATGGATCCAGAGTGCATGCAAAATCTTGGAAATATTGCTCTTTTTATCCCGTTTTAGCATTCAACTTCCGTTAGTTGGTTTTAATTTCAACTAACCATCTCAGATGTTCCTTAACTGTCAAACTTTTTTTTTCAAATACTTAAATAGTCCTGATTACACATGGAAAAAACTCTTTACGTAAGGCCGGTGGAATTCATAATTAATCATTTAAAGCAATTTACAGCATCAGACAAAGATCAAGAAATACCATGAAACAAAACGATGTTCGATAGCAGCGGATAATAACTAACAGAAAATTTCTTTTTATCAGTTCTTACTTGATAATACAGCACAAAACCATCGCCTTGAAGTTACTAAAGCAGATCATTTTATAACGATAGTTTTGTGCTGTATTCATATGAAATAATCCTATCAGTTTACAGCAGCTGTTTTCTTTTTCTTTAAATAAAACAGTCCGGCAATAGCGCCAATTGTAACAACAAGAAGCAGAACACCGACTAAAGGCCTGAAGAATATCCAGGCAATAGCAATTGTTAACGCAGACAATGATACCGATATCAGAAAAGAGACGATTGTGAATCCCATTCCTATTATACTGCCAATAATCGGAACAACATCTCCCAATACGGAGAGAGGTCTGAATAAAAGATTAAGCCCTCCAAACATCATCAGAAAACCGACAAGGCGTAATATCCAGGTCATCATTGCGTTTGCATCTTTCGCAGCTGTTATCATTTCGTCCTTCGATTTAATGCCGCTATCAAGAAGAAATATTGATTTTCCACTTTTTGCACTGTAGGAAGAAAGCCTGTTTCCTTGTTGCTGACCGATTACAGAGATCTCTCTCGAAGGGTTGATAATTTTGAAACTGATACGGTAATCACCAACTTCCGGACTGGAAGGATCCTCACCCATATAGACCCCTCCATTATGAAGACTGGATCTGCTTTTAATTACATTTGCAGTTTTTTCAAGTTGCTCCGGTTTGTACTCATAGCTGTCGGCTCCCGAGATCATGGCAATCTGTTCACCCGATAGCTCATAACCGCCGAATTTTGCTGACGAGGCGTACGATGTCATAGCTTCTATTACCATTTTAGGGTTTTTATGACCATCCGGCTTTTTAAACGATTCAGAATCAATTTCACTCGATGACCACTCCTTGCTGTATGAGTAAGTCTTTGTTGTCTTAGTTTTACCACCTACTTCTTTTTCTTCTTTTGTTGAAACGTTCTCCTTCCATTGATACATCTCTACATCTCTGGAAAGCATCATTGCATTCTCGGAAACCTTGAACATTGAATCAGAAAGAATATCTTCGGTTATAGCTGTGCCTGTAACATGAACCAGCTTGCCATCATTAGAGGCCCGCACATCATCTACCGAAACCGATACCGTTGCCGCAGCTACCTCATCAAGCGCGCGTATAGTTTTAACCGAATTTCCCTCATTCCAGAATAAAACAACAAACGATAGAACAAAAAGGACAAGCCCTCCAACTACACCGCCAATACTGTTCTTCAGCCTGCTGCCCCATCCTTGAGTGGTTACCTCTGTATAATTATCACTCATCACTACCTCCTGTATAATATTTATATTTATTTATATTATTAATAACAATTGCAAAATTCTCAGCTTGATCTCTAATTTAAAATCTTTATTAATATTCACGCAATCAATGAATTCATAATATATACTTTCCAAAAAAAATCAAAATGATTTAATTAAATTTATCATCACTCATAAATCCGATGATTTCCAGCCTATCTGTTTTTCTATAAACCTTATCATCTCACCAGCAATATCCATTCCAGTAATACCCTCGATACCTTCAAGACCCGGTGACGAATTAACCTCCAAAACTCGTGGTCCATCTACCGAACGAATAATATCCACACCGGACACCTTTAAACCGGTGACCTTGGCAGCTCGTATAGCCAATTTCCGCTCCATTGGAGTTATCTTTATTTTTGCAGCGCTTCCTCCCAGATGCATGTTAGCTCTAAATTCGCCAGGTGCCGAGATACGCTGATAAGCAGCAATAACCTTATTATCCACAACAAAACAGCGGATATCCCTGCCTTGCGCCTCTTTAATAAACTCCTGTACAAGAATATTGGCTTTTAAACTTTTAAAGGCATTTATAACACTCTCTGCTGCCTTTCGAGTCTCGGCCAAAACCACACCCTTTCCCTGTGTACCTTCAAGAAGTTTAACTATCAGAGGAGCTCCCCCGACCATGGTAATCAGATCTTCTGTATTGTCAGGAGAATTGGCGAAACCGCTAAGCGGGATATCAATTCCTTGCGATAACATCAGCTGAAGTGATCTAAGTTTATCACGTGACTGGGCTATTGCCTCAGCAGAGTTTAAGCAGTAAGCACCCAATGATTCGAACTGACGAACCAGGGCACATCCATAAAAAGTTATTGCCGGCCGTATCCTTGGAATAACTGCGTCAATATCTCCTAGCACCTCACCGCCATGATAATGAACCTCAGGCAGCATGGCTTCAAGCTTCATGTAGCACTTCTTTATATCCAGAAAAATCATTTCATGTCCGCGCTGCTGACCAGCTTCCATTATGCGCCTGTTTGAATAGAGGTTGGGATTACTGGCCAAAAGAGCTATTTTAAGTCCGCTAACCTGAACTCGTGAATTACTGTAAAGCTCAGCAAGATTTGCCTCGTCCAGCGCACCCTGACAGAATCTTTTTTCAGGATCAACAAGCAACCGGCCCTTCATTGCTTCCCGCCCCAAAAGCATACGATAACCCATCGAGTCCCGGTTGGTTAATGTAAGTTCTATTTCCCACTGATCTTGACCAATACGGGTTGACGTCTTGACCACATAACGTTTTTCGGAATGTCCACTGGAACTGCGTATACTTCGTTTATCAACGACAGGCGCCTTGCAGTGAACAACCACCTTGCGGTTGTTCTGAATTGGATGCACCTCAAAACTCACCCATATATTATTTTCAAAATTGAAAGGCTTAATATTAACCGCATGCAAAGAGGATGTTTTTGCTCCAGAATCAACACGAGCCTTAATAGCCGGAATTGAAAGTTCAGGGAGATTAATCCATTCTTCACATCCGATTATATTTTTTTTCATCAAATAACCATCCATAAAATAAGAAATTACCAAAAACTTACATCGCCTGCAAAAAAAGTCTTCGTGTTTAAGACAAAAATCTGGAATTTAGACCTTTATAAAATAACTGTTTGCTAATTACATGTGAATTCCGAACGAGCAACAATATGAGTATATACAATTATAGCAACACTATTTCGATCTTTAAATAAATCTTTGCGTGCCAATTATACATGCTATTCGTAATTTCAAATCGAGTAGGAGGTAGGTAATTATTTTACCTACCGTCCTCTCACACCACCGTGCGTACCGTTCGGTACACGGCGGTTCTTTAGTT
>JAFGRW010000038.1 GCA_016934935.1 Spirochaetota bacterium | reverse complement strand
TTTTCTCGTTGTCACTCGAAAAACCGCTCAATAGATTCGCTTTGAGGCTAGCGATTCTATTGGCTTTTTGTGACAATTTTTCTCGTTATCACTCGAAAAAACGCTCATAAATATCGCTTTGAGGCCAGCTATATTTATGGCCTTTTTAAGGAATTTTTCGCAAGTTCCTTTGCTGGGCGACCGGCATATGCGGCCTGGTTGAAAAGTTAATTTTTAGAGGTTGCCATTAACCTTTATATAAACAGATAACTAACTTACCATCCAAATCTGATCTTTTCTTTTAATGTCTGTGATGAGGATCACGCGGCTTCCAATTATCGTGAACCAAAGATACAACAGCCGCAAACACAAGACAGAGCGTAACAACTATCCCTATCATAACAGCCGGACTAATAATCGTCATTCCAAGCATAAACACCTCCTCTACCCGATATACGGAAAAGTAAATGCTATACTATTAATATAATAAACACTCGTAATATGTCACTTTAGATTACTTATTTTTTTATTTTTTCTTTGTATTCCGTGTTTCAGAATCAGGAGCAGAGGGGAACTTTATGATTTTTGGCGATTCCCTGTTATATTTTGCCCGCGTCGCAACCGAGTCCTCTATGAAAGTATCATAAACCCTGGTTAATCTGTTTACAGCCAACAAAAGATCCGCAACGCAGACCTTCGCGGTTATCAAATCATTAATATCCGTCTGTCTGTTATAAGGCACAACACACCTCTTATTACAGCGAGTAGAATAAATTTTTTCAATCTTTCCGGATATAAATATAACAAAAAAGAATTAAATGTGTATCTAAAATATAAGAAAATGTCTTTTTTTTATGATTCAGGCAGGTTAACTATGGCAGAAGCAAGCTATACTGTGGCAACTTTCTCCTTTTTTAACTTTTCGATCTTTCGGGCTGCACACTCTTCGAGATCTATACTGTTAAAAATTTCTCGCATGTATGGATATTTTTCATAAAGATCCATGCGGCACTTAATATTTGAGTCTCGATAATCCTTTAATATTTGCTCATTGTAATAAAACATATAAAACCCCATTCTTCGATAAAATAACCACTTAATGTCTATTCGGAAGCAATGGGGATTTATTATAGTGGTAAATTGAGGAAACCTCGAATAATTAACTTTTTAACAGTCGCAACTTGAAATTAATACTTTTTATATGTCATTATGCAATCGAAAAGCTTTAACAGTATTTTCAAGCAACATTGTAATGGTCATCGGCCCCACTCCTCCCGGCACCGGCGAAATAGCAGCAGCAACCTCTTTAACTGCCTCAAAATCGACATCCCCGACCAATTTACATTTGCCCGGATTTTCCGGATCATCCACCCGGTTCGTTCCAACATCTATAACAACAGCCCCGGGTTTAACCATATCAGCTTTAATCAAACCTGGCGAGCCTGCAGCAGCCACAAGAATATCAGCTTGCAAAGTAAATTTTGAAATATCTTCAGAAGCACTATGACAAACAGTAACAATACAATTTGCCATATCGTTTTTTTGAACCAGCATATTTGCCAGAGGTTTACCTACGATATTACTTCTTCCTACTATAACTACATGCTTACCTTTCAGGTTCTTAACAGTTCGTTTTATCATTATTTGACAACCATACGGGGTACAAGGTTGAAAACAATCCCTGTCACCGATAACTATTCGACCCAAGTTTTCAGGATGAAAGCCATCTACATCCTTTAGAGGACTAATCGCTTCAATTACTTTCTTCTCATCATATCCCCTGGGTAAAGGAAGTTGAACTAGAATTCCATTAATTTTTGAATCATTATTTAATTCATCAATTAGTTTTAGTAAATTTTCTTCGCCATAATCCTCTCCAAAAGAGTACTCGTACGAGTTCACACCAATATCTGAGCACGCCTTCTTCTTCATGCGCACATAAACTTCTGACGCGGGATTATTACCAATTAAAACTACTGCAAGACCTGGAACACCATGCGAAGAGAGAGAAATTATCTCTTCCGCCAGTTTTGAACGGATTTCCGTAGCGATCTGTTTTCCGTCTATTATTTCTGCACTCACATTAAACCTCCAAAACCGCTTCAAAGGGATGCCCACAGGCATCACAGCGGCCGTTCTTTAACGAGACAAGCCTAACACTGTAGCCATTTCTGTCAATCAGCACTTTTCCACAAGAAGCACAGTAAGAGTTTTGCATTCCGTTACCGGTATGCATGTTTCCTGTATAAACATGCGCCAGGATTGAATGTGCAAAAACATAAAGTTCTTCGATGAAAGAGACATCTGTACTTATTTTGTTGTATTGAAACGATGGAAAATAACGGGAAACATGCCAGACCATATTTTTATCCAGCGAAGCAATCCACCTGCATGCATCTTGCATTTCGCTCATGTCGTCATTCATACCAGTTACCACAAGTGTTGTCAGCTCGACATGAGCATAATTAACTGCCATTTTAATATTTTCTAAAACAACTTCAAGTTCGCTTTTCAGAATACTCTTATATGTGTTTTTATTAAAACTTTTCAAGTCAATGTTTAGTGCGTCAATATGTGGTAAAAGCTTCTCAAACGGTTTTTGATGAATGTAACCATTTGTAACCAGAATATTATTAAGCCCAGCCTCTTTAGCCAATTGAGCACAGTCATATATGTACTCATACCATACCAGTGGTTCAGAGTATGTATATGCTATAGAAGGAGCCCCTGATTCAAGAGCCATATCAACCAGTTTACCTGGTGAAACAATAGAAGAATTGTTAAAATTTTGAGATATTTGCCAGTTCTGACAATATGGGCAACGCAAATTACAGCCGTAACTGCCGATAGAAAAAACCTTGGAACCCGGATAAAAATGATACAAAGGTTTTTTTTCAATTGGATCAACAGCGATCGAGGAGATCATTCCATAGGATAAAAGGGACGGTTTACCGCTTATAAGCCCCCGAACCCGGCAGAATGATTCAGCCGAATCCGTTAAAACACAGGAATGAGGACATAAGTCACAGATGAATTTATCATTACTTTTGCTAAAGTAGAGAGCAGGTTCTGACATTTTAAACAGCCGCTTTCTTAATTTCTCCGTCCGGTTTAATCATCTCGCAGTTGCCCTCGAAAACAACACCATCAGCAATCTTCAATTTAGTTGTGCGAATATTTCCATAAAGCTTTCCATTTTCATGAATCTCTATATTATCAGTGGCCTCTATGTTTCCATGAATTTCTCCCGAAACAATCACAGACTTTGCTTTAACATTTGCCTTAACCATAGCCCCCTTGCCAATGACAAGAAAACCGTCAGAAACAATCTCGCCTTCAAAATATCCATTGACTTGCAAAGATTGCTTATAGTTTAGATCTCCGTAAAATTCCGTATCGGCTCCAAAAACAGTAGCTACCATTCCAAAATCATATACCGGATTCTTATTTATCTGAATTATCTTTTTTGCCATCAAAAAAACTCCCTATTTTGTAGTCATTGTAAAAACTCCGTCCCAGTCGGGTGGAGGCGGATTTTTTTTGTACTCACGACATCGTTTTAAATAGCATTCCGAAGGACCGTCAGCCGCATCAATTTCAAGTGCCTTGGTAAATTCGACAATAGCCTCATCCCATCTGCGATTGCGATAAAAAGAAAGACCTTCGTTATAATGGCCAAGAACAGCTCTTTTTTGTTCGGATACCATTGTCCCTCCCTCTAATCAAAAGCTGTGTGACACTCTCGTTGAGTCTCGTATATTTCGAACACCTTGTCAAGCATGGTAGTTTGAAAAAGTTTCATAAGATTATCATTGGCTATTACCAATTTGATATCGCCATGGTTATCCTTGATTTTACGCTTAACAGCTACGAGAACACCCAACGCTGAACTGCATATATGCTTAACATTGATCATATCAATGCATATATTTGTGTTGCCTCCCGACAAACACTCCTCAAGAGTATTCTCAAGTTCCTCAGAGGCCTCCTGGTCGATTCTTCCGTCCAGTTCGATTATTTCCATATTTTCTTCAGAAATGCGTTTCATTAATTACTCCGTTATAACTAGTCATGAATATAATTATATATTCACACGAGCAATGGTCAATGAAAATACTGCATTGGCACCCATTTTTTTTATAATTCTTGCGCACTCATTGAGCGTGGCTCCCGTCGTAACCACATCATCAACAAGCAAAACTGTTTTCCCAATACAATTAACTTTTTTATAAGGTTTGTAACGACCAATAATATTTAAAAACCTTGAGCTATAGTTCATTTTTTTTTGAACTTCACGCTTTCCCCGGCATGCGAGCATGGGTAAATATCTTATACCACTGTATTTTGACAGGGACCTGGCAAACAATTCAGATTGATTATATCCACGCGCAAGCTTTTTAGATCTGGATAATGGAACAGCAGTTATAATGTCCGCATTTAAATCACTTATAACATTATTAGATGCAGATTCGGCAACAAAATCAGCCAACTCAACACGATCCCTCTCTTTAAACGAAATAATCAATGGTTTTACCATATTGTCGTAATCATAAAGAGAGATTAGCAGATCAAAATAGAAGTATCTTTTAGACAAATATTCAGCAGGATCAGCCTTATAGACGGCCAATTTTAGTTTATTTCTGCAAGGTAAGCAAATGAATCCGTCATTACGACTATATTCGTTTCCGCATATCGCACAGTTTACAGGCGAAATAAAATCCCAAAGATTATTAGTAATCATATCAGCCTCCGATACATATTAGATATCTAACTATATAGACTGATTTTTTTACTTTTTATTAAATTTTTTTTTCATCACTCCAATGCGGATAATCACTACGTAATTTTTTAAAATAAAAATTTTTTTCTACCCAATCTATGATTTCGGGTGTAAGGTTCAGATCCCTTGACTGATTTTCACCTGACAAATCGAAAATTTTTTCAGCACCTGATGGGGAAACCAGTTTTAACCTGGCTGGTAAACCCGTTGCTGTAATATCCACTGCCTTTGAGTCATAATGGTCCGACTTTAATGCGCCATGTCTGGTCGCGTAAACCACATCATAAGCGTCGGCCATCTCTTTCGCTCTTTTTACAGTCTGCTGCCAGCCTTTGGGATCCATCCAGACAATTCGCACATTCAGTTTATTATTACGATTCACCTTTTCTAGTTCCGATATGATTCGTTCTGTCTCTTTTTTGCTTTTGGAACGGCTTAGCAGGAAGGCACCCCACATAAGGTATCCCCTTTCCCGTTTACGATAAGCTGAATGAACAGCAACGATTGCACCTTGTTTTTCAAGCTGACTTAACAGTAATCGAGTTCTTTTGGTAAAATCCGGATTTTTCCGTTCTAACTCGATTAATCTTTTTTGACTGGTAGACGCATTTTTGTAACGAGCGCTCCAGTTCGCGCCTAAAAGATCGCCATCATTAGCAGGACGAAGATTATCCGGCCGTTTGGGGCGATCTATATCCAATGTTTTAGAATTTTCACCATAATTTCGTGGTCTGTTTTCGAATACATCATCTGGATGCAATAAAATTCCAGCACGTCGTGCTCTGCCTGATGTTATCCACACACGCGTGTTGCGCAGCTTCCCACCTCGATATTGGTATATAAGATCATCAAGAAAAAGAAGAAAATCATAAGTATCAACAGGCTGCTTGATATTATCCCGTATAACTGTTGTCAAATTATCCTCACTGGATGATCTGACAATTGCTCTTAATCTACCGGAGTCTATGCTTGTACCGGCGAAGTAGAACTTGTAATCTTTAAGATATCCGGCGGCCTCACCAAGAACCAATCTATAATTACCTTTTGTGGCCGATGTTAAGATGTCAAACTTACGGTTAGCAGAAAAAATGCTCTCATGGGGTGGCCGGGATAAGGTTTCGACAGTTCGGCACTGCGTCGCTGTTAACAGCAATAGGTAAAATAATATATGGCGAAGTATTTTCATGTTAATGTCCTGAGTTCAAAGATATGCTGCAACAGATCGTGAAGCAGGAATATTTCATAAAAAACTGTTTCTATGTTTAAAGAAGATCAGTTACATACTTGACCTGTGCATGCTTACGGAAAGAAGAAGCCCAACCCCCATCATGGCAGAAAGCAGATTTGAACCACCGTAAGACACAAAAGTCAGTGGTAAGCCTGTAACCGGCATAAAACCGATTACCATGCCTATATTAATTATAAAGTGAACAAAGAATAAAGCTGAAATTCCTATAACCAATAATGCTCCGAACTTGTCTTTGGTATACATCGATATTTTCAAACCTCTAAAAACTATCGTGAATAGAGCCAATAATAAAAACATTGCTCCCACAAAACCCCACTCCTCGGCAATTACGGCAACAATAAAATCTGAAGTTTTTTCAGGCAAAAACCCCAAACGGGTCTGTGTTCCCTCCATAAATCCTTTACCAAAAAACCCTCCGGAACCTATGGCAATTTTAGACTGAATAACATTATATCCAGATCCTAAAGGATCAAGATCCGGCTTTAAAAAAACCAGAATCCTTTTTTTCTGATAATCTTTCATATATCTTTGAAAGAATACGGATACGAACAAACCAATTGAAAAGACATACGAGGGGATATATATTCTTCTGAAATATTTATTTACACGGAAAAGATGAAGAAGAAAAGTAACCGAAGCAATAACGAAGAAAACAACGGAGACCAGATAAAGCTGACCACCATTGTAATAGAGTTTAAGCAAAATACTTTCTGATTCGGGATTTACCCATTCGTAATAGGTTAGAGACATAGGGACAAAAAGTCCAATAACAGCTATCAGAATAATTGCAACAAGATGCGTAACATCGGCACCAGCTGCAAAAAGCATGGCAAAAAGAACAGGAACAAAAATCATCGCAGTACCAAAATCAGGCTGCTTCATAATAAAAAGCATCGGTATAAGAACAATGACAGTTGGAACAAGAAGCTCTTTGAATCGATATATATCACGTTCACGCAACTCAAGATATTTTGCCAAAACTATAATTGTCGCTAATTTCATAAACTCTGAAGGCTGAATGGAAAACGCTCCAAAACTGATCCAGGCTCGCATATTACGTATTCGTGGGCCGAAAAATGATGTTAATATAAGTATAACCAACACAAAACCAAATATTTGCAGCGAATAATCACCAAATATTCTGTAATCCAGAAATGTTAACCCAAGCATAATTGAAAAGCCCAATACGAACCAGATTATCTGACGCTTGTACATGTTATTATTAACACCTAGAACAGAGTCGTATCCCGCACTATATATCGTAACAATACCAAAAGCTATAACCATTATTACAGCTATAAATAACACATAATCCAGTTTGTTAAAATCACTTCTGAACAACATCGAAATATCCCTGTTCTATCATTTTAGAAAACACCTTTTCTGCAACAGGAACCGCTGTAGCAGCCCCCGCAATACCGTATTCGACCATTACCATGATAACATAAGCGTCACGAGGATCAGCTCCATGCGGACCATAACCAACAAACCATCCATGCTGAGTATATTTTGAATCTCGTACCGATCTGGTTTGGGCTGTTCCGGTTTTACCCGCGAAAGGCACCGGCAAATAAGAAAGCCGACGGGAAGTACCACTTTTCACAGAAAGCCGCATTCCGGTTTTTATAACATTCAAAGTAGAGGGTGACAACGGAATCTCTCTAATCTTTTCGGGCTCGATCGATTTTAATACCTGATTATTATCAGGTGAACGAATTTCTTTGACAACGTGAGGCTTATAGATAATTCCATTGTTTACAATTGCACATACAAGATTTGCCATACTGATAGGAGTAACGGCTAAAAACCCCTGACCAATAGAAAGGTTTACAGTATCACCGTCATACCATCCCTCACCGAAAGCTTTTCGCTTCCATTTCTGGGACGGCACAAAACCGGAAACCTCACCTGGAAGGTCAATGCCGCTTCGTTCACTAAGACCAAAATGATTAGCATAGTTCATAATAGTTGTTGGGCCTATCTTGTGACCCATCGTATAAAAATATACAGAAGCTGATTTTCCAATGGCTTCATAAAGGTTTATATTGCCAAAAACAGCATAATCATAGATAACAGTATCCCTAAGCCCTTTTAGTACAAAATATCCCGGACAGTTTACAATTCTCTCTGCCTCCCATTTCTCCTCTTCAAGAGCAGCAATGGCTGTCACAAGTTTGAAGGTTGAAGCCGGTGGATATTTTGACTGAATGACGCGGTTTAAAAATGGACGTTCTTTATCATTATATAATTTTCTGATAATATCGCTATTATCACGAGATATTATCGCATTAGGGTCATAACCAGGCCTACTGACCAGAGCAACAATTTCACCTGTCGCGGGTTTTATAACGACACAAGAACCAACGAACCCTTCGAAGGCTTCGTATGCAGCTTTTTGTATCTCCAGATCCATAGTCAATACAAGATTATTACCGGATACAGGCTGAAAACCTATCTCTTCGCCCTCTGTACGGTTTTTTACATCAACTATACGTTTGACGCTTCCATCAACACCACGCAATTCTCTATCGTACTGACGTTCAACACCCGATTTACCAAGTTTCTGGTAATACTGATAACCTTGATCTCGTAACTCCAGAAATTCTTTTTTTGAAATACTTCCAATATATCCGACAATATGCGAAAACATGGAACCGTAATTATAAACCCGAACCGGAGCGACTTCCCAGTCTATGTTTCTATATATCTGTTTGTGAGAAGCAATCTTTACAATCTTTTCGAAAGAGACATCTTCCAAAACGAGGACTCTCTGCCACGGGTTAGAGGCATTATAATCTTTCATTACAGCGTTGACATCGACATCAACTATTTCCGATAATTTTTCTAGAGCCTGTTGCATCTCTTTCTTCGAGTTGAATTTAGCTGGGACTGTAGAGATATTGAAAGAAGGCCGGTTTGATACGATTACCCTGTTGTTGGTATTGGTCGTAGAGAATGTGCGATCAAAAATCTCTCCGCGCGATGCAACAATAGGAACAAAACTTTCCATATTGGTTCTGGCTTTTAACTCGTAATCGGCACCCTGCACAAGTTGAAGATTAATAAACTGAAAAACAATGACAACCAGAGTAAACAAAACAACCGCATAGCAGAAGAGTACACGGATACGAAATGCCTCCACCATCTTGGTTCGAAAAGAGCTATGAGTCATTAGTAACTTCCCTCCCGACCAAGTTCATTCTCGTAAATCTTGTCAAAAACAAGGAAAAGAGGAATGGCCAAAAGCGCGTTATAGAAAGACTCGGGGAGAATAATATAAGCTATATCAGAAACCGAAGCCTCATGAAATATCATACAAAGAAGCAGAGTAATTACACCTTTAAGTACAGAAGCGCCAAAAACAAGCGGGATTATTGTCAGAACATTGCTTTTTATAACCGCACGGCCAAAAAGACCTATTGCGAATGCTACTATAACCTTAGGCAGAGTTAGCAAACCCAAAGGCGAATTAGACATTGAATCATGAAAAAAGCCCGAAAAAAGCGCCGTTGCTTCACCATAAAATGATCCAAAAGAGTAAGAGTAGTAGACAATGGCTATAAAAGTCATGTCGGGCTTGACGCCACCAATACGCAAGACATCAAAAGATGAGTGACCCTGCATAATAAGGCTTACAATAAGAATTATTGCCGTAAAGATATAAGAAACATTCATTTTTAGTGCCTTTCAATTAATTCAATAAGATCCAGATCCGGTATTTTAAGTATAACAAAAACTTCTTCTACGTGATTATAATCGATAAGCGGTCTTACAAGCGCCTGCTTAAAAGCGCTGGAATCCATGGTAATTGAATCTTCAATAGTACCAACAAGCAACCCCGGAGGAAAGATACCACCCTGTCCTGAGGTTATTACATGGTCACCTTTTTGTAAAAAAGCTGACTTATTAATATAATCAACAATGCAGAGACCAGAATTCAGTGAATAGCCCTCCATGAGCCCTGGATAACGGCTGGACTGCAGACGAACGCCAACCTTCATTGTCGGAGATATAAGCGGCTGAACCCTGGAAAGCGAACCCCGCACTTCAATGATTTTTCCGACTACAGCCTTTTTTTCCCCCGTAAATGCAACAACAGGCATGTTGGGACGAATTCCATCATCGGACCCCTTGTTAATAACGATGGTTCGAAACCAGTTATCGGGGTCTTTAGAAATGATCTGTGCCGGTATTGATTTATAAACAATCTTCTCATTAAAACCCAGTAAAAGACGTAAGCGTTCGTTTTCCTTGCGAATCTCAGTGAGATCTTCTGTCGCTGCTTCATACTCCTGTAACTTGACATGTGCCTGGTTAAGCTCCTCGCGCAAATCGTCAAGCTCCGTAAAACCAGCCCACATGACCTGAGCTCCTTTCTGAACAAAGTTGTAGCTTTTTTGAAACGGCATAAGAAACAGACTTCCAAGCCCTTCCAGAGACAGAGTAAATGTCGAAGATTGAACAGAAAGCGAAACAGTACAGAAGATAAAGGAGCTTATCAGAGTAACAATAGCCTTATGTCGTATAAAAAATTCCATAAACACACCAAATTAACTGATACAGAGAATTAACTAAAAAAAAGGTTTTTATCATTTTATACTTAAGATAAAAACCCGGCGAATAACCGGCTTTTGCCAAATAATCAGCAGCCGCCGGTTTTTATAATAGAGAACTTCGATAAATATCAATGTTCCAGAGGATAACATCGGTCAAGAGCCTATTCTATAAGCAATTTCTTGCAAGGAACTTACAAGTTTCTTGCAAGGAACTTACAAGTTTCTTGTAAGTTTCTTACAAGTTTCTTGTAAGTTTCTTATAGAATAGCTGATTATTGGATGTTACCAATATTAACTAATTTTATTTCAAGTTAGATCGGTAAAGATTTTTCAGCTCTTCAAGAAACTTTCCGGCTCCAAGAACAACACAGGTTAGCGGATTTTCCGCTCTAATTACAGGAACACCTGTATCTTTGCTTATATACTTGTCAAGCCCCTTCAAAAGAGCGCCTCCACCAGTTAACACGATACCACGCTCAACAATATCGGCTGCCAGCTCCGGCGGAGTCCTTTCAAGAGCGTGTTTTATTCCATCGAGAATCTGATCAGCTGGCTCTTTTAAGGCTTTACGGATTTCTGATGAATCGATCTCGAGAGTACGTGGAAGTCCGGATATGGCATCACGTCCTTTAAGATCCATTGACTCAACCTTTTTATCAGGAAAAATATTACCCAGACGGAATTTAACCTCTTCAGCCATCCGCTCTCCAACAACAAGATTGTACTGATTTCTCATATATTTGATTATTGCTTCATCAAACTCATCACCAGCAATACGAACGGAATCAGCGATAACCATACCTCCAAGAGAAATAACGGCGATCTCGGTTGTTCCTCCGCCAATATCGACTATCATATGACCGGCTGGCTCGTGAATTGGAATATTTGCTCCAATAGCAGCCGCAAGAGCCTCTTCTATAAGAAATATTTCACGTGCTCCAGCCTGTTCGGCAGATTCACGAACTGCTCTCTTCTCTACCTCGGTAATCCCCGAAGGAACACCAATAACAACTCGCGGGCGAACCAAGGTTTTTCGCTTATGCACCTTGGTAATAAAATAGCGAATCATTTTTTCTACAGTTTCAAAATCTGCGATAACTCCGTCCTTCATAGGACGAATGGCAACAATATCACCTGGAGTACGTCCAAGCATCCTCTTGGCCTCATGGCCTACAGCAAGCACCTTGCCTGTACTGGTCTGCTGAGCAACAACAGACGGCTCACTCAGCACAATACCCTGCCCTTTAACATGAACAAGTGTATTTGCGGTACCCAGATCGATACCCATATCATTAGAAAACATACCATAAAATGAATTAAAAAGCATTTCACACCTCTTTAGAATCAATCACATCAGCTAACATGACAAAACCAGCTTACAAACTTCTTGTCTATCAAGATATCTTCATACATTATCATTTATCATAGTGATATTGTCGAATTACCCTTAAAATGAACCGATCAAGACATACTGCAAAAACCATAATTATTAAGTCTATTATATCTAAGACCCAAAATCCTGACTCCGGAAACAGAAATACCAGGCTTTGCGTAACAGAAAAAACCTCAGTGCCCTGTGAATCTATAAAAACCGGCCGCCGAAAAGAACAGCCGAGCCTGACGCATTTAATTATTAAATGTTTTAAAAATCCTCACTCTGTTTCCAGCTCGAGGAAACCGGACAGTAAAAATGATTATCATAGAAAACAAAAACCAGCAAACAAACGAATGCTCAGAAGTGATACTATTTTTTTATTCTGCTTTTTGTCAAGGTTTTTAAAAGAGGTCTGCACTCTCTTTATCATCCCCCTAAACCGCCCAGATAAGCCTCTGCGGATTTCTTATCGCCAAGTTTTAAGTATATCTGCCCTGTCAAATTCCGCGCCCTGGCATCATCCGGTTTTACGAGCTGAAGTTTAAGAAGCTCCTCAAGAGCTTCATTATAAAGCGATTGCTCATAGTATATCTCGCCCAGATTATAAAGGATATAGACCTCATGCTCTTTTGAAGGCTGCTCGGAAAGAAGCTCCTTATACTCCACGATTGCGTCTGTATACTGACCCGCCTTTTTCAGCGCGCCGCTAAAAAACAATCTGTCAGAAAAAGATGCTATTTGTCCATGATTCCTTAAAAATGCAACGCCTGCGTCAACATCCCCCTTAAGAACAAGCATAAGTCCGTAAAAACGGCGATCTTCAACATCTGACAGTGAAGCAGGATCAGAAACCAGAGCAATATACGAAAAAATCTTCTCCATTTCAGAATATCCGGTGTAAAAATCCAGCTTGGAAGCAAGCACCAGAATACTATCGGCAACTACCTGACGTTCATCAAGAGCTATCCCCTTTTTCAAAGCTTTCATCGATTCTAAAAGAAGATCCCTGGATTCCCGATCAAACACTGAACCGTTATCATTCAAAATATAAGACGAAAACTTCACAGACGATTCCGCCTCAGCAAGACTTGCCGCAGCATTCGCAAGAGTAAAAAACGCTTCCCTGGAAAGCGGGTTGGCTTCAGCGTAATCAAGACTTTTCTTATAAGACTCTCTCAGTATCTCTATACGCCTCTGTTCATCTTCCACAAGCGATGCAGAGTTTATTCCAGACGAAATCTGATTTACTGTATATCTCCAGAAAAACAGATACTCTTGATAACGATTCGCAAAATAAAAGAGTACACCAAAAAAAATTACTGCAAACAAAACCTTGAACAGCACACCAGGCCCTTTATTCTTTTTATATCGGTAATACATCCAATAAAACCTCAGCAATTCAATATTTTAGACAACACCAGCGAATGGCAGATTTGTTCAGCCCACCAAAAGTCTGCGATCCGGATAGACTTTCATTGATGAAGACAGAGCAGTCCTATTTCAGAAATTGATTATATGCCGACAACAGCCTTTCAGAGAAGTCATCACAATCAGGAGCTATCAGCAAAAGCGGATACGCAATATTATCAGGGTAAATCAGCGCTCCGTTTTTGTCACCACGAATATCCTTTATGCGGTTAAAATCAAACCTATAGAGAGTCTTGTCGAAACGAAGACTCAGGGAATCAGACCCCAAACTCAGTGCTCCGGAGCCTTTTCTGCGAAGATTTGTGAAAACAGAAGGATCTGCCAAATCCCTGTTTAACGTGAAATTGATCACACAGTCCGGATCTTCATACAAGACTGTTTCAATTTCGTTGGTCTTCACTGAACCCGGAGCAAGATCCTGTTTATCAGACTCATTACCTGTATCGGCATTGGAAGAATACACGACAGAATCATTTAATTCAGCCAGCCCCGGTTCCGAAGAGATTTCATATCCGGATTCCATGCCCCTATCAGCCATTTGAACAGAATCTTCTACAGAGTAGACATACTCATTTGTCCGAATAACACTTTTGCCGGACGTGTTTAAAGGAGATGATGACGAAGGTGAAGCCGCACCTCTGTATTGCGAAGCCGTGAATTTACCATTTTTTTTATCAGATAACGCAACTTTTTCGGTTTGAGTAGATTTAACAAGAAAGATTATACCGGCCACAACACAAACAAGAGCTATGTAAATCACATACATTGCCATTCCTCCAGAAAATTTTCCATCCTGTTACAGTAAAACACAACTATAGAGCCTGTTAAATATTACTGTTTTTCAGTTATATAAAACTAATCAAAAACTACCAAGTGCGGTTCATCTTAGCACAACACGGCAATCAAAAGTCAATCAAGGTTTGTGTTCTTTTCTTATCACCTGTAACAAGACGCCAACAATATCATCTGATACTAATTACAAGGTTTCTTCTGTCAAGATATAATCCGGACAGGATGTTTGTGTTTCAAAAAGCCGACGGTTTTAGATGCTTGTTTTGTTTCAGGGTGATAAACCATAATCGATAACACGCTATCAGCATAATTATTATACAACGCCTTAGCAAAATACTATTTGGCAACCAGGGAAAGCCGAAATCAAATGAAATTGTATTGACAGAGCAGTCTTAGAAAAAAAAATAAGGTTGCGCTAAGCGAGTACTTAAATTATTACCAAAAATGTCACAGATTTAGATTATACTTGTGTAGTTCTTGAGTACAAATAGCAACTATGTAGTCAGTTTTTTCATACAAAATTGCGAAATGTTAAACATTAGAGATTATTATATGAATAACCAGCTGAAATTTCACGCGGCAACACTGCTTTCTGTTACATTATTGGCAGGGTTGACATCTTTTTGCATAAACATGATTATCGGCAACATCATATTTGCGCCGCAAATTGATACAAAAAAAGCAGTTTCGCGGACAAGAATCGACCAGTCTGTTACCCGATCACAATCCAGCCAGTCAATACTTGAAAGCACTCTTTTTAAACTTGCAGACATAAGCGACGCAGATGGCGAAGAGACTCCGGATTCACCGGCACTCGTCTCTGATTTGTCACTTCTTGGTACGATAACGGGACCTGCGTCAATCGCCCGAGCCCTTATAAGCAAACGAGGCGAGAAAAACTCTGAAATTTTCAGAATCGGACAGAATGTCTATGGTTACACACTAACCTGGATAGAAACAACCAAGGTTTATCTTAAGAAAAATGATCAAAAGATGATACTGGATATGTATCCACCAAAGGATGCCCCCAGAACAGCATCATCAAGCAGTTCATCATCCGGTTCAAGCAAGACAACGACACTAAGCCGTTCCGAACTTAAACAGAACTTAAAAGGCAGCATGGACACCATGCTGAAAGGTCTGGTTGTCTCTCCATACCGTAAAGACGGGCAGATAGTGGGTTACCGTCTAAAAAGAGTGAGTAGCCAAAATATGCTTTACAAATACGGCATGCGAAGCGGTGATATTTTACAGAAGATCAACGGACACCAGATTACGAGCACTCAAAAACTTTTCGAACTATGGCAGACCATACCTGAAGAGAGTAAAGTAATTATTGAAATTAATCGTCGCGGTAACGACGAAACGCTTGAATTTATAATAAATGATTAACCGGACAAACAGGACATTATGAAAATTAACAAAAAAGCATCGCTTATACTGATTATGATTTGCGTCATGACACTCTCGCTTTTTATATCTTACGAGGGTAACCCCCCGCGCCTTGGTATAAGAAACTTATATGCTCAACGTAAAGCTACTTTCGCGCTCAATATTAACGATCAGGATATAAACGAGTTTCTAAAAATGATGAGCTCCCTGATTGGCAAAAACATAATAGCCGACAACAAGGTACGGGGCAAAATCACTGTAATCTCTGCCAAAAGAATTCCGGTCTCAGAAGCCTACAATATTATGAAGTCAATTCTGCAACTTCAGGGCTTTGCGGTTATCGAGAGCGAAAATCTTATAAAAATTGTCACCATTGATGACGCGATATCTTCAAACACAACCCTCCTTGTTGACGAGGATCTTAACGTCTCCACCCGCGAAGGCGACACAATAACCTACATTTACAATGTAAAAGAGGGTGATGCCTATAAGATACGGAATATTCTTAACACTCTTAAATCAAGAACTACTAAGGTTCTATCTTATGAGGATCTTAACTATATACTGCTCTCGGGCATGGCAAGTGAAATTGAAGGACTAATCAAGGTTGCAGAGGCACTTGACAAAGCACCAGCCTCTTCCGAGGAGGAGGGCGACGAGAGTATCAGCAAGGGAAATATTCACGTTGTTCATCTTCAATATGCCAACGCGAAAGAGCTCGCTGAGGTTCTTTCCAGAGTACCTTTTTCGGAAACTGCCAAAATAAACACCGAACCGCGAAAGTCACCTGAACCGCCCTCAAAAACTGCAAGAACTTCAAGAGCAGCAGCTGCAGCTACAAGGCAGCCTGCTCCCTCATCACAGCAACCGAAGTTTTCAATTATTGCCAATAATGACACAAATTCATTGATAATAACCGCAACAACGGAAGAGTTTCGGCAAATAAAGGCTATCATATCACAGCTTGATATTGTACGAGAACAGGTTTTAATCGAAGCACTCGTGATTGAGGTATCAGCCGAAAACGGATGGGGTTTCGGTATCGACTGGATGCTTGGTGCCCCGGTTGGTCAGCGCGGTTCCGACACAGGCGGGCTTATTGGCGGTTCTCAGATTTTCAACTCCAACTCGGCTAATTTTACCGACAAAAAAATAGCGGGAAAGGATGTTGTGCTTCCGCTTAACCAGGGATTTCAGCTAGGCTTCTTGAGTGACAGGGCACAGCTGGGCTTTATGCTGCTTAACGCGCAGGCCACGGACAAAAACTTCAGTATACTTTCTACACCGCAAATAATGACAGTGGACAATCAGGAAGCAGAGATAAATGTCGGCGACCAGTTTCCGGTTCCTTCTAACAATATTGTGAATTCTGACGGTACTTCGAGCTTCAGCTACGACTACAAGGATGCCGGATTGAAACTGAAGATTACACCTCATATTACCAAGGGCGGGAAAGTCACTCTACAACTTTACCAGGAAGTAAACTCGGTTAAGTCTGCTGGAACCACACTAAGCAACACCTATATTCCACCGGATATAAGCAAACGTGACATAAAAACAATAGTCTCGGTGGACGACGGCAAGACAGTTGTTGTCGGAGGACTTATCAATAACAACAAATCTGAATCCGAAACAAAAGTTCCCATTCTGGGCGACATACCGGTACTTGGATGGCTATTTAAATATAAAGAAGTTAAATACACAAAGACCAATTTACTTGTGTTTATTACGCCTCATATTGTAACGGATGCGGACAAGCTGCATCGAATAACCCAGGAAAAGAAAGAAGAACAGAAACTGTTAAACAGATAAATGATAAGATCAAAGAAAAAAATTGGCGAAATACTGGTTGCCAGCAGCCAGATTTCTGAACAGGAGCTAAAATCAGCTCTTGAGGTTCAGATCACACAGAATATACGCCTCGGAGAAATTCTGTTAAAAAGAGGCGTAATTACTGATGAAGCTTTATACAGCGCCCTTTCAGAACAGTACGGAATTCCCTATGATGCGAAACCGGAATTTCATGATAAACAGGGAATTCTCGAAAAGGTTCCCATAGCAAATCTGAAGCGTAACAAAATAGCGCCCTATTATGTGAAGAAAAAGCAGCTGAATGTTGCCACCTCGGATCCCTTAAACTTTCAGCCAATTGATGATATGGCCACCCTCTTCCCTGAATATACTGTTTCTCCGGTAGTCTGTCGCCCTGAAGAGATTGAACGAATAATAATCAACCACTTTGGAGCACAATCAGACGAAAACACCTCCGAGATGTTTAACGAACTCAAGGATTCTGATTTCGATATGCTTGGCGGTGGTGCCTTCAGCGAAACAGAAGACATCCTCGATATGGCCAATGAAGCGCCAATAATACGTTTTGTTAACAAGGCGATCACCGAAGCTGTACAGGAACGGGCCAGTGATATACATATAGAGCCTTACGAGAAGACACTAATTGTCCGCTATCGCATTGATGGCATTCTGTACAAGATGCATGAACCGCCGAAAAAGCTGCAGAGCGCGATAATTTCGCGTATAAAAATAATGTCTAACCTTAACATCGCCGAAAATCGTCTTCCCCAGGATGGCCGAATTCAGCTTAAGATAGGCAAGAAGGATATTGATATCCGTGTTTCGATTTTCCCCACGCACTATGGTGAGCGTGTTGTAATGCGCCTTCTTAATAAATCTGATATGAGCTTTGACCTTGAGACAATCGGATTTTCCAGTGATATGTTGCAAAAATTCAAGAAATCACTCGATAAGCCCCATGGAGTAATTTTGGTAACCGGTCCGACAGGAAGTGGTAAATCCACAACGCTTTATAGTGCATTAACCAGACTCAATAATATAGACGTTAACATTCTGACAGTAGAAGATCCAATAGAGTATCAGCTTCAAGGCGTAGGCCAAATGCAGGTGAACTCTAAAATCGGTTTAACCTTTGCATCAGGGCTTCGCTCCATACTGCGTCAGGATCCGGATATCATAATGGTGGGTGAGATTCGTGATATAGAAACTGCCGAAATTGCGATCCAGTCAGCTCTTACAGGCCACAGAGTATTTTCGACCATACACACAAACGACGCCGCATCGGCTGTAACACGACTCGTAGATATGGGCATCGAACCATTTCTAATATCATCATCAGTTAACGCTTTTCTTGCGCAGCGCCTTATCAGACGTATATGCCCCGAATGCAAAACAGCCTATAAACCAACAGCAAAAGAACTCGCTGAGCTGAAAATCAAAGTTTCAAGCCTTAAAAATGGCAAACTTTTCCATGGCAAAGGCTGTGATAAATGCCTTGGTACAGGCTACAGCGGACGAACCGGCATATACGAGCTGTTAGTAGTATCCAATGCCATTAAAAAACTTATTGTATCTAATGCTGACGCCGGGACAATAAAAGAACAGGCTGTTAAAGAGGGCATGCAAACCCTTTACCTGGACGGATTATCAAAGGTTATTGACGGCACAACTACTATTGAAGAGGTCTTAAGGGTTAGCAACACATGATATACCAGTACGAAGCCCTTAATCGCAAGGGAGAAAGACTCTCAGGCATCGTCGACGCGACAAGTGAAACAAAAGCCAAGCTAATGCTTAAGCAGGAGGGTCTTTATGTATCAAAAATCGGCCCTAAATCATCAAACGAAGCCACAATTGAACAGAAAAACTCTAACTCCTCTATTTCCAGATTTCTTCATTCCGCAAGTGGTATCATAGCACGAAAAATGGCATCAAAGCAAGTTGGAATTTTTTCTCGCCAACTTGCAACACTACTATCAGCTGGCATGCCGCTTTTGCGTGCAATAGCAGACATTATGGATCAGACCGATCACCAATATTTCAAGATAGTAATTGCCGATGTAAAAGAGAATCTCGAAAACGGGGCAGCGCTGTCTAACTGTCTCGCGAAACACAGGGGTGTCTTCTCGAACATGTATATCAATATGGTTCGTGTCGGTGAAAACCTGGGATCCCTTGACGAGGTAATTGAACGTCTGGCCGATATTGAAGAGAAAAATGCTACACTGAAAAGCAAGGTTCAATCGGCACTCTGGTATCCCGGATTCATGATATTTTTTTCCACATGTATAGTGATTTTTCTCCTGGTAGTTATCGTTCCTTCTCTTGCCGAGATGTTCGAGGATATGGGACACGACCTTCCTCTGCCTACACAGATCATCATGGGAATAAGCTCGTTTCTGTCGGCCTTTCTTCCTCTGGTACTCTTATCAATTGGCGCGGGTATTTTTTTTCTGTACCGCTATGTGCACACCGAAAAAGGCCGGCATAAATTTGATGAACTGAAAATGAACATTCCTATTTTTAAAATTTTGTACAACAAGATGATCGTTTACAGGTTTACTCAGAACATGGGCATAATGCTGAGCAACAATGTTGATATTTTAAAATCATTCGAAATAGTAGAGAAAATTGTGGGTAACTCCATTATTGAGAAAAAAATCAATGAGGCAGCATTCAAAATACGAGAAGGAACACCGGTTTCAAAAGCGCTTGCAGCTGCAGATTTTCTTCCCAAAATGGTATTGGGAATGATTAACGCAGGGGAAGCCAGTGACAAACTTGATACGATGCTGGTTAAAATTGGAGAGGTTTACGAAACAGAGGTTGACCTTACAATAACAAGTTTGACTAATATGATAGAACCTCTTATTATAGTATTTATGGGAATCGCGGTTGGCGGTATAGTATTATCGGTTATTTTACCAATTTTCCAGATGAATCTGATTGTGCAGTAAACCGCATATTATTTTTGTGCAGATAAAAATTTTTTAAAAAAAATGGAACAAAAACGCTATAACATGTTTCTTATCCGGTAGCGTTTTTATATTTTATAAATAGTCGAATCCATTCTGAAAAAAGTTATTTTTCAAAGTTCCCTAAAAAAGGAGATTATCATGCTTATACTGAAAAAATTGTTTAAACACATATCAACAGTAATCAAGAAGCTAAAGGCTCGAGACGGTTTCTCGCTTCTTGAAATAATGATCGCGGTTACAATAATGAGTATTCTTGCAATCGCCATAGTTCCCCAGTTTATGGATATGCCGGATAAAGCCAAGGTATCCAAGGCTAATGAGATGATAAAATCTCTTGAACTATCACTGAACCTCTACATGATGGATAATGGAACCTACCCTACAACCGATCAGGGGCTCGCGGCATTAATCGAAGCTCCGACATCGGAGCCGGTACCCAATAACTACAAGACTGGAGGCTATATCCAGTCAAGCTCTGTACCCAAAGATCCATGGAAAAATGATTTTATATACGTATCTCCCGGAGAAGAGGGACGACCTTACGAGATCATCTGTCTTGGCGCAGATAATCAGGAAGGCGGAGAAGGAGTAAATGCGGATATTACCAGCTGGGAATAACCGGAAGCAGAGCAATCAGGGTTTCTCTCTCATAGAGATCCTGATTGTTATCGCCCTGCTCTCTATCGTTTCAATAGTGATTGTACCGAGGGTATCCAGCATTTTTGACAATTCACAGAAAAATCTGTCGCTTGTCTCTTCCATGGTCGTGAAAACCTTTGATGATGCTTTTATCAATAATAGAATCAATTTTCTTGCGGTACACCTCTATTTTACTTCCGTAACCGAGTTTGACGACCAAAACAAGGAGATTCTCGAAAGATCAAACGGAATATCAGTGGTTAATGTGTCACCCGAAGGCCTGTTGATTGACTCGCAAAATAAGATGCTTAAACCGAGACAGTTTTCTTCCGGGTTTATGATTAACCGTGTTCTGCTTGATGATGGAAGCGACATCTCATCCGGTACGGCTCTTATTCCGTTTTATCCGGACGGCTTTTCTAAAAACGCTATAATCCATGTTACTCTCAACGATACCGAACGTTATTCTATAATAATCTCCAAACTGATGAAATATCCTTATACAAAGGAGGGGCATATTGACTTCGAATCAATGTGGAAATCCGGTTTTTAATAAACCCGGTTTTGCCCTGATAGAGATACTTATTGCCGTAACAGTTCTCAGCCTGGTGGTCCTTCCCCTTTACAAGGGGATATCCACGGGCTCTATGGCAATCTCTCAAAATAAAAATCTGACTAAGGCTATTGTTATCGCCAGATCAAAACTTAATGAACTTAAGATTCAAAAAATGCAAAACAATGTTATTGCGGGATCCGAAGTACCGGAATATCCCGGTTTTACCTACGAAATAAGTATTGAAAAATTTGAACATGAACTTCTGGGACCCATACCAGCTAATATCGCAGTAGTAACGGTTTTCTGGATGGAAAATAGTGCTGAACGGTCCTACTCTATCGAATACATTTATCCATTATGAAAAAATTTATTAAACGGCTTAAATCGAATGAAGGATTCACCTTACTTGAATTGCTTGTTGCGGTGACTATATCCAGTATAGTCATGATGATGATATATGGCGCAAACCGCACCATTATGTTCGCAATTCATGATATGTCCGGAATTGCCGATTTTTATGAGAATACAAATATGGCAATACGCCGAATGGACAGAGACTTAAGCTGTACCTTGCAAGACAGATACAACAAAGAACTTTTTTTAGTCGGTGAAAATAACCCCTACCCGCCCTATATGGGAAGAATCAACATGGTAACCGTTGTAAAATCCGAGATCTATGTTGCAGGCAGCTATTCTGAACCTGCTTTTAACTCTGATATTAAAGAGATATCATACTTTCTTAAACCTGATCCATCTTATCCTGATATGTTTTTTCTTATGCGTAAAGAATCCATCGAGTACAACAAAGATGATGAAAATAAGCCACAGGGTATTGACTCGATACTGCTTGAAAATGTAATCGATATGAGAATAGAGTACACCGAAGACAAGATTAATGACTGGTCTCAAAATTGGGACAGCAGAGACCGCAACCGCTTTCCTTTCGGAATAAGGGTGACTCTTACCCTGCGGAACTACAGGGGACAGGATGAGATCTTTACGTTTACATCATTGCTTAACAGGTACCAGTAGAATGATAAATATAAAAAAACATATTAGTCAGATAAGACAGAAATATCGCCAAAGAGCCGCCAAACTGGAAAAGCACGGCTTGTTCGGCAGCAAAAAAGAGAACAGTGGTTTTGTACTTATTATTGTTCTGATCGTCAGTACGCTGCTGATATCCGTATCAACCGATTTTCTTGTGAGTGCTCAAAATAATATAAACTATATGATTAAATTCAAAAATGAGGCGCAGGCCGAAGCAGCAGCACAGGCAGCCCTGAATATCGCACATATTATTCTTGATATTGACCAAAAGGGTGTGATTCCCCCCATGATACCAGTAAAAAACAAAGATAAAAATATCGATACGTTTGGTGATATCTGGGCATTTGATTTCCCGGAATTTGAACTGGCGAACGCTACTGTTAAAATTATTATTGAAGATGAGCAGTCTAAAATAAACCTGAGCGCTATCGCGACAGAATACGTTCCACAAACAACCTTCTTTAACATAATTAACCGTTTTTTTATGAATATGGGTTTTCCAATGGACTATGCTGATGCTGTTGCTGATTGGGTCGACCGCGACAACAGTCGTACAGGCAATGGAGCCGAAACCTATGATCACTACTCTACCCTGCAGACGCCCTATTCGGCCGCAAACGCTCCTCTTGAAAGTATAGACAGACTGTTGCTGGTACGCTATTTTTCACCGGCTATATACTATGGTTTTAGCGGTGGCAATATGGCTCAGGAGAAGGAAGAAGGCATGCTTGTAGAATCAAATGATGAAATAATGTCACTTGATGTACTATCCATTATGGAGTCGGTCTCTGATGATGCAGAAGAGACGGCAGAGGAGGAAGAGTCGGGTGAATCTGAGGAAGAGGATATCCCGATAGGCCCGGAAAGTTCACGTAGACTTGACAAGTATCTAAGGGTCAACGGTGACCCCAAGTTATTTAACAGTCAGGTTAACAAGATAAATATAAATACCGCACCGTACCGTGTTCTTCGTTCGATAGCCCCCGATATGACCGATAACGACGCAAAGCAGATAATTTTACGAAGACGCATTAATCCTTTTAAAAAAGTTGATGATGTTAAGGAATTTATTCGTGATGATCTGATACGACGTAACTGCCTTACAGTTAACTCTAATCTTTTCAGAATAACTGTTCATGCCTATGTGAATCGTCATAAAGTAACAATAACAGCAATTTATGACAGGTCTCTCAAGTACTACAGCTATTATGCTTTGCATTGAAACTAGATTAAAAATTACTTTACAACGGGCCGGTCATGAGTACTTCTGAATGGGAAACGATGTTGGATCAAAGTGTTTACAAATTGGGAACAACCATTTAATATAAAACCGATACTTGAGGTGCATTTTGTTTGAAAAATTATTGGCTATAGATATAGGAACATCTTCTATCAAGGCACTATCTGCCAAAAGGGGCTTTAAATCAAACGAGATTCTTCATTTTTCTCACAGGATGATCAATCCCGAATCTGCCGATCAACAGGCCGAAATAGAAGAGGCCCTTACAGACCTGATGAGTGAATTTACTGATAATGATTATTTGCTAATTACAAATATTCCTTTAAAATCGGTTATTTTAAGGAACTTTTCTTTCCCGTTTTCCGAGAAATCAAAGATCTCGGAAATACTGCCAATGGAGGCCGAAGAGACTCTTCCTTACGATCTTGATGATATTGATATATCTTTCCAGCTCGCTAACGAGGGCACTGAAGAGGGCAAGATAATTGCTGCCGCTATTCAAAAGGAGCACCTTAATCAGTTTAAAGATGTAATCGGGACTACAGGCATCACACCGCATTACATAGGAATAGAATCAAACAGTCTTTTTGAATCTCTATTACCAGAGACTTTGCAGTTTGACTCTTTTTTGCAGATAGATATCGGTCACTCAAAAACAACTGTTAATCTGGTACACGGAAAAAAAATTGCCTCTACTCGTCTGATACCCGGCGGATGTTCATCTATTATTTCAAAAATGGCATCTATACTCAAGATAAACTATTATGAAGCATTTGGCAAATTCGAGAATCTTCATCTGGATCTTTCTGATATTGAAAACAACTACAGCTCCAATTTTTACAAATCACTAAAAATTACAAAAAAGCAGCTGCAAGAGATATATGATTTTAGCATACTTGAATTCGAATCCATAATTGATCAAATCCGGCTTACGATTCAGGCTTTTACAGCAGCAAATCACTCTGTCGATTTCGAACGGATTTATCTTTCCGGCGGAGCCTCCCTGTTGCCTAGAATCTCCGATTTTTTTGCTAATGCCATGGAAATTCCGGTTGGTTCTCTTCCAAATATGCAGTTACCCAATCAGATTGCTCAGGCAAGATTCAGTTCCTGTTACGGACTCATCGAACTTTACCGAAACAAAACAGATTATATTAATTTTTGTGAAAATCATAAAAACAGCTCTTTCGGATCAATCCAGATAGAGAAACTGTATCCGGCTCTATTCTTTACTTCACTGTCGGCAATAATGCTCATCATTGTATTAATATTGAACCTTTTTTTCACATCTCGTGAAAAAGCATTAACCAGAGATCTGCTCCAAAAACAGTATACTACCCTTTTTAAAAGCCAACCCACGGATGATGACCCTATCATATCGGCAAACAGGCTTTTAAAGAAAGAGTTGGATAAACTTAATCAGATACGCAATTTGATACCGGAAGAAAACAGCACAATTGAGCTAATATCTGCTATTTCGGCTCAAATGCCTGAAGAAAGCGACATCGAAATACAAAGCCTTGTTATATCGGATAAAGATATAAAAATGTCAGGAACCGTTGAAACCAGCTCGACATTATCCGACTTTATGACTAAACTCAAAGCTGTATCTCTTTTCGAATCTGCCATTGACCGTACAACTTCGACTGGTTCCATTTCACGTTTCTCAATTGAAATCAAGCTTAAGCAAAACACAGCTAAAAAGGGGAAAACAAAATAATGCTCGCATTGAAGACCATATCAGATCGCGAAAAAAAAATGCTTATTCTTCTTGGTATCATATTACTATTTGTAATTCTCTACCGTTTTATTTATATCCCTCTTACAACTATAAGCGAAGAGACTATCGCAAGTGACAAGACAACCGAAGAGCAGCTTGACGAATTAAACCATATTTTTACGCTATACGAGAAAGCCAGAAGAGATAATAACCGCTTTGATAATCTTTTGAATAAAAAATCGGGTGAAGCTCTCTCGACAATAGACAGATTACTGTCTGATCACGGTTTGGCATCACAGATAGCCTATAAACGTAGCAACCCAACAAATATTCAAAACAAATATACTCGTTATAATATGGATTTGAAACTTGTCGGAATACCCATTCAGTCTGGTCTTGCCTTTATACAGGATCTTGAATCAAAAAACAACCTGATATATATAAACTATCTTGATATCAAAGATGTTACAAAAGACCGCGGTCTTTATGATATGCTGCTAAAAATATATGTTTATGAGAAAAACTGATAATGGACAAAATAAAAGTTATACTTAAAAAAATAAAAACTGCTGTCGTATCTTTTATAAAATCTGCAGCCACTCAGACTGGTTTTAAGCGGTTTTGTTTTCTGACAATTATATTAACAGTTATCTTTACTGTTGCGACATTTCCATACGACAAAGTGATACTGAAATATATAAAAGGTATGGAAGGGAATAAACTACAATCAATTTCGCTACCCGGCTTTAAATTCTCTTTGCCTGGAAAGATAAGTTCTAATTCTATCGCAATCACATTAAAAACCGGGTCTGTTATTCAGGCAAAATCATCTTATGCAAACACCAACCTGTTTTCGATTATGCTCTTTAAAGACCTTAAAACTGATTTTTCTTTTTCAAATATGACCTTTGAAAGTAATGGCAAATCATATGGCGGATCACTTAGCGGAACCACAGATCTTGAGCTTAACAGCCAGAACTATATGCCTGCAAACGGTAATATAAGATTGTCACTGAAAAACCTTACCCTGAGCGGTCTTAAAATAACCGGGTTTGATATACCGGATATTAAAATAAATCAGCTATTAAGTGAAATTGAATTTAAAGACCTTACAGCAACTTTTTCCAAAACAGCATTCAACGGCGAAGATCTTAATGGAAGCATTTCAGGAACAATAACCTTAGACGATAAAAATACTAACAACTCCCGGATTAATTTGATAATTGATATTCGACAGGATTCAGGGCTAATTGATAAATTCCGTATGTTGATCGCAAGTTATATTAACCCGGCGACAAATACGATAAGAATTAGTGTTGGGGGTACTTTTTCACGTCCCGATATAAAGTTTAACAGATAATGAAACTCATATTGGATAATCTGGCTGGTTTTTGTATGGGGGTACGTAATGCAGTTGAAAAAGTAACCAGCGAACTGGAAAAGCACCCTCTAATTTATATACACGGCGATATAATCCATAACCCTCAAACCATTAGTCGTCTAAAGAAAAAGGGGCTTATCAGCTACAAAGATTTCAATGAAGTTCCAGCGAAAAGCTGTGTTGCGATACGCACACATGGCATACCTTACGATGAGTATGTTTCTATAAAAAATCACGCATCCTCTATTGTTAACCTCTGTTGTTCAAGAGTAACAAAAATACAATCTATAATCAAGAAAGCGGGTTTAACAAATTCTCATGTTATTATCTGTGGTTATCACGACCATCCGGAGGTTAAATCTTTACAGAGTTACGCGTCAAACGGAGTAACAGTAATCAAACACCCTGATGAAATAGACCTGGTACCTCCGGCAGATAAACTACTAATGATTTCCCAAACAACCTTTGATGAAGAACTATTTTATAAAATATCTATTTCGGCAAAAAGTCAATTCGGCAATAGCATTGATATTATCAACACTGTTTGCAGAGCAACACACGACCGTCAAAAGAACCTTATATCGCTTTTAACAAAAAACCGTGTAACAAAACTGATTGTAATCGGCGGTCACCAATCAAGCAATACCAAACGGCTTGCTGATATTGGCAAATCGCGGAAAATAGCCACATATCATATTGAAGAGCTTGCAGAATTTGAACTTAATACAGTAGCAAATGATGACACTATTGTAGTGACAGCTGGAGCATCAACACCGGACTATATAATTAATGAAGTAATAAACGCTTTAAATGAACTTTAAAAAATAGAAAGATATAGAAACTGAACTAATCACTAATCTTATCAATTTAATTTTTATCTTTTTTTACATCACTATTGACAAGGAAATCTTTTTTTTCTTCAATGACGTAAAACGTCCCAATAATATTTTAAACAGGGGTAAAACAATGAAAGTATTTGAAGGTAACTTAAACGCCTCCGGTCTCAAAATAGCAATAGCTGCATCACGATTTAACGAATTTATTACATCGAAGTTAATAGGCGGTGCGCTTGACTGTCTTAAACGGCATGAATGCGAAGAAGAAAACATATCCCTGGCTTGGGTTCCCGGTGCTTTTGAACTGCCATCAGTCGCAGCACGGCTTGCAAAATCCAAAAAATATGACGCTGTAATCTGTTTGGGTACAATTATTCGAGGATCAACTCCCCATTTTGATTATGTTGCCGCTGAAGCCTCTAAGGGAATAGCACACGTTTCGGCAGAAACTGATGTACCTGTAATTTTTGGCGTACTTACAACAGATTCAATTGAACAAGCTGTGGAAAGAGCCGGTACAAAGGCAGGTAACAAGGGTTTTGATGCCGCAATGAGTGCTATAGAGATGGCAAATCTCTATAAAAAGATATAAATCAGATGGGTAAACGAAGAAAATCACGAGAAATAGCCTTGCAGGCTCTCTATATGATCGATTCTGTCGAAAGTTCTGTTGATCAAATATGCTCTTTTGATTGGTTAAACGAGCTTTACGATCAAGATACACTCAATTTTTCTGAAAAGATTATAAGAGGAACACTGCATAAAATTGATCAAATTGACGATATTATTAAAAGATACGCTAAAAACTGGAAATTTGAACGTATCGAGAGGATTGACAAGACCATTTTACGTATGTCGATATTCTCTTTACAGGAGTTGACTGAAATACCTGCAGCCGTTACGATTAATGAGGCTATAGAACTCGGAAAGATTTACGGCGGCGAAAATTCCGGAACTTTTATTAACGGTATTCTGGATTCGGTCAGAAAACACGAGCTGTAAAAAACAGTACCATTGTCGGTGCTGCTTAACAACAGTCCGCCGGCATATGGCAATAAAGCCGGCTGGTTAAAAAGAGCTAATAATATCAGTCAGGTTATTATGAAAAAAAGAATCATTAAAAACAGAATCACCCTCGGAGAAGCACAGCCCCGCGTTGTTGTAAACGAAAATTTTTCTGATTTTACTCCTTCAACAGATCGGAAAAAACATGTAATACAGATCGTTACAATAGTTACGATTTTTCTGGCGGGCATAACCGCGGCTTTTTACTTCATTTTTTTACATAATCCAAAAAAACTCGATCAGGAACCCGGAAGAACTGCTCTTGAAGATGTCAACTGGGATACCGTTTCAACACCTTCTGAAACTGGAAGCTCTTTAAACAATCCGAACCTACTAACAGGTATAAGACTCTATAATGCAGGAAACTATCCAGACGCTATAAGCTCTTTTTATGAAGTGGTAGAAGGAGATACTTCTGATGAAGAGAAATCGGAAGCTCTACTCTATCTAGGCAGAATAGAGATCATAAGCGAAAATTATACAAAAGGAGTGGATTATTTCAAGCGTGCTCTGAAATTCAGCGATAAGAATCATAACGCTTATCTTGAAATAGCAAGGGCTTATACCGGCCTTAACGATCTTGACCGGGCCATAGAATATATTGACCGCGCCATAGAAAAGAGACCTGATCTGGACGACGCACACACAGCAAAAGGTAACATTCTTTTTAAGCAGAAAAAATTCAAAGCTGCTGCAGATGCCTACCGTCACGCAAACAAGATAAATCCCGATAACGCTTACGCTCATTATAACCGTGCACTTGCACTATTAAAAATCGGAGAACGGGTCGAAGCCATGGAAGAGCTTAAACTGGCCTCGACATCCGGTCAAGGGCGAATAGCATATCTTGCATACTCTCGCATCGGATCGCTATCCCTGGAAGAGAACAGCATCGAGCAGGCAATCAAATACCTTAACCTGGCACTGAACCTGGATGCCACCTCTCCCGAAGATCTTTTTAATCTGGGTCTGGCCTATCTCAGGAAAGGGGATAAAGACCGCGCTATTGATTATTTTACCAAAGCGGAACAGGCCGGAACCGATGATATGGTTTTACTTGAAGGTTTGGCCGAAGTCTACTCTGTCAGTTATAATAACTACAACAAGAGTATAGACCTTTACAAGCGTGTTGCAGAAAAAAATAGCCGCAATGTTCTTATACTGAAAAAGCTTGGGGAACTCTATTACAAAAGCCGTGACCTTAACGCGGCACTGGTCTATTTTAAAAGAGTTACAGAGATGGAACCCGCTTCAGAAAATGCACACCAGGCATATCTTTATATGGGAACAATTTATGACGAAAATGAACGCCATGATGATGCTGTCGAAGCCTACAAGAGTGCCTTGGATATAAACCCCAGGGACGACGAGACTCTCTATTTTCTTGGTCAGTCATATAAACTAAGTGGTGATACTATCAATGCAATCAGCACATGGCGTAAAGCCTACTCCGTTAATCCGGATAATCCACGCCCCTTAATTGCCATGGCCGACCTTCTCTATTCTACAGGTCATCTGGATGAAGCACAAAGTGAGTATTCAAAAATCGCAGAAAAATGGCCTGCTAACAGCGAAGCCCTGTTTTCACTCGCAACAATTCTTAACAAAAAAGGTAATAGTGATGATGCGGTAAAATATTACAAACAGGTTGCCGATCTTGAAACCGACAAAGAGCTGGCCAGAAAATCGCTTATAAACCTGGCTCTTTTATCAGCAGATAAGGAGGGGCTCTCTTCCAGTGAAGAGGGAGTATCTGATTCCGTAGTACATATTAAGAAGGCACTTATGTACGATCCGGGCAATACAGAGACCTTATACGCACTGGGAATAATTTATTACAAGAAACAACTATATGACCAAGCTGTGGAATCTTTTTATCAGGTAATAAAAGGCAGCCGTGATAACCAGGAGACTGCCCGTGCTTATAACTATATAGGAAAATCATATTTCAAAAAAGAAGATTATAAAAAAGCAGTGAGAGCATTTTCGATGGGAATAGAAGAAGATCCGGCAAATGAAGAGATAAGAATAAACCGGCGCGCAGCAAGTGATAAATATGAAGAAGCAATAAGTGAATAAAAGATTTAATTACAAAAGCTCTACCGGGTCTATATCAATTTCGATATAGACATCTTTGGTTTTACAAACCCTGTTCAACTCAGAAAGCTTTTCTTTTACCAATGCGTTATTTTTAAATTTAATGATAATATGGTATCTGAAATTACCACCTAAACGCGTAAATGGTGCCGGTGCCGGACCAAGCAACTGAATGCCGTCGGTTAATCCAAAGGCTGTCTTTAAAAATGACGCAGCTTTCTCTACACCCTTTATTACAGCAGACTCATCCTTACCGCGAGCCACCAGTCTCGCGATTCGTGTAAATGGAGGGTAATTCATAAGTTTTCGCAACTTTATCTCGTGCTCATAGAAAGCCCCATAATTTTGACTTCGCACAAAATCAAAAAGATAATTATCGGGATCAAGCGTCTGAATCACTACCTTGCCCGGTTTGGTCCCCCGCCCACATCTGCCTGCTACCTGCATTAAAAGAGAAAATGTTCTCTCCGATGACCGGAAATCGGGCAAATTCATGCCAATATCTGCCATCAATATACCCACAAGTGTAATATTATGGAAATCAAATCCTTTGGCAATCATCTGTGTGCCAACAACGATATCCACCTCTTTATTGTTTATCATATCAATCAGCTCAACGATTGTCCCCTTTTTGCGGGAACTGTCGCGATCAAGGCGGAAAACACGCAAAGTCGGGAAAAGCGATTCGACCTGTTCCTCTATTCTCTGGGTTCCGCTGCCAATTTTATTTAAATCATCTGATCCGCATGAAGGGCACTTCTTTGGCAATACAGTAGAAAAACCACAATAGTGGCATCTCATTAAACCGTCGCTGTGATAATTAAGACTCACACAACAGTCAGGGCACTCGACTCTTTTTTTACAGTTGCCACAAAGAAGTACCGGAGAATACCCCCTTCGGTTTAGCAAATAAACTACCTGCTCTCCTCTCCTAACAGCCTGGGCTGTTTCGACTCTTAATGCTGTCGATATACCATCTTTTGATTCAGCCAAATCAACCGTCACAATTTCAGGCATGGCTGCATTCCCAAAACGTTCTTTAAGTTCATGATAATGCAGAACACCCTTTTTTGCCGCGAAAAAGCTCTCTACTGAAGGGGTAGCCGATCCAAGTACGACCGTGCAATTTTCAAGCTTCATTCGATATAGAGCCAACCTTTTCGCACTATAGCGCGGAGATGAATTTTCCTTATAAGATGAATCATGTTCTTCATCAATAATTATCAGACCAAGATTATCAGACTGTAAAAAAACAGAAGATCTGGTTCCTACGATTATCTTCTTTTCACCGCTATAAAACTGTTTCCAGTGATCTGCACGCTGAATCGGAGTAAGACCGCTATGATAGACAGCAAGGTCTTTTCCAAACACGGAATAAAGTCGTTGGTGAAGCTGGGAAGAGAGTGTAATTTCGGGTACGAGATAAAGTACAGATTTTCCCATACCAATTGTTGATCTGGCAAGATCCATGTACAATTCAGTTTTTCCGCTTCCGGTAACACCGTAAACAAGATGTGCACCACTACCGGTATTTAATATTGTATCGCATATTTTCTGCTGAGCTTCTGAAAGTTTAAACTGATACGGTTCTGTTGAAAAAGGCTCTTTGTAACGGCTAGTTCCACTTTTCCGACCTGGTAAGGCCATCGAAAAAACCTCTCCTCGAGACGCACAATAGGTATCAGCCGTATACGAGCAAAGTTTAATAAATTTATCCGAGAAAACTGGAGAATCATCTAAAACATCAGAAATGGTTTTCAACTGAAAACCGGAAGGTTTATTGTTATGAGTTCTAAAAACCGCCCCCGTAAGGACTCTTTTACCAAAGGGTACAGTAACCCTAATACCAGCGGTAACCCTCAGATTGTCAGGAATAATATAGGTGAAAAACTCATCCTGGGGAAGCGGCAGAAAAACATCGGCATAATTCATAATTTTTTTTCTTTGAGTTCTTCAAGTACAGACATTATAAGCTTTAACGTATTCCAGGCTTCCCGTTTTAACGGCGGGTTTTTGATCAAAGTCAGGGGATGGGGTATTTCGAACCAGCTGGAATTGATAAATTTTTTGCGTGTTCGTCTCAGCGGTGTCAGATCCCCCATAACTATTACTACAGAGGGGCATATCTGTTCGATCTCGTCCTCAAGAAAATGCAGGCATGACTGAAGCTGAGTACTTGGTTTCAGCAGAGGGTCAGAACTCTCGCATTTAATCATGTTGGTTATATATACAGTCGGAAGCAGAAGATTCATTGAAGCCACTATTTTTTTCAGTATCTCAACAGACTCACCACGCAATTCGTTTTTTTCAAAACTACTCATCATAATCGGAGCATTTAGTATTATCATAACACCGCTTGACCCATCACCCACACTTTTTTTTCTTTCAATAATACCAGGGCATGCGGTACAGGTTGATACATTATCAAACACCGTAGTTGTATTCTTTGCTGTATCGGCGGAACTGCCTTTACTGCATGTTGCAGGTTTTGGCAGCGAAATATTTTGATTTACATTATCTTCACGGCTAAGCCAATCTAAAAGATAGTCATACTCATCGTTATTTTTATACAGCAAAATTGAGGAAGGATCATTTGATAATATTTCACGCAATTGGTTGTACATAACTACCGCGATGTATCTATATTGTATTGTTTAATTTTTCGGTGAAGATTGGTACGTTCAATTCCAAGCTCTTTGGCGGCCATGGTAACATTCATATTAAGGGAATTAAGGGTTTTTATAATAAACTCTTTTTCAAACTGCTCCTTAGCTTTCTTTAAAGAAGATTTTTCCGTTAAAGGCAAGTCATGAAAAGTATCGGCCGATTCTATATATTTCTCTATATCAGATTCATTGATTGTATCATCGGGCACCATTATTGCCACTCGTTCAATAATATTTTTTAACTGCCTTACGTTACCCGGCCAGGGATAACTCTTTAAAAAGAGCATTCCAGATTCACTTATACTTTTGTCACCAATACCATGCTCGTTAGAAAATATTCTTAAATAATGATCAACTAGCAGGGGAATATCAGATGTACGCTCTATTAAAGGAGGTACATGAATTGGAATAACATTAAGTCTGTAATAAAGATCCTCTCTGAAAAGGTTCTCTTCAATTGCCTTTTGAACATCAACATTTGTTGCAGCAATTACTCTTACATCTACCTTGATTGTTTCATTAGCCCCAACTCTCTCAAATTCCGACTCTTGCAAAACCCTCAATACTTTTGCCTGCGCTGAAAGGCTCATATCACAAATCTCGTCAAGAAAGATAGTTCCTCCGTTAGCTGCCTCAAATTTACCAAGCCTCTTCGCATGAGCACCGGTAAAAGATCCCTTCTCGTGTCCGAAAAGTTCACTTTCTATTAACTCATCTGGAATCGCCGCGCAGTTTACTTTAACAAACGGTCGCCCAGAACGTCTGGACTTGTTGTATATTGCTCTGGCAACAAGTTCCTTACCGCTTCCATTTGGCCCGGTAATAAAAACCCTGGCGTTTGTAGATGCAGCGCGATCTATCGTCTCTTTAATTTCTGTAAGCGCTGGGGAAAGACCAATCATCTCCCCATCGTCACCCTGTGTCTTTAGAGTGCGATTTTCTTTACGAAGCATTGTCGTTTCAAGAGCGTTACGGGTAATTGTAACTATCCGGTCATATGCTGGCGGTTTTTCCATAAAATCATACGCGCCCATCTTGGTTGCCTTAACAGCCACATCGATGGAAGCATGCCCCGAAATCATGATAACAGCTGCGTCAGGCTGGCTGCTTTTAATACCTTCAAGTATTTCAAGGCCGTCTATGTCAGGAAGCCATAGATCAACAAAAGCAAGATCAATATCATTTTTAGCAATAAAATCCTGAGCAGAGGCACCGTCGGAAGCTTCATATACAATATGTTGTTCATCCTGAAGAATCTGGCTTAAGACCTTAAGGATATTCGGCTCATCGTCAACAATCAAGACCTTTGCCATAAAAACTCCTCTATCTATTATATACAGGAAGCGTCAATATGAACTCCGCTCCATTACCGGGAACACTACGACATATTATTTTTCCGCCGTGCTCCATAACAATTTTTTCAACAATTGCCAGACCAAGACCAGTTCCCTCCTGCTTTCGGGAAAAGGTTGGTTCAAAAAGTCTTCCTAGATCCTCTGGAGGTATACCCGGGCCGTTATCTCTGATTCTGATAATCGCCTTGCCGTTTTCGATCTGACTGGCTATTACAATTTCACCAGAATAATCCATAGCTTCGATAGCATTTTTAATAATATTGATCAATACCTGGCGAAACAGTATCCTATCGATCCTAAGATCTGGAAGCTCATCGTCAAGAAATAATTTGAACACGATATTTTCATGCCCATGAAAGAAATCGACACAATTTTTTAATATATCATTTATATTTTGAAATACAGGGTTAAGTTTTGGTAGCCTGGTATAACGCGAAAACTCACGCAAAATATGCTGAAGGGCATCCACCTCTTCTATAATTGTATCGGTTCCGGTTTTGATAATATTCTCGATATCATCAGACTGCTCGAAGTATTTTCTTCGAATACGTTCCGCAGAAAGCCTTATCGGTGTTAACGGATTCTTAATCTCGTGCATGAGTTTCGAGCCGACTTCTTTCCAGGCTTCAAGCTTTTGCATATGCATCATGGCACGCCGGCTCTCATCAAGCTGCTTAACCATCACGTTAAAAGAGTTATACAAAACCGAAATCTCATCCGAAATTTTACGCTTAAGTTGTACGGTAAAATCACCTTTCGCAATCGAACGCGATGCATCAACAAGTTCATAAAGGGGACGTGTTATATTACCCGACAGGAAGAAACTTAGACCAACAGAAATCAATACAACTACAATAGATAATATCAGCAAGAATACCCCGATGGCATTCTGTATAAAAGGAATAAAAAAAGCCTTTTGCTCATACCTCGTCTGAGCCTTGCTGATCGCCTGCCGAGCCGAAAAAAAAGCGGAAGGAATTATTTTATAAAACACAGCGGTGTATTCACCATGCCGGGAAACAGTCAATACGAGGGTCTCATTGTCCGAAACGAGGCGATAAAGAGGCATATAATGATTATTATCCGCGAAATTTATAAACCAGATTATATCCTTTCGAAATCGTTGGCCGTCCCTGTTTAAATAAACAGGATCCAACCGTTTGACACCACCATCATCTTCAAAGCGAAAGCATTCATAAACAATATTTCGATCAGTCATTGTTTGCGCAACATAACTGTGAGACCACGAAGCATACGGATCAATTATTCCGGCTTCAATTGAACGTCTATACCACTGACGTTCATTTTTTAGCGCGTTAAAATATAGCTGGTTTGACTCTTCTGTTAGAATATGGGCTTCTTTAAGTATGGTCTGTGTATCAAAAGTGAATAGCTCCGAAATTGCCGCATTAACTATATTATTGGAAATAATTGTTATAGGTAAAGTGGGAACTATAGCTACAAAAAGAAGCGATAGCATTATTTTAGTTCTTATGGATGTACTGACCTGACTTACAGTAGTGCTGACTTTTCGTCTAAAAGAAATAACAATAAAGTAAACAGCAATTATAACAGGCACCACCATCATTACATTCATGAAAAATGTATTTAGCGATGTAGCTGAACTTTCTTCCTTAGGGAGCAAGCCAAGTATCAACACTGTAGAAAAAACAAAAAGCCCCAGAAGAACCGCGAAATCCTGGATACGCCCCTTGTGATCACGACTGCCTTTTAAAAAAAACCTTAACATTACTCGGCAAAATCGCGTTCAATCAAAGCAACAATCTCTTCAACAGCCTCGTTTTCACCTTCACCTTCTGCTTTGATCTTTATTTCAGTTCCACCAGTTAATCCCAATGCGAGGACATTAAGTATGGATTTGAGGTTCGCGTCTGTTCCATCTTTTTCTATAAAAACATTACAACTATACTTGGATGCTGTTTTAACAAGCATGGTAGCGGGTCTCGCGTGAATACCCGACTCACCTTGTATTACTACCTTTTTTTCAACCATCTTTCTTTCCTACCTTTATCCAATCCTGAATACGCCTGTCGAGTTCCTGAGCCGAATAGACCCCCATCTTTTTTAGACGCTGGTTTAAAGCGGCGCTTTCTATTAATATCGGAATATTTCGACCAGGCCTCACTGGGAGCAAAACATAGGGTACTTCCATTCCCAGCAGTTCATACCTGGTATCGTAAAGCCCCAGTCTCTCGTATTCCTTGTCATCATCCCACAGCTCCAGTTTTACTACAAGCTCAATTCTTTTCCGGTTTCTTACAGAACCAATACCAAACACATCAGTAACATTAAGTATGCCTAGACCTCTGATTTCCATATGATGACGGATAAAACGACTCCCCTGCCCCACCAGCATCGACTCCTTGACCCATTTTACATTGACTATATCATCCCCAATAAGGCGATGTCCACGTTCTATAAGTTCAAGGGCAGCTTCACTTTTACCAACCCCGCTTGCACCGATAATCAGAACACCAAGACCAAACACATCAACAAGAGTTCCATGCACATTTTTCTGTGGAGCATGTGTCTCCGAAACGACATAGTGGAACAGACGTATGAACTCTGCGGTGGTTAACGAGCTGACAAAAACCGGTGTACCCTTCTGTAATGCCAATTCAGTAAAAAGGTAAGGCGGTTTTTTACCATGCGTAAAAACCGCACAAAAGACATTGCCCGAAAAAAATTTCTCCAGTGATTCATGCAACTTTTTTTCAGAGAGCGAATCAATATATGCACTCTCACCTTTTCCAAAAACCTGAATTCTGTCCGCTGCAAAATGGTCAAAAAAACCGGCTAGGCTGAGCCCCGGCCGGTTTACATCAGCACTTTTAATTTCCCTGCCAAGCCCCAGCTCACCGGTAAGGGGCAAAAGCTGGAGCTGTGTGTCCTCAGGGTTTGAAAGAAGATCTCGCAAAAATAGTTTTTGAGTCATATTTATTGAGCCGGTACAACAATTTCCAGCTGATTTGAACGTTTAACCAGCAGATTCAAAGACGATGACTCTGTATTGTAAAAAGGAAACAGTTTTCGATCGCTTTTTTCATGTTCAGCGATAGCCTGGCTGACATTTAAGGCAGCAATATCTTTACGTGTCGCTTTAAGATCGATCTTCGGATCGGATGGCGATTCATTTTTTATATCCAGTTCAAAACAGTTGAGGTCACCTGAAAATGATCTATTTTTAAGCATCTCATCGGGCACCTCTACCATAACATATTTTTTATCATCTTCGTAAAGCAGGGCGTAGTTTCTGCTCGCATAATCTATATTTTCGTTATCTTTTTTGTAAAGAATAAATCCCTTGTTATCCATCTTCAGTTCAAGATATGCCTCAATATAATTAAGCGGTTTAGGCGAAGCCTCAACAACAGCTACAGACTCATGTCCGTCCTTGTCCAGATCGACAATCGGAATAAAGTTTGTGCCTGGCCCTTTATGCATCTGCAATTTGTCCTTATATTTTTTAATCTGCTGATCAAGCTTATCAATCAAAGAATCAAGACAGCTGTAATAATCAGAAGATTTGTCAGAAGTATAAAACTTGGCTCCGTCTGCATGAATTATTATCTCAACAACTTTATCACTCTTTTCTTCGAATACAATCACCTCGATAGAGATTATTTGATTAAAATACTTTTCAACTTTTGAGACTTTTTTTTCCACATGTTCCTTGAGTTTGTCAGATACTGTCACATGTCTTCCGGTAATTTTTAGTTTCATACGCTCACTCCATTTTTAACTTATTTATTCTCTTCCTCTTTGTTGAAGAGGGGATGTTAAGAATTCCTCGATATTTTGCCACAGTCCGTCTTGCAGTCTGGATTCCTGCATTATCTAAGCGTGTAACAATTTGTTCATCGGTAAAGGGATTCAAAGGATCTTCATTCGCAACAATATCCTGAATCAACTTCTGTACATTATCCGATGACTGCTCGTTATCATCAGAATTGATTCGTGTAACGAAGAAATATTTTAATTCGAAGATGCCCCACACTGTCTGAACATACTTATTTGAAGTAACTCGACTTATTGTCGACTCGTTAAAACCTGTAATCTCCGCAATATTAGCATGTATCAAAGGCTTAAGATGTCCGGGCCCTTTTTTAAGAAACCCGGTTTGACACTCCATTATGGCACGCACAACTTTCTCTATGGTTTCCCGTCTTCCGGATATACTTCTTAAAAGATATTTGGCAGAAGTAATACATTCACGCAGGTATTTCTTTATCTCTTTGTCAACTTTGGAAGATTCAACCAAACCGGTGTAATATTTATTAATTTTTATTCCCGGTATCAGATCATCGTAAAACATTAATACTATCTGATCATCAATATAGTGAACCTCGAGTTCGGGAATAACGTAATTGGTCTCATTTCTTGAATACATCCGGCCCGGATAGGGTGAAAAATTTTGAAGTAGATTGCTTTTTTTGATTATCGTATCAAGGGGTACATCCATTTTTTTTGATATTTGATCAAAAAAAAGTTTTGAAAGCAGATCAAAATGATCCCTGATCATTTCGTAAAGTAATTCATCAGCTGGGAATTTGTTTTCACACTGCCACAAAAGAGACTGCTGAACAGATGAAGAGCCGCAGCCTATGGGCTCAAGACGGGAAATTTTTCTTAAAGAAAGGTCAAGATATTCAGGAGTTACAGACTGCTCGGCACAAAAAGACTCATGATCCTCTGTGAAAAATCCGTTCGAATCGAGCAGTGACACAAGAGTTTCCAGAAATGAAAGCTCCTGTTCTGATCCTTTCAGAAGCCGAACCTGAGATATCAGATGATCCGCCAAAGATTCACGCTCAACAAATGCGTTTTCAATAGCCTGCTGCTTACGATCCTCGTCATAACTTTTTTGAAAACCCGCGTCACTGGTATTACCAAAGTCTCGATCACGCTGTTCGATTCGATCTGCACGGGAGGTATCACCCGAAAGCTGTAGATTCATGTCATGAACCAGCTCACTGCTATATTCGGTCTCCCGGGACAAAGAGACCTCCTCCAAAACAGGATTTGATTCCAGTTCATGCGAAATGGTCTCAGCCAGCTCGAGGGAGGAGAGCTGAAGCATTTCGATGGATTGACGTAAGCTTTGCGTCATGGCGAGACGCTGAGTTTGCTTTAAGCCTATGGAAAGTGACACTGCCATATTCAACCTCTGCCACAAAGGTACAACAGAATATCTATAATTTCAAGCTTTATTTTAAGACAGCAGCGGTTATAAATGTCTTAAAAAGGGGATGAGGCGCAGTTGGTTTTGATTTAAACTCAGGATGAAACTGAACAGCGTAAAACCAACGATGTTCGGGCAGTTCAAGAGTCTCCACAAGATCAAGATCTGGGTTGATACCGCCGAAGACCATGCCGGCATCTTCGAAAATCTTTTTATACCTGGAAGTAAACTCGTAACGATGGCGGTGCCTTTCGTGAATCAGCTGTTTCTGGTATATATCAGCTATACCGCTTCCTGAAAGGAGCTTACAAGCAAATGCTCCAAGACGCATGGAAGCTCCCTTGTCCTGGACTATTTTCTGATCTTCCATCAAGGAAATAACGGGATTTTTACATTCGGGATTAAATTCGGTCGAGTTGGCATCCTCTAACCCGCAAACATTTCTGGCAAACTCAATAACCGCTGTATGAAGCCCCAAACAGATGCCGAAGAAAGGAATATTATTTATACGGGCATATTCTATCGCTTTTATCTTGCCCTCAATTCCTCTGCTACCGAAACCACCAGGCACAAGAACCCCGTCTACTCCATTAAAAACCTTATCAATAGAGCCATCACAGCCCTCAAGCTCTTCAGGATCGATTTTCACAAGTTTTAACCTTGCCCTGTTGTATGCTGCACCATGAATAAGAGCTTCGTATATGGATTTATAAGCGTCCTGAAGAGAAACATATTTGCCAACAATACCTATTGTTACATCCTTTTCCGGATTGTTATGATGGTCAACAAATTCAAGCCATTCAGAAATATCAAGTTCTCTCTTTGGCATATTGAAATGTTCAAGAACAATATCATCATACTTAAAACCGTGCAACATCATCGGTATATCATAAATCGAATCACTATCAAGAGCCGATATTACATTTCCGTCTTCAACATTACAAAAAAGTGCTATTTTAGCTTTCATCTCATCATCCAGTGGCCGGGAAGAACGACATAATAAAATATCTGGAAGAATACCTGTCTGCATAAGCTCTTTTACAGAGTGTTGAGTCGGTTTAGTCTTGTGCTCACCAGCAACAGTTATTGCAGGAACAAGCGTAAGGTGTACAAACAACACATTATTTTTACCTAAATCCATACGCATCTGCCGTATAGCTTCAAGAAAAGGAACAGACTCAATATCCCCCACTGTGCCACCAATTTCGACCAAAACAAAATCCAGATCTCCGGACTTGGACACATCAAAAATTCGTTTTTTAATCTCATTTGTAATATGCGGAATAACCTGTACGGTTCGCCCAAGATAATCGCCTCTACGCTCTCTTTCGATGACCGAAAGATATATTTGACCGGTTGATACTGAATTTTTACGAGTGAGCTCTGAGTTTGTAAATCGCTCATAATATCCAAGATCAAGGTCGGTCTCAGCCCCGTCTTCAGTTACGTATACTTCGCCATGCTGATAAGGACTCATTGTACCGGGATCAATATTCAGATATGGATCCATCTTCAAAATGGAAATTTTATACCCATGTCCTTCCAGAAGTATGCCTAATGAGGCTGTTGATATGCCTTTCCCAAGAGAAGAGCAGACTCCACCGGTAATGAAAATAAACTTTGTTTTATCAGTCATAAGAGTTACGTCTCCGATTATATAAAGATAAGAACCCTTGAAAATGTTTTTAATGTCAGGTACAGGTTTTTTCAAAAGAATTTTATGCTGCTCCTTTCGTCAATGAGCTTTTACGGACAAAAAAAGTATAACCGCTAATTTAACATTACCTTAACAATGCCAAATTGACGTCAAGGTTTGATTTACCCAGTAAAGGGTTTGACAAAATTGTTGGCACCATACATGCTTTGAAACTGTATTGCTTTCTCCGCTGCACTTTAAGGTGATAGATTTATACAAAAATCCGGTAAATCGGGAGTTTCAAAATGCATGAAAAACGCCAGTATCATCGCTACCCCTGTCTGTTAAAAGTAAGATTCCAATATCACGATGGCAACCCCGAAGACCCCTATCAGATGGCTAAAAAACCAAAAAAGGGAAAGGGGCGAATCCTTGATATCAGTCGCGGCGGTATTTTCATAGCCTCTTACACCAAAACAGGAATCAATTTGCCAATAAGAATCCTTTTTAAAACAAACAACCGGATTATTTCACAAACCGGTACAATTGTCAGAACAGGTCTTATAAGAAACAACCCGACCGAAGTTCTTAAAAAATTTGCTTCTTTGGATATAAGTGAAGATGCCTATCTGGCAATCATGTTTAATGAACCTCTTGAAGATTTCGACAGTGATGAAATAACAATTTTATGAGAACAGATTTCATACATATCGACTCTATCGAAGACATTGACACATCCAAAGCGTCAGTTTACGACCTTAACAAAAGATACATGGATAAAAACGGTACAATGTACGGTCTTCGTTTCAATCGTTCACAGCGTAAGGTCGAGATTATCCGGATACTGCGTACTTCCAACGATCGTGCTCAGATGATACGCCACAGAATACGTGAAAAAAAGAAACAGGACATTAAAGAACTTGCCGAACTAGGGGATATTCCAGAAAATAGTGATGACCGGCTAATCGAGGACGAAATTGGAAAAGAAAATGAAATAGACGATTATTATACAGAAAATAACGATGATAGTGATTCTGATATAGCCGCAACAGGCAAAACTATGGAACCCGGGGCAGAGTTAAGTACGATTGAAACAGAACTGAAGAAATTTAACCCTGATCATTTTATCAAAGAGATATTCGACACAATCAATACTCACCGTGACCGTTTTAATGGAGTGATAAACAATATTCACAACTCGAAAATGATATCACCCGACGATCGAGAGCTCTCAAACATGCTTGAAGACACACATCGTTCACTTGACATTGACGGATTTCAAAAAATTGAAGATATAATCTCAATTTACAGGGAAATAAACGAATACCCGCGCCCTATTTCTTTTTATATCACACATCTGGATCCCCGCTGCCGTGATATTTTAAATCAGATGCAAACGGACAAACAGAAATATCATTACATACTTCTTTACGAGATGGATCAACACCTTAAACATGTTTACAAGAAGTTATTGGGGTTCGCCGATTCTCTGCAAAAGATAATCGACGAAATTGAAATGAATATGGCTTCTAAAATAAACGCTCTGGCGCGACAAAACCTCAAAGACGCGACATTTACTCTTGAAACCACTATCGGAGAGATAAAAACAGTTTTGACAAAGCTAACAACACTTGAACAATATATCAAAACTGAGCGCAACTTCATACAACAATAGGGCACATTCATGGACATACCGGACTCAACTACTCCTGTAATTCTCCGTTATTTCTCAAAATTTCTTCGGCGGCAATTTTTAACATAGGGTGAACATCAACAGGTTCAAGATGAATTTTTGGGCGCAGGTCTTCACTACTTTTATCTTCCATAAGGCATTTCATGGCAAAGACCATTCGCTCATATATTTCAGATATCTTTGAATTACAACCAGCAAGCTTATAATACTTATATGCTGCAAGGGGCATTTTCTGATCATAATAGAGATAATCACCAATACGAATAATGCCATCTTTATAACCGGTCTTAATAAAGATTTTTTCTGCAGCAGTATAGTCCCCGTTATTATATAACTCGTTACCTTTCCGGATCAGAGCCACCCTCTCTTTTTTGTCCATATCTACCTCATCGTAACCGGATTTTCGATAAACAATAACCGCTCTACCTAACGCATTCCGGGTTTATACCCATAACATATATCGGAGCAAGCCTATCCGCATACTCAGAACCACCAAAGCTGCCTTCCTTTGAAAAAAACGAAGTATCATTTCCAAATATTTTCATCCAACGTCGAAGATAAATCGACGACTCCGGTAGATAACTCCAGTGCCACTTCTCTTCGTTATATCCCTGCTTTCTACCAGCGGTATATGGCTGATAAAAACCAAAATCCGGAGCATTTTTTTTAAGCCAATTATATATTATCAGGCCCTCACCATTTTCGTAATAAGAATTAACAAGTGAATTAAAATCAAGATCTGTACCCCAATGATGTCTGGAAGTACCGGGCATGGACGAATACTGAAGAATAGTAAGGGCTCTTTTTAAATGGTTAGGCTCGGTTTTATTCAAAGCCTTACCATCAACCTTGCGGGATCCGTTAAACTTGGCATCCCATATAGCCTTTTGGTAGTTAAAATTTCTTGTAGAACTGGTCACATATAGACGAATATTTGGATTATCTTTTTTAAAAGCTACAACCATTTTCTTTAAGGCTACAGCAGTCGAACGACGCAAATAGTGCTTACGTCCGTCTGTCTCGATATTCAGATCATCAAGATTAACAAACTGTGAATGAGTCGAAGGGTTAAACTTCCCTGATAGATAACTTGCTTCATCCACATCACCGTAAAGGGCTATCAAGGGAGCCCCCGGCAAACTCAAGATATAAAAAAGAATAATCACAACAACCAACATGAATTTTTTCATAAACACTCCGTATATAAACATCAGAACTCTGTTTCTCTTAAAATAGTAAATTCAATTATAGAAACCGCCTATAGAGAACTTCGAAAAATTACCATTTTTGGAACGGCTATGCCTTTAAAAGCCCATATATAAATGGATTTCCATTGTTACCCGTGGGGCTTTTATCTTGAGCTAAAAGCTTATTGTTCGTTTAAGAACAACCTACAAGGGCAAGTTCCCTGTTCAATAGTTAATTATTAGAGCTTGCCTATAACTATAGTTACAAACAGTCAATCAATAAGCAGACCGCACTCCAGATAATTTTTCCTGTTACCACTAAAAGGCTTTACAAACTTATTACTTACGACAATTCTTTGCATGTACTTTAACAGTTATCACAAAAAACCAGCTCAGGAGAAAATCATGTTTCCAGTAGTTTTTCAGATAAATCTTGGCGGCACACCACTTGTTATCGGTTCTTACGGCTTGATACTCGGGATCGCTTTCTATTGTGCCTACCGCCTACTGGAGCGTGAAATTATACTTAATAAAAAAAACCCCGATCTTGCTTTTTACATCCTGCTCGCGGCAGTGCTTCTTGGTCTTATCGGAGCTAAACTTTTTTACATATTTGAGAATTTTCAGGAATTCAGATCGGCACCCTTACAGACCACTTTTTCGCGAACAGGGCTTGTTGTTTACGGTGGACTTCTTTTAGCTCTTTCAGGCTGCGCCATTATTATACGTATATATAAGTATTCGGTTGTAGAGGTATTTGACTTGAGTTCACCGGCCATTGCAGTTGGGTTTGCTTTCGGACGTATTGGTTGTCATGTTTCTGGTGACGGATGTCACGGCATTGAAGCATACAATTTGTTGACACTGCCCTATCCCAACGGTATTGTTCCCGCTTTCAGCCCGGTTTACCCTACATCACTTTTTGAATCTTTCTTTTATTTTATTATCGCATGTTCGCTAATTATTCTACGGAAGAGAAAACGACCGAGCGGTTTTATATTCGCTATTTTTTTGATTTCCATGGGTCTGATTCGTTTTTTTGTCGAGTTTATACGTGTAAACCCAATTCTTGTTTTTGGCCTGACTCAGGCTCAAATAATTGCGCTTGGACTGATTACAACCGGTGCAGCTATATTAATCCGGCAGAGAGTACACCTTAAAAAAAACCGTTCATAACAGTTTCTCATAGAGAGAATTTAATTTCCCATGTTGTGCCTTTGTTATGATTCAAAGAGAGCTCTCCTTCAATCTGTCTTACCAGCGCCTCGACTACAACCAGTCCGAGACCTTTATGTTCCTGGGGGTTTTCGTTAAACCCCGCTCCATTATCCCGAACAACAAGATAAAACGAACTGTCACCCCCTTTTTCCAGAGAAATGTAAATTTCACCGGATTGCTCATCTTTAAAGGCATGTTTAATGGAATTTGTAACCATCTCGTTAATTATTAACCCGAAGATTATGGTATAATCAATTGGAAAGATAAAATTAGCCGTTTTAACTTCAATTTTAATTCTGTTTTCCAGATGAAATGATTCAACAATATAGCCGGCAACACTACGGATATACATACCAGCATCGACATTCGCAAGGTTGTCAGAGCGGCAAAGCATTGTATAGAGAAGCCCCATTGAACGTATTCTGTTGTTTATGGTGGTCAACTCCTTAACAGCACAGCTGTTTTCCAATTTATCCAACTGCATTTCAATTAATGCCGCTACAGTCTGCAGATTGTTTTTAACCCTATGATGAATCTCTTTGATGAGTACTGTTCTCTCGGAAACAAGTTTTTTGAGTTTTATTTCCCTGTTTTTTCGTTTTGAAATCTCTTTAAAAGACGAAAACATGAAAATATAGAGCAAAAAATAGGGAATAATGAGTATTTCAAAGTACTCTTCAAATAGATCAAAATTATCGACTACTCCGGTTAAAGACAAAGAGTTGAAAAGAGTAACTATAAATAAAGAAAAAAGGCAGAACATTAAAAAAAATGCGATTTTCCAATAGATTTTATGCAAAAATACAGCAATAGTCAAAAGAACCATTGCCGAAGAATATATCAGCACTGATGCAAGATTAATTATTAATGGAATCGTTATCATTATCATTGTCACAGGAGAAAAAGAAATATTTAACAATACCCATAAAAAAGAATACTCCCGCTATCAACAGCATGAAATGCTCTGCAATATCAAAATATTCAGGGTACCAGAAAGATTCAATTACAGTAAAAAGATGACTAAGTATAACACAACCAAGCGCTGTTAAAAAAAGCCAATACCGCGGTAATTCTCGTAAAGAAAAAATTAGAATCAGAATTGGAATGCAAAAAACATCCGAAACAAGGTTAAAAACCTCATTGAATTGAAGCGCTTCTATCATATATTTTACCGTTTATTTAATTATTAGGCAAAATTAAAGCCGATCATAATAGTATTATAACAGGTATGGAAACAAAATCAAGACGAAATAGAAATTAGCAGATATAAATTCTTTCATTTACATTCATACACCTGACAGGATATTCAATTAAGCTTAATCTCCCAAGAATAATATTTTAAAAAATATCACCATTCAAAAAAAATTTAAAAAAAATTATTGACGATTTAGAGTTTAGTCATTAATTTGCTATTAGCACTCATTAATATTGAGTGCTAATAGCAAAGCATTTATTTATAGGAGGTGGGCCATGTTAACCACTTATAATGTACTTCATGATATCAACTCTCTTTTAGACTCCTTTATTGAGCCGCGACACGCTGTTCACGAGTTACCAAACGTGGATTTTGAAGAGAAAGAGGGCGAAATTAACGTTAAGTATCTGGTTCCTGAAGCAAAAATCGAAGACATCGATATCCAGCTCGAAAACAACATTCTAAAAGTCAGTTATGAAAGGGAGCAGGACGACTCTGAACGCAGATACATTAGAAAAGAGCGGACATCCAACCGCTTTTCAAGAGCCATCAAGCTCCCATACAAGGTGGACGGAGACAATGCTCAAGCATCTCTAAAAGATGGGGTTCTAAAAGTCACTCTTAAAAAGAGCCCGGATGCACTTCCAAAAAAAATTGAGATCAAATAAGGGGGTATAGCCATGACAAACGCCACTGAATCTGTAAAATATAACTATATAACTCCAGCTGCAGATATTTTTGAAGAAGAGACAAAGTTTGTTCTAAAAGCCGATTTGCCTGGAGTATCAAAAGAGGGGCTGGACGTAACAGTTGAGAACAACCTGCTTGAAATTACAGGCAAAACTGATCCGGAACTTTTTATCCACACAGACGAGAGCCGGGAAGAAGGAATTTACGCCTATAAGCGCTCTTTCAAAATCGATCGTAATATCGACACTGGACGAATCAGCGCCTCACTGCAAGATGGGGTACTGACTCTGGAACTGGCAAAAAGCGAAGAGGTCAAACCAAAGAAAATCGAGATAAGTTATAAGCATTGATTTTCATTATTTACAAAACGACGTAACTAAAAGAGCGGCTCATTAGCCGCTCTTCTTTTCGTTAAGCACGGTAATCTGCCAATGTGCCCAGGGTGTCACTCGAAACACGCTGTTCAACAGCAACACCGATCATCTTCTCGGTTAACCCGGTCTGCCGGGCCGAAATATCCTTGAGCATATCCCCAAGCTGAACTACTGACTGCATGGAGCGGTTAATAGAACCTACATCCATAATGACCTCCCGGAACCGGATCCAAGACAAAAACCCAGTCCCAATAACTCGTCAATATAGAAGTTTCGGCAATCTTCACACCATAATCAAGTTTAATGAGTATTTTTTTATAAAATTTCACTATTCAGCATGATATTGCTGAATAGGCTTAACATTTACCACATCATTGTTTTTCATATGCAGCATGCCGTCAACAGCCGCCTTTATTCCCGGCACTGTTGTCACTATAGGAATCTTGTATCGAACAGCGACTTGACGGATCGAATTACTGTCGTGCTTGGATCGATAACCGGCAGGTGTATTGAAAATAACGTGAATATCACCATTTTTTACAAGATCCAGAATATCGGGTCGCCCCTCTTTTACCTTGAAAACTTTGTCACAACCAATACCGGCCGTTTTTAAATAGTCCGCTGTACCGGAAGTCGCAGCCACTTTGTATCCCGCCTTTGCCAATAACCTTATACCATCCACAAGATCATCACGACTCTCTTTGTTTAACGAGACAAAAACCGTTCCGTTTAATGGGAAATGATCTCCAGCAGCCAGGGAAGCCTTGTAATAGGCTTCGTTAAAATTATCGGCGACCCCCATAACCTCGCCAGTCGATTTCATTTCAGGTGTAAGAACCGTGTCAACACCCGGAAACTTTTTGAATGGCAGCACAGCTTCCTTGACACAAACATAATCTATCTCTTTACGTCCGTGAAGGTTAAAATCCTTGAGTTTACGACCAGTCATAACCTTCAGCGCTATTTTAGCCACAGGTATACCTTTTGCTTTTGAAACAAACGGCACAGTACGGGATGCCCGCGGATTCACCTCGAGTATATACAAATCATCTCCCTTAACCGCGAACTGTATATTCAAAAGCCCCATTACTCCAAGTTCAAAAGCAAGAGCCTCTGTCTGTTTTTCAATCAACTTTACCATCTCCGGCGCGATACCCACAGGAGGAATTACACATGCACTGTCACCTGAATGAACGCCTGCAAGCTCTACATGCCGCATAATAGCGGCAACATAAACCTCATCACCGTCACAAATCGCATCAACATCGACCTCTACAGCCTCTTCAAGAAAATCATCAACAAGAACTGGATGCTCCGGAGAAAGATCAACCGCATTCTCAATATAATCGGCCAAACTGTCACGGTTATAAATAATGGCCATCGCACGGCCTCCTAACACATAAGAGGGACGCACCAAAACAGGGTAACCAATTCTATCGGCAATAGCAAAAGCCTCTTCCCTTGTAAATGCCATTCCGTTTTCCGGCTGTTTTAAATTTAACTTATTAACAACTTCTGAAAAACGTTCACGATCCTCCGCGCGGTCAATCGAGTCGGGCGAAGTCCCCAGCACGTTAACACCGTTTTGCAACAATCGTCGTGCCAGCTTAAGCGGTGTCTGTCCACCGAACTGCACGATAACACCTTCCGGTTTCTCTTTATTGTATATATGCAGTATATCTTCAAGTGTTAGCGGCTCAAAGTAGAGTTTATCGGATGTATCATAATCGGTTGAAACGGTCTCGGGGTTGGAGTTAACCATAATAGACTCATACCCCTCCTCTTCGAGTGCGTATGAGGCATGACAGCAGCAATAATCGAACTCGATACCTTGGCCAATACGGTTTGGCCCGCCTCCCAAAATCATAACACTTTTCTTTCCGCTCTTAATGCTTTCGTCATCCGAATCGTAAGAGGAGTAGTAATAGGGCGTATAGGCTTCAAATTCACCAGCGCAGGTATCGACAAGTCTATAACCGGGTATAATACTGTTTTCCATTCTAAAAGATCGAACATCATCTTCGAACCGGTTCATGCTTTCTGCATACTCTTTCTGCTTTTCAGTTCCACAGGAATATAAAGTATTCAGCAAGTCCGCGTTTAATAAATAAGCTATCTGACGATCCGAATAACCGGACTCTTTCATACCCTTGAGATTTTCAACAGACAATCCGTTAACTTCAGTCTGCTCTTTAAAAAATTTCTCCTTATCAACAAGCTCTTTTATCTGATAAAGAAACCACGGATCTATACCGCTAAGATTGTATACTTTTTCGACACTCCATCCAAATTCAAGCGCCAACTTCACATAAAAGATACGCCCTGTAAAGGGATTCATCAGATTATACTCAAGAACATCCTCCAATTTACCGGATGCCAAGCTTCGTAAATACGAATCTATTTTGATATTACCATCACTGCCAAGTCCATATCTGTCATCCTCAAGAGAACGCATTGCCTTTTGAAGAGACTCTTTGAAAGTACGGCCAATTGCCATAGCCTCTCCGACCGCCTTCATCTGAGGACCAAGACGGTTATCCGCGCCGGGAAACTTCTCGAAATTGAATCTCGGAACCTTTAACACAACGTAGTCAATACTCGGCTCAAAGGAAGCCGGGGTCTCACGAGTAATATCGTTTCTGATTTCATCAAGGGTATAACCAACAGCAAGTTTAGCGGCTATTTTTGCTATCGGAAACCCGGTAGCCTTTGACGCAAGAGCCGATGACCGGCTTACCCGGGGATTCATCTCGATTACGATTACTCTTCCGTTTTCAGGGTTGACTGCAAACTGTATATTGGATCCACCTGTATCGACACCGATTTCACGGATAATTTTTAAAGAAAGATCCCTAAGATTCTGATATTCGCGATCTGTCAATGTCTGCTGAGGGGCTACAGTAATGGAATCACCTGTGTGAACTCCCATCGGATCAATATTCTCAATGGAACATACTATGACAACATTATCCGCAGTATCACGCATAACCTCAAGCTCGAATTCTTTCCAGCCAAGAACTGACTCCTCAACGATTACCTGATTTATTGGAGACTCATCTATTCCGTTCATAACAAGGTCTACATAATCTTCTTTGTTATAGACGATATTTCCGCCACTGCCCCCTAAAGTAAATGCTGAACGTATAATAAGCGGCAGCTTGATCTCTTCCAGAACTGCCATAGCCTCTTCAAGATTAGAAGCGATCATGGATTTTGGAACATCCGCACCAATTTTAATCATCGCTTTCTTAAAAAGGTCACGGTCTTCAGCCTTTTCTATCGCCTCGACATTTGCACCTATCAGCTGTACCTTATTCTCATCAAGGACTCCCATTTTGTAAAGAGACATGGCTGTATTTAATGCTGTCTGACCACCAACAGTAGGAAGCAGTGCATCAGGTTTTTCAATTTCAATTATTCTTTTTACAAATTCGGGGGTTATGGGTTCTATGTAGGTGCTGTCGGCCATTTCTGGATCGGTCATAATGGTGGCGGGGTTAGAGTTAACGAGAACTACTTGATAACCCTCTTCTTTGAGAGCTTTACAGGCCTGTGACCCTGAGTAATCAAACTCACAAGCTTGTCCAATCACTATGGGACCGGAACCAATAATCAAAATTTTATGTATATCGTCTCTTTTTGGCATAGAATACTCCGAGGATAAAGATATTTTTTGAAGAAAGTGTCCACAGCCAATTGTTTAGCCCTCACTATTTTTTCAAGTCTAAAAAATAAAGATTTATCACTATATTATCATATTAATTATCATTTTGCAAGTATATAACAGCCAAGTGATTATTGTTGACATTTGCTGTAATAATGTTATCTTTTGGCATATGCGGTGCCTGTTACGCTTTTATTTACGTTTTGGGCATTAAAACCGTAAAATTTTAGAGGAGACTACCTTATGAAGAAAATAGCAATTGTGTTGCTCATACTGATCTTTTCGGTTTCATTGTACTCACAGGATGCTGACACACCAAAAGAGACACCTTCTGATGATCCAACTTCATCGGCCTTGGGTGACCAGATATACCAGGAAGTAGTTCTGGAAGATTTTGAAAAAACTGAATACTCAGACAAAGATGTCTCCATTCGCGTCACAAGAGATCAAAAAGTTTCTATAGCTCTTAGAGACGTTTTCCCAGCGCCCGTTAAAGACTCCAAAAAGTATCTGGGTGTCAAGGTTTACGGTCGACAGGGTGACTATATAACTGTAACGTTCCCCAAAAAACTCATCATCGAAAAGCATTGCCAATCAATATCAATGTGGGTTTACGGTAAAAACTTCTCTGGTGAACTTTCACTTATTCTTCAGGATGCCGACAAGAAGATCCATCGTCTTTCATTCGGAAAATTAAATTTTTTAGGTTGGAGAAAACTAACCGTAAGATTGACAAAAGACATAAGACAGGAAGACAAATATCTTTCACAACACCGCGAAATGGCTATTCTTAAGTTGATTTACAATCCTAGCAGCCTTAAGCGTTTACCAAGCTGGAACTTTTTCTACGTAGACGATATTTCCGCAAAAGTTCGCGACAAATACAAAGATGAGCAAGACGACGACTGGTGAGATAACAGCATAACAGATATTTAATTAAAAAAACCGGCTGTAAGCCGGTTTTTTTAATTTTTTGCCATCAATCTAATATCAAACAAGTCCTTTATCGATTAGAAGCTCGGCAATCTGAACCGCGTTTAACGCTGCACCCTTCTTTATCTGGTCACCAACACACCAGAATGTTAAACCCTTTGGGTTAGTCAGGTCTTTGCGTATCCGGCCGACAAAAACATCATCTTCGCCTTCACCCCAAAGAGGCATTGGATATTTCTGTGAAGCGGGATCATCGATTACCTTTACCCCGGGAGCCGATTCAAACGCCTTACGAACTTCGTCCGGATCAAGTTCTTTCTCAGCCTCAAGCCATATTGCCTCTGAATGATTACGCATAACAGGTATACGCACACATGTTGCACTCACATCAATATCCGATTCCATAATTTTTTTTGTTTCGTGAAACATTTTCATCTCTTCTTTAGTATATCCGTTATCAGTAAAGACATCTACCTGCGGAATGATATTCATTGCTAACTGGTAAGCAAACTTACTTACGGTTGGCTCTTCACCGTTAACTATCTGCTTAAACTGTTTTTCCAGTTCAGCCATTCCGCTCGCACCTGCTCCACTTGCCGCCTGATAGGTCGAAACGTGCACCTTCTTAATATGTGACAGCTTTTCGATAGCCTGCAAACAGACAACCATCTGAATAGTAGTGCAATTTGGATTTGCGATAATACCTTTATGTGATTCAACAGCATGAGCGTTAACTTCCGGAACCACTAACGGAACTTCCGGATCCATACGCCAGGCAGAGCTATTATCGATAACCACGCATCCTGCTTCAACAGCCTTTTTGGCAACCTCTAACGAAATTGCACCCCCACCTGAAAAAAGCGCGATATCGTAACCGTCAAAACATCCGTCCTCTACAGCCTCAACAGTAATTTTGGTATCACCAAAATCTACCTGCTGACCCACGGTAGATTTTCCCAAAAATTTTATCTTATCAATGGGAAACTTGCGCTCAACAAGTAATTTTCTAAACTCAAGACCGACAGCGCCGGTTGCACCTAAAATAACAACATTGTACTTTTTCATCATTATCTCCACATTTTATTTATCCGCGAAAGCGGTTTAATTAACAGTGAACTTTCAATACATGAAACACAGAAAATTTAATCACAAAATATCGTTACTTTAAAAACTATACGAAATTTTCTGAAACAAAAACTAATTTCCAATACTAAATTCGAAACAGAGTTCGTATATGTCAATAAATAATCAACATCCGGCCAAAAAATACTTTACACCGGATGTGTTAATAAACTAATCGATAGTATATATGTGTTACTTAACGAATTGTCAATAATCACTTAAATATGGGGAGGAAATATAATGATAAAAGCGGCAATAATTGGAGCTACCGGATTTGGCGGCTGTGGTCTTCTGGAAATTCTGGCACGGCATCCCCATATAAAGGCTACACAGCTTTTTGCCAAAAACGAAACCGGCATGAAAATAGCGGATATTTATCCCCATCTTGAGAAACATTACGATCTTGAAGTTATGCCCCTTGAGAAAATTGATTATTCACAGATAGATATCGCTTTTTTTTCGACCCCTGACCAGGCAGGCATGAACCTTATTGGCGAATTCATTTCACGTGATATAAAAGTTATTGATTACAGTGGTGATTTCCGCTTTGACACCTTTGAAGAATACTCTGTTTACGCGATTAATAAATCCATGAATCCTAAACACAACTCAATAGAATGCCTCGAAAAATCGGTTTATGGATTATGTGAAAAAAACCGAGAAGAAATTTCAAAAGCGGCAATAGTCGGAAATCCAGGTTGTTTTGCAATTTCACTTATACTTCCACTTTTACCTCTTTGTGAAAACAGACTTGTGAAAACAGATACTATAATATGCGATTCCAAATCCGGCGTGTCCGGTGCCGGTAAAAACCCGGGGACAGCAAATTTTTATCCCCAAAGATACGAAAATATTAATACATATCGCGAAGGTTCTCATCAGCATCTTGTAGAAGTAGAGATGAATATTAATAAAAGAAATAAAACCAATTACAAACTGTTTTTCGTACCGCAAGTTATCCCAATGACTCGCGGAATCTTATCTAATATCTACGCCGATATTGATACTTCTCTTGATCAAGAGTCCATCATTAAACTGTACAGAGACTATTACGCCGATGCTCCATTTGTTACAATAACTGATAAATCACCAGGCACAGCCTATGTACGAGGTTCAAACGAATGTCTTATCCGCCCATTGCTGGATAAAAGAACAGGGAAACTTCTTGTAACTTCGGCAATTGATAATCTGATGAAAGGTCAATCCGGAAATGCTGTTCAATGCGCGAATATAATGCTGGGGTTAAACGAAACAGACGGTCTCGATTTTCCGTCCAACTACCCGTGATGAGAGGTTAACAGAGAATTCTTTGCAAAGCAACATGAAGGAACTTCGAAAAAATACCATTATTTGGAAGAAAATTTGAACCTGCAGATTAACACATTACTTGCGATAATACTCGGTGGCGGATGGTTTTTCAGCCGGTTGTTTTCCAAAATAAAAATGCCCCCTGTTTTAGGCATGGTTATTTTCGGAATGATATGCTCAGTAGCCATACGGCCATACAGTGATCCTGTTATCTATGAGCTCGAACCTTATCTAAAGTCTTTTGCCCTGATTGTTATCCTCTTACGTGCCGGTCTTGGAATACATCGCGAAGTTTTGAAAAAAGTCGGAAAATCGGCTCTTCTGATGGCCTTTATACCGTGTCTTGTGGAGGGAACTGCTCTTATATTTACTATCCGCTATTTTTTTGGTTTTAGTTGGGAAATAAGCGGTCTAACCGCCTTTATGCTTTCGGCAGTATCACCGGCAGTCGTTATACCATCCATGCTGGATCTAAAAAACCGGGGGCATAAAGAAGTTCCCACAATAATCATGGCTGGAGCTTCTGCAGATGACGTGCTGGCAATAACTCTCTTTTCGGTTTTTTTAGGTCTTTCAACAAACAACGAAACCTCCGCGGCAAATGCAGTTCTTTTCGTTCCGATATCTTTGGTAGTCGGTATCGGTTCCGGTATCATAACAGGGCTTTTTCTGGGGGCATGGTTCAAGCATCACCATGAGAAAATCAGAGCCACTGAAAAGACCCTTATTATTTTGATATTCGCAACATTGCTTGTCGAGACAGGTAATTTACTTCATTTCGCTGCGCTTTTAGGAATAATGACCTGCGGGTTTATTCTACTCGAACGTCACGAAAAAATTGCTAATGAGCTTGCCAATAAACTTTCACACATATGGATCATTGCCGAAATAATTCTTTTTGTACTGATCGGATTTTCTCTGGATATTTCGGTCGCATACAAAGCCGGCTTAAAAGGGCTTATCGTAATATCCATTGGGTTACTTTTCAGAGCTGCAGGGGTTATTCTTGCTACATCGTTCAGTAGTCTGAATTATAAAGAACGTATATTTTGTGCTATAGCCTATATGCCAAAAGCGACTGTTCAGGCGGCACTCGGAGGAGTAGCTCTGGCGAACGGTATTCCGTCTGGCTCAGAGATTTTGGCTATTGCGGTAATATCGATACTTTTCACAGCTCCGGCCGGCCTGTTTGGCATACGGTTTTTCAGCAAGCGACTTCTTAAAGAGCCATATTAGGCGCCATTTTAACGCTAAAATTGCTTTTAGTACTTTGATATTATTAACTTGACAAACATGTTTTTTAAAAATAAATTACCATTGCGTAAATCATTCTAATCGGAAAATATTCATGCCAGATAAAATAATCAGAGGAATAACCGCATCTCCTGGAATACGCATTGGTAAAGCCTTCTTGTTCAAGGGTACAAAAGTTGTTATCCCAAAGTATCATATTACGGATGCAGAGATTCAGGGAGAAATTGAACGGTTCGAGGACGCACTGGCAAAAACGAAAAAAGAGATCGTCGGAATTCAGTCTCAGGTAGCCAGAAGCCTCACAAAGGATCTGGCCGATATTTTTACAAGTCACCTTATGGTTCTTGAAGATCCAATGATCGAACAGAAAGCCATCGATCAGGTTCGTGATGAGAAAAAAAATGTTGAATGGATTTTAAATGATATCTCTTTAGAGCTCATAAAAAGCCTCGATTCGATTGAAGATGATTATCTACGAGAAAGAATTCTTGATATTTCTGATATACATAAACGTTTGATTGCCAATTTACAAGAGGTTGAGCATACCACACTTGCCAAACTTGATGAAGAGGTAATCGTTTTCGCTGCAGAACTTACTCCTTCTGACACAGCGCTACTCGATCGAGACAATGTCCTGGCCTTTGTTACAAACGCCGGGGGTAAAACCTCTCATACCGCAATAATTGCTCGCGCGCTCGAAATCCCAGCTATTGTAGGCACACGAAACGGCACATCCAACATTAAAAATGGTGACCGGGTTATTGTAGACGGTGTAAAAGGGATTATTCTGGTCAATCCGACCAAAGATGAAATTCGTGATTATGTAACCCAACAACAAGAGTTACTCCTTTTAGAACATGAATTATCAAAACTAACTCATCTCCCCTCTGTTACTCTTGATGATACCGAGATAAAAATTTTTGGCAATATTGAGCTTCCTGAAGAGATGAGCCAAATTCAGGATCATGGGGCAGAAGGCATAGGCCTTTACCGTTCTGAATTTCTTTTCATGGACAGCTTTCTCTCTGATGAAGAAACTCAATATCAGCAATACATGAAAGTAGTCAACTTCTTCTATCCTGCTTCGGTTACAATACGTACAATAGATGTAGGTGGTGACAAGGTTTACGGCTTTACCGAACAGTATAAAGAGCGTAACCCTTTTCTCGGCTGTCGTGCCATTCGTTTTTCTCTGGCAAACGAAGACATGTTCAGAACGCAGCTGCGGGCAATATTACGTGCCAGTCACAAAAAAAATGTAAAGCTTATGTTTCCTATGATTTCTACTGTGGAAGAGATAATATGGGCTCGTAAAATAACCAATGAAATTAAAGACGAACTGAGAAAAGAAAAAAAGGATTTTGATGAAAACATTCAACTGGGTATCATGATCGAGGTTCCGTCTGCAGCTATCAATTCGGAATTACTGGCAAAATATTCTGATTTCTTTTCTGTTGGAACAAATGATTTGGTTCAATACACACTGGCTGTTGATCGTATCGGAGAACAAGTTGCCTATCTTTATAATCCGGTAGACCTTTCCGTACTGAAAATGCTGCAACTGATCAATGAATCCAGCATTAAAAAAGGCGTCCCCGTCTCTGTTTGCGGAGAAATAGCCGGTGAGCCGCTCTATACAATGGTACTTTTAGGACTGGGATTTAGAACATTATCAATGGCTTCGACATATATGTACCCTGTTAAGAGAATAATAAGATCTGTAACTATAAAGGAGTGTGAAGAACTTGTCGATACTCTAATGAATATTGAAACGACTTCTGACGCCGACAGCTATTTACAAAACTATGTTAGGGAGAAGTTTCCGAATCTGGTAAAATAATGAAACTTTATTCCGATTTAGCAGAACACTACTTTTATATCGAAAACAAGCACCGTAACATATCAAATGATGTTGGACTGATCAAACAGCTGCTTCCACGAAACTCACGATCTCGCATACTTGATCTCGGCTGCGGCACTGGTGAGCATCTTGCTCTGCTTTCAAAAGAGGGGTTCTTATGCCACGGCATTGACAACTCTTCCGAAATGATCGAAAACGCTAAAAAACGCAATGGGGTAAACATCAGTTACGAAATAGGCTCCATGAATAACTTTGATTATTTTAATCGGTTTGATATGGTAATTTGCCTTTTCGGATCTTTCAACTATATGCTTACCAACAAGGATATAGATGCTGTTATGTGTAATACGTACCGTTCACTAAAGCCGGGCGGACTTGCCATGTTCGAAATATGGAACGCTTACCCTCTGCATAAAATTGAACATAAACCTCTCAGTCATGTTTCCACAACTTACGCACACGATAACAAGATTGTCCGCGAAAGGGGCTTTACCTTAACTGAAAAACAACCCCGAACAATCGTTGATGTTTTTTACAATTATCATGTATTCAGCATGGGAAAGGTAAAGAGACTGGAAGACCGGCACACGATGAGGGCCTATTATCAGAAAGAGATAGAAAAATTCGTTAAAGACGCCGGATTTAAAATAATTGACCGTTTTGCGAATTCGATGAAAGAAAGGTTTCACCAGTTTTCAAACAAAATGATACTGGTAATGGAAAAACCGTTTTAAAAATATTTACGATTTTTATAACAATTCTTATAAGTTTTTATTACTAAATATATATGCAGCTCTTCTTTAATTTTGAATCTCAACTCTTCCTGAATCACAGTTTTCCATTCTGGCAAAAAGCTCCTTTCGAAAATCCTCTTTTATAAAGAAATCTTGCGGGGTTTCAAGAGCCAGGAACAGAACCTCCTCCATTTTAGATACAGGATGAATACTAAGTTCGGATAAAATATTTGCCGGAATCTTTTCAAGATCCTTTCGGTTATCTTCGGGAATTATAATACATTTTATACCGGCTCTATGCGCAGCAAGAACCTTTTCTTTTAATCCCCCTATCGGCAAAACCTTTCCTCTAAGCGTTATCTCTCCAGTCATGGCAACATCACACTTAACTGGTATTCTGCTGTACAAAGATGCTATAACAACAGCCATCGTAATACCGGCAGAAGGTCCATCTTTTGGAATAGCCCCCTCGGGTACATGTAGATGCAGATCATTCTCGGAAATAAGCTTGGGCTCGATACTGTAAAAAGTGCTGTTAGCTTTAACATATGTATACGCAGCCTGAGCCGATTCCTGCATAACCTCACCCAGCTTTCCTGTAAGCATAAGCTGTCCCTTTCCGGGGATAAGGGATGCCTCAATCTGCATCACGTCTCCCCCAACAGCAGTCCATGCAAGACCGTTAGCAAGACCTATATCGTTAAACTTCTCTTTTTCTCCATATTTGAAAACTATCGGTCCCAACAAACGTCGCACGGCTTCCTGATCAATTATCTGTTCGAAGCCGTCACCTTTTTCAACTACTTCGCGAGCGGTCTTGCGACAAATTTTGCCAATAGTACGTTCAAGATTACGTACGCCGGACTCTCTTGTATAGTGACGTATAATATATAAAATCTGCTCATCAGACAAACTTAAGTGTTTTTCGGTAATTCCGTTTGATTGCAGCTGCTTTGGCAGCAAATATTTACGAGCTATATTGAGTTTTTCATCTTCAGTATAACTTGATATCTCGATTATCTCCATGCGATCCTGCAAAGGAAGAGGAATCTGGTGCTGAACATTCGATGTTGTTATAAACATCACCTCTGAAAGATCATACGGAACCTCTATATAGTGGTCAACAAAAGTACTATTCTGTTCAGGGTCAAGAACCTCTAACAGTGCTGAAGACGGATCGCCTCTAAAGTCGGTAGACATCTTATCGACTTCATCAAGCAGAATTACAGGGTTACGCGTTCCAGCCTTTTTTATAGCCTGAATAATCTTTCCGGGCATTGACCCCACATACGTTCTTCTATGTCCTCTTATTTCGGCTTCATCCCTGACCCCTCCAAGAGAGATACGGATAAACTTGCGGTTTAATGCGTTAGCTACCGAACGCCCCAGTGAAGTTTTACCAACTCCCGGAGGCCCCACAAAACAGATTATTGGACCACGAATTGATTTCGAAAGATGACGCACTGCGATGAACTCAAGTATTCTTTCCTTGACCTCTTCAAGACCGTAGTGGTCGCCATCCAGAATCTCTTTTGCCTTCGAAATATCACTATTATCTTCTGTACTTTTAGTCCATGGCATATCTTTTAGCCATTCTATATAATTGCGCACGACGGCAGATTCTGCCGAAAGAGGAGGCATTTTCTCCAGACGGCGTATCTCTTTCAAACCTTTCTGCTGAATCTCTTCAGGCATGTGTTCTGCGGAAATCTCTTTCTTTAACTCTTCTATCTCGTCAAGCTCATCGTCTCCATTATTGAGTTCACGCTTGATTATCTTCATTTGTTCGTTAAGATAGTAATCTTTTTGAGTCTTTTCCATCTGTTTACGAACCTGGCCCTGAATCTTCTTTTCAAGTTCAAGTACTTCAATTGCGCCGTCGATAAGCTCGATCATACGATCAATTCGCTTCTCCGGGTCAGCAAGCTCTATTAGATTTTGTCGAAGTTCAAGACGCATATTTATATGCGCTGCCACAGCATCGACAAGATGCGAAATATCCTCTATGGATGATACAGTTTTGATAGCTTCCTTGGGTATTTTACGATTAGACGAAATATATTTTTCGAATTTAGTCAAAAGCAGGGATCTTTTTTCAGATAAATCCGCATTATATTCCGATGTGTAGTCAAAAAGACGTATGTCTGTACGATAAATTTTCTCGTCGCTATAAAACTCGGTAAGATAAACACGGGTAATACCCTCGACCAGAACTTTTATCGTGCCGTTAGGAAGTTTAAGCATTTGCAGAATTTCACAAATTGTTCCAACAGAGTAGACATCCTTACCTTCAGGTTCGGAAATTTTAGGGTCAATCTGTGCCGCGAGAACTACGAGGCGATCACTCTTCATGGCCTCGTCAAGAGCACTGACAGATTTGTCACGACCAACAAAGAGAGGAATAACCATATGCGGAAAAACAACAACATCGCGCAATGGCATTAACGGATATCTTTTTTTTTCGTCTATTTTAACAGGCACAGAAGACTCTCCTTTTTCAGGCTGATTTTTTTGTCTTATTCTGCTCTAGTTTCGGTTTTTCGTTACCTCGTACAACCTCGGCATTAATGATTATCTTTTTTACATCCTCTTTTGAAGGAACATCATACATAAGATCAACCATTATCATCTCAAGAACCGACCGCAAGCCGCGCGCACCAGTCTCGCGGGCAATGGCGATATCGGCGATTTCCCGTATGGCCTCGTCTGTAAACTCCAACTCAACATCCTCAAGTTCAAACATCTTCTTATACTGTCTGATAAGGGCATTCTTGGGCTCGGTGAGTATCCGCTTAAGTATATCAGCATCAAGTTCGTCAAGAGCTGCAAATACAGGAAGGCGTCCAATCAACTCTGGAATCAGGCCAAACTTTACAAGATCGTCCACCTGCATATGAGACAGTAGTCCTGTAAGTTTGAGCTCTTTCTTTGTTTTTATCTCGGCATCAAAACCAATTACTTTTGTAGCAATACGTCCCTGGATTATCTTCTCGAGACCAATAAATGCACCGCCGCATATAAAAAGGATATTTTTTGTGTTTATTGTCAGATACTCCTGATGCGGGTGCTTACGCCCACCCTGTGGAGGAACATTTGCTACAGTGCCTTCTATCAATTTCAAAAGAGCCTGCTGTACGCCCTCTCCCGACACATCCCGGGTAATAGAACGATTCTCTGACATCCTTGTAATCTTGTCTACTTCATCGATATATATTATACCCGACTCCGCCTTTTCAATATCACCGTCGGCATTACGTATAAGCCGCAAAAGAATATTTTCGACATCTTCACCAACATAACCGGCTTCTGTTAAAGAGGTCGCGTCGGCTATCGCGAAAGGAACCCTGAGAGTTCTTGCCAGAGTCTGAGCTAAAAGTGTTTTTCCTGTACCTGTCGGCCCAACAAGAAGAATATTACTCTTTTCAATCTCGACATCATCTTTATGCAACTTCTTATTGGAAATAATTCGTTTATAATGGTTATAAACAGCTACGGATAATACCTTTTTTGCTGGTTCCTGACCAATTACATATTGATCAAGTACCGCCTTTAATTGAGCCGGTTTTGGAAGAGACTCGATTGAACCAATCTGATCGTCTGAAACCAGATCTTCTTCAAGAATTTCGTTGCAAAGTTCAATACACTCGTCACATATAAAAACTCCTGGTCCTGCCACCAGTTTTTTTACAACTTCCTGGTTTTTACCACAAAATGAACAGATCAGTTCGTTTTCATCTTTTGTTTTTTTTGCCATTTTTACTCCATTTCCATGCATCAGCAAGGTCAGCCAACCCGTAAACCGGATCTAACTGAAACACTACTCATATTTAAATCAGATACTCCTTTTACATGGAAAAAATATCATATTATTGTTACAATCGGATTATTGAGCCTTTCTCTCAAGAATTCTGTCAATTAGACCATATTCAAGAGCATCAGCAGCACTCATAAAATTGTCACGATCCGAATCGGCCTCTATCTGCTCTATGGTTTTGCCGGTATGATTGGCCATAATACCGTTTAATCTTGATTTCACACTCAACATTTCACGTGCGTGAATCTCGACATCGGAAGCCTGTCCCTGGAATCCGCCAAGCGGTTGATGGATCATGATTCTTGAATTCGGAAGAGCCGATCGTTTCCCTTTCGCTCCGGCACAAAGCAGCAATGAAGCCATAGAAGCAGCTTGACCGACACAAAGAGTCGCCACATCGGCCTTGATGTATTGCATTGTATCATAGATGGCCATACCTGATGTGACAACGCCTCCGGGAGAGTTGATATAAAGATAAATATCCTTCTCAGGATCTTCAGCCTCCAGGAAAAGCAGCTGAGCTACAATCAAGCTGGCAATATGGTCATCAACCTGCTCTCCCAGAAAAATAATTCTGTCTTTTAGAAGACGAGAATATATATCATAAGATCTTTCTCCACGGGAAGTCTGCTCTACAACTATTGGTACTAAACCCATATCACTAACCTCTTTTCTCTTAATTTTACTGACGATTCATAAACTCTTCCATGGATAACGAAGAGCCTTTCTTTATTTTTGCGTTTTCATAAATATAATCCAGCACCATATCAAAAAGCAGTTCAGAAAACACATTCTGCTTCATTCCATTTTTTTCAAATATTTCACTTATTTCTTCAAGACCCTTCTGATATTGATCGGCAATTTTTTGAAGATGCTCCTTATATTTATCGTCAGAAACCTCAATACTTTCAACTACACCAATCTCGCTAAGAGTTATCGTTGTTTTTATGCTCTGCTCAGCCTCATCAAGCAGTTTTTTATCAAAATCCTCAGGGCTCATCCCCATAAGAGCAGCAAACATTGCCTGATCGTCAATATTCAGATTAAACCGCTGTTTAAGCCTTGCAAATATAGACTCCTTCTCTTTCTCAATCATTGATTTTGGAATCTGATAACTGGATGACTCAATGATTTTTTTTAGAATTTCACTCTTAGCCTCTCCCCTTACGCGGTTAGAAACATAATTTTCAATATCATCGCGAGTCTTGTCTTTTAGTTGTTGCAGGTTTTCATACTCACCAAGATCTTTTGCGAATTCATCATCTGCCGCAGGAATGATCCGTTCATTAATCTCGGTTACACAAACAAGATATGGAAGAGTCTCACCGGCAAGACTCTCAATCTGATAATCCTTAGGATAAGAGAGCGAAACCTCTTTCTTCTCGTCAACAGCCATACCGATAACATGGTTATCAAAATCGTAACTATTGCTGTTTTTTCCGGCAATAAGCTGCATTTGTGAAAAACCTTCTTCGCTATCACGGTTCTCATCTGTTAACTGCTTAACTTTTATGGTTACCTGATCCCCTTTCTGTGCAACAGCACCCTTGTCACGAGGAGTTATCTTTGCATTTTTTTCGCAAATTGATTCAATTTCTTTATCAATATCCTTGTCGGTTATCTTAACGCGAAGCTCCTCAACACTGATTCCTTTGTAATTGCCAAGTTCAATTTCAGGATAAAGATCAACAATGGCTTTATAGTTGAAAGGCTGCCCCTCTTCTATTTCTTCGAAATCGACCTTTGGATAATCCACCGGACGAATGCCGGTCTGCTTTACAGCTTCAAAATATGAAGATTTAATAAGTTCTTCGGCAACACCGCTTACAGCATTATCCTTAAACTTCTTTTTTACCACTTCAATTGGCGCTTTTCCAACACGAAACCCGTCAATTTTTGCTTTTTTTTGAATTTTGTTATATTCGATATCAAACTGTTTGGTCACATCTTCGACTGGTACAGTTATGGCTAGCTCCATTGATGCATTTTCTAACTTTCGTTCTTTTACTTCCACAGGGTACCTCTTAAATATAATTTTAAGGACATAATTAATTGAATGACTAATTTGTAAATATTAATATTGATAAGGTAATGCATTGAAGGGGAAAAAGCAAGAAAGCCGGCTGCCCCATTGGAACAGCCGGCATGAGCGGGAAACGGGATTCGAACCCGCGACGTCAACCTTGGCAAGGTTGCACTCTACCACTGAGTTATTCCCGCAACTGCGAGTGAAGGGAGTCGAACCCCCACGCCGAAAGACACTAGATCCTAAGTCTAGCGCGTCTACCAGTTCCGCCACACTCGCGTCAATAAATCACATAGATATATCTGCCCTTATTTTTGTCAAATAAATTTCGAATCGATTAGAAATTTTGTCCAATTTGGTAGAATAAATTTTTTTTGGCACAAAACCTTTCATATCAGGGGAGCTGTTCAAGGCGATAAGGTGTAAAATCAATCAAGTCAGCTGAAATAGTACCATCTTCATCCATCTTTATCAGCTTGCACTTTACACGATAATAGAGGCCTCGGGATATATTTCTGAGTTTCCGTTTAAGAACGGGATTTTCCTGATAATCTTTTATACTAAAGCGGAGATTAATATTTTCCATATCGTAGAAAGATATTTCGTTATAGTTTAAGTCGCAATACTGCAAACGCAAAACAAAGGAGACATCCTTGTCTTTGTAAGTTTCAAAGTCTTTTTTTACTGTTGTCAGGCGGAAATCTTTTTCGAAATCCTCCGATAAAAGCAAAGCAGGCAAACAAAAAAACAGCAAAATAACAAGACAAAACAGCCGTAAAGCCGGAAAATTTTTTAAGATGTGAACGATTTTCATTAATGACTCCGGAAAGCACCAGTTACTAATGAATCGGCCCATTCTTGTATTGTTTAAACTGTTTATCAAAATTATTTCGATTTATTGCACTATGCTGAATTCGGTAGAACAGATATTCAACAAAAACCCACACCATCAAGCTGGACCAAAAAATTATAACTGCCTGCATAATTGTGATTTTCATAACAAACTCCTTTGTACTGTCTTATATAAAGCATTTTGCATGCCACATTTACGATTTTGTTTAACAATTTGTTTGTTTTTTTCCATAAAATTAAGGATTTTTCTCAACATTTTTCTCTTATTGTTTACGAATAATTCGCAAAAATCAGAGAAAAAGCCTATTTGGTCTATGCGTATCATTAATACAACGTACATAATATAAAACAACACAGGGCAATTATCAGACACAATAAAACCAATCAGTAAAATTTGTGAAAAATAATTGTACTTTTATCAGCAACAAAAGATTATGATTTAATTGGTATTTTTTAAACTAATTCGATGTTCGGAGTCTATCTTGAAAAAAATCCTTATATTCACCTTCTCTTTTATCATAATTAACACCATTTCCGGGTATGCCTTTGGAGAAACAGCCCGCAGATATATGATAATCACAAACAGTGTCTTCTGCAAAACTGCACCCTCTTCCGACTCGACAGACATGGAAACCGATATTGGGTTTGGATCTGTCATCCTGGGAGAAAAAGTTATTCAAAACGAAACTGATTTCGATTATATAAAGCTTTCCGGAAAAAAAGATTGTTACGTTCCGTTGGAAATGACAATAGAAGTTCCGCTGGTTTCTTTTTCCTCCGAGAAAGGAGCCCTTAGCAGTGAAAACGGAAAAGATCTTCCCATTTTTTTTGTACCTGATGATCTTATGCCGATTAACAAGATGTACAGTTTTGGAGATAATCGGGTTCTTGCCAAAAAATCAATATTGAAAGATCTTTATGCGATGCTCTCGGACGCAAAAAAAAACGGACATAAATTTTATGTGGCAAACGGCTTTAAGGATCTTCAGGTTAGAATAAAGGAGTACGAAGAAGCGATCAGATTAAACCCTAAACAGACCCTGGTACCAAAACCGGTTCACTCCTCTTCGGCGACTGGTCTGGTTATCGACCTGACAGATAATGTAACAGGTTCCAATTTTGAGTACGAATTGAAAAATGACAAAGCGTGGAAATGGATATATGAAAACTCTTCACGTTACGGATTCAGAACAAGTGGCAAATCTTACCGATTTGAATACAGCGGTGAAAGAAGTCGGCGAAAACCCAAAACAGATAAAATTTTTGATGAAGCGATTAACAAGCGCATTGAAATTCCCTCTTTATGCACTGTCCATGTACTGAAAAACTCTACGAATAAAAGGGCAAGTTTTATCTGGGTTCACCACAACGAAAAATCGGCCGGAAAAACCCTTAAATATGCACTTTCAAAATATGGCGGCCACAGCATTTATATTATAAACGGTGACAAACGCAATGTCTATATTCCATACAACCGGCGAAGTTACTTTATAGACCCAAACCGGATTTACACCCCCAAGGGAATCGAGAAATACCTTGATAGACATCATCGAAAACTGAATAAAAATGGACGCCGCTCCATTTATAAAAAAGCAGAGAAGTTAAAAGATACGATTCTCTCTTCAATTGACTGGACCGAAAAAAAATATCTAATAGCCCTTCATTCAAGCCGTCCGGGATCAGATTTTTCAATTGAAGAATTTAATGCTAAAAATTCTTATCTTACATACACCAATCCTGACCACAATCCTAAAAATCTGTTTTTCACTACATCTTTACAGGATTACTATTTTTTTAAAAGTAGAGGATATAACGTAGTTTACCAGAGATCCATCGAGGATGATGGTTCTTTAAGTATATATGCGGCAAAAAACAACCTGCCCTATATAAATATTGAGGTCGTAGAGGGAGATGACAAGTTCCAGCAAAAAATGCTTGATCTGGCAATCGAATGTGTTAACCAACACTTTAAGGAAAAATCCCTTTAATGCAAATCGTGAATGCTTTTTAGAAAAGTATCCGTGAAAATATACTCCGGGAGGACAAAATGAGAAGTGATCAATTTAAAACAGGTATTGGTAAAGCTCCGCACCGCTCATTGCTTAAAGCCAGCGGACTTTCAGACGAAGAGATAAGGCGCCCCATTATCGGGATTGCTAACTCAGCAAACGAGATTGTGCCGGGCCACATACATCTTGATACAATAGTTGAAGCAGTAAAGAAAGGAATATTAGCAGCCGGCGGCACCCCTCTTGAGTTTACAACTATCGGAGTATGTGACGGCCTTGCTATGAATCATATCGGAATGAAATATTCTCTGGGTTCACGTGAATTGATTGCCGACTCTATCGAAATAATGGCAATGGCTCAACCATTTGACGGGCTTGTAATTGTACCAAATTGTGATAAAATTGTACCGGGTATGATTATTGCTGCTGCCCGATTAAACATACCTGCAATCATGATTAGCGGCGGCCCCATGCTTCCTGGAAAATATGTTGGGGAAAGTGTTGGACTTGATAATGTTTTCGAAGCTGTTGGCAAAGCGGCAAAAGGTGATATGACCGAAGAGCAGCTCTATTCACTTGAGTGCTCAGCTTGTCCCGGTGTTGGTTCTTGTGCTGGACTATACACCGCCAATTCTATGAACTGCCTGAGCGAGATTCTGGGTATTTCTTTGCCATATAACGGCTCAATACCAGCAATACATGCAGACAGGATCCGTCTTGCAAAAAAAGCCGGCGCACAAATCATGGAACTAGTGGATAAACAAATTAAGCCGCGTGATCTTATCACTGAAGATTCTATTTATAACGCATTGGCTGTTGATATGGCTATTGGTGGCTCATCAAATACTGCTTTGCACATACCTGCCATATCTCACTATGCCGAGTGTCCGATCACATTAAAAGATATTAACCAGGTTGCCGAAAAAGTGCCGCATCTTTGCTCACTGGCTCCCGGGGGAACAGATTATATAGTTGATCTGCACCGGGCTGGCGGTATTCCATCTGTTGTAAATGAACTTATGAAGCACGGACTTATCAGAGAAAACTGCATGACTGTAACAGGGAAAACCATTGGGGAAAACTGTAAAAACAGTCCAATAAAGGATACATCTGTGATTCGGACTTTTGAAAAGCCTGTACATAAAGACGGAGGGCTCGCTGTATTAACAGGAAACATCGCCCCTGATGGAGCAATCGTAAAGAAAGGTGCTGTTGATCCTTCAATGCTGAAACATTCGGGACCTGCCAAGGTTTTTCATTCTGAAGAAGATGCTGTTGATGCAATAATGACAGGAAAAATAGTAAAAGGTGATGTTGTTGTAATTCTTTATGAAGGCCCCAAAGGCGGACCAGGAATGCGCGAGATGTTAACCCCTACAGCAACTATTGCGGGTATGGGTCTGGACAAAGAAGTCGCACTTATTACAGACGGCCGTTTTTCTGGCGCAACGAAGGGAGCCTCTATCGGTCATATATCTCCGGAAGCAGCATCCCGAGGCCCAGTTGCCGCGGTAAGAACCGGTGATATTATCGAGATTGACATTGACAACAACTCGCTGAATGTAAAATTATCTGATGAAGAGATACAAAAAAGAGTTGCGGAACTTCCTGAGTATGTCTCGCCGATCAAACGGGGATATATGAACCGTTACTCAAAACTTGTCTCTTCGGCCGATAAGGGAGCAGTTTTTGAATTATAGAAAATCATCAAAATGAAACTTCAGATAATTACCATAATTCTTGAAGTAATTCCGTTTATATGCCTGCTTTAAATTGATTTTCCCAGTTCATTGTTGGCAGATAAAATAATAAAGATTACCAAAAATAATAGCCGTTTGTCCAAATTTAAACGGCTATTGTTTTATTTCACACCCGCAAGTGAACTCTCAGAGATATCCTCCTCAGAATCAGGCGTGCATACATTTTACAAATTGTGGTTCAAGACAAGGGTTTAATATCACAATTAAAGGGGAAAACCGCCATCCTGACAGATTTTGATTTACGGATTACCCTTTTAAAAATCAGTGATTTGTTTCTCTTTCCTTTTTTTAGATAATCCTTAAGTGAATAGAGCCTGCGAGGAAGCTCTCTGAGTGCTGCCTGAACTACTGCGCTAATATCTTCCCGTTTTACTGCATAGTATTTAGCGTAAAATTCCGGGAAAATAAGAGTATTAATAGGCATCAAGAGAAGATGAAATCTGTTATTATTGCTGTATTCATCAAAGTCCGGCCACAAACACATCCCCTCCCAGAAACCCGAGGCAAAAGTTAAACTTTTCTCGCAATAATCATTCCACATCTCAGTGTGTAATGAGAATTTTTTACCCGCTATTGCAAGTGAAAGCTCATTAGCAGTTTTAACCAAAAAATTCTTAAAATCTGCGACATTATCCCTGTTTTTTTTATCCCAACTTCCAAGACCTCGTTTGATTAGATACTTTATCCATATTTTTTGCTCAATCATGTAAGGATTAGTTGCAACAGCCGATAAAAAACCATAATAGAACAAAAAATCCGCTGGTTGATGGAAGTTAGACTCCAGCTCATCTTTGATACTTTTAAGAATATTTTTTTCCATTACTACCTCCGTTTGACCACCAGGTCTGTATATATAAACTGGATTTTTCTGATTTTGTTAAATTTTTTTTAAAAAAATTCCTTAATGTATAGTTACTATTATCACTCTTTTTATTATTCTTTAAACTAAAAATGTTGACTATCATCGAACTTGATATTTTCTTTATCTTAATCTCATAATAGCCTGGCAAAGAAAGATTTGTATAAAGAAAAAGTTATTATCATTCTTCTCGCAAGATAACTTTGCCAGAGAGTACTTAAGAAATTTACCCGGAAATGATTAGGTTTATGAATAAAACACAAAATATAAAAAAGGTACTTTTGCTTGATGATCAACAGATGATCCTGACGACCCTTTCAAGGATGATTGAAATTTTAGGCGGTACTGTTACCACATCTACTGAAGGCAAAAAGACTGTAGAACTATACAAAAACTCATTTGAAAACAATGATCCTTTTGATCTGCTTATACTTGATATTTCAATAGACAACGGTGTTGGTGCAGATATAATTATTGATGAACTGTTAAAAATTGATCCAGATGTACAAGCCATTGTTACAAGCGGAGATCCTAACCATGAAGCGGTTATAAACTACAAAGAAAGAGGTTTTGCTGGTGTACTTCTTAAACCCTTCACAATAGACAAACTTAAGGATATTCTTGACGGTTTAAATTAAATAGATTATTCACATAATACTTGTTTATTTCACTTCGAGAATTTTAATATCATCTTCTTCAAGATGTTCTTTATACTGAATCATATACAGCCTGTAATAGCGACCTTTCTTTGACATTAAGTCGTTATGCGATCCGGACTCTATAATTGATCCATTTGAAACAACCACTATTTTATCACTGTGACGTATTGTGGAAAGTCTGTGAGCAATAACTATGGAACTTTTTTCTTTTAGAATACGGTTTAATGCCTTTTGAATTGAGTGTTCAGTTTCGGTATCAATATTAGATGTCGCTTCATCCAGGATGAAAATAGCGGGGTCGTATGCCACTATGCGCGCAAAAGATATCAGCTGTCGTTCACCAAAAGAGAGAGATTTGCCCTCTTCCGAAAGCATGGTGTCGGCTTTATACGGCAATTTTTCAATGAATGATGTGCAACTTGCGTAATTACAGACATCTTCGAAAGACCTTCCGCCTGCAGGTTCCCGACCTAGAAGGATATTGTAACGTACCGTATCCGAAAACAGAGTAACATTTTGCTGAACAACACCGATAAGTCGGCGTAGGGATTTTTTACTGATACTGTTTATATTAATTCCATTGATATATATAGCACCCTTCTGAATCATATACATTCGGCTAAGCAACTTGATTATCGTACTCTTTCCGCATCCAGTCTCTCCTACTATTGCAACGACCTCACCATGAGAAATTTTCATGGAAAAATCTCTAAGGACCCAGTCCTCCTCCCGATATGCAAACCAAACATTACAAAATTCTATAAAATATTCTGATTTTTTTGCAACGAGTTCCCGACAACTGCCACTTTGACTACAATCATACTCAGGCTCTTGATCCATAAGTGTAAAAACCCGATCAGCAGATGCAAGAGCGGATTGGACAATTTGAATTTTTTCGGCTATGTCCTGTATAGGTCTGAAAAATTTCTCAAGATAGGCGATAAAGACTACAAGAGTCCCCAGGGTTATAAACCCCCGGGCTACATCATTTGATCCTAGATATATTATATACCCCATACCGCAATAGCGCAGCATACTGATCATCGGAGTAAATACAGAATTTATAAAAACCTGACGCGATGACGCATTACGATAATTTTTGCTCTCCTTGTTAAATACGTTAAGAAAGGCACTCTGCTGTTTGAATATCTGAATAACCGCAATTCCAGAAAGTGTTTCGGACAATCTTCCATTGACAACCGCAAGTGCCTCTCTGACACGAGTAAATGATCGACGCATCTTTTTACGGAAAATTGCCGATATGAAAGCCGCGACAGGGAGCATTGCCATAGTCACAAGCCCCAAACGCAAATCTATAACAATTAATACAGCAACAATACCGGTTATTATCGCGATATCCTTGATTATATTAACAAATACAGCAGCAAAGAACTCCTGTATGTTTTCAATATCATTACTTATCCGGGTAACAATTTTCCCGGTTTTATGTTCTTCAAAATAACAGACAGGAAGATTAACAACTTTTTTATACAAAGCCATGCGTATATCATGGATAACATGATTGCTTGAGTAGCTTACAAGTAACAACTCTGCATAAGCTGTAATAAAACCGGCAACTGTTAACCCCATTATAATCATGAATATTAAAACAACACTTTCTATATCATGGGCACGCAATTGACGAATAGCATTTCTGTTTAACGACACAAGATTGCTGTAAGGAACGAGATAATATCCCTCCTTTTTTATCATTGTTTCGAGTAATGGTCCACTATACTTATCGCTCGAAACCAGATAAAAAAGCTCAAATAGATCTTTATTTTCTGCGATTACTTGACGGTTATTCCTGCTGAGTTCACTAATTGAACCGTAATCGATTAGAAGTGACCCATCACTGAACATCTTGACTTCATTTGATAGATTATTTGTTTCAAAAAGAGCTGCATCTTTTTTTGTGATGTAATAATAACGCCTGCCGATATGTTTGTCTATTGCCTGCCTTGTTAATACCGGTACAACTAACTCGGCACATACCGCAACTATACTTAAAACCAGAGCACCGATAAAGAAAAAGCGGTATGGTCTTACAAAAAAGGCAACTTTTTTATATAATTGAATATTTGTCATAATCTGTTCTGTACCAGCTGCCTTGTATAAATATCAGAATACAGCCCTTTTTGCTTTACAAGCTCTTCATGGGTACCCTTCTCGGCAATTGTTCCCTCATCAAGAACATAAATTATATCGCAATTCGAAATGGCTGATACCCTGTGTGAAATAATTACCATTGAACCCGGTATTTTGAGAAGAGAATCATATACCGATTTTTCTGTTTCACTATCAAGCGCGGAGAGTGAATCATCAATAAGACAGAGAGGTGCCGGAGACAAAAGAAGTCTTGCAAGAGCTACCCTCTGTTTCTGTCCACCCGACAGATTGACCCCCTTTTCACCAAGCATCGTATCCAGTTTTTTTGGAAGATCATTTACAGTATCACTCAATTCAGCATCATTACAAGCGGTTCTTAACTGCTCCTCTTTATCATTACTCGATCCGAAAACTATGTTCTGCCTAAGTGTATCCGCAAATAGAGTGTTTTGTTGCGGTGATGACTTGATATGAGACAATATATACTTTACTGGAAGATCGCGATAATTTTGTCCGTTTAACAGCACAGAACCTGTTGAAGGGTCATAACGCCTAAGCAAAAGATCCGCAAGGGTACTCTTGCCTGAACCGGTTTTGCCTGTAATGCCGATTCTACAGCCATAAGGTATTATCATGGAAATATTTTTTAACGCGGGGTGAAGTGCCTCTGGATAAGTAAAGCTTACATCTTTAAGTTCAAACGTTGGCTTTGGTAAGCACTGAGGCTCGGTTATAAATGGCTTATCTCTAACAACAGCATCAGCATCCAGCGCGTCATTAATTCTTTTCATTGAGGCGCGTCCTCTTTGAAAAAGATTCATTACCCAGCCGATTGCCATCATGGGCCATGCAAGAATGGATATATAGCTGAAAAAAGCTGTAAACTCTCCCAGTGAAAGTTCCCCCATAATAGTCATGGTTCCACCGCGAATACCTGCAAAAGCAGCCGCTATGCCGGTTACAAGAGCCATTAAAGGGAATAGAACCCCCCACACACGCATAAGAGAAAAATTCTGATCACAAATTTTTACAGAAGACTTTTCGACTGAACGGATACTCTCATCTTCGAGTGTAAAATTTTTTATAAGTACAATACTGGAAACATATTCCTGCAAACGCCCTGTCAAATCAGAAAAATATTCCTGAACGCGAGTAAAACCACCGAATATTTTTTTCCCTGCGATTATCAAAAAAAAGGTAATTATTGGCAAGGGTATAAGAACATACAGGGTAAGACGGGAATTCATTGAAAACATAAAAACTACTGATAGTATCGTAAGAAAAATTCCATCACAGGCCGAAACCACTCCCATACTGAACATCATACGAATTGCCTGAAGGTCATTTGTAGCAAGAGCTATAAGTGAGCCTGTTGAACGTCTGTCAAAAAACGGCTGATCCATATATAAATATTTTTTATAAAGATCATTTCGAAGTTGCTCTTCAATATAAAATGATGTTCTGACCAGAAGCATTCGCCAAAAAAAACGAAAAATCGCCATTCCCAGAGCAAGAAGAAGAATATGGGAAAACCAGATATGTATACGACTGGTATCCAGAGCAAAAAGATCATCGATCATTTTTTTCACGGCACGAGGAATAAAGAGCTGAAAAATATCAACCAGCAGAAGAGAAATTATACCCGCTGCGAAATAGTAGCGCCTTTTAAGAAGATAATAGAGAGGACGTCTAAATAGTGTCATATCCTATTGTTAAACAGCGTATAAAATTGTAAACCAATTTAGCATAAAACTAATTAAGCCATATAGAAGTATCAACTTCGATATGGCTTAATTAATAATTCAAAATTACCAATAATTACCGGTAATCTAATTATTTTTTATCGATTCGCTCAACTCGTAACGCAATACGGCATCCATAAACTTGTCTTTTGGATAACCCTTCATAAGCCTTCCATTGATGATCAAGGTCGGTGTAGCACTGATATTCAGCTTTTTTGCAAGATCAAGATGTTTTGTGATTCTTTCAGAGGGCTTGTCAGAATTAAACATCTCAATTAAAGCTGTTTTCTGTTCATCACTCTCTGCAACAATTTCAATAACCTTGTCTATATGCGCGCCGGAAGATGAAAGTTCGGATACTTCATCAAATTTTTCATAAAATTTTTCAAAAACTTTGGGATAAATATTTAAATTATCAGCAGCATAAAACAGACGTGTTACGGCGCAACTACCATTTATAACTATTCCTGATTTTGCCGGATTACAATCGCTGTTTAAAGGATAATAGTATTGTTTAAAATTTATCTTTCCTTTATACTTTTTTACTAAAACTTTTTCTATCATGTTAAAATTACGACAAGCTGGACAGAAAGGGTCTGTAAAAACATGAACAGTTAAAACAGCATCTTTGTCGCCAACAACAAACCCGGTTTCCGGATAATCAATTTCAAGGATCTCTTTTTCTTTATATTTCTCGACATAGCCTGTCAGTTTTTTGTTAAGTTCAGATCCTTCACTGCTTCGTTCTTCGAGATAAAGAGAAAAAGCAACAACAAATATAAACAGTATCGCGGTAAAATATATAAAGGTACCTGTGGAAAATTTACGATCATCATTTTTTCCAGAAACCTTAGCGAATCCAAAAAGTGCTTCCTTGAAGCTCATATCGCCCGATGCACGCATTTTGCGATATGCCAGAATTACTACGGCAAGAATAGCTATATTTACGACATATGTCATGACACAGTATTGACAAAATACCTGAAGATAAACAAGAAGAGCTCCTAGAACAATATCGAAAAAGATACCAGCAACACTAATGGGTATCATAAGGTACATGAATGTTTTCCAGTAGCGCTCACCAGACTCTCGAAACAGATGCAGAGAAAGAAATATCCATAGGTAGAAGAAAAAACCGTAAGATGCGATCGGAATTCCAAAAAACATCGAATAGGGCGATGAAGAAAGCTCGGAACAGGAGCCTTGTAAACCATCACCACAAGCTAAAAACTCAGCAGTTTTTTGAGGAATATAGTGATCAGCAAGAAGAATAACAGCCAAAATCAATCCAACAAATGAGAAGATCGATAAAAGAATATATGTTTTGTTCATTTTTACCACCCGGCAAGATTCCAAATATGAGATTATTAACTATTATTTATTTACAGTGTGTCAACACATAAATTTCATCATATAATTCAAAAACAATAACGAAGCAATAACACTTTTTAATTATCAGTGCGCAAACGTATGCATACACCAAGAAACTTCGAAAAATTATCATACTCCAGAGGGTAATATCGTTTAATTGATATTAATGTAAATTTTAAGTTTATTAGTTGTCATTGGAAAGACATTGCAATATTTATGAGTGATGATTCCATAATTACAAATATATAAATGTTATACGAAGGGTAACTATTTTGAAATTATCTTTTTTTAGGACTTTCAAAGAGCTGGCAGGAAACACATCCATTTTAGCCGTATTTTTTGTTTTTATTTGCACCATAACCCTTATATTATATTTGAGAGTCAGCACTCTTGGCAAAAATGATGATCCCGGGTTCATCACCAGGAACCCCGATGAATACCGGGAAATAGATGCTATTCCGATATTGCTTTACCATGATATAGACGGACACGGTCCTTACTCCATCACAAAAGAACAGCTCAGAAAACATTTTGAATTTTTTCGATTAAATAATATCGATGTTATATCCTTAAAAGAGCTTATTAGGTTACAAGATGAAAATCGCAGCCCTGAAAACAAATCGGTCGCTATAACAGTAGACGATGGTTATATTTCCGCATATACCAAAATACTTCCCCTGATGCAGGAATTTGATTATCCTGTTACGCTTTTTATTTACACTAATTTCATTTTTGATAAATCAGATAAACACATGACCTGGGCAATGCTGAAAGAGATGGAAAAGTACGGATTCGACATTCAGTCGCATACCGTATCACACGCTGATTTGGTTAAACTTGTCGAAAAAGGGAATACGGAATCTCTTAATTCAATCGAATACGAGCTAACACAATCAAAGAAAATTATTGAAGACAAGCTTGACAAAGAAGTAACCTTACTCGCATTCCCTTACGGATATTACACTCCCAAGCTTTTGGATATGGCGCGAAATGCCGGCTATATTAAAACATTTTCCACGGATTACGGTGCAAATATTTCATTACACAGCAACTACTGTTATAGACGTCACCATATAAAAAAAGATTTCAACGAGACTAATCTAAAAAAAATAATTCAAATGAGATGATAAAAAAAATAACTATCATAAGTTGAAATAAAAGATTATCTTGACTTTACTGACCCAAAAAATATCTGTATCCACATGATTAAATATGATTTACACACGCACTCACAATTTTCTCCAGATGCTGAAGATACTGTTGACCTGTTATGCCGTACGGCTATTAAGAAGGGAATCACACACCTCGCGATTACCGATCATTTTGACGCTCATAAAGATGATACTTATCCATTTTATTACAATTACGAAAAACAGAGTATCGCGATTGATAACGCACGTGTGAAATACAAAGATAAACTTACCCTGTTAAAAGGCATTGAATACAGCCAACCCTATAACACACCGGAGATTTTTGCCCAGACCTTAAAACTTGAGTTTGATATTATAATCGGCTCTATTCATAAGATTGGTCATTATAACGATTACGATAAAGACAATGATACAAAATATAAGAAGTATTTCACAAATATCAAGCGGATGATAGAACATGGCGGCTTCGATGTATTAGGTCATATCGATTTTCCAGCTCGATATTATTCAGATTACTACTCACACAGCAGGGAATTGGAAGATGCTGTAAAAGCACTGTGCAAAAGCGGAATAATACCGGAGATAAATAGCTCTCCTTTACGCAGAGGCATGCCTTTTGCAATGCCGGACGAATTGATATTGCAGATGTATACCGACTTTGGAGGACGTTATATCACTACCGCGTCAGACGCTCACAATGCCAATGATATTGGTGCAGATTTTGATTACATTCAAAAACTTATCAAAAGGTTTAATCTGCTCCCCGTCTATTTTAAAGATCGTAAGATGTTTGAATAATATCTCACAACACCACCCGTCTGAAACATAAAACAAGCAAAATATTGACAAAAAGGTTTTTTAATAATATCTTTATTTTAAATAAGCCAAGAGTTCGGCTAATAACGATTCTGTACCCCGATTATACGGGTTACAAAGCCTATAGAATGGATAAATCATGATAACCGAAAAAAAAATACTAATAGCTGAAGATGACGAATCTTCAGCCGAACTGCTCCGAGCAGTATGCGAAGAACATGGTTACATTACCGACATAGCTTCGAACGGTAAAGATGCCTACAAAATGTACAGACAAGACAATTACCCACTTGTAATAACCGACCTTGAGATGCCTGATATGTCGGGACATGATCTGATTAAAAACATTAAAAAAATAAATGATCGTCAGGTAATAATTGTCTCTACCATGCATGCCGACTCGGAAACAATAATTTCTGTTATGCGGGAAGGTGTTTACGACTACATCATTAAACCTATTAATTTGACAATTATCATTCAGCAGATTAAACGGGCATTTGAGGCAGATGAGCTTTATCGCTCAAGAGAACTAATTGAACAGGAACGGATAATCAAACTGGAAAATCAGCTCGAGTGGGTACAATGGAACAAGGAGATTATTAACCGGGACAATGACAGAATTGACACAGCACTTTTTGACAGTCTTAACAATAGTTTTAATCAGGGAGCCGGCTTTGGAGCTCTTCTAAGCCTTATTAATCTTGTTGCTTCTTCAATAAAAAAAGAGGGGGATCACTATGTAGTGCCTTCCGATATTTTTGATCTTATCAAATCAAACGCCGCTATCGCAGAAAAAACTTTGAACTTCTTTTCTGACCTATCACTATTAATGAAAAACGATATCAGCGTAAGCAACTCCACATGCATGGATATCTACGACCTTCTTTTAGAGATTGTTAATTCCGATAATATTAAAAACTTATCCAATTTAAGAGGCCATACAATTCTTCTGAGTAATATTCCGGCAGATATAAAAGACACAGTCTGCAAAATCAACCCAAGATACATATCTACAGCAATAAACGAGCTTTTTGTAAACGCTTTAAAATTTTCGACTTCTAATTCTAAAATCACCGTAATGCTTCGCTACTCGGGTGGAAAGTTTCTGATATCAGTACTCAATACGCCTCAACCTACTAAATCAGATATTATCGGAATACCACCAGAATACCAGAATGTGGTTTTTGAACCTTTTTTCAGACTTGTTAAGGTAGTATATGAAGATTATGGAACTTTGGATTACGGTCTGGGTCTGACATTGGTGGACAAAATTGTCCGGAGCCATGGAGGCCGTGTAGACATAGGAAATGTTATTGATCATACAGATCCATCACGCGATCCAGTGACCAAGGTTCTCGCTCAGATTGTTTTATAAACAAGAGGATTGAATTAAATACTATAGAAAAGAACCCTTGCGGGTTCTTTTCTTATCTAAAAAAACTTGTTTAATCAGTTTTTATCTTTATCAACAATTTTGCCTTTTTCGATCCAAGGCATCAAAGCTCGAAGCTTAGCACCAACCTTTTCAATTGGATGCTCCATCCAGATAGCTCGCTTGGCTTTGAAAGAAGCCTGTTTTACTTTATTTTCGAGCATCCAGTCACGGGCAAATTCTCCTTCCTGAATACGACGCAAAACTTCCTTCATCTTTGGCTTGACCGTCTCGTCAATAACGAATGGGCCTGTTACATAATCACCATATTCTGCAGTATTTGAAATTGAATAACGCATATTTGTAAATCCACCCTCGTAAATAAGGTCTACAATAAGCTTCATCTCATGGATACACTCGAAATAAGCCATCTCTTCCGGATATCCAGCCTCTACAAGAGTTTCGAAACCTGCCCTCATAAGACTTGTTACTCCGCCACAAAGTACAGCCTGCTCGCCAAAAAGGTCTGTTTCGGTCTCGTCTTTAAAAGTAGTCTCGATAACTCCAGCACGAGCACCGCCGATACCATTAGCATAAGCAAGTGCCAAATCAAGAGCCTTACCGCTGGCGTTTTTTTCAATCGCCACAAGACATGGTACCCCTGCCCCTTTTTGATACTCGGCACGAACCATGTGCCCCGGACCTTTAGGAGCAACCATTACAACATCAACATCAGCCGGAGGATTAATCTGACCATATATTATATTAAATCCATGAGCAAACATAAGCATTTTACCCGAAGTCAGGTTCGGTTTGATGTCAGAGTCATAAACCTCTCCCTGAATTTCATCAGGTACAAGTATCATGATCATATCAGCCCATTTAACCGCCTCACCTACTTCACGTGGAGTTATGCCCGCAGCTTCGACCTTTTTCCATGACGGACTACCTTTACGCAAACCGACTGTAACTTCAACGCCGGAATCTTTAAGGTTATTTGAATGACCGTAGCCCTGGCTACCATAACCGATAATAGCTACTTTTTTACCCTTTAAAAGACCAAGATTGGTATCAGATTCTCTATATACCTTCATAAATCCCCCTGATTGCATTTTTTTACTACTATCCCTGAAAAGGTGAAACCGTCAATAAAATAATCCAGCTGCTTAAAAAAAATTAAGTATTTATTAACAAACTTTAATATTACTTAAGTCTCTTTATCGAAAGACAGATGATTTTAAATTGTAAAAATTTATTATAGATTATTTTTAATATTAGCTTGACTAAGTCAGTTTATAGGATTTTATGATAAATATCAGTACAATATAGAGCAAAGACAATCATAATGGTATCATATGGATCGTGAACTTCGCAAACATTTTTTAAACTTGCTCATATACTCTTCACTAAATACTCAACAGCTGAATTATTTGGGAGAGCAAATAGACAACAGCTTTAACCTTTATCGAGAATCCGGCTTCGGAGATACCATCCCTATCCCCCGTCAATCGGCAGCAAAAATCCTGGTTAACTATTTCACCGCAGAAGAGGATATTGTGAACTTGTTTACAACCCTTCTTGTTAATCAAGGTAAGCGGTTTTACAACTCCGAACTGCGACTAAACGGAGATGAAGACCTTATCAAATTTTTGGCAAAAAAAAAGTGGGTATTTGACAACCAGGTTTTTCAGTTTTTTAGAGATCCCTTCTTCGAGAACGAAATAAACGTATTAAAATCAATACGCATAATCGATTTACGAAAAAAAGATGAGATAGATTCTTTGCTGAAAAAGATAGAAGACGTTACTAAGACGCTAGGCGACAAGGATCTGGAGTGGAGCGTAAATCTTCGACTGTATGACCTTGACAGGGAAATTAGCCAACTAATTCGTAAAATAATCGGAATGCTTCTTGTACGGCAGAATCTTCAACCCATTACCTTTGATATTTTCACATGTCTTAAAGAACTAGCTATAAACGCAAGCAAGGCAAACTACAAGCAGTTGTTTGATAAACTGGTTACAACCCCTGAAGGCATAGATGCCAATAAAAACTACTCACTATTTTTAAAAAGATTCAAGGAAGAGATTGCTGAAAACGGAAATCGCAACCTAATTAAACTTGCGCAGCAAAAAGACCGCTATATAAATATCACATTCCAATCTACCAACCAGGGTATTGGAGTTTGGGTAACAAACAGCCAAAACATAACTGCAGTAGAGAAAAAAGCTATTCTCAAGAAACTAGGCTACAAAAAGACAGATATCTTTGCCTATGCCGACGATAAAAATAGTGAAGGAGCTGGACTTGGTATTGGCCTGGTATTGTCTCTACTTCGGATCTATTCTGATGAGGATATTCCTCTAAAAGTTGTCTTTTACCCTAACTTCATAAAGATTGGTTTTTTTCTGGACAGATCCCTGACTGCGGCTCGACTGCAGGAGAAACTCGAAACTCAAAAGGAACAGAATTAAAAAGACCCTTCGTACGATAAAAACCGTCCGGACGTTATGCACTTTTTATTTTTTTCTGTTTACAAATTCGCTATCGCACTGTTACTGATATACATATTCGTTATTTTAAAAAGCAGTTTAACAACTTTATTTTTTGTCTTTTCCTTTCCCTACTCTCTTGCTGATGACAGAATATATTGCCAAAACTGTACAGAACTTAATATTCAGCGTTGTTTAACAACTTTGACCAAGCTCCTCCTAATACAAAAGCAATATAGACCTAACATAGTTCCACTGCATCAAATTATGGCCGCCCGAAAGGGGGCCATGCCTTTATCAACTTACTTCGTAAAAATCACTTGAAAATCAACCCAACGATTCTTTAATGATCACATCTTTTGTTTTGGGCTATAGCAAAAGATGATTTGCTACCTTGCTTCTTTAAGGATATACTATATGAAAACCTACGAAGAGATAAACCGAAAAATCGCATCTAAAACCGCGGTGGTCATGAACGCGGAAGAGATAATAGATTATGTAGAAAAAAAGGGTCTCGATAAAGCTGCCGAAGAAGTTGATGTTGTTACAACAGCGACCTTCGGCCCTATGTGTTCATCAGGATGTTTTCTGAACTTTGGCCACTCGTCTCCAAAAATTCGAATTACAGAAGCCTGGCTGGATGATGTACTTGTGTATTCCGGAATTGCTGCCGTGGATGCATTTCTTGGAGCGACTCAGCTTAGACATAATGACCCTGCAAATATGTATTACCCTGGAGACTTCCGCTTCGGCGGGGCTCATGTAATAGAGAAGCTGGTTCGCGGGGAAAGGGTTCAACTGTTTGCATTATCTTACGGAACCGACGAGTACCCGTGCAAGGAACTGCGCACATACATAACTATAGATGATCTGAACCAGGCACAGATGGTCAATCCACGAAACTGCTACCAAAACTACAACATAGCCGTCAACTGTTCGGACAGATCAATATATACCTATTTTGGCCATCTTAAACCAAATATGCAGAATTTATGCTACTGCTCAGCTGGTCAATTATCTCCCCTTCTTAATGATCCATATTATAAAACTATTGGAATTGGCACTCGAATATGGCTTGCAGGCTCACAAGGCCACATCTATGCCGAGGGGACTCAACATTCACCTGACTGTTTACGTAGCGAAAACGGTGTGCCGCGAGAGGGAGCGGGCACCCTGTCACTAACAGCAGACATGAAGAAAATGGATCCGGAATATGTTAGAGCAGTTAGTCTAAAAGGATACGGCGTATCTCTTTCCTTAGGTATCGGGATTCCAATACCTATACTCAACAAGGAAATACTAAAAAGCACAACTGTACGCGACAGGGATATTTATGCTCCATTGATTGACTATTCCAGCGACTACCCCCTCGCAACAGGAAGAATACTTACCGAGTATAACTATGAATCACTGAAGAGCGGCGAAGTTGAGTATAACGGTAAAAAAATTGAAGTCGGCTCCATCTCATCATACAGCAAAGCCCTTAAAATAGCCAATCGATTAAAAGAAGAGATCAGTATTGGAAGTTTTACACTCGCTGAACCACACACCCCGCTTCCGGTAGCAGGATCAATGAATAGAATGAAGATACAACAGGAGCGCTAAATGATTACAAGAAAATATCTTCTTAAATTCCCTGAGAAAGCAGTTGGCAAACCTTTGATATATCATCTGGTCAAAGATTACGATCTTACAGTTAATATTTACCGGGCAAAAATTGACCCCGATGATATTGGCTATATGGTTTTGGACGTCTCTGGTCGGGAATCAGATATTGAGCGTGCCAAGATTTTTTTTGATGAAAACGAAATAATCGTAACCGAAACCATGAATGGTATGAGATGGGATAAAGAACGATGTGTAAGTTGTGGAACATGTATTACACATTGCCCATCTAATGCCCTCTATATTGTTGACCGAAAAACCATGGAAGTCTCTTTTAACAATGAAAAATGCATTGAATGCATGAACTGTATAAGTCACTGCCCCTTTAAGGCATGCAGCTCAATTTTTAATAGTTCCATATCAGAATGATTCCGGAAGAGAATAAATTCACGTATAAAGACTCCAATTTTACAATACATTGCTCCTATTTCTCTGAGGCAAAAGAAGAGATAATTTTTCAACGCACAATACTTGAAAAATATCTGGAAAAAGACCCCTATTTTAAATCATCCCTAACACCATTGGCACCTACCGGAGATGCGCCATTAATAGTTAAAACAATGTGTGCCGCGGCTGAAATATGTAATACCGGCCCGATGGCTGCAGTTGCAGGAACAATAGCACAGTTTGCCTGGCAAAAAGTCTTCGATATCGCCCCTAATGATAAAATAATCATCGAAAACGGTGGAGACATTTATCTGTCTTCCAGTTCACCTATATATATCGGTATTTTTGCAGGTAAAAGCATTTTATCGGGAAAGCTCGCTCTCAAGATTGCTCCTGAAGAGACTCCATTGGGAATATGTTCGTCATCCGGAACCATGGGGCATAGTCTTAGTATGGGAAACTGTGATCTGGCAACTGTTTTCGCAAAAAATAACGCTATCGCTGACTGTGCAGCCACAATGGCCGCAAATATTGTAAAGACTGTAGATGATTTGGAAAAAGCAGCTGATTATCTTAATTCAATAAATGAGATCCGAGGTGGTCTTATTATTAAAGGCGACCGAATAGTCATTGTTGGGGATACTCCTGAAATAATTAAAAACAGCGACAAAAAATTAACAACTAAAATAACAAAAGCCGAAGGATCCATTTTTTCATTTTGAAAAGATGTAGAGGCATTATGGTTGTCCTTTTGTATAAGTCTTTAGGCAATCTCTATTAATTAACATTTCAACTAGGTTGCATATGCGAGCAGCCCAGCGAAGGAACTTGCGAAAAATCCCCTTAATAAAGCCATAAATATCGCTAACAAAGTCTAAATTTGAGCTGTTCTTACAACAAAAATTTAAAACGTTTTTTCGAGCCATGACGAAAAAAATCTTCGATAAAAAAGCGAAATTATTCTATTATTTTTGGCACTACAAAATGTCCTCGATCAAATTGAGGAGCGTTATGCTTTATGTCATCATGATTCAATGATGTTCCAATTTCATCATCACGAAAAACATTAACATTATCAATAATATGATCCGTAGGCTCGACCTTTGAAGTATCCAGCGTATTAATTTTCTCAACATACTCAAGAATATCGGATATTTGTGAAACAAACTGCTTTTTTTCATCTTCATCGAGGTGAAGTCTTGAAAGCTCCGCCGTACGCTCAACAATACTTATATCAATTGACATTTGCTCTCTCCATTTAGTTTAACCTGTTATCATTTACTCTATATACTCGCCGCGAGAGTGGCAGTTCAACTATTTTTTTCTCTTTTTCACCAGTTATTTGCGCCTTAAAGCTAAAACGTTTAAACCGGGCGGGAGGTGCCTCGAAAATTACCACAAAAATCAAGCGGTCTCCTGGTAAAATTCGTGAAAACCCGTATGGAGTGGATTCTCCGGCAAAATCCATGCGATCAAAGCTTTTTTGAAAATCATGATAAAGCCGGAAATTCGTCAAAGCAGAAAGATCAGCAACACCTAAAACACGGGAAAGTTTTTTTAAATCTTCTTTGCCAAGCGCGGAAACATTGTAATCATCAAAACTCAATGAAAAATCACCAAGAGAAATAATTTGCGACCCGCTGTTTTTTACTGTAACCAGAAACGGATACCACGGGAACACTCTCTGATTAGAAGTAAAAACACCACCATAAGGTTTACCGTGATTTAATCGACTCCACTTTTTAGAATCAAGGTACTCAACGGTTATATCGCAAAACATCGAATGCGTTACACCGACCTCTCCTTCCGCGGAATATATCATGCTTTCGGGTACGATTTCCGACTCCAGACAGAGCCCGCTCGCACAAGAAAAGAAAGTAAATATAAAAAAAGATGCCATAAGGCATCTTTTGAAGTATCTGTAAAAATGCATTGATTAACGCTTTGAAAATTGAAAACTCTTACGGGCTTTCTTGTGTCCGTATTTTTTACGCTCAACCTGACGCGCGTCCCGAGTAAGAAACCCTGCGGCACGAAGTGATTTTTTATTCTTTTCATCAGACTGAACCAGACATCGAGCAATACCCAGACGAACAGCACCGGCTTGTCCTGTCCAACCACCCCCTTTAACAAATACTTCGAAATCGAAGTTCGCAAGAGAGTCAGTAGACTCAAGAGGCTGTCTAATTAGCAGTTCAAGAGTCTGACGACGAAAATATTCGTTTATTGGCTGACGATTTATTGTAATCTTGCCGGTACCCTGACTCATGTAAACACGGGCTACAGACTCTTTTCTTCTGCCGGTTGCGTATATTTTGGTTTGTGCCATCTATGATACCTCTGATTATAATTCAATATTTTCAGGCTTTTGAGCAGCATGTGGATGCTCACTGCCCGCGTAAACCTTTAGATTTTTATACATCTCACGGCCGAGACGACCTTTTGGAAGCATACCCTTTACAGCATGCTCTATTACAAATGCAGGATTAGTTTCCATATATTTTTCGATATTTGTAAACTTTATACCACCCGGATACTGAGAATGGCTGAAATACTCTTTCTGCACACTTTTTTGACCAGTAAGTTTAACTTTTTCCGCATTAATAATTATTACGTTGTCACCCATATCAAGATTGGGAGTGAATCCAGGCTTGTTTTTTCCCCTTATTATTGAGGCAACCTTGGTTGCAAGCCGTCCCAGAACCTTGTCCTGAGCATCAACAACATACCACTTCTTCTCTATATCGGAAGCTTTCATGCTATATGTTTTCTGAATCATGCCTTGATTCTCCTGAAACTATTTGTTTTACAGCCTGTCGAACATAAATTCCGCTCGAAAAATTACGGATGAAGCGACATGTTACTGTTTTATTTACTGTATGATTGGGGGTATACAGCAAGAACACAAACTAAACCCGCACTCTATTATGTCAAGATTAATTATCTCTTTTGCGCAAAACAGTATCATCAAGTCACTTTTCTGCTATAAAGCTATAAAAATTTCTGTTTTATATTCCAGTTTATCATCCGATAAGCAAACATATATTACAAAAAATCAAATTGTTACAGGCTCGATACAATTTGGAATTTATGTACCATTTAAAACTTATCAGAAGTTCACTATTTTAAGTAATCGGTATAAGAAAATGATTTATCACATACATGAAGAGACCCCAAACAAGCGCCATATATCACAAGCCGCCGATATCTTGTGTTCAGGAGGAATACTCATATACCCGACAGATACTGTTTATTCATTTGGATGCGATTACTCAAACCGGGAGAGCATAGCAAAAATAAACAGACTTATCAATAGAGATCCAAAGAAGCCGCTTTCAATTATAATTAACGATATCAGTGTAATGCATAATTATGTACGTCATGTGTCAAACGAGGCATTCAAAATTATTAAAAAAACAGCACCTGGGCCTTTCACATATATATTTGAAGCATCAAAAGATATCCCCAAAATACTGCTTACAAAACAGAAAACAATCGGGATACGCATACCTGACAACAACTTTTTACGAGAACTTATTTCTGTATTTAATAAACCTGTTATTTCAACATCAGTTGACACAGAACCGGGTGACTATATGATTGATCCTGTTTTTCTAGAAGAGAAATACCGGAAATCAGTTGATCTGGTATTGGATGCTGGTTTAAAAAATTCTGAATTATCGACAATGATCGACTTTTCAGGAACATCGCCGGTTATTTTACGACAGGGAAAGGGAATCGTAGACATTTAGAAACATTGGAGTGTAAATATGGATAAATTGACTGAACTTATGACCAATCTTGTGCCATTCGCTATTTTATTATGCATCGGCGCGGCAGTTTCAGCTCTGTTTTATTACGTAAAAAAACGTGACCTGTTTGGTGGATTCGCGGGGGGCATGGTTATTGCGATAGCAGGAGCTCTACTTGGTATATTTCTGGACAAATTTTTACTTGAGTACATAATCATTGTACTTAAATTTCTTGTTTATCAGTTTAATGTCGACATCATAGCAGGTTTTATTGGTGCTTATGGTGCGGTTTATATGATGAACAAACTTAATCACGACAAAAAGCGCGACCGTTATTAATTTCATCTAATTAGACCGTTCAAATAAACCAGGATATAAAACCTTTCTTTGAACGGTTTGATACAGATTCCGCTTTTGATTTTGCAAAAAAATTCCTAAAATCTGTTACAGTTAATTATAAAGACACTACTGATTTACAGGATACACCGGAACTTCAAGTGACAAATAGAATTAATAATCTTATTTTTTGAAAACAATTCTCTTCTTTAACAGTTCCGGTACAGAAGAAAAGCTATCACCGTATTGATCGGAATTTTCATATGGCCTGTTAAGCACTATTGTACCGGCTCGCTTTTTTCCTATGCCCTCAACGGATTCAAGAAGTCTTGTAGATGCACTATTAATATCAAGTGGATTCCGAAATGCTCTCAACGATCGCGGCTCATGACCACATACAGCCGCTGTAAATACTGTACCAGTCGAAATCTCTTCTTTGATTTTGACTGTAATGGCATATGAAGCAATCTGCCTGCAATATGTCACTCCATTTTGAACCTGTTCCGCTCTAACCGACCGCAAAAGTGATCCTGAAGGGAAAACCCCTCGAAGCATCACAGCATCAACATTATCTCGGATCAGCTGCCTGTAATAGCGGTAACGGTTAATCACCTTGGGCGAAGCGTTATATACCATGCCCGTTGTTGGAAACGGCACAAGAGACCTTATATTTATCCGACGCAGAAGAAGGCCTTGTGACAATATATCCATCAATGTCTCATAATTATAGCGAAAAGAATGAATCGTCTCACCAGGCAGGCCATGTATCAAGTTTACTCCCGGTAATAACTTCGGGATACCCTCTTCGCGCCATCCCCCGGCACTATTCATTAATTTTACTACGCGAATAAGGGTTTCGGCATCTACCTTTAAGTTATTCCTTGCAATTACAACCGGGTCTAGAGATTCGACACCAAGCGGTAAGGTATCACCTGGAGTAACAGCTGAAGCTATCGCCTGAAGAATATCAAATGACTCTTGTTCAAAATGACATACGGTTCCGGGATTTGCGTTATCAACATTAAGTACCTCAATTTTGCCCTCGATTTTCCGTTTTTCAAGCTCTTTAAAAAGAGAAACTACCTCTTGTACACATGGACGAGGAAAGGTTTTAATAAAATAATCCAAACGTGAACCATAAGCCAAAATATCAGCCTGACGACCTATCCTGAATCGCGACACATCTGTTTCGATCAGAGCATCTATTTCTGCAAGTATACTTTGCTGTTCTCGGTAAACTATGTTTTTAAAAATATGCTCAGAGCAAAAACTGCAATGAGATGAACGAGGGCACCCACGATAAGTTTCAATTTCACAGATAACATTCGGAAAATGCGGGTGCTTTTTTACAAGACCAGCACCAGCAATTGCCCAACGATCAAGATCTCTATAAAGACGCAGTTTTGAGGGGTCGGGCACCGAATATACAAAATCATAAGCGTACTGCTCGATATCTCCATTAACGCTTTGTAAATTATTATGACTACCAGCTATTTGAAGTGCCGCTAAACCGCCTGCTACAAAAAAAAGATCGGTATTATTCAATAGCGTCTTTTCGATTTCAGCTGTATCTCCTATTTTTTGACCAAGGTACTTACCAGGAACAACTGCCCCACCAATTATAAAGACGGCTTTATAGAAGCTGCATATTTTAAAACCTGTTAATCGCAAATTATCGACTGTTAAATAATCAATCATATCACTGTTTACACCGGCATCAATTAGCGCACCGTATATGTAACGCGGATATGGAGAAACAAAGGGGGGTACTCCAAAACAGGCGGGCTCATCCACATAAAAATCAAGTATCAAATAACGTTTAGCCATGCTCATAATGTCAAAAGAGCCTCCTGAATAGTGCAAACCAAATTGCGTGTGATTTTTGTTTCCAGCTCTTTTAGTATTCTTTGAGTAGACAATATATGCTGTCTTGAAACCGCAGTTTTACCATAACGTGTAAAAAGATCACTTATTCGTTCATCTACAGTTACAAGCTTGTCATGCAATACTCTTTTATCCGCGTAAAAAACAATTTCGGCTTCACGCAGTGGGGTATCGATTGAAAAATTTTTAAGAGTAACATGTTCGGATACCACTGCTGCTATTTCAGGATAACCAATTTTAATTAGCATTTTTGCACCAAGTATATCGTGATGTTCGCCTGTTTTAAGTGTGATTGATTTGGCGATATCATGCAAAAGCGACGCTGCGTTAATAATACTACAATTTAGAGAGTCGGGCTTAATTAACGACACACAAAGAGCATTAGCTACATCTCGCACTCGCATGGAATGGCGAACAATATTTTTGAGCATACCATAACGTTCGAAAAGCTCGAAACACTCCTCTTCACTTGGTATACTTATTGCGGTTTCAATATGTGATTTGTCCATAAAAGCCAGGTTTGATCTAACTATCCTTTAAGTATGGAGAGTATATATGTAGTAAGATGATTATGATCAAAATTCACAGGATCCACAAGTTCTACAATACCTGCAGCCAGAACAATTATCTGCAAAATACGTGCCAGGTCTGCGGCAGGAAGATCAGACTTGCGACGTTGAGGGATATCCTGATATTTTTTTTCGATTAAAGTCTGAAAAAAACCCATGTTTTCATGAAAGAATTTCTTAAAAACCTCCCGCACACTCTCGTCTTCAAAACTAAGGAGAAGAAGATTAAGAAGGACATGGATATTGTTTTTATCAAGAAAAAACTGCTCTATAACATAGAGAGTCGAAAGACTGGCCTGATCGTTAGAGTCTGCAATTCCCTGTAACACTGAACGGCGACCGGCCGTAATATCATCACAAAGCTGTTGAACCAGTTCAAAATAGAGATCTTCTTTTGCTCCGAAATAATGAAGCAGCCCCCCCTTGGAGAGCCCACATTCATCGGCTACATTCTGGATCGTAATGTTTGAGTAGACATCCCTCTCGAGACAGCTACGAAAAGCATTGATAATCTCGTGTTTTTTCTCTTTTATCTTCTGTTCTTTATCCATGATATCGTATAATCAGTTTGTAACGACAATAATTGCAAGGATTTTTTAATCAATAAAGTTCCAAAAAGATGTGTAGTCCCCTTTTTGAATATAGTTTTCCATACTTAAACATACTGACGCCGAAAGCTTAATGGCCGCTTCAATAATTTTGCCGTAAAATTCGATATCCAATTGGGATCTTGCTTCCGGGTTTATGGCAGAAACTGCGGCTACAATACCGGCATTGAAAGTATCACCCGCACCGATCGTACTTACAGGATCGATTCTAACTGAATCAAACGATCGCAGTTTGCCTCTGTAATATAGATCCACACCATTCGCCGCACGAGTTAAAATTAATGGCTTTTGCGACAATGAGGGGATTATGCTTACAATCTGAGAACAATCTTTTGTAGAAAAGATATTCTCAGAATCTTCTTCAGAAAGTCTTACTGCTGATGCCTTATTAATGAGATCAATAACACGTTCACGACTATCCTCCAAACTTATTTCCTTATTTCCAGGACGATAATTTGGATCATAAAAGACAAATGCCGAAGCACGCAAAGCATCATCAACCAGATTGTTAACAGCTTCTGACGTGCGGGGAGATATAGCATAAAATGAGGCTGCAAGAAGTACATCTGCCTCGCTGAAATTCACATTAAATGAAGGAAGAGAAGATATTTTATAAAACTGATAGGAAGCGTCACCCGAATCGTTAAGAAAAGCTAGTGCAATTGTCGTCTGATCATCATCGTGAATAAAAGCGTGATTAAACGACACACCATTATCTTTAAGAAAAGACATTATTAACTGCCCTGCAGTATCCCGACCCAAGTCGGTAACAAGAGATACCGAAGCTCCTAACCTGGCAGCACTAACTGTCGAGTTAAGAACCGAGCCGCCGGGAGTAGAACCAACGGCCGAATTATTTTTAAAAATTATATCCACTAAAGATTCGCCTACTCCGTAAATCATCCAGCCCTCTTTTTTTATTTTTTTTTATGATTTTGATTGACAAGTATCTGCCCAAAGTATTTATTGTCAACACATTGGTTATGAAATTTTCCCGGTGGCTATAGAGAGAGGGTCACACCTGTTCCCATTCCGAACACAGAAGTTAAGCCTCTCATCGCTGATGGTACTGCATG
>JAFGRW010000037.1 GCA_016934935.1 Spirochaetota bacterium | reverse complement strand
TCTTTCAACGTGAGATCCATATAATCAGTCATCGATGTGATGCAATCCGCATTATCCAAAAGATACCGCACAAATGGGGCGTAAAAACCTCTATACGCCTGGTCGGGGAAGATGTCTCCTCCCTGGCACGAGACAATCAGCGGGTGATAACGCGAGACAGGAACAGCAGCCAGACCTTTACTCGCAAAATGTACATGAATAATATCGGGTTTTACCCGGCGGATTGTATTAAATATTAAAAAAGGCTCAAAAATTGCTCTGGATATTAATGATCGACTATATTTTGGGGGAAGAAAGTAAGACTTTACATCAGGTAGGTTAACTTGTTCAGCAGAAACCCAAATTACCTCAAAACCAGCCTCCTGTCCAGCCAGGCTGCGTTTTATACTGTGATAGTTGTTTGCGTTTGCGTAGATTAATATTTTTGGCATATTGTTTTTTCGATAACATTTTTATATTGTTCAATGATATGGTCATATTCGAATTGGTCCAGCCATCTTTCATCCACTTTTTTGCTATGCCTTCTTTCTAATATGTTGATGATAGCACTCCCCATTTTTAACGGGTCATTTACCGGTACTAATTCTCCATATCGACCATTGTTTAATATTTCTGCCGGTCCACTTGGACAATCTGTGCTGATGATCGGGCAACCACATACCATTGCTTCGAGAAGCACATTTGAGAATCCTTCTGTGATTGAAGATAAAACAAAAACAGATGCTTTTTTCATAAAGGCATATGGATTTTTTACAAAACCTGCTAAATGTACATCCTCAGTCAGATTTAATTCGTCGATCAATTTACTTAAATCATTTCTCAAATAACCTTCACCGAATATGACCAAACGGCATTTCATGTGTTCTCTAACATGTTTGAAGGCTCTGATCAGCGTCTTATGATCTTTTACTTTCGTTAACGAACCGACAGAAATGATGACAGGATATTCATTTGCCTCAACAAACCAGGGATGATCAACTTCTTGATCTGCCAGATCTAGAATCTTCTTTCGTTGAATTGGATTATATATTACTGTTATTTTTGATTCATTAACTCCGAAATGTGCAAGACTTTGTGCAACACCATTTGAAATGGCTACCGCAGCATCTGTATTTGGATATACAAAAGGGATGATGGATCTCATCAGTAGCCATTCGAATTGGTTTTTATAAAAAATTCTATGCCCAACCATACAGGTGGCTTTTATGATCTGTTTACCGGTAAAACCTGATAACCGTTTTGATATAATCGCCAAAATATTTGGAAACTCGAGCGTCGAAAATAAAATATCCGGTTTATTTATTTTTAAGTAATTTATTAATGGAAAAATACTATAAAGTGTTCTTGCTGCACTTAAATCTACGACCGTTATCTGCGTATCTAAATACTTCAACCAATCTCCGCACTTTCTCGCTAAAACAAATTCAACCTGATAATCCGATTGAAGCATCGAATTAGCAAGAGATACAGTTATTTTCTCAGCGCCTCCATATTCAAGTGTCGGAATAAAAAAAGCAATTTTCGACATAGTAAACTATTATACTTAACAACTTTATTTTAATAACAAACAGAATAAAACCAATCCGATTATAACATCCTAAAGAATTTCATAAGGGCTGCTCTACCTTCCCGGTGAAGAATCTTGTTTTATGGGAATTTGTTACCTCAAAAAGGCGTCGCCCTGCTTACAAAAACAAAAATCAATCAATACATAAAAATAAGAAGATGATTACAATCGATAATAATTGGATAGTAAAAATGGAAGTAACTATTTATAACGTAAAAGGCTGTCAGTGTAATTAACGAGTGGTATAATCTCTGGACGATTGCAAACAGTAAAATCAGACGTCAGACTGGTAATGTATTTCAATTCTTACGGAAAAAACGAAACGGATATCACTCAAGCCGTTTTATTCAAAATGTAATATCATCAAAATGATAAAACTCAATGAAATATTGAAAGGTTTTCAAGTTTAATGAAGATCGTTTTAGTAATTGGTAATTCAACATTTTATAGCTATTTTGACCGTGTCGTCCGCTGTTTATCTGATCAGGGGCATGAAATTGAGGTTTTTTACGGTCCGGCGAAAAAAAAATCTTTCAATGAAAAAGTACTGCAGAATACCTTAAATGAGGTCAAAAACCTGAAAGCATCTCCATCATTGTACAGGAAGAATGGTTCAGGTATGGTTGATTTTATTAGAGAATTGGTCAATTATTGCCATCAATTAAACCAGGATAATCATTGGAACATAAAAAAATGGGGGCGTTTCTTTTCGCCCGCCATGAGAACAGTTTTGGAAAACAGGTTCGTTAACAGACTGCTTAAAAATCAAACTATTCAAAATATACTCATTAAATTAGACGAAAACGTCCCTGTCGAGAAGTCTATATTCTGCTGGATGAAAGAAAATCGACCGGATATCGTGATTGCCTCGCCATTATTGGTGCCAAAAGCCAGGGAAATCGAGTATATACGTGCCGCAAAAGCTTTGAATATCCCAACGGTTTATTTGCTTCTGAGCTGGGATAACCTATCAACAAAAGCGACCTTTCATGGACAACCTGATGTTGCCATGGTGTGGAATCGTTCTCTGGCGTCTGAACTCAGCCTTCTACACCGATTCCCGGAAAATAACATCATTATCACGGGGGCGCCGCGCTTTGACGTTTGGTTTGAAAAGAAACCGGCGTTAGATAAAGCTGCCTTTTGCCGCCTGGCTGGTTTCGACAAAGAAGAGCCTTACATTTTATATTTAGGTTCAAGCTTTTTGGTGAAAAAGGATTATTCAAAAGAAATCGATGAATCGTATCTCATCTACGATCTGGCTGATAAATTGGCGCAGAATTCAAAAACAGCCCATTACAAAATTTTAGTTCGACCGAACCCCACCAACTTTTGGACCGCTCCCTCCATTCTTAATGGTTCTCCAAAAAATGTCGTATTATACCCCCTGGAGCCACAGGTACCTGATACGCCGGAAAATCAAAGCACATTTTTTCACTCACTCTATTACAGTTCTGCTGTCGTCGGAGTCAATACAACCGCATTTTTTGAAGCCGCAGTATTAGATAAACCATGTATTGGTCTATGTCCTGAAGAATATAAGCCGACGCGAGATGGACTGGCGCACAGCCACCATTACGAATTGTATGATTTTTTAGAGGAGGTCCATGCGACATCGGAAGTCGTTGATATCCTCTG
>JAFGRW010000036.1 GCA_016934935.1 Spirochaetota bacterium | reverse complement strand
ATCTGTTTTTTTCGGTAACTGGGATAATTTTTCAACCGCTGCCTGGGCATCGGCTTCGCAATAATAGGGTTCTGTTATTATTTTTTTTGACTAGCTGTTTGAGTTCTTCTTTATTTTTTTTGAGCAGGCGGTCTATTCTTTTATGCCTGCGTTTGTCGTGGGCACTGGAGTGTATGACAATAGCCCGATAGGTGGTCTCATATAATGTCACGGTGGTGTCGAATGCTTTGTAATGAGCTGCCGGTCGTTTTTTCGTATCTTCAGTTTCGGCAATAACCCCAATATCAATCCATTGATCAGTCCGGGCTGCATCCCGAATAGCCCTGCTGCATTCATTGTAAGTTGCCGGTAAACGGCTGATGAATTTTGTTTTTGTTCCGGCTTTTTCGAGATTATCTTTTGTAACAAATGCTGAATCAGCCACATAGACAAAAGCACTTTCTTCAAGCCCATGATTGGCCATATGCTTGGAAATAGTGCTCAATAGTTCATTATTCAAGGTTTTATCGGATGCATTGCCATCACGAGTAGCTCCAAACAGGGGGATATTCCTGTCAACGCACAACATTTCAATCAGAAACTGCTTTAGATCCGGTCGTTTATCTTTGCTGTGACCGTAGGTGATTTCAAAAGGTTCGTCCGTCATGTCATAATCACCATAGACGCTGACAGATGTTGTATCATAGTGAGCTCCGGTGGGCTTAATTTGAAAACCGTTGACGGCATTCTGACTCAATTGGCCGAATATCTTTTGTGTTCCTGTTTTAAAAATTTTATCAAGCGCCCGTCCGATATTGTGATCGGTGAACTGATCTACAGAGACGGCCTTGCCAAGCAGAAGCTCAATGTCTTTTTCTTCAAGGAAATCCATCAACCGGTAAAGGGGAGACCGACCGGACAAGGTGTCTAAAACCATACCCAGAACCACCGGCCCCGGTTGCAGGTCCATTTCTGTGTCAACCATATGATTGATCGTATCCACCAGATTGATCCGGCGGGCATATTCTTTGACTATGGGCAGAAACTGTACATCGGTTATCGTCAGATTGTTGAAATCTTTGACCTTCATTTTGCCTCCTAAGTGTTGATTGCTCTTTGCTGAAAAATCGATATCACCTAGAAGTAAAAAAATCTAGTCTAAATATAATTTATATACTAAATGTTATTCATAAAATTCTAACCGGCTGAATTAAAAGAATAATAAATTTTTATCAAATTGCAGCTTCGGGGTGCGGAAAGTAAGTTATATGCAATAAAGTAAAACATAAGTCAAGTGCTAATTTGAAATATTTATATTATATTTCAATAAGTTATATGTTTTTTAGATTAAATCAACAGAATCATTAATTCTCAGGGAAAAACCCATATCCTTCAAAAGGCGACATACCGTATTCGGGCTGACGTTAATGCCGATAGTTTTCAATTGTCGAGCTACTTTTTCAGTAGTTTTGCGCGTCCATTTAAGTCCGCTGATAGGATGCCCTGCGATCTCATATTTTAAAATTTCTTGGATTCTGAAGATGATTTTTGGAATTTTTTTTCCGTAGCTTTTCTGCCGCTACCTTTCTTTCGAACCCCCTCTGTCTGAATATCTCCACCCAAGATTTCTCTACGCCCTTTTGCTACGGTATGAGAATCTATGCCAAGGAGTTCAGCAATTTTTTTATCACCACCGTGGCCTAATTTGAATGATTCAAGACCGGCATATAAACGACGTTGCTTTTCATTAAGCAGACTATAAAAAAGAATAATTGCTGCCTTTAGTTCGTCACGGAAGAAATCAACTTCATGTGAAATGTTGAGTTCATCTTGGGAAGCACCAATTTTTCGTATATTAATTTGCTGTTTTCTTTTTTCAGCATGCCATGCAAAATAAATATACCGGTTTGCAATTTTTTCTCGATAGATCCGCTTTTGTTGAAAAAGCCGGAGCAAAGGATGTTTAACCTCCGTATTGAGAATTTGAGATAATTCATGAGCTGAAAAACCGGCTTTTGATTGTTCGATAAATTCTTTGGCTGTTTCGATCAAATTTCCATATTTGGAGAACCCTATTGAATGGAAAGACCATAAACCGATTTCATTAAATTCAGCAATAGAATTAAGAGTGTAGTACTTACCTCTGTGTGAATAGCTGGTAAGGTACTGCAAACTTTTGAGCTTCCTGAAAACCGTCATCGTACTACTTGTTTCCAACTCTTCTTTAAGTTGATCCAACGTAGCTATTTTATTCTGTTTTAGGAATTTTTCGACTGCTATCAGATTGGCATTTTTGGGCTTCATAATGTGGTATATTTCCCCTTAAAAATAGTTATTTTAGGTTAACTATACCACTTAAAAAATATTCTGTAAATAGATAATAACAATCTAATTCCAATTATTATTAAATAGATATAATATATTGATAAATCAACTCGCCAAATAATATACTTGGTGTAATTGCTCTCAATATTGTAACTTTATTTTTGAGTCGGCCCTAAGAAACATTGATAAACGCACCTGCGGATAGAAAAGGCGCAAAGAAGCGCTGGATAAAAAGACTACAGCGTTATTACAGATGGTCGATCGGGCACAGTATCAAGGTATTGACGCCTCCTTTTTTCTCTTTGACAGTTGGTTTGCTCATGATAAAATCATCCACCATATTTATTCTACCGGATACGGTGTGATCTGCCGCTTAAAAAAAGGCCGGCTAAAATACAGCTATCAAGGCCGACAAATATAAGCTCTAACAGCTATGGTAACAGGTAGCAAAGAAAAAGACCCAATGGTTATCACAACACAACGGAAAAGAGGTTTGCCTGAATATGAGGTTGACGAAAACCGGTGATGTGCGGTTGCTGTTTGCCTCCGCACGGCCATAAATCCTGGCAGCCGCTGCTTTACACCGACCTTGAGATGGATGCATCGCAGATTTTGACATACTATGTTCGGCGCTGGCGCATTGAGGTGTTTTTCAAAGATGCAAAACAGATGCTGTATATGGCAAAGGAGCAAAGCAATACGTTTGACGCGCTAGTGGCTTGCCATAGTCTGGTAATGATTCGCTATTTATTATTGGTGTATATTTTGAGCAAACGTAGGTTGACCGATCCGGTAGGGCCCTTGTTCCGGCAACTGTCAGATGATCAAATTTATCGATATCATTGAAGATACCATTATACGGCAGATACGGATAGCATCTGCGAAACTTTAGTCATTATTTCAAATACATATATTTTATTTTAACTTTTTTACGAGTTCATCAGATTACTATTTTTTAAAAATTTTCTGTTTTTTCACTATCTGACCTTTTGAATTATATTTTATTAGGTATTCACCAAATACCCACTCAAAACCTGCCATTAACATTTCATATTCAGCACCTTTTTTTGCCGGTCCTTCAACAATAACAAATGATCTTTTATATCCTTTTTTAATCAAGCTTAAAGCAACCAAACTGGCGCTTGTGCCTCCTGGTCAACGTCAATAAATTCCAAAATAAGTATTCTTAGGGAATTTTGGTTTGATTTTATTAACAATAGTTTCAGAAATATTTAATGCACCCCAACAATGTTGCGTTTTATACCTGTTCGTTGGACCTGCATCTATAATAATCATTTTACCACTTTGAACCATTGCATAAGCTGATATTGCGTTAATTTTCGGTATCTTTGCATATTTCTTTTTTGCCCATTGTCTTTGTTGCTCTGCTGTTTGTCCCTGAACGTTTTCTATAAATTGTGTTAGAAAAAACATAAAACACAAAGAGATAAAAATTATTATTGGAATTTTATTTCTTAATTTCATCGCATCCCTATAAACGGTAGTAGTTTGACTTTTACGAGTATATCAAGCTATTGTGTTCTATCTTAGCACATTGTCCAGTTTTCGACGTCCGCTAAATGTTTTTTTTAAAATTCTTTAAAATCATATTGGAGCATTTTGGAATTTTGTTGATCAGTGCAATTTAGATATACTTCCAAGATTATCAAAGATCACAACCTGTTAAACACTACTAATTATCTCACATAAAAAATCTGAAGGCTTTAATATTTAACTAAACTCTTACTATACTAAAACCGATCAGTGAGAAGAAGTTCTACCGTCAATGCACGATTCAAAATTTCATAGTTTGGTATTCTATCTATATGTACATATCTACGGACTTCTAACACTTTTGTATCAAAAACTGACCTAATATATCGATCCTTTAAATAAAATGGTATAGATATTCTCTTTTTGGATATTCTCTGATTTGCATCACGAATATGTGGCCTTAGGAATATTGGACGATAAACATTTAAAAAATTATTCAGCTTTGCAAAAAACGGAATTGGATCAAAAAAATTGAACCCATATCCTGATGAATACTTTGCTATCTTAGGATTAATGATTTTTATCAATTTGGCCTCAAATTTTCCTGACTCTTTATATGGTAATGGAATATTATAACTTGGAATGGTAAATATTGGTTCAGCATAGGGAGTAATAGCATAGGATATAAGATTGTTACTTGAATTATTTGGCCCCATCCAGTATCGCAATCGAAGTAAAGGATAGAGCATTTCAATTTGTCGCCGTGAAATTCGGTTGGAATTTGTTTTAAGAATTAATTTGATTTTTCTTTTAAAGTTTTGAAAGTATTTTTTCTTTTTAAATTGATCCGTGTAAAAGAAAAAACTACCGTAATCATAGATAGCCTTCAGGAAAGTCATGATTCGCAGCTCTCGATTTGGCAGATGCCAAAAATTTCGATAAATCTCTCCGCCCCCACCGTTTACTTGTAATATTGCGTTATTAGAACGTTTTTTTCTAGTGAAAATATCAACACCCGTATCAAAAGCACCTGTTATGCTCTGTCCATCAGTAAAATGATAATGAAATTTCAAAACTTCCAGCCATTGCTCTGGTTCTATCTTTGGATAATTCATCTTATCATAATGGTTAATGTGCAGATTTTCTCCTTTACAAATTAACTTGGATACACGAACATCGATAGCTTTGTCGTCACCATAAACATAAAGATAAGGATTAATTCCTGACTTGAGGAATAAAGCAAGCATCAACCGGCTGTCATAACCACCTGAAAGAGCACTACAGATCTTATCACCTATATTCTCTCTCAACATTTGAAAATAATTTATTAAACTTTCAACGACAAAGTTTAATTGATTTTCAAAAGAGTCTTTCACATCAAAAGAAGAAATATGTATAGATTTTGGAATCATACAATAACTCGGAAAAATTCGATGTAAATTGTAGCTATCTAATCTTTTGACTTCCTGAATCATGGTAGAATTACCGTACATTGCACCATGAGAAATATATTCATAGATCTCTTGGTCGGATTCAGTCTTTTTTTTTAGCGTTTTAACGACTGCAAGAAAAGAATTCGAAAAAACTGTTTTTTCATTATTACTATAAACATGGCAAAGCCCATTGTAATCATTAAAAATATACAATTCGCCTTTTTTGAAGATAAGGACACAGAAATTTCCACAAAAATCATTGAATATATCACTATCTTCAGAAAAATCTTCGTATAAATATCTTAGTGCATCAAGTCCCATTTTTCTCTTGTAAAACATTGTTCCGATAACAATAATAAAATCACCGGTTTTAAACCGAATCACATTTTCAGAAGAAAAATTTATTTTGTCGAAAACAAAAGCAACGCCATTTTCGGTTTCTATGGTTTCTTTTAATGAGATACCCTTTTTAAGTATACATTCAATTGAGACCTGATATTTTTGTATAATTTTTTTGATAGAATCAATTCTATTTTTAGTTACATACAAAAAACCAGCCATTATACAAACTCCTTAGCATTTTAGTTTGATGACCTAATTGTAATTGTAAAAAAAATAATAACTTGATAATCAAGTTTTTACATAGAAGCTTCAGTCAGCCTTTTTATATTTCAATGTCCTGGATGGCTCAAGGCGGCCCAAGTGTAGATTTCCAGAATATATCATTGATTAGGAGCAAATATTTTTAGAATTTGTTGACAGGAAAGCGGAATTATCAGAATAAATGAGCCTCTTATTTAGAGGCTTCTTTTATTGGAAAAGGGCGGTGCTTTTTGCGCAGCCAGCCCTTAAAACCAAACCGGCTAAGCCAGTCAAAAAGGTGAGAAAATGATAATCTGTTTTCCTGTAGAAATCAAGAAACTTATTAAACTGGGTCGCAATTATCCATGGCCCAAGCCAAAGAGTTGTCTGCGT
>JAFGRW010000035.1 GCA_016934935.1 Spirochaetota bacterium | reverse complement strand
TTTAAAAAATTCGAGGAGCAGTGGATAAAATGGATCCCGCGGGCACGCGAATATCGTCCCTTACGGGCATTGAAAAAGCCGAACAAAGACATCGCAACCGCAGACAAGGATTAACTGTATTAGTTAAGACTTTATCTGACACTAACTGAAAGAAGTGTGGTATGATGACTGTGTAACGGAACGGAGGCGACATTTCATTCTTTAATTATACCCTCCAAAGACTTCCTCTGTTAGTTCTCTATTAATCCCCTCCAAACCAGGGTAGACTTTCCCACTGCTAGTGCCAATTTTAATCAATTCTTGTCTCAAGTTCTTCTTTTTGTGTCCATCGATAACTAGTTTGGTGAAAATCCTCTGCCCGCAACACGGACAGACAATTTGTTTCTCATTTATATAAAAACCATTCCTTCTCTTTCCAAATAAGGTAAAACATGATCTCTGTGCCGTAATTCGTGGATCTGAATATGGTGGCAATAATGGTATAGGTGAATCTGGGATTTCTTCTGTTAATGAAATATTTGATCCCGTAAGATTAGATATCCATTTTTCGGTGGGTGGCTCCCCTGGATACAATACTGAAGTCAGGTCAAGCTTTTTTTCTCCGAGTTCCTTGGAAGCATAATCGACTAATGCCGGTGCTTCCATTACTGTAACAATCGGATTGTCCGTTCCGTCTCGCTTAGTGTCTAAGGCAAAAAATAATGCTATCGCAGCGTCCTGTGTCCAATCTAAGAGTCTGGTCGGACCACCATAATGTTGAATAAGAAAATACCATGACCACGTGTCATTGGGGTTGATTCCTTCTGTAAAAGAACGTGCCCTTCTCTTAAACTCAAGGAAATAATTACGTTCTTTTTCATGTTGATCTGTAACTTTCTCGTCCGGTATATTTCTATATAATTTGGGAATAAGGTAACCATGGTCACTAGATTCTCCACGAAACCAACTACGTGGATGCGCAACCAGCCGGATGTATTTAAAATATTGCTCTAGATTTCCAATAGGCTTAAGATTTGCATACCCCTTTGGGTGCCATTCTCTTAATACTCCTATTTTCCCTTCCAGGGTCTTTGCTTTGCTATATAAATCTTTTGCTTTATCTCGGCCTTTCCCCTTTATACTATTGAACCAATCTTCCATTGAAAATAAACCTCACACTGTTTATCATACTTTATTTCTTAGTCTTTAATCATCTTCTTGCAGTGGTCTTAGTGCCTTCTTATCTTAATCAGGTATTCCTTTTTTGTCAGGTCTGGAAAACCACAGCTTCATCTCGTATAAAAAATGCCATACATCATCTTCAGAGGGTTTGAGATATGTTGCCTGCTCGGGATCTTCTCCCATATTTTCAAATATTTCAACTAGCCAATTAGGCCCATGACCACTTGCATCTAATTGTTTCAGCCATGATTCTACCTCTCCATTTCTAACCACAAACAAACCATACTCACCCAGTTGATCCAATAAATTGTTAGCTGCTTCTCTGTCTGAAACATTTAAAAGCTCAACTCCACCGTCTGTTTTCATATTACCCGCAGCTTCTAGCTTGGTCTTTATTCCTGCTCTTAGTTGACCTAATGACTGAACTGCAATTTCAGGAACAAAACCACTACTTAAAAAGTTACTCCAATCCGTTCCGCCATCTTTTAACACATCAATATCTACTATGCCCGCAGTTGGAATCCCAAGCTCTCTTAGTGGTTTAATAATCGTTTGAACAGTTTGTTTATTTTGTGCATTAATGAAAAGACAGTTTGGTATCCCCCATTTAGGCTTAAATGCAAGAAGTCTTTCATTAATTTCTTGATAAAACGCCCTATCGGTATCCGACTCTGTAACAACAACATATTCGTAGAATAAGCCTTCTAAAACTCCCGTTGACCTTAACATCGGATGCCTCATTAATTTAAGAATTTCTTCATTTGGAAGAACTCGTGCTGTTGCAATATCATTCTTGTATGTTAACCTGACGATATTCACAGGTGTACCGGACTGGATACAGCCCATAACAAACTTTGAGCTGTGAGTAGAAACAAAAATATGTTTATCGGTATTTGCACTTGCTAGAGAAATCTCCTTTCCTAATATATATGATAATGATGGGTGTAGAAAAGCTTCCGGCTCGTCTATTAAGAGTACTTTTGGGTCACCTGCAATTATTTCTGTAATCATTCCTGTAAATGCTTTTACTCCATCACTGGTTTGTTCAATCGGTAATGCCTCAGAATGAAATTTCACTGCATCAGGATGAACTCCTTGTTCCTCAAGAATATTTGCTGGTGGCTTTTTGGATAGTCTTAATCTGAGTTTACCTAGATTTGTAGGGTCAATAACCAGATAAGAATCAAATGCATCGTTGCTAACACGTCTTACTTCCTTCCTCTTTTTTTCACTTTGGAATAGTGCTTGAAAACTGTTGTGTGGAGATTCCTGTAAATCACCTCCAGGCTTCTCGCTAACAAGATTAATCCTATTTTGTCCATTAAGTATGATTGTATGATGATTCAGATACCACGAGCAAAATATATTTTTATTTCCATTTGGAGTTCGTATTGCTTGTAATAATTGCTGCTTGGGGTATCTACTTCTATTTCCATGCCTGCCGACAACAATATGCCCCTCTTGCAAATTTTCATTTACTTTCGGTTTTAAGGTTATAAGTTCAAGTTTTTCTTCAGCCTCCTGAATACTCTCAACAAAATCTATCTCATCAAGGATTACATCAGTTGACAATTTGGCTCCTTGTCTGCAAAACCGTTCAATCTCTAAAAGGATTTTACTCTTTCCCGAATTATTTGGTCCAACAAATACAGTTACCGGAGTGGCCTCGATATTTGTAGCCTCTGCTCCATGCGATCTTCCAAATTTTAGTTTTACATTTTCAATCATTGTCCTTACTCCTTTTCTTTTCTCTCTGCCACTCTTCTTTCCTCCACTGCAAAAACCTACCAACAATTCTATGACTCTCAAATTTAACCGTCAAGAAATAAGAATAGATTTCACCGGTTATCTCTTGGTACTCGGGCCCTTATCCGTGTTATCCAACCCCCTCCTTCTGGATTCTCTTTATTTAGCTTTACGTAAAGAATGTAATTCTTGTGGATGAGGTGTTGGGGTTCGTGGATGCTCGCATACAAAGATCGCCAAAACCGAAGACGCCAAAGCTAAATATTTCCGTGGTAAAAAATCTGCGTAATCTGTGTAATCAGTGGATAAATTAATTACAAAAAATAGTTAAAAAAACTTACCCTTCTAAAAATCTGTGTTAATCTGCGTAATTTACACCCTAGGTGGCTGTGAACTACGTTAAAAAGTGCTAAAAAACACCCAACTCTTATTAAAAACACACACTTTTGCAAAAAATTGCAAAAAACTGCAAAAAACAGTGTTTTTGCCCCCAAAAACCCCCATTTTGAGCGACTAACAGATTTGAAAAGCTTATTTAAAGCCTAATACAAAGGGTCGTCCCTTCCCCCTTAAAACCCAAAAACAAAAACGATCAAAACAGTCTTTAACATTAACTCTCCATCCATTTTTAGCGCGGAGTTTTTTTCGCAGACAATTTATGCCATAGGTAGGCATCGTCATGCTGCCGCACGCAGGCGTATCGTTATACATTGAGCATTTCTGTATCAGTCGTAAACGCCGTATGCGGGAAAAAGAACTGCTAAAAAAAAAGCCCTGCAAGTCATTGACCTACAAGGCTTTAATAAACGACCTGTCACGAACAGGAACACTTATATTGGCAGCAAAAGCACACTGCTATCGACATCCCCTGTCGTGTTACACCCTCATATCGGATCACGATTGAGTTTTACGTTCTCGCGGCTAACCAATTTTAAAACAATCACTTACGATCCTACTCACTCACGGGGCCTTAGTAACGACCGCGTCCGCCGCCATCCCGGCTGCCGCCTCTGCCGCCGCCGCCACTGCGACCACCACCCCCGCGACCGCCATAACCGCCTCTGCCGCCGCCACCGCTGCGACCGCCATAACCGCCGCCTCTGCCTGCCGGACGAGCTGG
>JAFGRW010000034.1 GCA_016934935.1 Spirochaetota bacterium | reverse complement strand
CATACCGGCGCGTCCGGGTACTGTCTCTATTGTATATGCAAGCGACACCGCGCCGTAATTATTTATCTGCGGCGGACGCACAAAGGCAGCTCCGGCAAAGGGATCGGGGCTGGCCGATGTCTCTCCGTCTTTTGACGACCGGTTTGTCGATGCCGAAAAGGCGTCTGTTCCTGACGGATCGCCCACCGCGTCTGCCGACGATCCCGGCGACGGATAGGTCCCCTCTTCTGTCGCCCTGGAAGAACCCCCTCCTCCACCGCTGCATGACGTAATCAGCATTGCTGAAAGTATCAGTGATGCGGTAATCCGGTAAAACATCATATTGGCCGTCGGCAAAGTTCTATTCATAAAGGTTACCTTCGTAATCCACACAAATAAGCTGATAGGCGGATTCAAGGGTTGTCAGAATCGAACCTCCCATCAAATAGGCGCCGTTAGGCAATGAAATTATGGAGTTGCACTCCTCATGCTGTGACCGGCTGTCATAAACTATCTGACGTTTTGTATCGTTAACATGATCATAAAACAGCAGGTAAAAGTCCTTGTCATTTGGAAGAGCTGTTTTCCGGCTGTATCCCGCGGCTGCGATTGTACCGTCAAGCCCCACACATATATCGTGCAGCCGCTGTTCACCGTTTAAACCGGATTCAATTCTCGCGTTAAGCGAAAGAACGCTGTCATCTTTAATATCAAGAATTACACCTTCTTCCGAATATAATGTGCTGGCAGTAAATCCACTGACAAAAATCCGGTCATCAGAACAGGTTATCCCTGTAGCCGTATCGTAACTGTTATTCGCGAATGTTGCTTTTTTTACAACGTCGCCGCTGTTGTTTACAATATAAACAACGATATTATGTTTACTGTTGGAAACATCAAAAAAGGTGCCCGTGATCGCGAAATTACCGTTATACCCGGTTATTGAGCAGAACTCGTCATTACCGGTTGTACCGTAAATCTTTTTCCAGACATAATTACCGTTAAAATCAAGCTTGATTATAAACGCGTCAAAAGAGCCGTATTCATTAAAAGATCTGGACTTGCCGACAACAAGATACCCGTCGGTTGATTTAATCACATCAAACGCCCGGTCCTCCTGCAAGCCGCCGATTATTGTATCAAAGCCTTCAGTCCCATCACGTTTAATCTGCCTAACATTAATATTATAGGAGTCAAGACCGGCAGACAAATCGGTTATAACCGATGACCCGGCAATTATGTAATGGCTGTTTTTACCTGTTGTTACGGCTCTTGCTTCATCAAAACCGCTGTGTCCATACACAAAAGAAGCGTGGCTGTTCAGGTAATTTAAACTGCCAAAAAGATGTTCGTAACTGTTTCCAGGCTGATAAATGGAGCCCGCAAAGACCACATGCTCCGTAACATCATCAAGCATAAGCGAATATATTTTCTCGTCACCACCAAAGTCACTGATGTATCTCCAGGTATCGTTGCCGTAAAAGCTTACAACGGCATCTCCGGTTTTAATCTCAACGGTTATTTCTCCGGGATAAAGCAGACGGCCGTCAAGTTCTGCACGAACAGTGTAACTGCCCGAACCAAGCTCTGCCAGAATAAAGCTGTTATTGCTTATACAGTTTTCAGCTATCCGGTTATTAACAAAAACCTTTATATCACTGCAGTCTTTAACGTTATATATAGAGCCGGAAATTTCATATTTTTTCTCGCCGGTAACTTCTTCAATACTGTCATTGCTCTCTTCAGGTTTTTCGGAAACCTTGCCAATATCGCCCGCGTCATCTTTCATGGAGCTGCACGATACCATAATAAAAACGCAAAACATACATAATAATTTTTTATAATTCATGACCAACACCCGCGCTGAAATTCAAAAAGAACTCCGGATTACCGCCGTCACTAATAAATATAAGCTCTGTCGAAAAAACATAATCAACCGGCCTGCTTCTGTAAATTGCGTTAAAACCCATTGCCGAAAGAGGATTAAAATACCATGACGACTGATACTGAAAGGGCGGAACAGCTTCGTCTCTGTCGTCATACGACATTCTTGATGCCATTACACCCAAACGTAAATAAGGAATAATATCAAAAAACGATATATTATAAGTGTATCCCAATCCCGCGCTTAAGTCGGCGTACCAGAGACTTTCGACAGTATCTTTCGCGGGCCGCAAATAACCAAAGCCAAGAGATGAGCGCAAACCAAAACGATCACCGAGCTGATCTTTCACAAAACGGTCAGTTGCAAATGTACACGACAGGGAATACCCGTAATCACTTACAGAATCGAAATCTGTTAAAACAGACGTATAACCTGCCTGATACAGCAGATAATCGCTAAATACCTGCTTTACGGTTTTGGGCTTATTAATAATGTTTATCTTGTACCAGACAGCATAAACAAGAATACTGTAGGCTGTTTTATCACACATTGCCTCAAAACGCTCCGGAGGCCCCCAGCCTGACTGAATCAGCTTCACCTGTCTGCCCGACTTGTACTCAATCACCTTTGTGCTTATCCGGTATTGAAGCCCGCTCTTTTGCTCTATTGAATTGTCTTCAGTTTGCCGGTTATACGCGTCATCCGAAGCCGTTTCCGGTTGCCGGGTATCAGCATATTTTTCATCGTCCGGTTTTACATCAGCAGCACTTACCTCTGACTTAATGCCGTTTTCGCTCTTAACAGCTTTATCAGCACCGGCGGCAATTGAACGCTCCTTGCTTTCGACTGACGGATCGGTACGGCACTCAAGTACCGATTCGGCCACAAGATGGGGCACATTCAATGAATCAGCCATATCGCTGCGCGATTCATCATAACCGGTTTCAGACCCGACCTTGCCCTGACCAGCCCAGCCCGATTTACCCGCAAGCACTATCGATGTAAACTCACCCGAACTGATTTTCCGCCCGGCAAGGTTTACCGTTAAACTGTATGCCCTGTCAGAAACTTTTACATCACAACCTTCCGCGGCAAACGAAGCAATATCAACGCGAAGCCTGTCATCAACAGGCGCCGCGCAGATTGCAACAAAGCTGAAAATAAATAGTATTAATAATATTTTATTCATATATCAATAAACTTAATTTCATTTCCAATCATCATCGTCATCGGGGTCATATGGACAATCGATATTGAATTCATAAACTTTAGAATCAATACTTCGATTATATTTATCAAAAGCTCTCAATTGAATAATAGCTCTACTGAAATCATTACCATTTTCTACCCAATCACCATCAACAACACCATTTGCCATAATAGTTAAGTTATACTTTTGCAGACGTCCTAAATTATCAACACTAATTACATTAAAATCATGCGAAATTGGCATACTACCCATATCACCCGCGTAGTAACCAGAATTGATAAATACAAAATGATCTACATTCTCGGGAAGTGAATTCTTTATTACATGAATATGCAAATCTGCAGTATAACGATGTGGTGGTGAATAGCTGGTATCATACTCATACACCGGATTATCCCAATAAACTTCAATATTTGCATCAAAATCATTCTGTGGGCGTGTCTCGATTTGGGATACGTATGAATTTTTTTCTTTGCCGCCGTATGTGTTTTTCGCGACAACCCATACTTTATAGTTTTGCCAATGAAGCAGATTTTCAAACTTGCATACAAAAGGAGCCGACTTATTGTTAAACTCTTGAGTGATTACATCTCCGGTATCAGCATTTTTACAATTTACTTCGTAACTATCAGCGTTATTCGCATAAATATTTGATACCAATATCGAGTTTTTTGCAGACCCAATACTTACAGAACAATTGACTACTCCAGGCGTTAAAGTTGATCGTGGTATATAGCAATAATACTCACCATCCTCATTTGAATATTCAGGAACCGAAAATGTTTTATAAGAATTTTCACCGACAACAGCAATTACATATTTCTGATTGGGTGATAAATCAGTGATATCACATATCGTATCTTCAGCTATACTGAATGGCCCAACGCTGTTCCATGACAAAACATTTTCATTATCAATAACATATTTGTACGTCTTGTTATCATTTTCATCCATCGACTCCTTGTTTGCTTCAAAACTGTAATCGTATAGAGGCAATGGCTTATAATATACATAATATGTATCAGATATCTCGGACTGAAAGTTAGATAATCTTATAGTACGGTTTTCACCTGCCGGTACTTCCGCGTCAAAAGTTACAGGTGTCGCGATAGAGGCATCAGTAGTAAGCTCTCCACCGGTTAAAAAAGGATGCACGGTGTACGCCCTGTACTTTAACGGAGAGAAAAACAGTTCTTCAATCTGCTCGGTACCACTTACATTTCTGTTTATAGTAAATCCAAAAATTTTTTCATCTTCTATATAATCAAGATATCTTTTACGAGTTAATGCAAGCTCCATATTGGTAATATCGGTCTGGTCTGTACCCTTGTCGTCACTGCCATGCACCCACATATCAATAAGGCTTGTTCCGTCTTGAACAAAGTTGTAAAATCTTGTTTTAAGATCAGCACCAAGTTTTGGCCAGAACCTGTCACGGTATTCGGCAAGAGCTACTGTCCGGATATACACATTTACCGGCTTCTTTGCGTCACCCACGAATACGTTGTGCCCCATATCCCTCTCCCGGCCGGCCGGAGGCTGAAAGCGTATATTAAAAACCTGATCCTTTAAATTAATGGAAGTTGTGTAACGGCAGTCGATATAACGGATTCCGGGCTGCGGCTGGCCTGTTAACAAGAGCCTGTACCAGCCCGAACCGTCATCAAAATTTACTTCCAGGTCTACCGCGTCGGACATGGCATAACCGCCGGTTATTGCCGGTATGTACTTTTTCTGTTCGGAATATTTCTCTAAAGGTACCTCCACATATTCAGGATCCGCTGAAACTTCACCAATGTCGTTTACAGAAGTCACGGTTACCTTGTATACACCGGGTTCACCCCCGGTATTTTTAATATAGTTTACAGGGGTATCGATATCAATACACGAAACGCCCGCCATTATATATTCGGTTTTAGAACCCTGAGGCGCTCCCTTTTCAAGATGAGCCGGGTTAAGTGGGCCATCAATATCTACCCTGTAATACTCGGCGTTATAATCGTTGGGATTCTGAATGGACAGATACAGCTTGCCTGTTGAAGATGCTTTTGAAAAAGAGGCTCTTACGGGTGCAGAGGCCGCCCTGTTTACAGATACCTGTACATTTTCACTTGCACAGGGCGTAAACACCGCGACACCATACAGCTTGCCGTATGCCTTGGCATTTATAGTGTAAACACCCCGCGAAAGCTTCGGCAGCAGTTCACCGGAGCTGTCCTTTGTCATACTGTTAATATTTACAATACCGTACTGTTTTTCGACATCTTCACAATCGACTTTTACGGTATAGGTTTTTCCGTCAGGATACTCTATTTCGTACTCGTAATAATCGGCATTAGCCGATAATTCGGTTTCGATCTGAAGCGAGTTTACAGAGCCATACCCTGTAATTGTAAAATCACCCGGTATGCCGTTATTAAGCCTTTTGGCGTCAGTCTCTTCCAGTGTATACTTAAGATCATCACCCAGGGTAAGCAGACTTTCTGTTGTTCGCAATCCCATACTTACTCCATCAAGATCAAGCGACTCGCCTTTATTTGAAACAAGGTTAAAGAGCTGACGGTCTTCCATAAGATGAACCTTAAGGTTAATAATATCATCCTTGTAAACCTTGCCCAGCATTACCGAGCGGGCATAATCGCCCTTATTAATTATCTGGTTCCATACTGTATGCAAAAATACATCCGACTGTGCCTGAAAAGGAGTAAAGCTGAAACTCTTGAAATGTTCATTGCTGTCACGTACATCAATCAGCACAATTTCGTAACGCTCACCGGGACAGATAGGGTCATTTATATCACCCTCGAAATAACGTCCGTTATGCAGCACATACCAGTACCGCATCTTGTATACCTCTTCAAGAGGAAGCGGCGAGTTATCAGACAAAAGGTCCTTGTCGAAAGGGTTGTACTGAGAGATTCCCATAATACTTTTTATCTGCTCCCGATGGTGCTCCACATCGTTCTCATCAGTATAGGTTTTGACCATGGTTTCAAAATCCCGCCACGAGTTGCCGTCCGTGTTGTCAAAAACATAGTTATTGGGGTCAGTAGCTCCTTTTTTCCATTTCAGATCCCTGTCAGCCACTGTTAAAGGATTGCCTTTAGAATCGGTTACTCCCCACTTTTCACCGGCCCCCATTCTTGATCTGAATATATTGAAAAGAGCCTTTTTTAACGAGATACCCGGTGTAAACGAACCGTCGTCATTAATATCAAATGCCGCGACGCGGTACTCTTCTCTAAGTTCCGGAGCCGATATAAGTATCTGTGCAGTACGGCCTTTACAGTTCTCTTTTACAATCTTCAGGTTATCAACACCCGGATTATAGTTGGAGTCTTTGACCCTGGTAATATCATAACTGACTATATGCACCTGCGGCATGTATCCGTTTTCAAGAGCGTCAGCAACGCTCGAAGTTTTAAGGTCTGATATTTCAATAACAAATGGCGAAAGTGCCTCCCCGCCGTAAATTTCCTGTTCAAACTCGGTCCAGTCCTCATTGCGCAGCTTAAACGTCTGCACGGGTAAAAATTTACCGGCCGGTGTTCTAAACGAAAGGGTACATGTAACATTTGATATCTTTACGGGCACATCCAACGACGGATTTTCAAGATGCAGCGTGGCTTTGACCACACCGTCACGATCACCTAGTACCGAGGATTTTTTAATAGTATCGCTGTTACGGCTCTTGTTTGTCATTGATGAGATGCTGTCTTCGGTCATTGTAACACCGGACCGGCTCAGGTTGTCTACATATGTAACGTCTTCAAAAACCATCTTGCGGCTCATTTCGGCCCTTGCAACAGAGTCGGATACATTATGCGAATCAATGTTTGTATAACCTGAGGAGCTGCCATATGAACCTCCTCCACCCGACGCACCTGCAAAAAGTCCGGGTAAACTAACACTGCTATTTTTGGAGCTATTCTTGCTCCGCTCAGTCATAGAGCCTTCAGCGTGCGACTTTTCGAATGAGGACGAGTTTTCGACTTCATAGGGTGTGGTCTTGTAATTGGTCGATGTGTACTGACGATCCTCCATGCTCTTTTTGGTAATGCTCTCCACAGAGTTTTCATCGATCGTTTCGCTGAAAGAGTCAACTTCGGTTGTAGTTGTAGGCTGCAGTTCCATTATTATAGGCGGCGATATTCTGGTAACGATACGGGGGTAATCCGCGACATAGGGGTTGGTCACTATCTCGCTGGCGTTTGGTATGCCGTCACCGTCATAGTCTTCCGTTATATGCAGGCCGGTAGGGTCACTGTCCAATGAAGACATATCGGAATAATTAATGGTGTCCCCTACTCCTGTTTCATTAATAACTGTTGCAGCACTGTTTTTTGAATTAATTTCTTCTATAGCTTTTTCCAGCTCGTCATCATCAGTGTTTGTGTTCTCATTACTGTCATTTTCCGGCTTTCCAGTAGCCGGATCCACATCATCAACATTATCGGTTTGCAGTTTTGTTGCCGAATCCGAATCGGAACTGCAACCTGTAAATGATAAAATTATAATAGCCGTTAAAATCAGCGGCAAGGTTTTAAATAGATTTTTCATAACTCCTCCCATTATATTTATCTATTACATTACTTCCTCTATATATGTATTTGTATTTTGATGATTTTCGGTTACTGCTATCAATCGCGCACAACTGGTAGATTCTGCTGGTCTAAACTATTCCGCAGGCAGCTCCCAGGAAAGCTTGTCTATTAATACTGGCTTTTTTATATTTTGTTAAATTTTTTTTATTTTTTTACGTTTTTTTCAGATCTTAATAAAGAGGGGATATTTATCCGATACCTGACTTTTGCCCACATTTATTATCTTGCAAATGTCTAACACTAAGCCCCCTGAATCCCCCAAAGGGGGACTTCAAATAGTTACTGCACAGAACAGTATTTATAAAATGCTAACTGAATTATTTGAAAAAAGATGAATAATAAACCGCTTTGGGTTGGGGACATATAGATTAAGATTTGCTGGCAGAAGTCAGGTCTGACACGCCGGACAAACAACAAAAAAGCCGGACAATTATCTGTCCGGCTTTCAAAATTCCTTAACATAATAAATCGCTGTTTATCGTTTTCCGATAAGAGATTCGTCCGGTACCAGAGTCTGAATGGTTCCATCTTCATTGTATGTAATTTCGGCCATTTTTACACTGCGCTTGTTATTGATTCCTTTTGAACGCTCACAGTCATGATAAAAAAGATACCATTTACCTTTAAACTCCACAATAGAATGGTGAGTCGTCCATCCCTCTACAGGTGTAAGTATAACCCCCTGATATGTATAAGGCCCCATAACATTATCTGCTGTCGCGTACACTATACAATGCGTTGTTCCTGTAGAATATGAAAAGTAGTACTTGCCATTATATTTATGAATCCACGGTCCTTCAAAGTAACGGCGTTCTTCATCACCGGCAGTTAACGGTTTACCGTCTTTATCAACTACCTGTATATCATGCACCCCACCGTCAAACTGAAGCATATCGCCGGTAAGTTTCGCTATTTTGGCACATAAAGCCGGCTCATCTCCCTTAGGGCCTTCCGCATCGGCAACAAACGAACCGGTTTGCCATTTCTCTAACTGGCCTCCCCAGAGTCCGCCAAATCCGACATAATAAGATCCGTCATCATCTTTGAAAACACATGGATCAATACTAAAACTTCCTTTTATGTAATCCTTCTCAGGCACAAAAGGCCCCTCCGGTTTGTCCCCTACAGCCACACCAATACGGAAATTATTCTCTTTGTCCCGAGCAGGAAAATACAAATAGTATTTACCGTTTTTCTCGTGCGCGTCCGGCGCCCACATCTGTTTGGAGGCCCACTGAACATCGTCAACGTGCAGAGCTATACCATGATCGATTACCTCGGCATCCGGGCCGTCCATTGAAAGAACATGATAATCTTCCATTAAGTACTCATCACCCTCATCAGAATATGCTACATCAATATCGCGGTCATGTGAAGGGTAAACATACAGTCTTCCATTAAACTCATGAGCAGACGGATCCGCAGTGTATATATGAGTTGCAAGCTCACGTGATTTCATATAAAACTCCTTTCAAATTATATTATTTATTCTCCGACTTTTTCAAGTGACTAAAATATCCCCTGATTGTCAAGATATCTTTAGAATAACATTGCGGTTCTAAAATAGGTGCAGTATTCACCAGAACATATTTCTTCTCTTAACCGGATTATTATCTCCATTAGATATTCTTAATCCTGATCGAACAGGCGTCTAAAGAATGATTCTCTCCGGAAAATTATTTTTCTAAGTCCCTTACAGATATAACACCACAGGTGCATTATTTCAATTTTTAATTATATGGTTTTTACACATTTTTAAATATCACTATTGACTATCTGATAATATTATTATATCCTGAATAATTCAGTATGCTTATTACGAAGTCTTATGGAGACAAGATGAAAATATCTGACGAAACAAGAAAAATAGTGTTATCAATGCAAATCAACGAATTAACCGAATACCGCATATATACCCGAATCGCAGAATTTGTTAAAGACGTTAAAAACCGGGAAATACTTATAAACATCGGCAATGAAGAACTGAAGCACAGTGAAATTTGGCGCAAAATCACCGGCAAAAATGTAAAACCCAAAAAGCTCAAAATTATGTTTTTTACCGTTATAGCTAGAATAATGGGGTACACTTTTGCTCTTAAATTAATGGAAAATGGCGAAGATGACGCCTCTGAAATATATAATAAAATTTCGACCGAAGTTCCGCAAGCAAAACAGATAGCTAAAGATGAAGATCATCACGAACAACAACTTATGGAGATGCTTGACGAAGAAAGACTGCAATACGTAGGCTCAATGGTTCTTGGACTTAGCGACGCGTTAGTAGAGCTGACAGGAACTCTTGCCGGATTGACTTTCGCTCTTCAAAACAACAGACTTGTTGCCCTTTCAGGGCTAATTACCGGAATATCAGCAACACTTTCAATGACATCAAGTGAGTATCTCTCCGCGCGTTCGGATGGGCATCATAATCCACTCAAATCATCATTGTATACCGGCTCTGTTTATCTTGTTACTGTAATACTTCTCGTGTTACCCTATCTTGTTCTTCCGCAAAACGCGTTTATTCCGGCACTGGCAATACTTCTTGCAACGGTTGTTATTGTAATACTGTTTTTCACCTATTACATATCCGTCGCCAAGGATCTTCCTTTTGGCAAAAGATTCGCGGAAATGGCAGGCATAAGTCTGACCGTTGCCGCGATATCTTTCGCTATTGGTCTTTCAGTCAAGTATCTACTGGGTATCGATATTTAGAGAATAGACTTCTCCGGAATCCCAACAGGTACCGGTAACATGAGTATTGTTGCTTTCTTCCGAAACAACGAAGGTCTGTATTCCGTACGAAAAGAAGTCAACCCCCTTTACTTCAAGCCTGCCTGTTTCTTCAGGCTTTTCAGGATTCGACAGGTCTAATATATAAAAATATTCCTGAGCCGGGCTCTTGACATACAAATATCCGTTACTTACACCAAGATATTCGATTGTCGAAACCTCGGATAACGGTACTATTGACTCTATTCTATTATTCTGTGTATTCATTGTTATTACACGGCTCAGCACACTGTCACAGATATAAAGATAATTTTCGTTTTCAGATAGAGCCAACCCGATAGGAGCAAAAAATCCAAGAGGCTTATCCTCGTTACTGTCCTTTTTCATTACAACTTCTTTATCGCCGTTTTCCGGATTAAAATGTATTACCCGGCCGCCATGATCAGTCACATAAAATGTTCCATTCTTTTGTACCGCAATACCGGCAGCACCATAGGTTCCGGAAAAATCATCTTCAAATAGAGTTTCAATGCCATGACTAGCCGACCACCTCAAAACTTTCGTTTCTGCAGCAATATACAGGTTCTTGTCAGGCCCATAATCCATATCATAAATAAAAACGTTATCTACTCCTGCTCTAAAAGACCCAGCAGCCTCCTCAAGAACAGCAATTTCTTCACAACCTGATTCCGGGCTGTATCGAAATATATATTTGCCTGAAAGACCAAAATATATGTTACCATCACCCATAGCAATTCCATGAGCGTTTCCATCTTCTTTTGCAACAACCGAAACATTAGAAGCATGTTGTGTTATATTTTTTCCGGAAGCACTGGTTTTTGAGCATGCTGTCATAACAAGAATCGCTATTACAAACAGTAATCGTTTGTATCTGTTAAACATTTAATCACCTCGTTTTTTGTACGCGTCTTCAATGCTCTCCAGCCATTTGGCATAAGCGTAAAATGATACTACCCCCCAATCAAGGGGCCATCTGCGGGAATCGGTTATCGGAAAAGATATTTCTTTCTGACACTCAATTAAACTGTAATAATTTTCGAAACTCATATCTTTAAGTTTTTTTATTAACGCTAATCTGGTTTTTAAAGGCAAATACCGGTAAAAATAGAGCTTAACAAGAATATCATCACAGCTGTACTGAAGCTCATGCTGTGCAACAGGCACCTTTAACCATTTCAGAAAGGTATCTTTACCAAGACTCGTGATAGTATATTCTGTTCTCTTTCTTTTGCCAACCGCCTCGTCTTTTCCGATAACATAGCCGTTTTTTTCATGCTTTTTCAGTATTGGATAAATACTGCCAAAACTTGGAGCATAGAATGATCCGACTGAATTTTTAAAATCATTTTTCAGGTCGTAACCGCTCTTTTTGCCATCCATTAAAAGACCTAAAATTGAATATTGAACTAAATCCTGTTTCATAATCTGCTCCGTTATTACAATCTTATCTTTCTATGGCTGTATAGCGGAACTGTGCCCATGTCAACACTTTGTATAATGTAATCTATCCCGGTACTTTTACCATAACAGCACCTCCTCTTGAGAAAATTTTCGACTTGACATACCTGCATACGTTATATCGTAATGATATATCGTTCACATATATCTTTACGATATATTTAGTCAATAACATTTCAGGGGGGAGTACTATGTCTCACATTCTGATAACTTATTATTCAAATTCAGGCAACACCGAGGCGATGGCAGGGAGCATTGCAGAAGGAGCGCAATCATATTCAGACATGCAGGTCGTAACAAAAAACGTTAAGCACATCAGCAACAGCGACCTGCAAAATGCTGACGCAATAATTGTCGGCTCACCTACCTATTACGGAACTATGGCGGCAGAAGTTAAAACAATGTTTGATAACAGCATAGAACTGCACGGAGCTCTTGATGGAAAAATCGGAGCAGCCTTTGCATCTTCGGGTGGAGTTGGAGGTGGAAATGAAACAACGGTACTTGATATACTTAAGGCTCTTTTGATTCATGGAATGATCATACAGGGTTCACCCGAGGGTGATCATTATGGACCTGTATCAATTGGCAAACCCGATGAACGAGTAGTCCAAAATTGTTTACAGCTCGGGAGAAGAGTCACGGAACTTGTTAAAAAAATCAAGCAAAGCGGAATGTCTGCATAGAAGAAAACAGCTTTTCTTGCTAAAAGTAACACCGGAACAAAATCCTGCAGGACAAAATATAATTCTTTAATAAAAACGGCTGTGATCTGATAATTTTAAATAACAGCCGTTTGTTTTTTGCTAAATACTAAAACTTTAAACCTAAAGGCAAATCACTGCTCCTGACCCGGTTTCTGGACAGTTCTTTCGGCACCCTTGATCAGCTCTTCCAGTTTGCTGGTTTTAGGATAAGATATCGCAAAGAAAAAGATTACAGGCATTATAAAAAACTGATAATACCAGGCATTTTGCAATACGGTACTCAAAGCAAACAGCAATACCGAGCTTGCCTGAATAATAGTCAGTGCCACGACATAAAGCGCAAATATTGACGAAGGCTGAATCCCGCCATTCTGCTTTATTCTGATCTTGAAAAACTTTCCAAACCGCCCCTCATAAAACTCTGCGCCGGAAAATACAGCGTGAGCAATATATGCTCCTAAACCGGATAAAACAAAAACTCCCGCAGCTGTCACTATAACAGGCAATGTCCAAATATCTTTATTATCGGAAACATCATGCAAACCCACAGTTGTTGCCAGCAAAAAGTAGTAAAACGGATATGTAAAAAGCATCGCTACATATATAGCCCGGGTTACAAATGTTATTCTTTTTAACTCTGCAGCCAGATCAGAAACCATAACTGTTCTCCATATTTTTTTTCTACTCTACAGGACTTTAGTTTTCGATTCAACTCTTTTTAAAGCGAACTTGCCAAAAAAGAATTGAATACTCTTTTGGTTGTATAAAAATGGCAAATAAACTGTTTTTTAATAAGGAAGCGACAATGAAAGCTATCAAATTTTTTACATACTTCGCACATATACATAATATTCTCGGTGGTCTGCTAATAGTTGCCGCCATTTTTATTTTTTTGATCAGCTCAAGCGATTATGCCGCGCAAAATATTATTCTTATCGCCTTTAATCTGGCTGTAGCTATCACCTGTTTCACCGGAAGCATAATGACCCTTTCAATTAATCGTTATCCTGTCGGGATAACCATATTGGGAACACTTACAGCCCTGCAAATTTTTTCTTTTGCTACAAATAACATATTGGTCAACATTAACCTTATTCCATCGTTTGGTGTAATTTTCAACATGGGACAGGGTGCCGAAAAGACAATTGAGTTCTTTTTCCAGATAATCCCCCATGCTTTGATTGACACAGCCTATCCTGCACAATCCGCTTTCGGAATCAGTATAGTACCACTGATTCTGTTATTTATAATTTTTCCAGCATACAAAAGATTAAACGCCGAACTCGAAGAGCTTCACAAAGAGAAATTAAAAGCTGAAACTTCAAAATAGACTAAGGCAGAGTCAATTGCATATCAATTGGTAAACTTATAGTTAAGAATTTATTGGTATCCGGATGAGACAGGCTCAGAGAAACCGCCTGTAATTGCAGATTATGTCTGCTGAACTGTTCACGAAAAATCCTGTTATGCGTCCCGTCACCGTATGTTGTATCACCTATAACAGGATGAAATATATGTTTAAAATGCCTTCGTATCTGATGCATTCTGCCGGTTCTGGGCGACACCTCAACAAGGCTGTAACGCGACGACTGATGTTTTCCAATAGCAAAAGGGTACTCTTTTTTCTGTTTAAGCCAATAATCCGTTACTGCGTCGTTTCTTTTGTTACCTCTCTCATTAAGCAGAGAATAATCGATTGTTCCGTCTTCGACCCACCCCCGTACAACCGCCAGATATTTTTTTTCTATTCTATTATATCTGAAATTATTACATAGCGTAGCCGCCGATTCGGAGCTTAAAGCGAAAACCACAAGCCCGTTAGTCGGGCGGTCAATACGGTGTACAGGATAAAGATGCTTGCCTACAAGATCCCTGACTGTCTGTAACAGAAAAACCGATTCGTCCGACAGCTTTGTACGGTGAACAAACATTCCGGAGGGTTTGTTCACCGCCACGATATGTTCATCCTGATATATTATTGAAACATTATTCATTAATTGCTATTTTCCAAACCACATTGTATTTCCCGGGGAATTAACAAATATTTTCAATTTTGTTAATATCTCCATCAAGTTTTCGCATCAGTTTTTAAAAGGACGGGTAACACCGGCCATAAGTGTTATGCGTCCGGTCTCAATTCCGTCATCAAACGAGGTCATTACAGGTGTATCTCTTAAATAAAATACAGCCACTACAGAAACATCAAACATGGTTTTTGAATCTACAGAGTAATACGCATAACCCAAAGATAAACTATTCATTATATTGGTCTGATCACCATTTACGGTTTCATTTTTGTACGTGGTGCTGTTAACACCGATTAATGCTCCATAGCCGATAGTTGATACAATAAAAGATGTACCAAAAAGATGTTTCCGTAAATTAAAACCGGCCGAAATTCCGGCCAGATTATCCCTGTAAAAAAAGTCATCCGAGTATTCCGATTCAGTGTTTGTTAATGGATATTCTCCATACGAAAGATTCATTAAAAGCCTTGGGCCTATAAATACACCTACCGTACGGGATACTGAATATATATACTTCGCATCAAGCTCGTTTTGAGTCCAGTAAACATTATAGCTGCCGCTTACGGGAGCTTCGCTTTCACTGCTCACCGGGATCTCCGACATATTTGCAGTAATTTGCGCTCCGAAGAAAAGAGAACTTTTTGCTGAACGTATATTCAATAGCGACGCGGAAACCGACACAGCTATAGCCGGGCCATCCCCTCCGTCCGAGCTGACATATTCAGAATCACGACCCATTATTTTATCACCGGCACCCGCTATACCACCGCCTGCACGAAAAGTATAATAAGTCTCGGAATATAGACTGCCTGCAATCATGAGGGCCGCTAAAGCCATACTTAAAAACACTGATGTTTTTCTCATAACTTTTCCCCCGGCACGCATATAAAACGGAGAAGCTGTTTGTACAGCTTCCCCGATATAATACGAAATAAATACTCTAAAGTCAATTCAAAGTATTATGAACTCTTGATAATTGACTTTTTAACTATACCGCATATACTCACTCACAAGAGACATCTTGCAGGTAAGAAAAGAAATTCGCGAAAATTTTTATTTTTCGAAATTCCCGGTTATAAAACCAGCGCCAACACAGCCAGAATATCAATCACTATCAAGGTTGGCGTAACTTCTTTATGTTTTCCGGTTAAAAGCTTTATTACAGTCCAGCTTAAAAAGCCCCAGACAATCCCCTGTGTTATGGAATAGGTAAGAGGAATCAGAACAAGCGCCAAAAACGCGGGTATGGCATCATCAAACTTGGTCCAGTTAATAAGAGAAACCGGCTTCATCATAAAGACTCCGACAAGAACCAGAGCCGTTGCAGTAGCGACTCCCGGAACAACCGAAAGCAATGGAGAAAGAAACATAAAAGGAAGAAACAGCAATCCTGTTATCACGGCTGTTAAACCGGTACGGCCGCCCTCCTCGACACCGGTTGCCGATTCTATATAGCTTGTGCCTGCCGACGTACCCAGAAGCCCCGAAACTGTTGTGGAAGCAGCATCCACGATAAGACATTCTTTAACGTGAAGAGGCTCTCCCTCCTTGTCAAGAAGATCGGCTGCCTCGGCAACTCCAATAAATGTTGAAATACTGTCAAACATATCGGTAAACAAAAATGCGAAAATTACAGGCCACATTGCAAGTTTAATTGAACCTATAAAATCAAGTTTGAAAAGCAGTGAAAAATCAGGAGAAGCAAAAAATCCATTATATTGAACCAGCATGGAACTTTGTACCGGAGAGATCCATGAACCATCGCCATAAAAACGACCTATAGGTATGCAAAGAAGGGTGGTAACCGCAATACCGATAATAAGTGCGCCCTTGATTCTTTTTACAACCAGAACTGCTGTCAAAAAGAGACCAGCCGCAAAAGTTACTGTAACAGCGTTAAGCCCTTTAAACGAAATCAGGGTAGCCGGATTGTCAACAATGAATCCACCGTTTATTAAACCGATAAAGGTTATAAACAGGCCAATACCGGCGGCCACAGCAAAACGAAGCTGTTTTGGAATTGCCTTAACTATATGAGTTCGCACATTAAAAACTGATAAGATAATAAATACAATACCCGACCAGAACACCGCCCCCAATGCAGTCTCCCAAGGCACCTTCATGCCGATTACAACGCCGTATGTAAAAAAAGCGTTCAGCCCCATGCCTGGAGCAATTGCAATTGGTGACTTCGCGTAAAGCCCCATGGCAATACTGCTGAAAGCAGAAACCAGCACTGTAGCGGTTAAAACCGCGCCGAAAGGCAATCCGGCCTCTTTTAAAATTGCCGGGTTAACCACTATGATATACATCATAGCAAGAAATGTTGTGACACCGCCAATAATTTCGTTTTTAACAGACGAATTATTTGCAGAAAGCTTGAACAGTTTTTCCATTACACCCCTCTCTAATAAATTGAAAAAATTTTTAAACAATAACGATATGTGATCATTATTTATAATAATTATTCTGAGATAAAGTGTTTTTACGTATATAAAGAGAAAAGTTAAAAAATTTTACATAAAAAATGCTTTTCAGAATAACATAAAAAGCAAAATAGTGATAATCAGATTATGGTAAAGTTTTATTGAAAAGACCTGTTTTTTGTGCTTATATACATTAAAAGAAGCGATAATCATGTTATCAACAATATGTGCTATAACTCTTTTTTAACAAAATGACTATTTTTGTCTCTTAACATACGGCTAAATTTAATCTTAACAATGGAGTTCACACTTAAGATGAATCTTTATCCAAGCATGCCACCTGTAATAAGACGAAAGCGCTCTCTCTTCACGAGCCTGTTTTATACATTATCCCTGCTTTTCATTTTTGGAACAGCCATTTTTATACTGTACACAAACAGCAGAGCAGCAAAATCAGCAATAAAAACTGAATTTAACGATATTAATGGCAAGATTATCAGTAAATTTACACTTGGAGAAGAGATTTCTCCAAAACGCTATCTTGTTATACAACAGCCAAACAATATGATAACAATGTTAACCGTCGAAACTGAAATATATAACAACTTACAATTAAACTCACCGGTCATATACTCCTATTCATCCTCAAATGGCTCGTTAAAACTGAAAAAAATACGCCAGAATGATTCTAACTGATCATTTCCAGCCCTAAAGTAACCAATTATTATATCCGAAAATAGAAAAGAATGCTTAGAACAGGATATTATGCGGTAATAATATATCGTGTAATCTATGGGTAATTACCGTATAATAATTAAAATTTTTCAGCATTCACTTAAAAGAAACACCGTATCTCCCGCGCCAAGAGCCTCTGAACAAAACAATACGGCAGAAAAATGGAGGCATTATGTCCGATAACAAAAAATCCAAAACAGATGAAAAGCTAAAAGAACGTATAGCCGACCTATCACAAAATCTGGAAACTGATGAACTTCAATCTATTGTGCGCCAGATTGAAATACTGATACATAATCGCGAAGTCGTACGCGAATTTCAGGAACGCAAAGCCGCGCGAAAACTTGCTCGTGATAACTCTACCGAAGAGGAAAACCTGGACGTGAAAATAATAGAGAGTGAAGACGGGAAGAGCTTTCGCTTATTCGTTGGTAACTTTCCAAAAATGTTTATGTTAGACGAGATGAGAAGAATGGTGAAGTTATGCCACTCATCAAAAACCCCCGAAGAGGGGGCAAAAAAACTTTTTGTCTGGATCAATAATAACAGAAAAGACTTCTTTATGGATATACAGACCAATAACAAAGAACAGGTTTTCCTGAATATCCGTAACTGCCTTGTTGAACGATATACGGTAAAATAGGGAATTATATATTCTTGCCGGCAAAAAATTCTGAATACTTCCTGTCTGTTCCCAAAATATGGTTAACAAGCCACTTCTTCAGGAACGCAAGAAGCTCCAGCGAAAAAGCCTGTTCTCCTGATTCCAACCTATCTTTATACTTTTTTACATCGGCAACAAGCTGTTCGTGTGCCTTTTTGTGATCTTCAAATTCCGGATAAGAATAGGCATGCATCTCCTTCTCTTCATGATAAAAATGCTTGCTCGTGTATTCTAAAAGCCGGTCAAGTATATATGTCATCTCTTTAATACCAAACCCGGAGATCAGCCCCTGGTGCAGTTCGTTAATAATTGCAATTAAAGACTGATGTTCCTTATCAAAGATATCGACAGAAACACTATATTCATCACTCCAATCAATAAAAGCCATAATAATCCTCCAATAATATCACTTACTGTATAATATTAGCGCAAACTCTGTATCTATCAACAAGTTTTTGATCGTATTCAGCAAAGGGAACTTCGAAAAATTACTACACCATTAACTGTAAAAGATGTTAACGACCATATTTTTTTTTGTACACAAATCACAAATTTAATCTAAAACCCACCCATGCTGATTAAAATTATAGAACGTAGAAATCAAATCTAATCAATTATACGACATAAGCAAATTTTCCGCACCAGACATAAATTACTTTACAAACTGCCGCGTATTATGTTACATTCGATTGGTTTTCATTATTAATTCAGCATTTAACAGCATCAATAATAATTATTCCAAAAAATGGCTCTAAGGCTTAACCGGATATTTATGAAAATTTCTGATATTATACAAAAAGACAGCGACAGGGTTTTTGTCACCGATTTTGGATGTTTTATTATCTTTACCGGCAACACTCTTGATGATTCACAGCCCTTTATCCGTATAGGCAACTGGATGGATATGCCTGTTGAACTGATACCGCTTGTCGAGAATATAATAATTACAGATGATATGCCCGGCAACCCGGCTCAGGAACAGTTCAACATCGATATAAACACACAATCATCTAACCGTTACATTGGCAGCCATTATACTCTTAAAAGATTTCTTGATTTTCAAAAGATATTCGGTCTTGATCTTAAAAACGTGACAATTGTAGACGTCGAGAAGGATATTCCCGAAATCAGCTCCAGATCTTTATCTGACCGCGAGTCTTTTATTGGCATCTTTTATCGTGACGGAAACTTCAAAATATCACACAACAAAAAGGATCTTTTTGACCTGCAGAAACTGCTTGAAAAGACATACAACACAAATCGTGTTCATGATGATCTGTACGAAAACACGAAATCAAATCGAGCACATTTCGGCTCTGGTTTTACAATCGCTGATTCGCTCCCCGTCTTTTTTGATCAGGGAAGTTATTTTTTATATATGCTGCCGCAAAACTATCAACAGGTTTTTGACCAATATGGAATTAATCCTCGCAAAATATCGGCCATTGCGCATCCTTCGGCCAATTACTTGAACCTGACCGCCTTCTTGCGCTGGATTAATCATAGTTCTTCAAAACTCACAATTTTATCTGACGACAAGCCTCAAATGAATATCATCAAAAAACTTTTTTCCAGAGCAAATCTCACATGCAGTTCTTTCAGCATGTCAAAGACCGAAGTAACCCCCGGCATGATCGTCAATGAAATTAACGGATCCGGCAATCTTGAAGTTACATTTAAATCGGAAACAAGTCAAACTGTAAACTTCTTATATTTTAATAACTCTACGGATATAGACAAAATAATAAAGCAGACAGCAGATTTTTTTGTTATTCCCTATTCTGTTTTTGAATGCTGCAACCTGGTTCTTAAATCAACAAAGACCCCCTATTTTATACTTGAAGATAGCAATCCCAATTTCAGCAAGTTATCGTCTTTGACTCATTCAGCTCTTTTTAAAGATGTTAATTACCAGGTAATCAAGTATGAATCATCAAACGATTGTCTTGATTTTTTTAATTCCATAATTTCAAACGATATCGTTAATGCTTTAATGAATCCGGATAATCCTGATAACAACAAAATGATAAACGATTTTTTTGAAAACGAATCTTCTCCGTTTGATCGTACAAACTGTATATCGCTGATAAAATACCTGATTCATATTTCAACAAACCGTAAAATATCATCGTATCTTAAAAAGCTTATTCAAAACTACGCAGTTCAAAACAGCGTGCATAACCTTAAAGCGATGGATATTGCTTTCTCTTCCAAAATAATTGCAGCCGACGAGGGAGTTTTCACAGTATATACTCCCATATCACGTTCAAACCGCCCTAAAAACTATATACCCATGGTGCCTGTTCAGATTCCTACTGACGAATCGAGCTATAAAAACAGCATCGAATACAGGGACTATGCGGCAAAAATTGAAAATGACAGAAAAAGACTTCATGCACTGGTTCAACTTTACCTTGGAAACGGCAAAACCAAGCCGGTAAGATCTCTTAAAAAAGCAATTAACGAAAGAAAAGAGATATATAAACAGAATATTCTATCACGTGAAGATATTAACAAACTTCATATTAATCAGATTTTTGATGACAACAGTCAAACCGATGTTTCTAAAACTAAAGGAATTAAGCCCCTATTTGCAAAGATTATACGAAAAATTAAGACAGCTGTTTTTAATAATCAAAGATATAATAAATACGTACAAAACAAGAATGAGTACGCCGCCCACAGAGAACTTAAAGGGCATCACTCATCTTTGATTCAACGGGTTATACACCCCTTCTGGTACAGTTCCCCCATAATTTTTTTCAGATCTCTAAACAGGATATTAACAGCATTTTTAATTATAGTGCTTGTTATTGTTCTTTTTTCTCTATACTGGAAAGCTTATCAGAAGAAACCATTTTTTGATACCATTGCCGAACTTATTAGTCGTGGTTCAAAAACTACAGCATCAGAGAACATTACGTCATCCCAAAACAATGAAAGTTTTGACACATTGGCAGATAGCAGCAGTACCAATGACCCGGAAAAAAACGGCACATTGATTACAGATTCAGATCATAATACTGAGGCCGCAAATTCAGAAGACAACACAGAAACCGAACCGGTCACGCCTCCAACCGAAATAAGTGATCTTGAGGAACGTCTTGAAGGCAATGACAACGAAGAAATTATTGAAAAGTTTAAAATAAAAATTACGGATACAGAGATACTCTATTATCTTAATGAGATCGCAGTTATTAATGGTTACCGCCCTCTTGGACCTGATGAAGTTAAGGGTAAAAACCCTCATTGGATTTTTCCAAATTCTATCTTTACACTTCCTGATGGCGAACGTTTTATCGTTAGAGATGGTGATTCCATGTGGAAAATAGCTGAACTGAAACTTACGAAGATGTCGATAGAGTTTCACAAAGCTGTGGAAAGCATTAAATCGTTCACCGGTACGGAACGTCCTGACGAACTTTTTGAAAAAGCCTATAAACATAGCTTTAGTGATGCCCAGAAAAATATTCTTAAACTATTGGAAGATCGCTTTAAGTAATGAATACTTATAAATTTATCAGAAAACAGCTTTGATAATCACTACAACTGATTTCGTTTAAACGTAAGTACTGATTATTTTGATTTTAGTAATTTTGAAACACCCATTTTTAAAGCGAATTTAGATTACCAGCAATGGTTGGCAATGGACTCGACAGATAAAAACAACTATTATATTGAACCAGTAGAGATTGAAATATATCTTAAGAAAGCCGGTACGGTTAAAACAATAATCAAGGATCTCTATATAGAACTTGTTGACGAAGACCCCTTGCCGGAAAATGCCGTTAAAATATTTGACTACTTCCGAGAAAAAGACCAACCTATTGATTTAATAGAGTTACAAAACCGCTTCCCCGAAATGATACTTCCCGTTATTGAATCCTATTACAGATTTATTGATTTGTATGAAAAACTCAGTATGCATTTCCGTTCAGCTCTCTCTGGCAGCATTGACTCATTACGACAGGCTCTCTACATGACCGAGCTTCTTATGAAATACGAGCCCACTCTATGTTCTCTTAAACTAATTGGTGATTTTTCGACCTATAACCTCAATTACCTTATACGAAAACTGAATCAAAACAATGAAGAATTTTTACTAGAAGACAGCACGGTGGAGTATCTTATAAAAAGGCACAGGTCTAAACACGAAAATGATGAAGATGGATCCAATAAAGAGTTTGAAAAACTTGTAGAGTTGTGGCAATATAACCTGAAAGAGAAACCCATACTATAAAATTATTTGCCACCATTAATTATGTAATAAGCTACATCTCCCAGTATTACAATCCATACCAAAACGGAAAATATAACCAGGGCATACCACCCGGCCTTATAAACAAGCTTTTTATTTTGCCTTTTTAAACTCATTAATCATCTCTACCATCATGGCAACATGTTGTGCCAATAGATCTATAGCTTGCGCAGGATCAGTCTGTGACTCTATCAAAGCCATATAAAGATCCGAAACCGACTGCCGAACAAGCTGGTCAAGCTCGCCTACTCCACGGCCGCCACCTGCTTGCTGTTGAAAAGCGTCTCTTCCCAGCGCCTTATTAAGCATTCGTTTATGCAAATCGTCCATTAAATCTCCCCGCAAAACAATCAGGCATCAGGATCATCCGATAACACCGGATCTTTCGCGTCTTTTTTTTCACCACCTTCTCTGGTGATATCATCTACTACTCTAACACGATCAGCGAAACTGTCAAGGACAGATTCTCGGGCTAAACGCGAATAATTATCCAGATGCTGGATATAAAGCTTATCATAATCCAGTTTATACTTAACCTTATCTTCGCGGGCACGCATAACCTCAATCGTAGCGGCAATCAGTTTAAAATTGAAGTCATTTACATACTTGACGATAACTTCATTCGCAATATAAAATTCACCGTTACGAACATAATTGGCGACTCTCTGTTCCTGACGAAATCGCAAGCGGCGTTCGATCTTGTTTTCATAAAGATAATCTACAGCTTCCGGATTGCCTGGAGTAACCGAAACACCACCTCCGGCCGGATCACTGTCCAGTTCGGTTCCGCTTGCAGACCCTCCGGTTCTATCGGGAATTTTTCCAGTCTCCTCATAACGCTTTAATTCTGCTTCAAGCTTGGGACCGTACTCATTTTCATAGTCTTCATAATCACGATTAATCTCGGCAACAAGGGCTTTATCATCTTTGGACAGGAACCTGTTATAAAAAGGATTATTGTTTTCACGTTCAATTTCAAAAAGATGGTTATAAATCAGTTTTTTTGTCTCGATATCCTGACTTTCGAACAGCGCCAACAGGGCATAACGCATGGAACGACGAGAGTATTTTATAGCTTCCATGAACGCATATATTTTATGGGATCTTAAATGCGGCCTTGAAGCGTTGCCAACCATCTGCACATTACGTGCCAGGGCACGGTCACGGTATCCAAGGGTTAAATACTGTCTGGCGGCACTGTTTTTGGATTTAATTATTCCCGGAGCAAGACGGTCCAGTACGATCTTGGACTCATCAAGGTAATACTCATTTAAAACCTTGTTGTACAAATGAACATTAGCGTCTTGTGATTTATATACGTCCTTAAACGCACGATGATAATCAGACTGCAGAAAAGCCACTTCGCCATTAAAATGGCTCTGATAAACATTATAAAATGTATCCAGCTTTTCCGAATCCTTATCAGAAAAGTTACTTAAACATATATTTAAAAATTCAACAAACAATTTATTTTCTTTTATAATGCGCTCTGTTGTTGTCTGATCCGTATAACCGAAACATGGAACAAGATAAAAAAGAATAATAGCTGACAATAGCTTTTTCTTCACTGCACTCCCTCCGGGGATGTTTTAACCGAGTATATAACGGTAAATTATGAAATATTGTAATTTTTCGAAGTTCCCTTATTAAATCATCACTCTAATATATCGGTAAAAAAGGTCTATTTCTAAAAAGAATTACAACAATCATTTTTATCCTTTTTTCAGATAAAAATACTCCGACTCCTTGCCGGCTATATAAGACTCTCCATCTCAAGAACAAGCTCCTTAAAACGCGACAAGGTACTGTTCACGGCATCTGGTCTGCACATATCTACTCCGGCTACCTTGAGTTCTTCAATCGGATACATGCTTCCCCCAAGAGTTAAAAATAGACGGTAATTATCACAAGCCCCTTGCTTTCCTTGCAATACTCCCGACGCAAGCGAAACAGCAGCTGATATACCCGTAGCGTACTTATATACATAAAAAGCCGAGTAAAAATGGGGAATACGCAGGCATTCCAGCTCTAGAATGTCATCAATAGCAATGGAGTCACCGAAGTATTCTTCCAGCAGCCCCCGATAGATCTCACGAAATTTATCAATTGTTAAAGGATTGCCCTTCTCAACTTCAGCATGAGAAAGATGTTCAAATTCAGCAAACATCGTTTGCCGGAAAAGCGTTCCGCGAATATTATCAATTTCCCTATTTAAAATATAAGCCTTCATTTTTTTATTATCCGCGTATTTTTTTATAAGATAATCAGATAAAAGCGTTTCGTTGAAGGTAGAAGCAACCTCGGCAACGAAAATAGTATAATCGCTGTAAACATAAGGCTGTTTTTGTCTTGAAAAATAGCTGTGCATTGAATGGCCGGCCTCATGCATCAAGGTATATAGACTATTGATATTGTTTTTATCGTAATTCATAAGTATATAGGGATCAGAGTCATAACACCCGGAAGAATAAGCCCCGCTTCTCTTACCTCGGTTTTCATATCTATCAACCCATCCTCCAAGAAGCCCTTCTTTCATTATTAAGGCATAATCGGCACCTAAAGGAGAAACGGCTGCGACACATGTCTCGACTGCTTCTTTATAGTCCATACAAAAATCAACATCATTTATTATTGGCACATAAGTATCATAAAAATGGAGTTCTTTAACATTTAGAGCTTTCTTCCGTACAGCCATATAGCGTTTGATTACATCACCTGACTTTTTTACAGATTCAATAAGATTATCATACACTGCTATTGGTACATTATCCGTGAATAGAGCGGCTTCTCGACATGATGAATACCTTCTCAAACGTGACTTGAGCCAATCTTTTTTTATTGAAAACGACAATGAAGACGCCAATGTATATTTATGATTATCATAAGCATCATAATACTGATGAAAAGCGTTCTTACGTACAGCAGCATCACTGTCATGTAATAGGCTGATAAAATTACCATGAGACAGTTCGATAGTTTCACCCTTGCCGTTTAAAACATCTCCAAAGCGAAGGTCTGCATTGTCCAGCTGAGAGAATATTTTGCCGGCAGCACTAAAAACCTCGCCTGACATGGCAAGAATCTCTTCCGACTCTTTAGGCAATGTATGAGGTTTGAATCTTATAATTTTCTCAAGATAAAAACGGTACTGAGTCAATTCACGGGATTCAAGATATTTTTCAAGAATCTCATCATCAAGTGACTGAATTTCCGGCACAATAAAACTGGATTTTTCGGATATTTTTGTAAATAGCGTTACAGCACGCTGATAAAGTGTTTCTCCGGAATTATCGGTTTTGTCCTGATCATTTAAAAGATGCGCATAAAGATACACCTTGTCGATCTTACGGCTGACTTCAAGGTCAAACTCTATTAATTCAAGACACTTATTCACAGAATTTCCGGCAGTCCCCTTTAATAAATCGTATTTTTCGATCATCTTCTCAATTTCTGAATAATCCTTCTGCCATTGTTCAATAGACCCATAAACTTTTTTTATGTTCCATTTATCCGATTCCTCTATTTGACTTCTATTTGGTATTGCTTTAGAGTTCATTTAGTTCTCCATTTTTTATATTCTAATCGAAAAGTGCAGGAATTACGATCTGCTCTCTTTTCCTTTTTCCAGACAGAGTATCTACAGTGAAATGGTTTTGTGAAATATTATAGAACAGTGCACCACTACTACCAGTGTGATATAAATCAATTTCCCGGACAGAGAGATTTTGCATAAACATCTTACTAAATTTTGACATTCCATTTATTAAAGCCACTTGATCAGTTTTAGTGCCATTAATAATATCAAAGGCAAAATCGTGCTCCTGTTCAGAATTAATTTCGGGAATAACTATCAGTGAAAAACCGGAACCTTCATTTATTAAATTTATATCAAAACCCTTTAACGAATTCAACAAAAGGACTCTATGCCCGAATATCGACAAAATCATATACTCTTCTTCGAAACCTTCAGACGCAAAAATTATTCGTGATGAAGGCGTAAGGTTGTAAAACGATACAAATGCTTTTTCTATTTCCTTCGACAGTCCTGCAAAACTGCTTGTCTCATTCGCAAGACTTTTAGGCAAAAGCAGCGTAGAAGGCTTAAAACCTTGCTTTTTTAACGTAGCAATATCAGTAATTATTTGCGAGTTAACCTGAGAAGTAAACAGGGTCGATATACTTGTAGATTGCATTGAACGGACACCAGAGCTAACCGAATCAGTATTTATTGACTCGGTTGGTGAGATAATCAATGCCGAATCACCGGTATAGGTTATAAGAGACACCACCGGACTTTCCTGGGTATGATAGACAATCATTTGCATTTCACGCTCAACAGCAGTGATACTGATTACCAAAGGAGTCAATAGAATCACTAAAGCTGCTAAAAATGGCAATGCTCTTAATAAAAAAGAGTTTAAATGGTTATCGATCTTATAAAAAACCGCTTTAAAATATGGTAACAGTTTATACAGATAAAGACATAACAATAGAATAATAAAATAATATATTAACCAGGAAAAATCAGGTTTTGGTAAAGTTGGTGATTTTAAAAAATCACTTCCCGCATGAGTGATTATCAATAGAAATCTGGAAAGCAGCCAGCTAGCACCACCGAAAGGCAAAGCTATCCACTCACCCAAAAATGGAATAAGACCTGTCAAACCGGTTATGGTGCCTAAAAAAAGTATCATCCCTATTACTGGTACTGCAGCCCAAAGCAAAACCAGTGAACTTGTAGGGAAAAGCCCTGTGTTCCATACCGATAGAGGTATCAAAACACCAGCCTGATATGCTAATAAAAATGCGACAATAGCCTTTACCGGTACTGGAAAAGAGATAAACGACAAGTTCCAGAATAGAGGAAAGCGGTTATTCAACAAACGGCCAATACGTACAATTCCCCACGCTAGACCAGCAATTACTATCAAGTATTCAGGGCGGAAAAAGTATTGTGCACCAATATTGATTAAGTAAACCAAAAGCAGATAATAAATAAAAAATATTATTAATGTAAACCCATGCAACATGTTCAACCAGCGTAAAACCGGGGGCGTTAACCCGATAAGAACCAAAATGGAACCAAATGTCAGCATAAACTGAAAAGTAAAGAGTGAAAATGGGTTATAAAGACAGATCACGATAACTGTCATCGATAGTCCAATAATTGCGGACTTTCGAATATTGTAATGGAGATATGAAAAAACAGCGATTGCTATTGCTGTTACGGTCAAAGCCTGAACAGCTGCTGGCCGCGCTCCACTTAATAGTGTAAAAAGCAGTATTAACCCAATAATTGCCGGTGCCAAATGACGAGTCTTGAATCCAATTCCCCAAAAAAGAGTGTAAAGCATTAATGAGAGAATTACTACGTGAAGACCCGAATTTTCAATAAATACTGTAACTCCCGATTTTTTAAATATATCTGTAATTTTTTCTTCTTCATATTCTATCATATCAAGTGAGCGACGTGTCCCAAGAATTACAGATGTTACAATACGACTCTCGGGCGACGGTACTGTACGCCTGTATGTCTGTATAAAATTTTCTTTAAGTTTCAAAGCAATATCTTTTAAGGAAAAAAAGTCCGCTCTTTTGGCAAAATCCACATCACGACTGCCACATGACAGAAGCACTCCGATATTGTTATTTTGCATATAATTAATATAATCAAATTCGCTTAGGTTAAGGGGCGCAGCAGGACTGATTTTTTGCGCACTTATGTCCAGATATGTTCCCGCAATTTCATTATCTGATAGTGTTTCAAAAAATGAGGCCTTGGTTGTATCGTTCTTAAGAATTTTCACAAGAACTTTTATATTGTCTGTATCGACCCATTGATTAGAGGTAAAATCATAAACTCTTTTTACTGAAAGCAAAAGCTCTGTTTCTACATTATTGCGAAGAATAGGTTCCCCGGTAACTGCCCCATAAACCCTTATTGTGCCTTCTGGGTTACCAATATAGGCATCAAGATCAATATTTACCGGCTGCATTGCTATATGCATTCGCATATAACCTGAGGCCATACCGAAAACAACAAAACCCAGTATCGAAAAAATTAAAGATAATTCTTTCCACTTAAGTTCATAATAAAGTATAAACATACAAATAGGTAAAGAAATACAAAAAGCTAAAAGAGCATATATTATTGGAACGGAAGTAAATGTATAAAGAGCAATACCCGCAAGAAGCCCTCCTGCTGTTAAAAAAAAGTTTTTATAAAGCATTATTGATCTCCGGATACAGGGGCTTTATTATAAAAATCTCTATTTGTCTCTTCTATTTTTTCAAAACGGTATTGCTCATTTGTTACAAGCACGCTCAAGCCTAATATTAAGCATATAATAAAAAAAAGGGCTACTTTCATAATTCTTTGTTTATGAAGGACATCTATCTGTTCTGAAACATTTTTTAAGATCACCTTGCAACCCATTTTATCTCTAATGAGCAGTGTTAAGTACGATACAAAACGCTTAAAATTATGAGAACTTACATTACCCAGAAGCTGTTGAGGATAAAGAGAGTTATCACGAGCCCGGCAAGTTGGTGAGGCTGTTTCAGATCCGTCACCATCTATACCTATACGGCTCATTAACAAGAAAGGATTTAAGGCAACAGACCTGTATTTTAGCCACCTGAAAAATATAAGGCCGGATCCGAAACAGTAGAGCAAATATGACGCTTGTGGAAATTTACGCCTATAATAGAAAGCTGCTTCACCAACAGTTAAAGCCGGCCTTTTCCGTCCGGGTTTTACCGATTTCGCTATTAATATCGAAAAATCTTTTTCAAACAGATAGTTTTCATTATCATAGGGGACAGAACATCGAAGTTCGAAAACGGACTCAAGAAGTTTATCCTCAATTGAGGCATGATAATCGTTTAATTTCTGAATATCGGTAAACCATTTTTTTCCCCTTATTGAACGAATAAGGGAATCCGTAGAAACGGACTTTGCAACTGTTTCAATAATTTCGATTATAGAAATTGGGCTCCCCAGCAACTCTTCTATCATATCAAATTCTTTAGACGTTCGATCACCATCTGAGCGCAAAATTTTCAGCAGTGTTTGTGTGCCTTTTTTTATTGGAATTGTCTCTTTAGCAAATGATTCCATAACTGACTCTGTACTCAGTAAACCGCGTTTATGATTAAATACATTAGTTTTTTTTATCAGTCCTTTATGATAAAGATTTTTAATCATTTCATCTTCACCCTGTCGGCACTCCTGAACATTGTATTCCTGCAATACTACATTTTTCTCTTTCAAATAAGCCAGATCATCCTCGAAAGAGGGTATAACGTGCGGCGGAATATCGTTGATGTAAAGAGATGCTGGTGAAAATTTTTCAAGCGATCGCAAACCTTCATAATACTGAACAAACCCATAAACATAATCTTTGCCATATTTACAGTTGGTTTTTTTGTGTTTGAGTTTATACGCAGTTAGTGCGGCCGCAAAAGCTGAATCAGCACTGCATCCTGATTCATAACGTACCTGTATCGAATTTACAAGCTCGTAAATACCGCTGAATTCTATATCTGTTGAATATTTTTTTCGTATTTCATCTTCATGAAGCATAACTCCTTCAGGGTCTAACAGGGAAAGTTTCATGATTTCCATTTTTAATAGAGTCCGATCAAGCTCTCGTAATGATCTTTGCTCAAGCAGTTTTGTCCGGAATTTGCGTTCAAAGTAACTGAATGGCAGACCAAAATCTCCAAAAAAATAGTGCAGCTCTTCCTCATTGTATTCATAAAACGCACCTTTTGGTGCCGTAACAGGAGAAAGGCTGGCTTTTAACATCTTTGCGATTAAAAGCTTCTGGTACGAAGTAATGAGCTTAGACTCCCTGGGAAAGGAGAGAAGTCGACGAATTATAAGACGATCTGACGATTTAAAATAATAGATACCACCCGAATAACACACCTCAATTTGAGGCAAATCAATCAATTTGTCCAGAGTTTCATGAAAAAGAAGACCACTACCGTGAACCACTATTACATCACGCTTATACGACATAATTTATCCTGTTATGATATTAACAAATTGATTTTTTTCAAAAAAACCAAAAGCCCCCTCTTTTGTACAAAAAACTCTTTTTATAGTCTACAAATTTTTAATAAAAGAGCATTCAAAAAAATTTGATATTTATTCCGGATATAGTACATTTATCACAATAACAACTACTGAAAGTATTTATCAGGGGGATACCGTGAAGGAATATAGTGAAAAACAAATTTTAAACGCGAAAGATCCCGCGCAATTTATTGACAGATGTGTAAATTCGAATGTTTCAAGGGGTAAAAAAATAGTTTTGGGCCGAAAATGGCGCGAAAAGACAGGTTTTACAATGGAAGATATCGAATATGCAAGAAACAGGCACCCCTACTGGAAAGAGAAAAAGATGGCCGGCTGGCGTGAAAGAAATGAAAAAAGATGGAATGCATATAACTTTACGTCAAAAGAGTCACTTGAGTCTGACTATTGGACTAAAAATAATTTTGCCAATTTGCGGGAATATATTAAAAGAGACAGAAAAAATTCAAAAGGGGTTTACAACGCAAAAGATAGAGAACTTGCTGAATTTTTTAGAACATCCATCCCATCAATACAACACATGCGAAGAAAATCCAATATGGTTACAAAAATCATGGAAAAAAGAAAAATAACAGATACGGTAAAAAACAGGCTGGATTTTATGCAGTTAGGAGAAACCACTTTACGAGAAATGCTTAACAAAAAGTAGAAAAGTAGATTAATTATTCAAAAGCCCAAGCATAAACTCGGGCTTTTTATATAATGCTCTTACTCTTCATCATCCAGATACATTTTATCTATCACATCTTTGTATTTTTCCTGAATAACATTCCGCTTTATTTTTAATGATGCTGTCAACTCGCCTCCGTCAATCGTCCACTCGTCTGACATCAATGTGAACCTTCTAATCAGTTCCACACGTGACATTGAAGCCGTAAGAGAATCTATCTCTTCTCTCATCAATGCGATTGCCTCAGGCTGTTTAACAATTTCCTTTTTATTCATTCCAGAACCAACGCCTCTCGCAGCCAATCGGGCTGATAACTCCTCAAAGTCAGGTAGAATCAGAGCACTAAGAAATTTTTTATTATCTCCGATAATAGCAATCTGTTCAATAAGACGCGAGGTTCTAAGTATCTGTTCAATTGGCTGAGGTGAAATATTTTTACCACCTGCAGTTACAATAATATCCTTAATTCGACCAGTAATATACAAAAAACCCTCTTCGTCAACAATACCTATGTCTCCAGTTTTAAAATAACCATCTTTTGTCATAACTTCTTTTGTTGCCTTGGTATTCCGGTAGTATCCCTTCATTACTTGAGGCCCCTTGATGAGAATTTCCCCTTCATCACTGATCTTGATTTTTGTATTTTTAAAAGGTTTACCTACAGACCCCAACTTCACGTCATCAGGTAAAACAAGGTTGGTAACAGGAGAAGTTTCAGTAAGACCAAAGCCCTCAAGCACTGTCACCCCCATACCAATAAAAAATGTCATATCACTATACGCTATGGGGCCTCCTCCGGAAATTGCAAATTTCAGATTATCCATACCCAAAGCTACTCTAAGTTTTGACAATACCAGTTTCTCTGCAATAGCATGAGGTTTTTTAAGATAAAACGGCAACTGTTTCTTTTTACAATGATAAGGTACTGCCTTTTGCCCCATCGCAACGGAAAACTTGAAAACAGCCTTTTTTACAGGAGAGGCTTTTGTAACCTTGCCAACAATTGCTGAATGCATTTTTTCATATATTCTGGGAACGCTCACAAGAATAGTCGGACGAGTTGCAACAAGATCCTGCTGTATGGTAGTAATACTCTCTGCAAAATAGACCTTTTTACAAGTGGTCATGGGATAATAGTAACCAGCCGTTCTTTCAAGAACATGTGAAAGGGGCAAGAAAGATAAGAAGGCATCTGTTTCGTTCAAATATTTGCCCATAGCTTCTTCTATCTGGCCGGTATTTGATAAAAAATTATGTTGAGTTAACTCTACACCCTTAGGCTCTCCGGTTGTTCCGGAAGTAAAAATAAGAGTGGCGGTAAACTCACGCTTAACTTTTTTAACAGCTGCATCAACACGTTTATAATCAGCCGGTTTAAGCTTTTTCTCTATCAGGTCTCCATAATACTTGATATTTTTCTTTTTTGTTTCGAATTTATCAAACATAATATATTCTTTTAGCAGGGGTAGCTTTCTTGACATAAGCTGAAGTGTATTCAAACGTTCTTCAGTATCCACAAAACATATTTGTGCACCACTTTTATGTAAAATCAGTTCAACCGTACCAACTGCACTTACAGCATGCAAAGGAACAGTAATTGCTCCAAGTGACAATACAGCAAGATCATATACCCACCATTCAGGGCGATTTTCAGAATAAACAGCAACCTTGGTTCCTTTTGACACGCCACGAGAAGCCAAATATGACGCAATGGCATAGACTTCTTCTTTCACCGTTTCCCATTTTATATCTTTATACTGTCCCTTTACTTTAACAGACAACAAGGGTTTCTCCGGATTTTTTTCCGCGTTAAGGAAAAAGATCTGCGGCAGGGATTGATAGTTATCAAAATACATGCTGTGTTCTCCTTTTGTTTTATTTTTACTGAATATAAATAAGTTGTTTGTAAAGCCAGGCTGCGAAACAGACATTATTCACCAGGCTATTAGATTATATTTATTTACCAGTCTGTTTTTTTCAATAACTTTATTTATATCGTAACCCAGCAATTATTGCAGATAACGTTAAATTTTTATAGAATCCCGCAATCTTTTTGTTTACAAAAGTTGTGTCATTTGTCATTCTGATAATCAATTAACTTCTACAATTTATAATAATGCTTTATTGAGAACTATGTTTATAATACAGTATAATTATTAACGCATATTGGAAATTACTGATGGAAAGAAGATATCTAAAATGTCGCGAACTTAGCCAAAAAAGAGCCATAGAAATAATTACAATGATTAACAGGATCTGGCCTCCCAAAGATGTACTATCGGAAATACAGCATTCTGAACGTTATATTGCAAAAAATAAAAATAACGATCTGATATTATATCTTGATTGTGGAAATATAATCGCACACGCAATGTCATTTACCAGGGAGATAAAAACTGATTATGGCTTGATGAAGATTTTAGCTATTAAAGGTATAGCTGTACAACCTGAATATAGAGGTAATAACTTTGGCAAAAAAATTGTTCTGGACGCTTTTAGTAACCTGGATACAAAAAATTTGAACTTATCTCTTTTTCAAACTGGTGTTCCCTCTTTTTACGAAAAACTTGGAGCTCGAACCGTAAAAAACAGGTTTATTAATTCTCTAAACAATGAAGATCCTCAATCCAATCCCTGGTGGGATAAGGAAGTCATGATCTACCCTGGTTCAGCCGAATTTCCAGATGGCGTAATAGATCTTCTTGGACCGGGATATTAGATAGACCATGTTCTTTTCTCAACCGGAAATAATTGCTATTATCGTTTTGATCACTGCTATTCTTATATTAATCTTTATCGCGGGACGTAAAGCCGGCAGTTCATTCAATGAAAAAAAGTGGCAACACGAATTGAAATTTATAAAAAAAGAAATCGCTGATTCCTCCAGATCTGTAATTCGCGGACAGGTTTCAGAGCAAATAGCTCCTTTTCTTCCCGGTTTTCCATTTAGCCCTTCTGGATGCAGATTCATTGGCAAGCCGGTTGATTTTATTGTTTTTAACGAACTCGAAGATCCGGATAAATGCTCAATTATTCTTGTCGAGGTTAAGACAGGCTCCTCTTCTCTTAACCGTAATGAACGTGCCGTCAAAGCGGCTGTCAAGAGTGGCCGCGTTCACTACTACGAATATCGTTTTAACGGTGCCGACCATGTAAAAGGTGGCTAGCAATCCGCAAAACCACGAAAGAGCTATGAAATACCAGGATCGTGGGTTGCAATATAAGCCAGTACATCTAAAAATAAGCCATATACAATACAGAAGATTGAGAGATATTATGTTTTTATTCCGAATCACTCTCTCTTATATGTTATTTCTGGCCATGCAATACTTCGACATTTACTTAAAAGAGTTCAAAAATAATATAACCGACAAATTTCCTCCCGTATGTCATTGCTCAATTCTCACTTTTTTTGATTCTTTACCTGTCTACGCTCATTATTGGAGAATTCCACCAGCTGATCATACATTTTCGATACCGGCTGGCTAGCAATCCGGGCAAAATGAAAATGGCGCCCCCAAAGGGAGCGCCATATAAAAAACAAGGGGCAATAACCAAATTACATCATGCCGGGCATTCCGCCGCCCATTCCAGGCATTCCGCCGCCCATTGGCATATTGTCATTCTCTTCTTTTGCGTCTGTTATTAGAACTTCTGTAGTCGAAAGCATTCCTGAAACAGAAGCAGCATTTTGAAGTGCCGAACGCACAACTTTCGCCGGATCAATAACTCCTGCCTCAATCATATTTTCCCACTTAAGGTCTGCAGCGTTAAAACCAATGCCGGATTTCTCACTCTTGGCTTTTTCAACAATCACAGAACCCTCAAGACCAGCGTTAACCGCGATCTGCCGCATTGGAGCTTCCACGGCTTTGTAGATTATCATAGCTCCAAGTTTTTCGTCTCCATCAAGAGACTTTGCAGCATCCTCAACAGCTTTTTGTGTAGAAAGCAGAGTTAATCCACCACCGGGGATGATTCCCTCTTCAACAGCAGAACGAGTTGCTGATAGAGCATCCTCGACACGAGCTTTCTTCTCTTTAAGCTCAACTTCAGTTGCTGCTCCAACATTTATTACAGCCACTCCGCCCGCAAGTTTAGCAAGACGTTCTTTCAGTTTTTCAGTATCATATTCAGAACTGGAATCTTCTATCTGTTTTTTTATTTGAGCTATGCGGTCTTTAACCTGAGTATCTTTTCCAATACCCTCGATGATTGTAGTATTCTCTTTTTCAACAATGATTTTTTTAGCCTGACCAAGATCTTCAATAGTCGCGCTATCAAGTTTTCGTCCAATCTCTTCAGAAATAACCTGACCACCGGTTAGTATAGCGATATCTTCCATCATTGCTTTTCTTCTGTCACCAAAACCCGGTGCTTTAACAGCAACACAGCTAATAGTTTTGCGAAGAGTATTAACAACGATAGTGGCAAGAGCCTCACCATCAACATCTTCAGCAATGATTAAAAGCGGCTTTCCCGATTGTGCAACTTTTTCAAGAACCGGAAGAAGATCTTTCATTGAAGAGATCTTCTTGTCAAAAAGAAGTATATAAGGATTCTCAAGAATGGCTGTCATATTCTCGTTATCTGTCGCCATGTAAGGAGAGATATAACCACGGTCAAACTGCATTCCCTCTACAACTTCAAGATGAGTCTCAATAGATTTAGCTTCCTCAACAGTAATTACACCGTCACGGCCAACCTTATCCATCGCTTCAGCAATCAGATTTCCAATCTCTTTGTCATTATTAGCAGAGATAGCCGCAACCTGTGCAATCTCCTTCTTATCACTGATATCTCGCGAACTGTCCCCGATAAACTTTACAGCTGCTTCAACAGCCTTGTCAATACCACGCTTAATACCCATAGGATTAGCACCGGCGGTAACATTTTTAAGACACTCTTTATAAATCGCTGCAGCAAGAATTGTTGCAGTTGTTGTACCGTCACCTGCTACATCATTAGTTCTTGTAGCTACTTCCTTAACCATCTGAGCGCCCATGTTTTCGAAAGAGTCTTCCAGCTCTATCTCTTTTGCAACAGATACTCCATCTTTGGTTATTGTAGGAGAACCAAATTTCTTATCAATTACAACATTTCGACCACGTGGTCCAAGAGTAACCTGCACGGCATTTGCCAACTGAACTACTCCGTTTAATATAGCTCTGCGAGCTTCTTCGTTAAATTTTAATACTTTTGCCATTTCAAAACCTCTTTAATTATTCTATTAGCTGATTACAGCCAGGATATCGCTTTCACGAACTATTAAGTACTCTTTACCATCCTGCTTAATCTCTGTTCCCGCATACTTTCCGTAAAGAACAAGATCTCCTTCTTTAACTTCCATCTGAACAAGAGAACCGTTTTCGTACTTTCCGTTTCCCACAGCCACAACTTTACCCTGTTGCGGTTTTTCCTTGGCCGAATCAGGGATATACAGCACACCCTGCTTCTGTACATCTTCTTCAACGACTTCAATAAGAACTCTGTCTCCTAATGGTCTAATCGCCATTTTGAGCCTCCTTGGAATATAAAAATTCTTTTAATTTGCAGTTATTAGCACTCTACTAGTTGAGTGCTAATAATAAATATAGAAAACCACCTCTCAGACGGCAACTCTTTTTTTTAATTAATCGCAATACTATATAGATTTTTTTCAAACACATCCCCTGTATAATCAACTTTTTCAGATTAGCACCAATTATAATCTGACAGATATCAATTCTTTCTCAACAGCATTTTTCAATCCAAAACTTAATCCACCTTATCATTACACTGCTGCATACCCAGACCACCAGAATCAAAATCTACTCCATTACTTGTGATTATTACCCTGATTTTATGCGTTTTGGCAAACCAGTGGTCATATTCACCAATACGATAAGCTCTGGAGAAATTCGCGGTTTTTATGATGATAACTGTTCCGCTCCGATAGTCCGAGATGTTTCTCTCTATACTGTCACCACTTTTCAAATTAAAATCAGTCTGCCTCTCGCCATCACTAATCTTCAGATATGCGTCCTCTTCAGAGTGTACCGACAAAATCCATCTGCATGGTGTGTGAATGCATGACAACAAAAAGAAAAGGTTTAAAAAAATAATCATCTTTAGCTTCATAATCACTCCTGCAAGCAGGCAACATGCTTTACAAGCCACATCGCAGCATACGCATATTTCCCAGCACAATAAATCCGTTTTTCTTATAAAAGCCTACCGTATAAAACTCGTTCGAGGTAAACAGTATTATCGAATCAATTTTATTTTCAGCCAATCTCTTCTTTACATATTTTAATAACTTCTTTCCCACCCCGGCGCGTTGGTATTCTGGCGAAACAAACATTTCTTTAAGATTATAGTAATCACCGCTAAAATACCTCTCTGAATTTCCGATTATTGCAGCTATGAGTTTCCCATTATCCCACACCGCCGCACCAAAAAAACGAGGTGTGTCAAAAAAATCTGTTAATCGCTCAAATGCCGTTTCCATATTCCATCTGTCATTCCACGGCTCACTATTAAATACACACACATATAGATCAGCACAATCCTTTATAATCTCTTTTGAATCAATATCAACTATTTCCAAAATGTTTAATCCTTTATATTTCTTTGCATTGCAGACTTATCTATAGTTATAGATATAAACTCAACGGTTTTTTAAAAAAATTATGGACAACACACGGCTCAGAACAACCCTTTCTGCAAAGATATTTTTTTTACCAATATGCTACTAAAATATATTCCGACAGGCTTCAGAAATTAGCATTATCGCGCCTTTCAGGATACAAGGAGGACATATGAGCAACAAAATTAGAATAGGAATTATGGGCTATGGCAACATAGGAAAAGGTGTTGAATCTGCCGTAAAACAGAACAAAGACATGGAAATTACGGCTGTTTTCAGCCGTCGTGACCCTTCTTCTATACAAACGGAGGCTACGGTTTATCCCGCGAGTGATATTGCATCCTTTACAGAAAAAATTGACGTCATGATACTTTGCGGCGGCTCCGCAACCGACTTACCGGATCAAGGGCCATTAGCCGCATCTCTTTTCAATACTGTAGACAGTTTTGATACCCATGCGCGTGTACCTGAATACTTTGACAAGATGAACACTGCTGCAAAAAAAGGTGACACACTATGTCTGTATTCGTGCGGATGGGATCCGGGACTATTCAGCATGATGCGTGTTCTTTTCGAATCAATGCTTCCACAAGGTTCAGAAACTACTTTCTGGGGGCCAGGCGTCAGCCAGGGACACAGCGACGCAATCCGTAGAATTGAAGGTGTGGCCGATGCTCGTCAATACACCCTGCCAATTGACAGCGCCATTGAAGCGGCCAGAGACGGCAAGGCAGACGGCCTGACTACACGTCAAAAACACAAACGTCACTGTTATGTTACAGCAAAGGCGGGTGCAGATAAAGAAGCCATAACGAAGGCAATTGTAAATATGCCCAACTATTTTTCTGACTACGACACTACTGTTGAATTTATGGATCACGAAACTCTACTAAAAGAACACGGAGCAATACCTCACGGCGGCTTTGTTATCCGTAACGGCAAAACCGGCGATAACAACAGCGAAACTATGGAGTTTTCTCTAAAGCTGGATAGCAATCCGGAATTCACAGCATCTGTTCTGGTTGCCTGCGCAAGAGCTGTCCACCGCATGCGAGCAAACGGCACAAGAGGAGCGTTATCCATGCTTGAAGTACCATTGGCATACTTTTCATCTGCAGGTATAGCGGATCTTAGAACAGGAAAAATATAGTATTATTCAAACAATGTCACCTGTTAGAACATAGTTTTTTTTGAAATTCCCTATTGTATTGTCTGAAATAATTAATCGGTCAATACAATAGTTTTTAAATCTCTAATTCACTCTGCTCCAGCAAAAAAACTTCAACATCATTGGAAATATCTGATAATTTGCCCTCAATGATTTTTTTGTCTTCTGCACGCCAGTGTACCGGAACCAAAACACCTGGTTTAACTCTCGAAACAAAATCACCCATATTGTTCAGAAACAGGGTTGGTTCATGAGCCCTTACACAAAGAACAGCCATATCAATGGTGTTTGTTAATTGATCCAGCTCGTCCATCATTCCGCATCACCCGAGTAGTACAGAGTACCCTCGTCACTTTTAACTACAAATCCTGTAAATCCAAACTCCTTATTGTGTACCCCGCTTTCTTCTTCGTACGAGGCGACCGCATTAATAGAAAATTTTCCTAAAGACAACTCGCCTCCCGGTTTAAGGCTGTGCACCCGGCACTCATCCACATATTTTACTATATGGCTCTCTACCGCCGGATTGGTTATGAAGACTGTTTTTTCATTCATTAATTTTACAAAACTTTTATAGTCACAATGATCGTCATGCCAATGCGAGATACAGATAACATCGGCATCACCTCTTTCAGGAAAAGAGGTCAAAAACGCCGGATCAAAATAGATAATTGCACCTTCGACAACAACCCTAAGACTTGCGCTTCCAGCCTCATGATCTGTCTTCAGCCATTTTATTTTTTTAAACATTTCTCAAATCCCAACTTTATGTATTTAATACAAGAACTAACAAATGATTACTGTATTTTACAGCATTTGGCGTAATGCTATTCCAAATTAACCTGAACTTGAATACAGTTGCTTTAACCGTGTAATGAAGAATCATTTTAAATCAAACCTTGAAAAACTTTACGGAATGCTTTAGATTATCAGACATTTGTGAAAAACTCTCAAGTGTTGCGGCTATCTGTTGTGCACCGGAAGCATTAGATTGTGTATATTCATTAATTTCAGAGACAGATTTAACAATCTCTTCAATTGCACTTTTTTGCTCTTCTGTAGCAGTCTTCATCTCTTCCGAGCGACTACGCATCATCTTAGCAGAGCTGTTAACAGAAGCATTCTCCTTTTGCTGATTTATCATAAATTCAGACAATTCGTTCATCATTTCACCAACCCGTGAAACCCCCTCGGTAATGCCGGAAATGGTATTGTTTACCGACCGAACACTGCTCATTCCCCGATTAATTTCTTCATTATTATCAATAATAAATCGATCAATCTCTTTTATACTTGTTGCCGTCTGTTCTGCCAACTTTGATATCTCATCAGCAACAACAGCAAAACCACGTCCGGAATCGCCCGCTCTCGCTGCCTCAATCGCTGCATTTAAAGAGAGAAGGTTAATCTGTTCCGATATATCATTAATAATATCCACAATAGAGGTCATCTCCGCTGAACTTTCAGTAATTCGCGACATCGATATTGTCATGTCTTTTAAAGATTTGTTGCCATCTTTCGCAGTGGTTGCAATTTTGGTTGTTAGAACAGCAGCCTGATCAAGTTTTATACTCATATCGTTTATACTTTCGGATAACGAGCCCATCTGATTGATAAAATCAGAAAGATGATCAAATTGAATTTTAGAACTTCTGGCAACACTTTCTACTCCAGCAGAAACCTCTTCTACTGTAGCGGTAACCTCTTCGGTTGACGCAGCCTGACTTTGAGCATTATCAGAAAAAGAAGAAGATGTCGCGGACATTTGATTAGACCCCGAAGCAAGTTCGCTAACATTTTGACTAATTGTCAAAATCACCGATCTAAGTTTTTCTATAAAATCATTAAATATTCCGGACATATTACCTATCTCATCATTACTCTCGATTACAAGCTTTTGTGTCAAATCACCAGATGAAAGATGCTTTATTGCCTCAACCATTCGGCCTACCGGACGAGAAATTGATTGTGACAAAATGAAAGCGAATCCTATACCCAGCATAATAAACAATAGAGTAGCTGTAATCATATAGAATCTTACGGATGAAATTTCAGAAAAAACATGTTTCTTCTCCGCACCGACTGCAATAGACCATTTTGTATCTTTTATCGGAGCATATCCAAAGAAACGATCAGCTCCCAAAAACGGATATTCACTATATCCACTTTTACCACTTATCATTATTTTAAACATTTCGGCTAACTTATTGTACGCCGGGTCAATCTGCGCCTCTTTTATAAAATTTTTGCGATCAAGCACATACTCTCGATTACTATGTGCTAAAAGTGTACCTGTATCATCAATCACATAAGAATATCCCTCATCGCCAAATCCAATATCATCAGTAACCGCCGAAAGCCAGGCACCGTCAAGCCGTGCAAGTAAAACTGCAGCAGGTTTTTCATCCTCATAGTTATAAATCGGTGTTGCTATCATCATAACCGGTGAATTTGTCACACGGGAAATAATTATATTTGAAAAAGATGTGCGCCCGGAGATTGCCTCTTTAAAATAGTCACGGTCACCAAGCTTAGCCCTGGTTCCATCAGGATACCAAGCCTCACCATCAGGCATGATTATCCCCATTCCCATAAACTGCATCCGAGCAGTCTCTTCTTCAAGAGCTTTTTTTTGAATGTTCCAATCCATTCCACGAAAAACATTTCGCCCGGCTATTCCTTCCATTGCCACTATGTAATAATCAAGATTTTTTCGAATTATTTCTGCTCCGTACACGGCCATTTGGGGCGCGATTTGATCAAGCTGTTTCTGAATAGCTCCAGTTCCATTAACAAAACCTACACCTCCTATTCCCAGGCTTATAAAAAAAGTCATCAATATTATAGCGATAGTCATTTTTTTACGTATTGTCATATTATTGACTCTGTCTTTAACAACGTTCTTCATGGTATGCACCCGATATATAAAATTGTTTGAAAAATCTTAACTTTTGTTTATTCTACGTATAACGACTTAATAACCCAGTATTGAATCTTTATATTCCAAAATTCACTTGAATCATTATGGATAAATTTTATTATATATCAAAATTTGCAAACAATAAACTTGCCGAAGCACCTATTTCTATTCTTAATTTCAGATAAAAATGCCGGTTTATCACCGGCATTTTAAATTTTACAGAATATTGATTTTTAGTTCTATTTAATAGTACTTTATCTATTTGGCTAATGCCGAATAGATAAAGAATGTTTTAAAAGCGCAACAACTACTCTTCACAACTCTTTATACCCTCTTTACACGCATTTTTGTAAAAAATATTGTATATTACGGGAGTTGCAAAAAGTGTAATGGTCGTTCCAAACATAAGACCATAAGCCATGGCGACAGCCATTGGTACTAAAAACGGATCACTTCCCCCAATTCCATAAGCCGTGGGTATAAGTCCGGCGATAGTAGTTATGGTAGTCAGCAATATCGGACGCAGCCTTTTGTATCCTGCTTCGAGTGAAGCCGTATAGGTATCCTCTCCCCGCTCACGCGCCTTATTAATAAAATCCACATACACAATGGAGTCGTTAACGACAACACCTCCAAGACCAACAACTCCCATCAGAGCCATAAACGACAGTGGAAGTCCGTGAAAGAAGAAAGACCAGATTACCCCGGTAAGTGTAAACGGAATAATGGACATAACAATAAGAGGCTGGCGCAAATTATGAAAAAGCGCTACTAATATGACATAAATCGCAAGCAGAGCTATGATGTAAGAATTGCGAAGCCTGATTATGGAATCTTCGGTATCCTCAAACTCACCCTCATAGCTAACAGAATAACCGGGATAACGGTTGTCAATATCCTTGAATTTTTCCATCATCATAAGGTTAACATCAACAGAACTTAGCGGCTTTTCGGTAAAAGCTTTTATAATTCTCTGCAAGTACGGTAACGATTCATCCGGTTTGGGAGGAACAATATCCGCCGAAATATCTACAGACCTACGCCACCCTTTACGCGTAATCGATGAGATACCGATACCCTCCTCAAACTTTGCCACCTCCTTAAGCGGAATCAAACCACCTGTTTTGTTGGCAACCTTAATATCTTTCAGCTTATCAAGTGTCTGTCTCGATTCTTTAGGAAGTATCACACGTACATCAATCTCCTCTTCCGAGCGTTTGATTGACGTAGCGATTGAACCTTCGTAACAGATTCTGACGGTTGAGGCGACATCAAAAACAGAGATACCGGTTCGCATAGCCATTCCCTGATCCACAAAAATACGCATCTCGCGCTTTTCTGCTTCATAGTTATCCCTTATGTTCTCGACTCCGGATATTCCTTTAAGGTATTCCTGATACTGCCTTGATATCTCATCAAGTATTTTATAATCCTCCCCTCTGATACTTACACTTACGTCTGCACTTGTTGGAGGACCTCCTCCCTGGGCAGTTTTAAACTCAATTTTGGTAAATTCTCCTATAACCGGTTCGCTTGCCTTACGGAGTTCTTCAAGAATCTCCTCCGCCTCGATATCCCGATTTTGAAACGGAGTAAGATTTATCAATATTGAACCGTATTTACTACCCAATTTGCTCTCGGGATCACCCTCATCCTGCCCGTAATAACCTGTTCGGGAAACAAAACTCTCGACCCAGCCTTCGGGCAAAGATGCAATATTTTTTTCTATTTTTTGAACCTTTGCATCCATCGCTTCAAGCGAGGTACCGGGAGATGCCTCCATTAAAACAACACAGGCTTCTATGCCCCCTCCGGGAAAAAGCTTGAACTCGATCTGTTTGAAAGCAAAAATAACAGACACTACGAAAAAGGTTATCAAAAAAACCATAAATATCAGTTTGTTTCGCAAAAACAGCGCCAACAGAGAAGTATACCTTTTACGAAGACGGAAGGGGCTGGATTTTGCCTCTTTCTTTTTCAGTTTTGTTTTCTTTTTCTCAAAATACTCTTTCCGTTTTTTATAATATTTTTCGATATCATAAATATGCGAAGGCAGTATCAGCATGGATTCGATCCAGGACATTGTAAGGGCAATTGTTACACAGGCGGGAAGCGCCCACATAAACTTACCCATGATTCCGCCCATAAAAAGAAGAGGCGCGAACGCAGCTACTGTTGTCAGAATGGTTCCGGCAACAGGTATCATTACCTCGTGAGTTCCACCGACAACAGCCTCCAGTAACGGCTCACCCTCTTCAAGATGCCGATATATGTTTTCGGCAACTATAATGGCATCATCCACAAGCATGCCCAGAACCATAATCAGAGCGAACATGGACATTAAATTTATACTTATATCCTGTACACCCATAAACCAGAAGGTTCCAGCAAATGCGATAGGAAGCCCCGCAGCGGTTACCAAAGAAATGCGCCAACCCAATGCAATAAAAAGAGAGAGTACGACAAGAATAATACCCACAAGCCCGTTTCCCTTTAGAACATCAAGGCGGCGCTGCACATATTTTGAAAGGTCATCAGTTATTGTAATCTCGTATTTATCTGGCAACCCCTCTTCAAAACTGGAAACCATCTCACGCGCCTTTTGAACCAGAGTAATGATATCGTAGTTCTCACGGCTGATTAAAGTCATTGTTATACTTCTGGCACCGTTAACCTTGTTAATAATATCCTCTTTTTTTAAAGTATCCCTGACATTGGCCACATCTCCTATTTTTACTACTCCGCCTACATCGTTAGCTCTTATGGCCACGTCGCTTATCTCTTCAGCTGTATTAAACTCTCCGATAGTACGGATAATAACATCTTCATTATTCTCCTGGGCTATACCTCCCGGAAAGTTCAGGTTTTTCGCGCCAAGTGCACCTGTAATGGTATTAAGAGCAACATAATATTCATCAAGCTTATCCAGAGAAACTTCGACATGCATTTCGCGGTCACGATATCCATTCTTCTTTATCTCCGCGGCACCCTCAAGCATCATAAGCTGATCCTCGAGACGTTTCGCGTAATGTCTTAATTCAAACTCCTCATTATCACTTTTTATTCCGTTTTTATTTGCGATTGATACCCTTAACACGGGTATTTCTGCCATGGAAAGCTCGGTTACTTCCGGATCTTCCGCCTCTTCAGGAAGATCATTAACCTTCGCAACCGCGTCTTTTATAAGCTGTACAGTCTTATCCTTGTTTTTTATATCAGGGTCAAGTTCACAAGCAACAAAAGAGATGCTCTCCAAAGAATAGGAGGATATCTGTTTAATATTGTTTACCTCTCGCAGCTGATCTTCAATCGGTTTTGATACCAGTTTTTCGACATCCACCGGAGTCGCCCCGGGATAGACTGTCTGTATCATGACCCAGCCGAAATCGACTTGAGGAAACGCCTCACGGTTTGCGTTAAACATAAACAGAAGTCCCGCGATAATAATCGATACGGACACAAGATTAACAATAAGCGCGTTTTTTATAAGATATTCAATAAGTTTTCTCACGGTAACCCCCGTTGGTTTTAGAAGATAAAGTAGATAATGACTTATGGAAAATATTTTTGCCTAAATCACATTTGCTTCATCAATCGGCGTTTTTACAAATATTTAATGCACCAATACATAATGTATACCACTTAATTTGACACAAAGTTCAACGCGTCAACAAAAATTACAACCTCAAATGCAGATGCGATTACTGTTTTTAAAAAATTTATTCAACAACACTGTTGCTATTTTAAACTCCTTATTAATACCAAACTTCAAATCTATAATTGACAGCCAAATGTCTTTTTGATTGATTGATCTTTCGGAGAGCATCATTTCTCCGGTTACATTAATCAGATTACAGGTAACTTCTTATTTTCAGATAAACCCGATCAGCCTGTAAAACGGGTAAAAATCTTGATACAGGACAATATAAAAATCATTATAAAAGATCAAAACAGAAGCCGGGCGTTACTTGCAATTTCCGGAATAATTCTAGCACTGCTTTTTGCTCCCCTGTACGAAACATACAGTACTTTTTTGTATAAACTAATGTATACAGCTAGTCTTCCCATGTCTGTTTCTGAAGAGACAGCTTACAGCATGCACAGTGGACATCCGGCCCCACCCGCACTTCTATTAAAAGCTGCCGCGTCTGCCAGGGTTGCCGGTGCTCGCAATGTTGCCATCTGCGCCGCTATACATGGCGACTCTCCAGCTTATATATCGGACAGTCTTTTAAACCAGCTCTCATCGGGCAAACCTTTCACCCTTGACTTGTTGACACAGTCATCAATACAAAAAAATATTGTAAATGAAAATATAGAAACCAACCAAACCTCGATTTTAATCCCGTCGCTTGTTGCCGAGAATCGATATATCGGAAAAAATGAACTCTATTCAAACAACTCTTTTTTACCGCTTTTTACCGAAAACAGTATCCATATCAAAACAATAATAGATGACAAAAATCTGTCACATATATCTGCTGCAGTCTATTCACTTCAAAATAAAGATGAATTTGACTATAAAACAGCCGAACCTTTCTATTATGATACTTTTTTCCAAAAAAGCCCCTTAATACGGATAGATTTTAATTCACTGGCAAACTATCCCAAACTAGTAGAAGAAAAAACCATCCATCTTGCTCTTTTAGCGGACTATACAGATCACAAGGAGTTCTCAGATATTTCCGACGGACTTTTACAACTTCTTAATCGAGCTCTATCACACCCTGAAGACAAAACATTGCGTGACATGTTTTTACTTGCGCATAATGATACTGCCGTTTTAAGCAAACAGATTTACGATAAAGCCAATTCAATAAACATGGACGATTTAGACCCTAAAGAAAAAGAGGGTATAACTGAGGCAATTAATGAGCTTAATAGAATCGATAATCTGCTTAAACCGGTAGAAAAAATAAATGGGAAAACCATTTTTATTGAAGATTTTGCACAAACCGGTTACTCGCACAACAAATCGCCCCGATTCTTTGGCAAAAGCTATACTCCCGGAGAACAGAGCGCGTTTCTGTACACTTCAATGATAAACCACACTACAAGGCAGCGGTGTGGTTTTTTTGCTCAATTCGTTATTCTTATTGTTATATCTTCACTTATCTGGTTTATATTTTACAAATATCCTTACCGTATGGCTTTCAAGTATACATTATATGCTTTTATTTTCTTCAATATTTTTTATTACATCATTCTCAATTTAACTGGCTTCAGATTTGACTTATCATATATGCATGTCTTGTTTGGACTCACGGCAGCAGGACTATTAGCAGAACAAAACATTAGAATTACCTGGTTTAACCGTTTGCGTAAAGAAACCGGGTTAAACATTTCTCCAATAACCATTGAAAAAATTGCCTCCAGCATTAAACCTGTCAAGATACCAGAGAGCACAAACGGAGCTCTGCTCTACATACAGATACTTAATCTTCCCGAAGTGGCGGCAATACTTACTTCAAAAGATTTTACGGATATTATTAACGAGCTTAACGATGTTTTCCGAACAGACTGTGAAAAAAATGAGGGGGTCCTTGTCTCTCTTGAAAGAGGGGTTTTTTGTTGTGCCTACGGTTTTGGATTTTCAGGTTTAGATCCGGTAAATGAGGCACTTGAAACTGCTCTAATCTTCGATAAGTGTGTAAAAAGTGCAAACAGATACAAAATAATGCTAAAAAAGGATATCCAGTTTCAATGTTCAACAGCCATTGACTATGCACCAATATCCTCGCGGATTTCATCAAGAGGAGATTATAATATTCTCACTCTTTATGGCAGTATACTGAGCGTAGTGCGCTCAATGATCCGCATCAGCACCGAATATGGAGCCCCCATTGTTATTACAGAAGATGCGTTAGGACATATTGATACACTTTGCACCTGGCGTGCTCTGGACAAGGTCAAATTCCCATTTTGCAATATCACAACAACTCTTTATCAGATTCTTGGAGGCCAGGAACTTCATTCCCCTTTATCAGAGTTTTTAAATATTTTCGAAGAAGGTCAAAAACTTTTTTATCAAAAACAGTTCAAAGAGGCTCGTAGTTATTTTAGAAAAGCATCCCGGCTTTACAGTGGTGATGGTCCATCCCTCTATTATATCAAAAAATGCGCTTACTACCTTAAAACTGATTCCAATTTAAAAAGAACAGTAGATATTACGGATTTATAGTAAAATCCATATTATTGCTTGAAACGTCATTATTAAATCTGTAATTTGATATAATGAAACCGGTTAATACTTATTTAAAAAGTGCTAAATCATCAGTATTGCATATACTGATTGTCGAGGATGACAAATCCGTAGGCAGTATGCTGCTGGAGATGCTCAATACTCAATATATTTGTGAGCATGTAACGGATATTGCCTCCTTTAGAAATCGTTTCAATTCATTTAGACCAGATATCGTATTGCTCGATTTAAATCTTCCCGACGGAAGTGGTCTTGATCTTTGCCGTGAGATACGAAAAGGAGCTATTCACAATGACGCTGTTATAATTGTAATGACCGGAGATTCCGGAGAAAAGACAGTAAACAGCGCGTATGAAGCCGGAGCAACCGATTATATTCGCAAGCCTTTTTTCCCAACAGAGCTTCTGGCAAAGATCAAAATACTCTCCGAAAATGTATTATCCAAACAGAACCTTAAACAGCTTTATGATGAATTAAAACTATTTAACAAAAAGCTGTATAAACTTACTTCTATCATTAACAGTAATATCAATGAGTTAACCAAAACGGATATTATAACATCCATTGAAGATGTTATCAATATTCTTGACTGTCCCTATTGCGAAATCGTTCTTTTTTCACAGCAAGCCAACAATCTTTTTCAGATAAACCGTTCTCCCAGAATAAATTTTTTAAGTTTCAAGAAACTCGTTAAGTTAAAACCGCCCATCAAGGATTCACAGGAGAATTTAATTACTTTCAAAGTTAAAGAACCCAATTACACAGTACATGTATATATCTACAAGATTCTGTTTAACAGCCGGAAAAGCGGTGTTGTAAGCCTGCAGTCAACACACCCGTTACCACAGCAAACTGTTGACATGATGGCTCTCTATCTTGATTTCATAAACCTTAAAGGTGCAGATATTGACATCAAAAATCGCCTTCAAAACGAAATAGACAAAGAACGTAAAGAGATACATAAGGTACGATCCATACAGGTTTCACTTTTACCCGACTTCAAGGAGATCCCAGGCTACAGCATTGCATCCACCTTTATACCCATGGACGAAATTTCGGGAGATTTTTTTGATGCTTTTTATATAAGCAAAGATGTTTACCAAATTGTTGTTTGCGACGTTTGCGGTCACGGCATGGCCTCTTCTTATATAGGATCCGCAATTCGCTCGATTATCCGGTCGGTATCGTCACAGCTTGCCGAACCCGCGCGTATTACAGACACCCTTAACCGGGTTTTGATTCAGACTTCACGCGATATCTACTATTTTGCCACAATGTTTTTATGGCAGATAGATTTCACCAGTAACAGCATAACCTATGTTTCGACCGGCCACCCGACTGCTTTTTTTTACAAATCAAAATCAAAAAAAATTATCGAGCTTGGACAAACCGGCCCGTTGATTGGACTTTTTGATGATGCCGTCTTTGAACAGGAAACCATTGCCTTTGATGCAGATGACACTCTGATAGTTTACACTGACGGACTTATAGAAGCCCCAAGCCCCATTAAAAAAGAGCTGTATGGCACAGACAGGTTAAAAAAACAGTTCGAGCACGCCATTAAACACACAAAACCGATAGACATACTTCATTCCGTTCTTGGATCGGTCTATTCGTTTATGGACTACTCCGCTGTTGATGACGACGTAACCGTAATCTGCATGAAAAAATCGGATGCCGGTACAAATGGCGATGACGATTCTTCTGCAACATAGCATACTGTTATTTTGCATAACTGATATTCGAGGCAATACAGAAAGATACAGGGCATTATGTTTACGAATAAATGCTAACTTAAAGGTTCTACTGCATAATATTCTCGAACCGCCTCTCTCTTTTGAGTATCTATAAAATCCCTGTACGACTGTCCTTTATCGTATCTCCAAAGAATGATTTTATCCGGAATTAAACAATATATAACCTCATCACCCTATATGTCAGCATAGTTGAAGCTTCTAAAAACACGGAGGATTTCAATTATGATGTACAGTTTAGCATTTAAAGAGTCACATGTT
>JAFGRW010000033.1 GCA_016934935.1 Spirochaetota bacterium | reverse complement strand
CCAAAAGTCATATAACCAATACCACCAAGCTGAATCAATAATAAAATAACAACCTGCCCGAAAATGGAATAGCTGTCAGGTACGCTAACAGTGGCAAGACCTGTTGTAGAAATTGCTGAAATAGTAATAAATAAATTGTCAATAAATGTGATTCCGACATTTCTGAACCAAGGAAGTGATAAAAGAATAACGCCGATTATGGCATAACTCAAATATCCCCAAACTAAAGATGTTTCTGGTCGGTTGCTTTTAAAAAGTAATATATTTTGCTTCATATTCTCCTCTTAAAGCCGCCATGGACGGCGGCTTTTCTAATTATACTAAATTGGCGCAGGGTTTCATATAACTAAATTATATACGAATTTCGTCTATTTTTACCTTGTGATAGTTTCGTATATCCTGCCAAAATGGCGTGTTATATTCCAAAAGTTTCGTATACAATCCTTAACCGGTATGTATTGCGAAGTAAAGCATTAAATATCGATATCATCAAATGGGCTTCTTACATTTTGTATCGTTTTTATCGAAACATGTGTATAAATTTCTGTTGTTTTGCTGCTGCTATGCCCTAAAAGTTCCTGGATAATCCTCAGGTCGGTTCCTTTTTCGAGCAGATGAGTGGCATAGCTGTGGCGCAGGCTGTGAACTGTGACCCGTTTTTGTATATTTGCCTCGCGGCATGCCTTTTGAAATACCATCTGAATGCTCTTTGCGGTATATTTGCCTCCGCTTTGTCCTTCTAAAAGATAAATAACAGGCCTATATTCTTTCAAGTAAATATCAAGCAAGGTTAGAAAATTCTTTGATAGGGGCACCTGGCGGTCTTTTTTGCCTTTGGATTGTTTTATCGTGATAACACCTCGGTCAAAATCGATATCATTTTTTTTGAGGTTAATAGCCTCACTAATTCTCAATCCGGCCGAATATATCAGAGAAATGGCTGTTTTATGCTTGGTGTTAGAAATTGAGTTAAAAATACATTTTACTTCGTCTATGCTTAAAACCGTAGGTAATCGTTTCTCTTTTTTTGGTCTAAGATGAGTTTCCGGCATTTGCTGATTTAATACGTGAACATATAAATACCGTATCGCGTTTATGGCCATCTGTTGGTATGCCGGGCTTACTTTTTTTTCTGATACCAGGTAATCACAATATGATATTATACAATCATTGCTAAAAGGTTTGGCGTTGCCGGTATATAAAAGAAACTCCATTAGGTGGTGAGTATAGTTTTTAATAGTATTCCGGCTATATCGCTTTCTATTGAGGTGTTTAAGGTATTTATCAATAATTTCTTCATTAAGGTTGTTATTTGTAAAGACGAGCCTGGCAACATTCTCAAGTTTATTGCAAATTAGATCACGCGTGCCCGGTTTTGCAGGTATAAGCCACACTTTTTTATCAGGGTAGTATTTTCTTTCTGGTAAACTCTTTACTGCGGTAACAAGGGCTTGATTATAATCAAAGCTAAGAATATACTCGCCTTCAATATGATCTATTTTGATTTCAGGTTTCATATTTATTTTGTCAGGCTTTATTTGTCAAAACTTGTCTAAACCTCCCTGTTTACTATAAATCGTTAATATCACAACCTGTTTTTTAATATATCTATTTGATTATTTTGTCAATAGATTTTCGACTTGATTAGGTTCCATGCGCCGTTTTAAAAGATCCGGCGTCTATTTTGAAATCCAGCTTTTTGATAAATTAATGTTATTGTAAGTCAGTCTTTATAGCAGCCGGTTTCAGTTATTGATTTTATTATTGACAAAAGACTTGTGTTGATATTGGTGTGAACGAATACAAAAATGTTCATTCACATTATTTGTTCCAGTTGAGGCAATGACTCTGCTATAACAGTAAAATGCATTTTATGAGAGGATCATGATGGATGATAAAACAAAAAAACTTATCTATAAAAAGGCTGTTACCCTTTTTAAAAAAAACGGGTTTAAAAAAACGGGTGTAGCGCAAATCGCAGAGAGTGCCGGTATAGCGGTGGGCTCGTTTTACAAGTTGTATCCTGCAAAAGAGCATCTGTTTCTTGAGATTTTTGCGGATGTTAATCTTAAGTACGAGAAAAACATAATAGAGACCGAAACGCAGGGTAAAGACCCTGAAGATTATATAATACGTATTATCCGGCGTCTTCTGGATGCTTTAACAAGCGATCCGATACTGAAAATATGGAGCGACCGGGAGCAGTGGCATAAGATTATCGGCAAGTGCCGCGGTTCATCAATTGGTTTGCAAGAGGATCAGATATCCAAAACCATGTTCGTCTCCATAATCAAAAACTGGCAACAGCAGGGGATAGCACGGACTGATATGGAGCCTGATTTTATATTGGCAATGTTTGACTCGCTTTTATTGGCACATCTATACCGGGAGGATATTGGAGCGCAACATTTCCCGGCGTTAATCGATACCATGGCGCGCTTTATTACAAGGGGCATTCTGGTTCATGATAAAAGAGGTAGATCATGACAGATAAAAAATCATTAAGCGATTGCAAACTCTTTGTTGATTTTCCGTTACGGGGCGAGTGGTCGGCTGTTAATACTCCAGGGGATAAAATACCCAGCCACGGAACAGACTCTCTTGGTCAGCGCTATGCCTACGATTTTTTGATAACAGAGCAGGGATCAAAACTAAAATTTTATAAATCATCAATATTAAAATATCGTACAATCGGTGTAGCTCTTGCCGATTGTTACTGTTACCGTAAGCCGGTTTATTCGCCTGTTAGCGGTAGAGTTGTCACAGTTAAAGATGGTGTCAAAGAACCAAATCGCCTGCATCCGGTACTTGATCTGTTAAAGGTAATTTTGCGTATGGTAAAGGTTTCAGCGATCGGGCTCTTTGTCCCTGCCGGGAAAATAGAACTCCATAAATTTATCGGCAACTATATTATTATCAAATTTGACGATCACTATGCGTTTTTTGCGCATCTTGTTCCGGGATCAATACGGGTTAAAGAGGGCGCTCAGGTAGAGGCGGGCGAGCTTATTGCAGAGGTTGGTCACTCCGGTAATTCTACATCTCCGCATCTCCATTTTCATATAATGGATACCGGGGATTTGTTAAAAGCAAAAGGAGTCTTCTGCGGTTTTAAAAAGTATCGTATAAAAAAAGATGATGTCCAGGAGGATGTTGTAAACGGCATCCCCGGCTCTGATCAGATAATCAGATATTAAGAGGAAGTTTATAATGAAAGATTTACATATTACTTTAAGCGATGGGCGTAAGCTCGCGTTTATTGAAATCGGTGACCCGCAAGGTGTGCCTGTTTTCTTTTTTCATGGTACACCGGGTTCGCGTAAATGCCTGAAAGAAGATGCGACAGCGTTTATCCAAAACGGTATCAGAATTATAGCTGCAGACCGCCCCGGTATGGGCATGTCCGATCCGCAAGCTAAAAGAAGTTTTAAGGGCTGGGCGGGTGATGTCAGGGAACTTGCCGATTATCTGGGGATAGAGCGTTATCATGTTGCGGGTGGTTCCGGAGGAGGGCCTCATGCATTGGCCTGTGGTATCTATACTTCCGCGCGTGTACTTTCTGTGACGCTGATAAGCAGTGCCGCTCCGCCTGATGTTCCGGGGCTTTCAAAAGGTATGTCAAAGGGTAACCGTCTTGGTTTTTTTGCGGCACGCTACCTTCCTTTTCTGTTAAGGATGGGGTTCAAAAGTTATGCAAAACTTGTTAAAAAAAATCCGGATGCCCTTATACATTCCATAAAAAAACAGCTGTGCCCATGGGACAGGGCGGTTTTCGAAAAAGCAGATAGCGAGGCTGTCATGGAAAAGGCCTTTATAGACGAACTCGGCGAAGCCTTTCGTCAGAATCCGCTCTATGCGGCTGAAGACTTTTTGCTTGTAGCGCGTCCATGGAACTTTGACTTCACACAACTTGATATGCCTGTGTTTTTATGGCATGGTGAGGCCGACACGCTTATGCCTGCAGAACCCGTGAGGCAGCTTGTCAAAATGATACCCGGCTGCGACGCGGCATTTATACCGGAGGCCGGGCATCTTCTTTTAGAGAGCGAAGATGTCGGCAAACAGATTTTGCAAAAGATTATCGGTTTGAATGTATAGATAAACTGTACATTAAATAATTACAAAATGGTCTATTAGAAAAAAATGTTAATCTGTAATGAATACTCATCATATTGCCTTTTAAAGATCTCATATTTACTTGCTCTAAAAACAAATGAGCTGTTCTGAGAAAAAGATATCATTTGTTCTATGCCATACTCTACTCTATCGGTTTTGTTGCCCCATACAACGGTAGAGTATTTGCCATAAATATGACTTTTCCAAAAATAACCATACGATGTTATCAAACCAGTAGAGCCTCCGAGGTTATTTAATGTATTATACTTATACTTATTGCTAAAGTTAAAGTTTACATCTGCAAATGTGTAAAATTGACCTAAAAAAGAGAAATCAGTACTGATACCAGTTGAAGCATTAGTGAAAAAAGTCAGGCTGTCTCCAGAGTTTGGCGTTTCGTACTGTTCACCGCCTAGTTTAAATTTCCAGACAGGTTTTAGGTAATACTTGTCAGAAACGGGTAGAGACAATATGCTGAGCAAATCAAATCTCTGTAGTTGAATTTTTTCTAATTCGTTAAAATATCTGACATGAATGTTGCAAAAAACCAATTCCGAATTTTTTATTCTTCCCTGATCTATATCCATTAGCTCGTGGTTTGAGGGGAAAAATCTTAGGTCTACAAATGATTCTTTGTTTAGTAATCCGCCCGATAAAGATACTTTAGCTGATTTATGTGAATTTTCCGGAGGTTCCGGTGTGTCCATGTTTTCTAAGGTATCTTGAGAAAAATTTAATGAATTTCTTCTTTTTAAAATTGCTAAAAATCTTTTAGAATATTCATCTTTACTAATTTTGCCTTTTTGATACAAAAACTGTAAATATTCTGCAGATAAGTCATAAGTCATTGCTTCAATAAAAATGCTTTCAAACTCCAATTTATTTTCAGATTCTTGAATGTTCTTTTTCGCTAAAGATATTGCGTACTTTTCATTTTCTGTTGATAATTGATTTGATCTGTATCTAATTTTTGAATTAAGAGAGGGGCGGTATATTGTCTTCTTTACCAAATTCTTTCTTATTACTGTTCGTATTGTTTCGATCGGTTCAATTGTCATATTGAAACAATCGGTTAGTTTTGTTGTTGGTCTGGCAGCTTCGATTAAAAATAGTAGATTGTATGAACAGTTTTCGTCTAAAAAATAATAGTCAGAGCCAATTTGATCCATTTCTACCATGTGCATAACCAACAATCTTAATTCTTCCCGATTAAGATTGAGTTTATATTCCCACATATCCCTCATTTCGGTATTATTATATTCATTAATTTTTGAATAATATGGCATAAATGAGTAATAACCTCTATAAGCTCCAAAAAGCCCTTTTGCTGCAAAAAGTGGTCCAAAAGTTTCGTCTGTTATTGCGGCATAGTTAATTGCCATGGAAACTAGTCTGTTACCGTTTTTGGGCTCAAGAACTAATAGAGTATGCCCATACATTGATGCCGGACTTTCCAAATAACCTGAAGGGAAAACTAATATGGCATTTGTTGGAGATATTGTTTTATAAAACGATTCAAAATCGGGGATAGGATCATTTGATAGAAATGCTCTGTTAAATTTTAGTTTTTGATCTAGCCAATTGAAACGAGCGATAAATTTTGCGTTTGGATGTATCTGATTCTCTATAATTGGAGAAAAAATGGCTTTAATTGTGCTATGAAGCTCTGCTCTCGGATCTATATTCCCATCTGATGACAAGAAAAAATTATTGTCATCAATTAAACTTCTTTTTCCGGTGATACCGTTTTTATAGTGCAGAAGCAAAAGCCAGTAGGAATCTTTATGCAGTTCCAATTGATCGGCCTGCTCAATCAATAGATCTACATACGCATTAACTTCAGTATTTGAATACAGGGGGGTATGTGTTAAAAAAAGAAGTACGGTAATAAAACCGTACTTCCTGAGAATTAAAGTCATAATTAGTCCTTGATAATATTAGCTTTTTGCTATTTGGAAGATAGAAGAAACAACTTCTGTAGATGTAACATTTTCAGATGAATAAATTGTATTAAAGTTAGATGAAAGTTTCTGGTTGAAAGAAGCTTTGTCTTCAACACCCATTAGGTCACCAAGAGTATCAATATATTCTCCATTCCCTTTGGCTATATCAGATGCCAGGTTGTCCATATTCATTGCAACAAAATTTTCAATATTTCGCATGCCAATTGTGGCACCTTCTTTGTAACCAGATGTTCCTGAAGTAATAGCAAAAGTTTGAGACGCGAATGTGCTGTTTGTTGTAACAGCTAGTATTTCAAAAACCTTGCCTTTTTTTCCTTGCATAACAAGAGTACCAAGACCGCATCCAGTATTGTCAGCAAATACTGATGTATTAAAAACGACAAAACCAAGAACCAATAAGGCAGTAAGTATTTTTTTCATTAAAGGCCTCCAATAATATATTTACTAAATATATTTAAATAAATTTAATAAGTGTCAATCAAAATATATACTTATTTTAATAAAATTCATTATTATATTTTAAAATTGTGTCCAGCTTAAATGAAATCCGGACAATTTTTGAATATTGTTCCAGTTGTCGGTAATTGAAATTATTATCAAAGTTAAAAACTAATTTAATACGACGATGTTGGGCATAAAATTACATCATGATGTTTTGACTTTGTTTATCAATCTCTATTATTAGAGCCCTGATATTTTTCCGGTAATTGATTCGGCCGTAATTTTTAAAACTGTAATCTTATCCACAACTGCCGGGTCATAATCCCAGTCGGCTTTGCCGGTGTGCTGTTTCATGATAATATTTAGTGCCTGAATCTTCTCTTCTGCTGAATCTACAAGCGCAATGCGGCCTTGTCCAATTACACAGCGGTATCTTGTACCGTAACCGCAGGCCTTATCCGATGTGACTGTTTCGGCCGAATCGGTTACTTCGAAGCATACCCGGCTGTTTTCTTTAATAATATCAAGCTTTTTGCCCTCTTTCGCGCAATGCAGATATATATTTCTTTCATCAAAGCCGTAGTTCATCGGAACGATATAGGGTGTATCGTTATCACAGAGAGCTATACGGCAAACAGTGTTCTCCATTAGAATCTGCTTTATGGTTTCCTGATCTGTAATCTCTTTGTCGTGTCTTCGCATTTTGTCCTCGTTATCATGATAATTACTTAAGGTATCCTGTTAAATATTTATAATGCTAAACTGATAATTTGTTGTTGTATTTCTAATTACATGCTTTATATTTTCATTATGAAAATATTCAAAATATATATAGATACTTCTGTTTTTGGCGGTGTATTTGATCAAGAGTTTTCTGAGTATTCATTACTATTGTTCAATAAATTTCGGAAAAACGAATATTTGCCTGTTATTTCTGATATTACAATCGCTGAACTTGAAAACGCTCCCGATCGGGTAAAAAATCTTTTACTTGATTTTGACGATTTAGAGTTAATTGAAGCAGATAATGAAATGAAAAAATTAGCGGCTTTTTATCTTGATTCAGAAATTGTTTCTCCGAAATATTCAGATGATGCTTTGCATATTGCAATAGCGACAATTTGCAAAGTTGATGTACTGGTAAGCTGGAATTTTAAGCATATAGTAAACTTGAAAAAAATTCACCAATTCAATTCAGTGAACCTTCGTGAAGGATACAATTTACTGGAAATTAGAACACCCAGAGAGGTAATAAGTGATGAAAGATAAAGAATTTGATTGTGTCAAAATGAAACATGATTTACAGGAAAACTTATATAACAGTCTTAAACCTGAATCTTTTGATGATTACTTTAATAAATTGTCCAGTATTCGCGAAAAGTCGGAATTATATAAAATTTTAAAAAGCAGAATGAAAGTTGTTTCGTGACTTTAAAATAGTATTTTCTGATCTGTAATCTCTTTGTCCTGTCTTCGCATTTTGTCCTCGTTTTAAACCATATTTACTGTATCAATCAGCTTCTGTGCGTAATCCCAGACTTTTTCAGAGTAACGCGCGTTTGAGCGCAGGCCCGTAATGTAGTGCCCGAATTCTTGTTTTGTAATTATATTTTTAGTACGCATCGAAACAAGAATCATTATTGTGTTGTAATAGTCAATATTACTGCGTCTTGCGTGTAAAAGCACTCGCTTATCTTCACTGCAAACGGGTAGACCCAACTTACCGGCGCATGCAAGAAGGTCATCATCAGCACTCAGGTTAATGTCGATTGTGGATATACCCTCCGGGCAGCTTCCAAATTCATTAATAACCGAAACAGGTGCCTTGATGCGGTAGGCCTGTGCCACTTTGTTTAAAGCCGAAATGCCGTTCATATAGATAAGTGAAGAGGTGTCTATAATAAAGGAGCTTAGTCCTTTCAGTTTTGAAATTATCTGTTCAGCAGTTTCGACATCGGGGATAGTAATGCTGCTGCTGTTAATTTTTCTGTTATTCACCGTGCTCACCTTCTGCTTCTTGTAAAGCTGGCTGACAATACAGCAGATCAACGGTTTTGTCAACAGACAAAGAGACATAATGTGTGTTTTCGCTTATTGACCGGTTTTTTTAACCAGCGACACCAATTAAGTGCACCATTTTGGATATTTGCCACCGTTCTTTATCTCAGCTGATTCATTATTACGGCATCAAATTCTATTTATACCTCCGGCGCTATTAGCAGTATAATACCTCCGTCCCCAATATTTGCTTATGATGCATGGTCACTGTCCCGGATAAATAATATAACCTTGACTTGATCCTGTTTCTTTGCTAATTTCCAGCTGATCAAGCTGTATCAATGATCCGGCTAATGAATAGTATCCTGAAACTGAAAAAGTGATATCTGTTTTAACAGGGCCGTCTGCACCTCCGGTGGTTATTTGTTCTGTTAATTTAAATTGCCGGATCGAAATTTCATAACAAAAAGGAGTCAAAAATGGAAAAGGTTAATTGGGGAATAATCGGACCGGGCCGTATTGCGGAATCTTTCGCGAAAGGTATAGCCTTTGTTGATAACGCGGTTCTGCACTCTGTGGCGAGCAGCAGAAAAGAACGCGCGGATGTTTTTGCCGGTAAATATTCTGTTAAAAATTCTTACGGAAGCTACAGTGAAATGCTTGATGATCCGGGTCTTGACGCTGTGTACATCGCGACTCCTCATAGCTTTCATTATGATAATGTCAAACTATGCCTTAATGCTGGAAAGTCCGTCCTTTGTGAAAAGCCCCTGACAATTAACGAAAAGATGGGTCGCGAACTTGTTGATCTTGCGCGCAGCAAGAACCTCTTTTTTATGGAAGCTCTCTGGAGCCGTTTTCTGCCTGTATATACCGATGTGCGTGATTGGCTGGATAGCTCAAAGATTGGTGACATTCGTCTTATCTGTGCCAACTTTGGAATTAATGTGCCCTACGATCTCAATGATCGCTGGTATAACCCTGATCTGGCAGGCGGAGCTCTTCTTGATCTGGGGGTTTATCCCATTGCTGTAACCCAGTGGATACTTAACGAGAATCCGGTAACAGTTAAGGCCGAAGCTGTAATGACCGAAACAAAAGTTGATCAGTTAACTGCGGGTGTATTAAAATATCCGTCAGGTGTGATAATGCAGATGAACTGCGGATTCGCGGCACAGGCTTTAAATGATCTGAAGATATATGGTTCAAAAGGCTCTATCACTATTCATCACTGTTTCTGGGCAACAGATAGCGCGACTCTTGAAACAGAAGATAACAAACTCACAGTAACGCGTCCGTTTAAGGCGAGCGGTTTCGAATACGAAATTGACGCAGCCACAAAGGCAATAATTAATGGCGAAGTTGAATGTTCCGGAATAACTCTTGATAATACTCTGGGCACCCTCCGGGTTATGGATGATATCAGAAATCAGATCGGTTTAAAATATCCTTTTGAATAGAGCAGCAAGAGTCATCTTTACACAGAAAAAGGAGGTTGGGTGAGCCTTTTTTTCAGGGAGGCGAATAGACTGTTTGCTTCCCTGAGTATAATGATTTCCGGAGCCTCTAAAGTTATCAGCCTAACGTCTGTTGCTTATGTTTTTATCCATCAATGTATAATAAGCAAACAGTGCTTTTTTATTCTGCCAAAAACTTTTGAAAAATGTTTTAAAATGTCCGCGTTAAGCAAATTAATCGTCTGGTTCTAAATTAATTGGTCCACAGCATTGACATGTCTTGGTTATTAATGCATCTTATTAAAATGAACAGAGTATTGTACCATAAAAACACCGGAGCTTCTTTAGAGGGGGCATCTGGCATATTGCCTTTGGCATTTATTCTTGTATCTGCAGGGGTGCTCTATTTTTATGATTTGAGTCTTTTTGTGTTTTCTGTAAAAGTTTTTTCAGTTATTATTACATTTGCTGTTTCCATGGTTGCGTTAAGTACGAACAGGCAGTATGTATCCGGTTTTATAGCGTTTATAGCACTGGTCTGCTTCTTTGTGGCAACTATTGAAGCATTTACTATTGTCTATTCTGTTAAGTATGTCATAAATGAGGATGCTGATAACCGGATAACATTTTGTTTTCATGCCGCCAACTGGGTTTTCTTATCCGCTTTTGTTGGTGCCTACCTTTACACGGGAATAAAGAAGAAGCTGGCGGTCTGGAAGTTGCAGATTGCCTATGGAATCGTATCAGTGGCTATTCTGGCTTTTCCGTTATTAATTACTTTAGAAAAAAATATAAATCAGAATTCCTATTTCCATGTCAGCACACTTTTTCTTTTTACTGCGTGGAGTCTTTCAGCGCTTCTATATTCGGGTTTACGGCGATCCTATCCATTAGAGAGTATCTATTTGACGGTGACGGTAATTATATTAAATGCTTTATCAACAGCACTTTTGCAGTTTTCTGAAGATCAAAATGGAGGCTTTTCTGCAATGGCGGTTTTTTTCCGTTTTGCGGCAATGTGTATGTTGCTTTGGCTTGTTATTAATCATAAAATTTTACACAAAAAAGAGTCGGGAGTACTCAAAAATGAAAAAAATGACTTTGACAATGCTGTAAAGCATATGGTTGACGAAAGGTTAAGGGATCTGAACGCAAAGAACAGCCAACTTAATACAATTATGCGTCAGAAAAGTATTGCCGCTAAAGAGGCCTGTTTCCACACAAAGAATAACCTTCAAATTATATCTTCCATTCTTGATTTGCGGGATGATATACCAAAAAAACATCATGCTGATATTCAGGCAAAGATTCAGTCGATAGCCCTTATACAACAGATGATATACCGTTCAGAAAACAGCAGACAATTTGAGATTAAATCGTATTTAAAAAGATTATCCGGGTTAATTTTAAAAATATATAATACAAAAAAAGATATTAATATAAATATCAGTGGTCCGGATATAGATGTCGATCTGGATACAGCACTACCCATTGGTTTAATCAGCAATGAGCTAATTGCCAACTCTATACAGCATGCTTTTCCTGAATCAGAAAGAGGAAACATTGATATAGAAATTTGCCGTAGAAATCATGAAGCGTTACAGATTACATACAGAGACAATGGAAAAGGTCTACCGGAAGACTTCAACCTGGAGACAAACGGTTCCTATGGAATGAGAAACATTGAGTCAATAGTAGTTGATCAGTTGAGGGGTAACATGCGTATTTGCAAGGAAAACGGGTTTTTAATAAAAATTATTATTCCTGTTTTCCATAATGATGTGATAATGGGAGCACTATTTGTGCATTAATCCAGGTAAACTTCAGACTGGTCAGGGATAATAATATCTTTGTCCAGGTCTTCAGCTCTAAGCGCTTTTAAAGGGGATATCTCGATAATCGCAACTGAATCCGGTATCTCGATTCCTCGTTTTTCCAGCCATTCCCGATGCATATCCATCATTAATTGTCTGGATGAGTCAACTGAATCTAATCCCGTTTTGTTTTTTACAGGAGCGAATTCGTTACGTCTTGAAGTTTCGAGTATCACGTTTTTGTCTGTTAATGGAAGCGCGTCAAAAACAAATTTTTCGAATTTATAACCATCGATTTTTTCCGGTTCGCCATTGTTGTATGCTAATATTTTTTTTTCAGCAAGATGGTAGGGTAATGAAAAATCATCAGATGTAATTTTAGAGATGAAATCAACTGAAAAGATATGTATTGCCACATTGCCTGCTGAATAATGAAGTGATCCGTCACTCTCTTTTTCGTATGCCTTGTCTTCTGGAAGATCGGAATACTCCACAATACCCAGTTTTTTGCCGGGAAAAATTACAAAGTTTCCGACTTTTTCCTGAGGATATGCTTTGGTCAACGCCTTGCTGGAAATTTCGGCGTTATTCAAAATATGAAAGCCAATAAAAACGGGATCAATCGCGCAAACAATGGGATTATCTACCTGAAAGTAGCTTATAAGATCGATACCCTTTTCTTTCAGTTTCTGAAGCATGCCCGATTTTTTGAGTGCTATCAGGCTGCCGCCATGTCCGTTAGGGTTTCTAAATAGCGAGTTTTGTGACGCGAGTATAAGTTTGCCACTGGTTGTTAGTGAAGGGATCATATCCTGTTGAAACATAAAAACATTTTCCGGATCAAGTCCGAAATACTTGTTTTGTTCAAAATGCTCTTTTGTTTGTTGATGGTTAGCATGAGAAGTCATGATAAGAAGAGGAATGCTTACACCGTAAATTTTTGAGCTTTTCAGTATTTTCTCGCTAAAAACCTGAAAAAGGGATTTATGTTTAATCGGTGTAAATGGAAACGCGCCTTTAGGGCCGTCATAACCAAGTCTTGAACCCTGTCCCCCGGCGACAATAAAAGCGCAAACCCGGCCTTTTTTTATTGCTTCTACTCCGGTTTCGCGAGCCTGCGCAAATTTGGCACTCTCTTCCGGATTTCGCGGAAGTCTGATATAATCTGCTGGACCATAATCTTCATCGATTACGGGTTCTGTAGAGGCGTTTAGATATTGGCGGTTGATTTCTTCAAAATTTACATTTTTAAGGTCTTCAAGAAGACTTTTTTTCTTGTTATCGTCGATAGCATCCCAGAAACGGAAAACATGCTCTTGTTTTTCTTCGTATACTTTTTTGATTATATCATCGTATCCTGGAAAAGAAATCATTATCAAAACTCCTGATATTATTATGTTCTAATTGAAAAGCTGAAAACTTGGTTTGTGTTCGCAAAGAAATCCATTACGCATACTATTTAATCAGAGCCATAATAAGTCAAGAACATTGAGGCCGGGTGAATCGTTAATATCTTGTGTAAAAATTAAATTAAGTGTTTTTAGATATCTCGTTCAGGATCAGGTCGTGGCCATCGCAAAAGAATCGCAATGTACAAACCTGCGAGTATAAGAATGGTTCCTGCAACAAAACCGATTGTTGGTTGTTCTGCTAAAAATATTATTGCCAGCAATGAGGCAATAACGGGTTTTAAAAAATAGAGAAGTGAGCCCCTGCCGGCTCCGGTTATTGTTAAACCTTTAAAATATGCTATATAAGCGACTCCGGTGACCATTATCCCCAGATAAACAAGCTGAGGAAAAGCGGAAGCGTTTTTGATTGCTACCGGGCTTTTAATTATTAACATAACTATAAGTAAAACTGCTGCTCCGGTTAAAAATGAGTAGCAATTCATCTTTGTACTGCTGCCGATACGTGAAGTCAGTTTTTTGCCCATTACTGTATAGATGGCAAAAGAGAGTGAAGAGCCAAGAGCGAGTAATGCGCTTTGATATGATCCGGTTGAGGTAAATGTATCATCAAATATAAAAGCTACACCCGCAATGCACAAAATGATACCCGTAATATTTTTTCCGGTGATTTTTTCTTTATCAAACAGTGAAGCAATAATCAATACAAATAAAGGATTTGTGCTGACTAACGCTGCTGTGACAGAAGCTCTTCCGCCTTCGACCCAAAGGCTGAGGAGAACAAGGTTCATGCTGATTACAACATTAATTATTCCGACAAGGGTGCACATAAATAAATGACAGGCTGTAATTGAAGTGTTTCTTTTATATATAAGGTAACCTAACAGCAGAAACCCGCCCAGAAAAAAGCGATAAACATTAATTTGCAGTGGAGAAACAGATCCTATCAAGGTTTTGCTGACCACTTCATAGGTGCTAAACAGCAGTATTGTGACAAAAAGATATAAATAGCCGCGGGTGGTTTGACTCATTTTTTTGTTTGATCGGTTTTTTTTGTGTTTGTGTCTGATTTAACCTTCCCGTCTTCTTCTTCGTCTTCTTCATCCATATCTCGATAGACGTCAGGTATGTTTGGTGTATCGTATCCGTAAGGTCCCTGAATGGGCGTACAATTTACAAAATCCAGAAAATGGGTCTTAAAATTACCTTCTCCATCTGGTGAGGGTTCATTGTAAAGGGTTATTATCTGCTGCTGGGTTGGTGGTCCCATAGGAAAAACTATAGGAGCTTTCTCTTTTAGCAGAGATATTATTGTAAAGGGGCGTTTAAAACAGGAGGCGTGAATGATTATCCCGTCAAAAAGTTCATCAATTTCCGCGGTGTCTATTGATGCGTCTCCGGCATAAAAGCGGATATTTTCGTAACCGTGGTTATAGAGTCTGTTTTTTGCAGTAATGGCAAGATCTTCACAAATATCAATGGTATATACTTCACGATAAAGCATTGAAAGTATCGCGGTCGAAAAACCTGAACCTGTACCTACTTCAAGAATTCGTCCTTTTTTGTCGGGATAAAGATTGTTTATCATCTTGGCTAGGTTAAGAGGATCGTCGCTATATTCACCGAAACCTATCGGTATCAGTTGATCAGAATAGAATCTGTCTTCAAATAGGGAATCAAAAAAGACAGATATTTCTGTATCAGAAAAATGTTTAATGATCTCTTTTCGGATGCCAAGATCGGCTATTTCGCGAATAAACTTCTTTTTGCGGTCATAATACGACTCTTTTTTCATCTGATTGCCATTTTTCCGGAAGAAACCGGTTTCATTAATCTCTGTTTCTGACCATTAACCAGTTTTATCTTTTTGCCGCAATTTATTTTTTTTAACATTTTGCTAAAAACTGATTAAATATTCGTGATTGAAATCAGCTGAATTGTCTTCAATGAGGTAATTATTCTAAATTTTTTTTAATTATCTTTGTGTGCTTTTGGGGGAGAGCACGCATTGTTTCAAAAACTGCTGTTTAGAAACAATGCGTGATTTATTTGCATTTATGCGACTTTCAGTGAATTATTTTCTTGTTTTTTTGGGATTAACTTTTGCAGTTTTTATTCTTTTAAGCAGGGGATACTTTTTTTTGATTTCACTTGTTGTTTTACGGTACGCATCTTCATAGTTATATAAGCCGAAACGGCTGGTTTTACTGTCATAAAACGTGGTGTAGTCTCCGATATAGTAGGCCTTGCCTGCTTCAACAGTGATTTTTTTCCCTAAATCCGTTTTTTTAAATTCTATGTAGCCCTTAAGATTTCGTCCCGTAGCTCCAACGCCCTGTATGGTATATGTTCCGGGCTTAATACCAGTTATCTGATAAATTTCATTATCTTTATGGCTTGAGTAAATGTACAGATACTCCTTCTTGTCATCGCCCTGTAAATATATGTATATATAAGGCCAACGGTGATGGTCTGAAGCTATGACCTGATCAAATTTTCCGTAAACGTAAGCTGCTTCTGGAGTGTAGCTCTCTTTAGCGTCTGGATATTCTGTTCGTGTAGATGACGAACCACATGATGTGACCAGAAATATTGTAAAAGCAAGTGTGATGATTCTTTTCATTTTTGGCTCCTGAGTTTTTTAAAGAATTATGAACTATCTGGAAGATTTGTCAATTCAAATTTACAGAACAAAATTTCTTTATTCGGATCTTCTGCAACTGTATGCAGGTTTTATATAATTGCTTATAAATAAAAATTCATTCTTATCATAAAGAAGTGTACAAGCAAAATATAAAATTGGATATGGTTCTTTTATAAAATAAGTTAAGTGTTTTAATCTAAAGCAGTTGTGAGGTATGGCTATGAAATTGAATAAAACCATGGACCAGCGAATGACAATCTTTGCTTTGTCATGGCCCCTTTTGATAGAAACTTTTTTAAGAATGCTGTTTAACAATATCGATGTGATGATGCTTAGCCGTTACTCGGATGACGCGGTAGCTGCGGTTGGTTTGATCGGTCAGCTTATGTTTATGGTAATCATTCTTTTTATGATGGTTAATACCGGGGCAATAACACTTATATCACAGTATAACGGATCAGAGCGCTTTAATGAATCTTCAAAAATAACAGCCGCGGCAGTAACCTTAAGTGCGATTTTCGGCATTGCGGCCACTCTGATTCTGACACTGGGCGCTGATCCGATTCTGGGAATTTATGATCTTGAACCGGCTGTACGGGGATACGCTTATGACTATCTTTTTATCTTCGGGCTTTTTTGTGTAGGAACAGCCCTGAGTACTGTTTTTGCGGCTATTTTGCGTTCTTACGGCTATACCCAGTCCGCGATGGTTGTGACATTCGGTTGTAACATAATAAATATCATTGGCAACTATCTGTTTTTATTCGGACCGTTTGGTATACCTGTTCTTGGTGTTAAGGGAGTTGCTATTTCGACTGTGGCAAGTAACTGTATAAATGCAGTGATCATGCTTGTAATAATCGGAACAAAAAAAGAGATAGGATTAAACATAAAGTCTATTTCTTCGGTAACTCTTGAATCGTATAAAAAAATTCTGAACTTTGGTTTGCCGAATGGGGGGGAAAATCTCTCGTATAACCTTGCCCAACTGGTATCATACAAGGTTATAGCTATTTCAGGAACAGCTGCTCTTACTGCCGCTGTTTATACACAGACTTTTCAGCGTTTTATTATGATTATTCCATTCGCGCTTATGCAGTCTTCTCAGATATATGTGGGTTATCTGGTTGGCAAACGCCGGTTTGATGAAGCGTACCACAAGATAAAAAATGTCTGGTATTTTGTGTTTACTGCGGCGCTGGTTGCTTCAATCGGTGTGGCATATTTTAGACATGAGTTGATTAAAATATTTACGGAAGATCCAAGTGTGGCATCTATAGCTGTTGTGCTTATGGTTGCGGCAATTCTCTGGGAGACTGGACGTACCTTTAATCTGATTTTTATTGGGGCTCTCAAGGGTGCCGGCGATGTCCATTTCCCGGTACGTGCTGGTATAGTTTCCATGTGGGGAATCGCGGTTTTTTTCTCTTATCTTTTGGGGCTTAAATTTGGTCTTGGTGCTTTGGGTGTTTGGCTCGCCTTCTCGATGGATGAGTGGGGGCGAGGGCTTGTTATGTTTTTCAGGTGGCGATCACGTGTCTGGGAAACCAAACGTGTAGAATAGCATTTGGTATATCAATTAGTTATATCAGGGCATAGCTTTTGAAAAAATTTATGTGATCAGTTTTTGTTATTTATAACTCAACTTAATAAAGATTGCAAAATAAACGGAAGCCTGTCACCTTTGACAGGCAATTCAAAATTTATAGGAGTTTACCGATGGATCTATTTTTCTGGTTTTGTTTAATTACGATAGTTGTTACAGCTATTGTTATTGCTGTTCATCTGCTGGTCAAAAATTCGGGGTTGTATATAACGGTTCCTCTCTGGATCATAAAAGTACCGGTTATACTAATGAATCTTGTAATGCTCTTTTTTACTTTTGTAGGCTTTGGAAGATTGGGTATTATAATATTTATTTTGCTGGGTGCGATTGTGTTTCATCAGGTAAAATTTCTTTCAAATCTTAGAAAAACAGACTTAAAAAGATTTCAATTGTTCAGAGATATTATGCTGCTGCTTACTCCGTTTGCTGTTATTGTTTCAACAGTTGTAATAAGACAGATTGTTTTATAACTATATAATCAAACAGACGCAGGTAGTGGCGAGATGTCCATTGCGATTTTTTTAAACTCTTCACAATTTTGTAACAGCTCATTATAGGTACCTGAGGTAATTATCTTGCCTTTATCCAGAAAGAATATGGTGTCGCATTTCTTGATGGATGAGAGTCGGTGTGCTATTAATATTATAGTCTTGTTTTTAGACAGGTTATCTATCGCGTCCATAACCGCTGCTTCAGTCGCGTTATCAAGAGCCGATGTTGCCTCGTCAAGGAAAAGAACATCGGGGTTATGGTACACTGCCCGCGCGATCCCGATCCGCTGTTTCTGCCCGCCGCTAAGGCGGACACCTCTCTCTCCGACGACAGTTTCGTATGAAGAAGGCAGGTTGTTTTCGATAAATTGATCCATGTTTGCAATATGTGCCGCGGTTTTTACGGCGTTCATGTCAATTTTTTCATGAGGGATTCCAAAGGCTATGTTTGCCGAAATCGTATCATCCACAAGAAAGATATTTTGAGGTACATAACCGAGTTTGCGTTGCCATGAGTAGATATTTTTTTCATTTAATTCGATTCCGTCTATTAGCAATTTACCTGATTTTGGTATTAAAAGACCTAATATAATATCAATAATTGTAGTCTTGCCGCATCCGGTGGTTCCAAAAAATGCAACGGTTGTATTGGCTTTTATGGTCAGTGAAAGGTTATCGGCAATACGAGCACTATTGTTTTCATAATTAAAAATGATATTGTCCAGGCAAATAGACTCTTTAAAAGAGATTGGCTCCATCTTTTTTTCTTCCTGCTTTTGCAATGAAATAAGACGAATATCGGAAATATCGCGAAGATCACGATAAATCAGGTCAAGAGCGCTTATTTGTTTACGCACTGTCGAAACACTTTTGAATATCTCCTTGAAATTGGGCATGATTTTATAGCCGGCATAGGTATAAAAGGCTATAAGAGGAAGAACATCGTTAATGGATTCGTGAATGGCGAAAAGTATCAGTGATATTGCCAGTATTGAACCGAAGGCGAGCCCTTCAAGAATATAGTGAGGCATTGTTGCAATTATCTTACCGTTTGCCATGCGTGTCTCGTATGCCCGAGCCGAATTGGAAAAAGTCTTTATAAAATAATTCTCTTTATGAAGCAGTTTGACATCCTTGATACCGCCAAAGGCCTCATTAGCTGTTTTAAACCTTATTTCGTTATACACAATTCTTTCGATACCAATTTTTTTCAGATAGTTTTTAACCACCGCGAAAAAAAGGCTGTATAAAAGGCCGACTGTAAAGATTCCGATAATGGCAGGTCCAGGACTCATAATAAGTAAAATTGCAATTATAGCCGTCGACATCATGAAGCTTTTTATAAACTCAAGCATGGGTGTAATTACATCATTTGTAACGGTTTCTGTCTCAGAAAAAACATTTTTTACAAGTTCGGAAGAGTTACGCGCAAGAAAAAATTCATAAGGGAAATATAAATATCTGGTAAAAATGGCTTTTGTAAGGTTGTAGGATATAGTACGGGCAACCTTGAATTTTACAAAGACCGACAAGGTTAACAGCAGATTACCGGCAAGAAAAAGAATTAATACTGCCATTCCCAGATAGATTACAAAACTATGCAGAGGGGGGTTACCGAACATTGTGTACAGCTTATTGAGATATTCGTTTGACATTATAAGTGAAGTATCACCCATAATTGCAACAAAAGGCATTATGGACGCAATACCGACTATACTTATAAAAGCTGTTATAAGTATAACAATTATCAAGATAGCGAGCTTTCTTTTGTCGCTTGCCGATAAAAGAGATAATAATTTACAAAAGGCACTGAACATAATATCACCAACAATATTGATTACACAGGGAAAATACAATAGGAAACTTCGAAAGTCATATAAAAATTTCTAAATTAAGGAGACAGTCCTTTTCTTGTATCAAACATGATACTTGGTACGTTCCTGATTGTGGTTTCTTTTAAAAAAATATCAAAATGCAGTTAAATAAACGCAGGGCATATTGTCAAACACTCTTTTTCGGGTTTATTAGTTGTTTTTCCTGGACAAACAAATTAAATATATAGGTGCAAAATAATATATAATAAATATGGTAAGTGCAATATGAAAACAGATTCAGATATTAATTTGAAAAATTTATTATTTAATAAAGAAAGTAATCTCTCAAAATTCGCATGCTTAAGCAAAGATGCAGTTGATTTGATTCCGCTCACCGATAAAGCCTCTCCTTATCGAACTTCATTTGGACGAGATGTTCACACAATTATGCAGACAAATACCTACGCCCGATATATGGATAAGACACAGGTTTTTTATCTTTTTTCAAACCAGCATATTACACACCGTTCCTTGCATGTTCAGTTTGTATCTTATATTGCTAGAACAATTGGGCGTTTTCTTAATCTTAATGAAGATCTGATAGAGGCTATATCTCTTGGACATGATTTGGGGCATCCGGCTTTTGGCCATGAAGGCGAATCTATATTGAATTCGATTGCGTTTGAAAATGGTGTTGGAGCTTTTGCTCATAACGCGCAAAGTGTTCGCGCGCTTCTTAATCTTGAAAATAATGGTTTGGGGGTTCCGGTTTCTCTTCAGGTTGCTGACGGTATACTTGCTCATAATGGAGAGATGCTGCAGCAGCAGTATTATCCTTGTTTAAACAAAACAGCAAATCAGTTTTATAAAGAGTTCGAGTTATCTATGAAAGATGAGAATCATTCAAAAAACATACGTCCTATGACCATGGAGGGATGTGCAGTTAAAATAGCAGATGTTATAGCTTATATTGGAAGGGACATTGAGGATGCTATAAAACTCAAAATGATAAAACACTCATCAATACCACGTGAGATAAGTAAGGTTCTTGGGCAGAACAATGATCAGATTACCGAAACCTTGATAGGCGATCTGATATCCAGCAGTTACGGAAAGGAGTATCTGGGTTTTAGTATGGAAATATTCTCAGCACTGTGTAAACTGAAAGAGTTTAATTACAAAACTATATACTTTAACCCTTTGATAAAAAGCGAAAGTAAAAAAATACACCGCATGTTTCATCTGCTTTTTGACCTCTATTTTGAGTCATTAATTAAAGAAGATGAGTCGTCTGACATTTTTATCCATTTTTTGAAAGATCGTAAAAACGATTACAACAAAAAAACTGATCCTGCGAGGGTGGTTATTGACTTTATGGCTTCAATGACTGATAGTTTTATTGTTAACCAGTTTAACAAACTGTTTTTTCCTAAAAATTTCGGTTATTCCATATTGTCAGAATAATCATCACTAATTATGATCAAGATTCTATTGCAACAGCAAGTTCCGGGTAGCTCTTTTTTATATCAAGTATTGTATCAATCTCACGGTTAAAAATATCCACAAGTGAGGGATCAAAATGAGTGCCTGATCCTTCGTTAATGTGATTTACTGCTTCTTCTATTGACCAGGCTCTTTTGTAAGGGCGCTCACCCGTAAGAGCATCAAAAACGTCGGCAATCGCAATTACTCTGGCGAAATAGGGAATATTTACACCTTTTAGCCCGTTAGGGTAACCACTGCCGTCAAATTTCTCATGGTGATAAAGCGCGCATGTATAGGCTGCTTTTAGTATTTCAGAATCGTGAATGCCAATAATATCCGCCCCTATACGTGGGTGAGTCATCATGATTTTCCACTCTTCAGGAGTCAATTTTCCAGGTTTAAGAAGTATATTATCCGGAATACCTATTTTGCCAATGTCATGCATGGGCGCTGCGTGAAGCAGAATTTCTGCCGATTCCGGGGCAACACCGTCAGAAAGAGCCATATGTTTGCAGTAGTTACTGACCCGGATGACATGCATGCCGGTTTCATTATCTTTAAATTCGGCGGCTCGCCCCAATCTATGGACGATTGCGAGTCTTGTCTCTTCGAGTTCGAGGGTTCTTTCGTGTACCCGCTTTTCGAGAATTTTATTCTGATCAAAAAGCATAAGGTGAGTCTGAATACGCCTTTTGACAATTGAGGGGTTTACGGGTTTTTTGATATAATCAACCGCACCCAGGCTTAATCCTCTCTCCTCGTCAAGTGTGTCGTCAAGGGCGGTAATAAAAATTACAGGTATATGTTTTGTTTTCGGGTTTTCTTTCAGTATCCGGCATACTTCATATCCATCCATTTCGGGCATCATTATATCCAGAAGAATGATGTCTGGCGGATTTGCCGATGTTGCAATTTCTATAGCTTTTGATCCGTTAATCGCGGCTTTTACGATATGATCCTTGTGAAGAATTTCGTTTAAAATGCTTATATTTTCCGGAACGTCATCTACAATCAAAACAGTTGATCTGCTGTCATCCATCGGCTTCCCCCGCAAAAATCACCAGATTTCTATTAACATATTCAACCGCGGTGTCAAAGTCAAATTTTAGACAATAATTCTTGATATTTGAGAGTAAAACTTTTATGGACGGTTCGTATCGGTTTTTTAACAGTTCATCTATATATACCAGTGCACGCGTGTCGCTGTTATCCAGATATGTTTTTAGTTGCTCAATTTCCTGAGGCAGTGGTTTTCCCTTGCTCTTTTCGGAAATTTTAATGCTTTCTTTATCGGGTTTTAAGTAGTTTTTAATCGAGTTTAGAACTCTATCCAGCTGAAAACAGAGGTCGGCGAACAGAAAGTTGAGTTTTGAGTAATCTTCGTTGCATAATGATATTTTGTATTTTTTTACCGCGTTGTACAGATCAGTAGCTTCGATATTTCCCGAAACAGAGAGCAGGTTGTGGCATTCTGTTATCAGCTCTTCCCTGTTTTTGTCCCGGTGAAGGGTTTTAAGTCTGTCGATTTTATCATAGTTATTGGTATAAAACATCTTGTAAATTTCGATAAGTTTATCGGGAGATGGATTGATTTTGTTTATAAGCTTTCTTATGTTTATACCATCGATTGATTTTAGCGGGTTATTGTTTTGATGGTCATCCGTAAATGTGATCTGGTTGTCACCGGGATTTATCCACTTTGACAGGGTTTTGAAAATTGTATTTAAATCAAACGGTTTTTTTACATAACCATTAAAACCTTTTTTAAGATAAGTTTCAACATCAGATGGTGATGTGTCGGCAGATAGCGCAAGAACGGGCAGCGAAAAGAGCTTTTTCTCGTTTCGAATTTTTTCGATTGTTTCAAAACCGTTCATAAGGGGCATTTTAATATCAAGAAGCACAATGTCAAAAATCTCGGTTTCCAATTTTTTTAAGGCCTCAAAACCGTTGAAGACGGTCTCGGCTTTCAGTCCATGAGTTGTAAGAAGTTCAGTCAGTATTTCATTATTTATTTTATTATCATCGACAATAAGAATTCTGGTGCCGCTAATATTCTCAATAGAACTTTCGGTAACAGAGTTGCCGGACTGGCTGACTACCGTATTTCCGGAAAGAACCCGGTTTAACAAAGGTAATAAGTCGGACTGCAGGATTGGAAGATTAAGATAATAGATTCCGTGTGTAAACTTGGCAGGTATGTATTGGCTGAAAGTCTTGTAACAGATAACCGGAAGGTTCTTGCCTATAAATCTTTCCTTAATAATTGAGTACGAAGTGGTGATGGTTTCCATATTTGTTATCAGAACTTTGTAGCTCTTATCCGTAATTGAACCGAAATCTGTAAAGTAATCCGCATTTGTGTCACTGGCCGACAGAATGGCTGTAATAGAGTCAATATACTGTTCTCTGGATTCCAGTACCAGAACAGGCTTTCGGGGTAGATCAGTTAAATTTAGCTTTTGTGCGGTAGAGTTGTTTTTTTTGATTTTTAAGGTAATAGTGAAGGTTGTACCTATACCGGGAGTACTTCTAAAGGTAATGTTGCCACCCATCCTGGATACAATTTGCCTGCAAAGAGCAAGTCCTATACCGGCACCGCTGTATTTACGGGTTTTTGAGGTATCGGCCTGAGTAAAAGGAGTAAAAATCTGCTGATTCATCTCTTCGCCTATACCGATTCCGGTATCCTGAACGGATATCTTGAGTTCTGTTTCGGTATCAGTAATTTCAGCAGCAGCTGCTGTTAAAATAATTTCACCGGATTCGGTAAATTTAACAGCGTTATCTATTAATATTTCTATTGCCTGTTGAAAACGACCCGGATCGCTGTGAATAGTAGCAGGAAAAGAGGGTGACATAATAAAAAGCGGTGTAATTTTTTTTGACCCGACCATTTCAATGATTTTAGTTTTCAGCTGTTGCAAAAGGTTTGCCATTGAAAAATCATGGTAATCAAAGCTGGCTGTGCTCGATTCAAGGCGGGAATAGTCGAGTATGCTGTTGATGATTTTCAAAAGCTGATTTGATGATTCATTGATCTGTTGTGTATATTTCCGTTGTTTTGCTGTAAGGTTGCTGTTCTCCAGCATCTGGTTCAGGCCAACAATCGTATTCATGGGGGTGCGCACTTCGTGGCTCATGTTTGCCAGAAAGTCTGTCTTTGCTCTTGTTGCTATTTCGGCTTGCTGTTTTGCTTCTTCAAGTTCCCGTGTTCTTATTGATACGGTTTTTTCCAGGTTGGTATTGAGTAAAAGCATCTCTTGACGTATTGCGGCTGTTTCTGAAATATCAATTATCGAGAGAATGAATCCGGTAGATTCGTTTTTAATGCTCTTTTTTATGGATATATGCACAAGAGCTGGGAATGTCGCATCAGTACCAGTTCTAATTTTGAATTCGTCTGAGGCAAAGTCATTTTCCTCGGAAAGGTTTTCAAATATTGACTGTATACGCCCCTGTGATTGCTGTGTAAAAAGTGATGTCGCATTTGTGCCAAGAATTTCGAACATCTCTTTATGGAATATTTCTGAACATGGATTGTTAGCGGTTACGATTGTACCCTTGCTGTCTGTTGTAATAACGGCTTCGCTTAGCTGATCAAGTATCTGAGCCTGTTCAAATATCTGCTCCTGAAAACGGATCTGCGATGAAATATTGCGCGCAAGTATTGTTGCCCCCTGCCTGTTGGGGAAAAAACTGATATCCATTGTATAGACAATATTGTCGAAGGTAATATCTTTTATCAGATGATGGGTTTTACCAGCCTTGATGGTCTGCATAAGGGGTTCCAATAAACCCTGGTCGGCGAATTCGGGAACTACCTTTTCAAGTTCTTTTCCTTCCGCATCGTTCGAGCTGATACCTGAAAGATTTTGAGAAACCGGGTTCCAGTAAATAATATGGCGTGAGTGATTCACACTTAACAGAATATCATCAATGCTCTCGGCTAGTGCTTTGAAACGTTCTTCGCTGTCTTTCAGGCGGGTTTCTGTTTTTTTGACAGGAGTTATATTGATGCCGTTAGCGAGTATAGATACGGTGTTCCCCTTGTTGTCTTTCAAAAGTGAATGTTTCCATTGTATGGTGTTATGGCTATTGTCTGATGAGATAACCGGATACTCAATACTACGAAAAGCGTTTATATTGCCCTCAAAGAGTTCTTTGAACATGTGAGAACATGTCTCCCAGTGTTCTTCGGGGACTGCTGTTTTTGTCCAGTCGCGGCCTATAAGCTCATCGCATTTTTTTCCAAGCAGTTTTGAACCTGCTTCGTTAATAAGCTCTATACCGAGAGATTTGTCCAGTTGAACAAAGATGCTTTCGGCAAGATTCAGATATTCCAAAAGTATCGAGCAGGATTTACCCATCCTGTTCTGAGAGACATGGGGCAGGTTTATTTTTACGGCAACCTGTTTTGATGAATCCGAATTTACGGATATCGCGCTTAGAATGATTGTTAAAAGACCATCGCTTGATCTTAACTCCTGAACCGTATCTAGGGTTGATTTTCCTGCCAGGGCGAGTGTGATTGCTCTTTCTATAGGTGAGCTGTCGAATTTGAATGATTTTTTTTCAAATTTTGCTCCGGATGGTATTTTATCCGGCAAGTTAAACAGCTCTTTCCATTTCAGGTTCGCATATATGTATTCCATATCTTCTGAAAAGATGGCCAGAGCTTCATCCGATCCGTCCATAAGTGATTGGTATATTTTGCCGCAATTATCTATGCCGTCAGTCATGGTTTACCTTGTCCTGAACATTATGCTTGCCTGGTCGAAAATTTTCTTAAAAGATATCTACTATAGTATAGCGGATAAAGCGCAATATTTCAAATAATTGCGTTTGATTCGGTTTATTAATATATCATTTTTGCGGGCAAAAAATGACATAATGCGGAATTATGTCAGTAAACAGCGCTATTAATCTGTTTTTTAGCTTTTTTATTTGACAGACACTGCAAACTATGTGATCTGGACGGACTGGTCAGTCCGGTATGTGATTATGAAAGAACAGAAGAAAAAAATAGATTTCTATAAGGAGATCGGTCAGTATTTTAGAGCTGACGGTTCCTTTGATCCCGCTTCGTTTTCAGATGTCTTCGAACGACATCTGGACAGGTTCAGAAGTGAAGATCCCGATAATTTCAAGGTCTCCTTTTCGGTCTGGATCGAGTCGTATATAAGCGGTATAGCCGATTATCTTAAGAGTAAGAAGATGGTCCGGGCTTCTTACGAGCTAATAAGGTACACTGTTGATAAATGTGTCGCACTAGGCATTGATACCATTTCGATTCCTGCTGAAATTCTTGAAGAACTTTTCTCTCGATCTCCAAAATCGGGTGTAGAGAGCGGTGATGACCGTAAAAAAAGAGTCTCTGCTGTTGAAAAACGCAGCAGTATCTTTTCGGCTGCTTTACAGGTTTTTTCTGAAATGGGTTTTCACAGGGCAACCATGGATACAATAGCCGCAATCGCGGGTATGGGCAAGGGGTCACTTTACCGTATGTTCGCGTCCAAGGATGAGCTTTTAGAGCAGCTTCTGCTTGAAGAGTACAAAAAGATAGTTCAGCGTTTTAGCGCCATTTTTTCACCTACAAGGGATATTATTGAAGAGATTCAGGAGATGATCGAGTTCTGGGTCACCTATATTAACGATAATCCGGTTGTTTACCGATTGATTCAGAATACTGATTTGAGACCCGATGTTTCAGAAAAAGCCCATTTTTATCAGTATGTAGCTGAAAACCTTCCAATGCTTAAAGAGCGTATAGTTTCGCTTAATAAGGAACATAAAGTAAAATATTTGAATTTTGAGAGTGTGTTATTCGGAATCTTCGGATTTATCGATGGTATTGTTCATAAATGGATATCGTATAAAATGGAGTATCCTCTTATTAAAGAGATTCCGGTTATCCTTGAGTGTGTTTTTAACGGGTTTCTTTCGGAAGAGTATCCGCGAAAACATTTTTGCAGAAGTATTACAGACAACAGCGGTGAAGGTTATTCAGCGCAGGATTTTGCGGAGCAGCATTAAACAGGTTTATAAACAGGTTTATCCTGTTTAAGCGCATTTTATTTGCGCAGATAAATTTGCGTTATTGATAAACTCGATTTTCGGTTGCAGAGAATATCGTGATTTTCTGATACGCAGCAAATATGTATATAATGATTTTTAAGGAGATAATTAATGATTTCAAGAACCTTGGATTCCCGACTGCCTTTGGCGGTTTATAATCCGTCCGGTGTTTTCAGTGCCGAGTATATGGAGTCTATTCATGATGCCGGCGGTTTTCCGGTATTTGACACGGAATTCTTTAAGCCGGAGCAGACTATCGAGCGCATAAAAGAGCTCACAAAGAAAGATATTGTTTTCGGTGTCCGCATAAATTTCCATGATAAGGAAGTGATCGCATTTTTAAACGAGAACTATTTTTCTAATCTGACTACAGTTGTTCTTGCATACGATAAAATAAGTCACATCAAGCCGGATGATATAATAATGCCGGAATACCGTATAGTCGTGGAGCTATTGCATGTTGATCTTCTTGATGAGATTGCACCGCTTCATCCTTCGGCATTGATAGTGCGGGGTAATGAGGCACCTGGCAAGGTATCAAAATTTACCTCTTACATCTTGATGCAGTGGTATATCGAAAACAGCTCTTACCCGGTAATTGTGCACGGTGGTGTTGGACAATACACCGGAGCAGGTATGTTTGCTGCCGGCGCTTCTGGTGTTGTTCTTGATGACCAGCTTTATCTTACCGATGAATCTCCGCTTGCGCCTAACTTCAAAGAGGCTGTTTCAAAAATAGAAGAAAAAGATTCGGTTCAACTTGGGCAGTCATTAGGCCGTACATACCGCTTTTTCACAAAGCTTAGCACAAAAATCGTTAAGGAGCTTGCCGAGAAGGAGAGTCTTCTTGTAGATGATCCTGACGCCGATGATAAACTTTATGCTGAGATAAACAGCCATATCGCACATGTTGATGATGCTAGCGCTTCAGTTGTTCAGAGTCTGTTTTATCTTGGTCAGGACGCGGGTTTTGCACGATTTTTAACAAGAAAGAGTACCCGGCTTAAAGATGTCATAAAAGATCTTTTCGAAGGTTACGGACAGATTCTTGCAGATGTTGACGAGTATGACCCGATGATCATCGATTCCCCTCTTGCGAAGGAGCATGGCACAAAGTATCCGATTATACAGGGGCCAATGGCTAATATTACCGATTGTGCCGACTTTACCGCAGCTGTTGCCGAGCATGGGGCTCTTCCTTTCATGGCTATGGGATCGCTTCCAACCAATGTCGCGAAAGAGATGCTGGAAAAGGGTCTTTCAAAGTCCAAAGTAGTTGGCGCCGGAATGATAGGTATAGCTGCGCTTAACAAGACTATTGATGATCATATGCAGCTTATTAAGGATCTTAAAGTTCCTTTCGCGCTTTTTGCGGGCGGAATTCCCGGACAGGTTAAAGAACTTGAATCTACTGGAACAAAAGCTTATCTCCACACGCCTGCTGCATCAATGCTTGAAAATGCTGTTAATAACGGAGTAACCCGATTTATTTTTGAGGGGCGTGAGGCGGGTGGCCATGTTGGATCACTCACATCGATGGTTCTGTGGGAGTCTTCCATTCAGAAATTTGTTAATATGTTTTCTGACAAGATAGACGGTAAGGCTCTTATCTTTGCGGGCGGTATAGGCTGCCGAACCGGAGCACACTTTATTTCAGGTATGACATCCTTTCTTGCGAAAAAAGGTGCCAGGATAGGTATACAGGTGGGTACAACATATCTTTTCTCTCAGGAGATTGTAGCCTGCGGAGCTATCAAGCCGCTTTATCAGAAACTTATGCAGGATATGAACGAGACAGTTGTTACCGGTGAAACTCTGGGACTTTCTACTCGTTCACTTCCGACTCCGTTTTCAAAAACAAAGATTATTAACGAACATAAACGCATTAAAGACGGGCTTCCATTGCAGGAACGCAAGATGGCCTTCGAGAAAGAGAATCTTGGTTCACTTCTTATCGGAGCCAAGGGTGTGATAATTGACCTTTCCGACCTCAGTAATGTGAAGTTCAACCCGGTACCGGAAGAGGATACCTTTAAACTTGGAAACTTTATGGCCGGTGATGCTCTTGTTTTTGATGACAACACTCTCACAATAGAGGATATACATCATGAGCTGATCTGTGAGAAGAGTGAACTTTTCAGAAATCTGGACTGTCTGGAAGTTGTCACCGATCCATCTAACGAGGTTAACGACGAAATCGCAATAGTTGGTATGGGGGCCATTTATCCCGAGTCTAATAACTATGAAGAGTTCTGGCAGAACATTCTTGATAAAAAATATTTTATCAAGGAGGTCTCTAACGATCGTCTGGATCAGTCACTGTATTATGACCCGGACCGTAAGGTGCCGGATAAAACCTATACAAAAATAGCTGCTACTGTGGATCAGTTTGTTTTCGATTACAAGAAATACGGTTATACAAAAGAAGAGGCTGATCAGATGTCAAGGGCACAGCAGTTTGTTCTTGAAGCATCGGCCATGGCTATTGAAGATGCGGGATATCTTGCGGAAGGCAGGCAGCTGCCTAAAGAGCGCACTTCAGTAATAATTGGATCATGTCTTGGAAATGAATATTCGCATTCGCTTGTTCTTAAACACTATATGCCGGAGATTAAAAACTATCTCGAGCAGGTGGATGAATACAAGAAGTTGTCTGACGAGGACAAGGCGAAGGTTATCGCGAATCTTAAACAGAAGATGTCTTACGGCATCGAAGGCGAGCATCCCGACGGTTCGGCGCTCAACGTGGAGGCCTCGCGTGTTGCCAAACACTTTGGTCTGGAAGGAAGTTGCTTCGTTGTAGACGCGGCCTGTGCTACATCATTTTCGGCACTTGATTCGGGTGTCAAAGAACTTCTGTCTGGCGAGAAAGACTGTATCATAACCGGCGGAATCAACACAAACATGATGCCCGAGCCGTTTATTGGTTTCTGTAAGATGGGTGCTCTTTCAGCTGAAGGATCGTATCCTTTCGATGAACGTGCCGGCGGTTTTGTTATGGGAGAGGGAGCAGGTGTCGTTGTTCTAAAAAGAATGAAAGATGCAATCAGGGATGGAGACCGTATTCACGCTGTACTTAAAGCTGTGGGTTCAAGCTCTGATGGGAAGGGGCGCTTTATCGCGGCGCCTTCGGCCGACGGTCAGGAGTATTCGCTTAATCGCTGTTACCAGAATGCGAAGGCTGACCTTTCCCCGGAAGATATCGATTATGTAGAGGCACACGGTACTTCTACTCTTGCCGGTGATAAGACAGAGGTTATTACACTCAAGCGTGTTTATAATCGTACCAAACCAGTTGGTTTGAGTTCTGTTAAGTCGCAAATTGGTCACCTTCTTGGAGGTGCCGGAGCCGCGGGTCTGATTAAAGCGGTGCTGGCGGTTGAGAAGAAAATATTGCCTCCTAACGGCCAGTTTAAAAAACTGTCTCCAAATTGTCAGCTTGAAGGTTCTCCGTTTTACATAATAGAAGAAGCCAAAGAGTGGGCTGTTGAAGGCAATACAAGAAAAGCGGCTGTCAGCTCTTACGGGTTTGGCGGTATTAATTATCACTGTGTTGTTGAAGAGTATTCTGAAAAATATAAAATGCTTCCCAGAAAGATATTCGCCGATCTTGATTATGATTTTAACGACGACAGAATTGTAATAACCGGAGCAGGCTGTATTGCTCCCGGTGCGAAAAACATGGATGAGCTCTGGGCAACCGTGTCTGAAGGCAAAAGTCTTCTTGCTGATTTACCTGAAGACAGGTTTCACATAGACTGTTACGCGGATGAGACAGGCGATTATTACTTGCCAAAGAGCAAGGTTGGTATTGTCGAAAACTACAAGTTCAACAATGTCAAGTTCCGCATTCCCCCTCAGTCGGCAAAGCATATCGACCGTTCGCAGCTTTTTGCTCTTGATCTGGCAGGTCAGGCTCTCGAAAGTTCCGGATTGGTGGATAAGCTTGATAAGGGCAATAAAATAGCGGTAATAGTTGGAACAATGTCCGGCGCAATGAATTCTGAAAACATCATGCGTTCACGGGTTCCTTTTGTATCGCAGATAATCCAATCAAGCGGTGTAGCCGGAGCAGATCAGATTGCTTCAAAGACCGCAGAGCTTTTGAATAAACGATATGTAACAACAACAGAAGATACCATTCCCGGACTGCTTTCCAATATTGTTTCAGGGCGGATATGTAATTTCTGGGGCTGTAATGGAGCAAATTTCACTGTTGATTCTTCCGACGCTTCGGCCGCTGTTGCAATGGGGCTTGCTATCAAAGGTCTAAAAAACGGTGACTACGAGTTTGCTTTAACTGGTGGTATCGATACTAATCTTATACCGACAATTTTTGCTGTTTACAACAAGCTTGGTCTTTTAAGTGATGAGGACACGGCTCTTTTTGATGCTCGGGCAAAGGGAATGAATATGGCGGAAGGTGGAGCACTTTTTGCTCTTACCCGTTATGGCACAGCCAAAAAACACGGTATGAAGGTTCTTGCCGAAATTAATGGTTTTAATCTTCGTGTTAACGCGACAAGCGGAATGTACAAACCTTCGGAGGAGACATTCTCTTCGGTAATTGATGAGGCGTATATCGGCTCTAATGTTTCTAAGCGGCAGCTTCGTCATATTGACGTTTATGGAAGCTCTAATATTCTATATGACCAGGTAGAGCATCAGGCTATTTCGAAAGCTTTTACAGGCCGCAAGATTTCATTTGGAAACAGTAAAACTCATATGGGTTATATGCGTGCTGCCAACCCGGCTATAGTTATGGCCAAGATGCTTGCTATGGAGACAAACCGTTCAATAATACCTTTTGCTGGATATAATGCCGAGACATCAATTGCAAGGATGAATTCTCCGCTGAAATCTGTTGAAAAAATAGAGGTGTTGAACTCTCGTAATAACACCTATGCCGCAAATATTTACGCTCATGGCGGAAGCCATGCTCATGTTATATTAAGCAGCTGTCCTGAATGGCTGGTTTCGACTGCTTCAAAGTCGGCATCTTCATCATCTGAATCCTCGGCGCCTGCTGTTGCTTCGGCATCATCAACACCGTCGATTTTATCGTCTGTAGCTGTTCTCTGTTCCGGTCAGGGAGCTCAGCGAAGCGGAATGATGAAGGAGATATATTCGTCTTATCCTGCAGCAAAACGGCTTATTGATCAGGCCGATGAGCAGTTTAAGACAATTCGCGGTTATTCCATAAAAGATCTGATGTTTGATGATCCAAAATCACTGCTTAATGAGACCGAAAATACGCAGCCTGCGGTATTTATTGCTTCGGCTGCAGTTTACGATGTAATGAAGGAAGCAGGATTAAATCCTGATCTGTTTGCGGGGCACTCGCTTGGTGAGTTTACAGCACTTTACTGTTCGGGCGCTGTTTCGTTTGATGATGCGTTAAAACTTGTAATCAAACGTTCGGAGCTTATGCGCGACGCGGCCAAATCGCAAAAAGGTTCGATAATGGTTGCTTTTGCCGATGCGAACACTTCAGCGTTACATATCAAGGAGTCCGGTATTTCGGATATCTGGGTGGCTAATAAAAACAGTCCGGCTCAAACCGCTGTTTCAGGGCGTGAGGAGTCGGTTGACAAGTTCTGTGAATACCTTAAATCAAAAGGCGTTACCTTTACCAAGCTTAAGCTATCAGGGGCTTTTCATACTCCAATGTTTAACAGTGCTGCCGAAGGCCTGGCAAAAGAACTCGCTTCGGTCAAGATAGATGTCACCAGAGCGGTTCGTATTGTGTCAAATGTCACTGCTGAACCTTATCCGGCTGATGAATCTGCAATTAAAGACCTACTTAAGAAACAGATGGTTTCTCCGGTCGAATTTGTCCAGTCTATCGCGAATATAAAAAAAGCAGGAGTTAATACCCTGATTGAAGCCGGTCCGGGACGTCTGCTGTGTAATCTTGTCAGCAAGATGGAAACATCGTTTAACGACGTAATTGCTTCTGTTGATCCCAAGAAGGGTGAAGCGGCATCGACTGCTGCTGCGCTTGAAAAGGTCAAAGATCTTTTTGGAGCCAAAGCTGTTTCGTCATCTGCTGTAACATCCGTCGCTCCAATTGTTCCATCTGCTTCGTCCTATACCTTTAAAGCGGATGATGCCGGGTTTGAGAGTTTCCTTAAAAATAATGATGCTCAGCTTAAGGAGCTGTTGTATCAGGAGTATATCAAAGCCCGTAAGGAAGAGGCCTTCAATGCAGTGGAAAAACGGGGAATATACACAGGAAAGGTTGTAATTCCGGGTGTATCTATAGGCCTTCCAGGACTTTCGAACAAAGTTTTCTCTGAGAACAACTTCGACAAGCTTTTAAAAGGAACAAACCTTATCGACGCTGTTTCTGAAGAGAATCAGAATCTTGTAATAGACAAAAATATAACACGTATACTCAAAGAGGCAAACGGAAATGCCCGTTATGTCGAGATAAACTCAACCGACGATGTTATGCATCTTGCCGGTCAACTTGGCTATTTTGACCTGACAACAGAATATGGTTTTAAATACGATTACGATTCGGCTTACGCGCTTGCGATTGCTGCCGGTATCGAGGCTCTTAAGGATGCGCATATACCATTAATACTGAGTCATAAGACAACTTCAACCGGATCGATGCTGCCTGACCGGATCATGCTTCCAAAAGATATGCAAGAGAGTACAGGTGTAATCTTCACATCCATCTTTCCGGGATTTGAATCTTTGCTCGAAGAGGTTTCCGGATATTACTATGAGAAGTTTGTAAGAGCACCTTATAAAGAGTTTGAGTCACTCTACTATTTTCTAATGGAAAAAGTTGGTGATACAGCTGTTAAAGACAAACTTACTGAGTGGTTTTTTAACCGTAAGAAAGAGCTTAAAGAAGGTCACTACTCCTTTGATAGAAACTTCCTGATAAGAATACTCGCTTTGGGTTCTGCTCATTTTGCCCAGTTTATCGGAGCAAAAGGTCCTAATACCCATATCGATGCTGCTTGTGCCTCAACAACACAGGCTGTCGCTATGGCAGAGGACTGGATCCGAATGGGACGATGCGAGCGTGTTATAGTTATCGGCGGTGAAAATGCTACAAGTAAGAACATGAACCAGTGGATCGGTTCCGGATTTTTGGCTCTTGGTGCTGCCACAGTCAAGAAGAGTGTAGAAGAGGGAGCCAAGCCTTTTGACGAGACACGAAACGGAATGATTGTAGGCAGCGGCGCTGTCGGTATTGTTGTAGAGCGCTCAGACAGGGTCGAGGCTCGCGGTTTACGCGGTCAGGCCGAAATACTTGGAACACATATTGGCAATTCCGCTTTTCACGTAAGCAAGATAGATGTTAACCATCTTACAGAGGAGATGGTCGCTTTCTTTGACAAGATCGATAATCTTCATGGATTAAACCGGGCCGAATATGCTTCGAAGATGGTATTTATGTCTCACGAGACTTATACTCCTGCCCGCGGGGGATCAGCTGATGCGGAGGTTTCGGCTTTAACTCATACATTCGGTTCTAATGTGAACAGCATTACAGTTACAAACACAAAAGGTTACACAGGGCATACGCTCGGTGCTGGCATCGAAGATGCTGTGATGGTTAAAGCCCTTGTTAAAGGAACAGTTCCGCCGGTTGCGAATCTTACAAAAATACCTGAAAACTTCAAATCTCTCAAATTCTCTAAGGGAGAACAGGGTGATTTCGAATACGGTTTCCATCTTGGTGCCGGTTTTGGGTCTCACTTTGCTTTTCTGTTTATAAGAAAAGAAAAAGAGAATAGTGTAGTTAACAATCCGGCCTACACAAAATGGCTGCAGTCTGTGACAGGTAAAGAGAATCCTGTAACGGAAATAAAGGATAACATTCTTGTCGCGGACAGTGTGCCGGGAATATTCAACGGCAAAGCTAATCCGGTCGCTGCCTCTGCGCCGGTATCTGCTCCGGTTGTGTCCGCACCAGTTGCCGTTTCGGCACCGGTTGCCACACCAGCTGCTGATACCTCCTCTGTCATTGCCAAAATCAAGACAATAATTGCCGATCAGACCGGTTACGATACCGATATGCTTGAGAACGATCTTGATCTTGAGGCTGATCTTGGTATCGATACGGTTAAACAGGTTGAGATATTTGGTAAGATTTCTGATAGTTATAATCTGGCTGTGCCGGAGGATCTTAAACTGTCGGATCTTAATACCATTCAGAAGCTGGGAGAGTATATCGCTGCACAGACCGGCGGATATTCTGCGGCACCTGCATCTGCAGCCGTTTCTGCAGGAGCAGACGCAAGTAAAGTTATGGGACGTATAAAAGCGATAATAGCAGAGCAGACTGGTTACGATATTGAGATGCTTGAAGAGGATCTTGATCTTGAAGCTGACCTTGGAATTGATACTGTTAAACAGGTAGAGATATTCGGTAAAATATCAGAGAGCTATTCACTTGCGGTGCCGGAGGATCTTCAGCTTTCAGACCTTAATACGATAAAGAAGCTTTCCGGTTATATCGCTTCTAAAGCAGGTGGTTCTTCGGCTTCTACAGTTGCGGCACCGGCGCAGTCGGCTGGAGCAGACAAGGGTGCGGTTACAGCCAGAATAAAAGGAATCATTGCCGAGCAGACCGGTTACGATACAGAGATGCTGGAGGATAATCTTGATCTTGAGGCCGACCTT
>JAFGRW010000032.1 GCA_016934935.1 Spirochaetota bacterium | reverse complement strand
CCGCACTGAAAAACGCTGTCCGTGTTGAGCGGCTTGTATGTTTAAACTCATAAAAGAACTATACATATTGATAATAAATTAATACTGTTGGGAAGAGAAGGGTGAACGGCTAGGTCATTTGAACCTGTTAACCAGTTTCTTCCTTCCCTTCGGGTTAAAATCGTGGAATAACTTGGCTCATTTGAAGCCGTATATCCACAAGGATGATGATACCCGATATATTCCCATCACTTTAATTAAAGGATTAATCATGAAAAAATATTTTATGGGTTGTGATGTTTCTAAAGGTTATGCCGATTTTATTATTCTCGACTCCGATAAAAATATTGTTGAGAATAACTTCCAACTGGATGATACTTTTCAAGGGCATAACAAGCTTTACTCTATTCTAATCGATTTTTATAAAACTCATCCTCATTCTGCTCTCCTTTCTGCTGTTGAGTCAACCGGTGGATATGAGAACAACTGGTTCAATACTCTCTCAAAACTTAATGAAGTATTGAGCATTTCTGTTCTCAGACTTAACCCTCTTGGTGTAAGCCACAGTCAAAAAGCATTATTGAACCGTTCTGTTACCGATGAAATCAGCGCGAAAAATATTGCAGAGTATCTAATTAATCACCAGAATAAAATACAGACCGATACAAACAGCTATTATACTTCTTTACGCAAGCAATGGATATTCGTTAAGTTACTCGTTAAACAAAAAGTACAACTTCTTAACCAACTTGAATCAATAGTTTATACAGCAAATACCGAGGTACTCACCTACTGTAAACATTCAACCCCAAACTGGTTACTTCAGTTACTCAAACAGTACCCAACTGCAAAACGTCTGGCACGTGCTAATGTAAAATCACTTGTTAAAATACCTTATATAAGCCGTGAAAAAGCTGAAAATCTTATTGCCAAGGCAAAAATCTCAGTCTCTTCGTCAGACGATAAAATTACCGAAAACATTATAAAAGCAACGGTTGAACAGATACTGCATCTTAACAGAACTATTGCATGCCATGAAAAACAGTTGTCTGATAATTGCAATCTGCCCGAAGTAAAAATACTCGAAAGCTTTAAGGGCATTGCTACTTATTCTGCAGTTGGTCTTATTCTTGAAATCGGCGCTATTGAAAGATTTTCTTCTTCGAAAAAACTTGCTGCTTTCTTCGGTATTCATCCGACTCTTAAAAGCAGCGGTGATGGTTTTGCCGCAGTTAGGATGAGTAAAAAAGGAAGACGGGAACCGCGGCTTATTCTTTTCAACGTTGCCAGAACTGCTATTAACTGTAATCCTTTAATAAAAGAGATCTACGAAAAGCATGTTAAAAGAGGAATGCCCAAAATGGCAGCAATAGGGTGTGTCATGCATAAAATACTCAGGATAGTTTACGGTATGTTAAAAAATAATCAAGACTATAATCCTGACATTGATAAGCATAACAGAGAAATATCAGTCGCCAGAAGAATTACGGTAAAATCTAACACTAGGCGGCGCTATCAAGTTTATGACAATCAGGCTCCGGTATCCAGAAGGCAAAGTAACAAAAGGAAAGAGGAAAAGAAGTCTCAAGTTTTGAAACTGCACGAAGCTGACCCGCTATAGCGGGTTTTACGAGATCATTCTTAACCCCTTCCCATTAAAATATCGTTAACTTGTCAGTCGTGGCTAGCTATTATCAATATGTCAAAGAACTGATCTGATATTCTAAGGTTTGCCCGCCACTCGTCCGCCTTCTTATTGGCGGATCTTGTTGGGACGGCATCCTTATGCCTCTAAACAAAATTTATTATAATCAACTTCGCGTTGACTTTAATCGGAATAACTGGTTATATGCGTTTCTCAGATTTTATTTTTAATATCTCTTCTTTCTTCAATAATTGATGACCTTCAAATACTGTAAGAATATCTATAGAGTTTTTCTTTACCAAGTAAACGATTCGATAATTTTTATATAATAACTCTCGGATTTTCCCCAACGATAATTCTGGTACAATTCTACCTTTTTCTGGATTATCAATTAATGTTTCGGCAAGTGATATTAGCTTGTCAACAAAATCAATTGAAACATTTGGATTGTCTCTGGAGATGTATTCTTCAATATCTTGTATTCGAAGCAATGCTTCTTTTGTCCAAAAGATTTTCATCTTTCTTTTCCAGATCTTGTTTTTTGCAATTCACTTCGAAGTTGTGAAGTGGACAATACTTCTCCTTTTTCAGAATCTGATAAGCCACGTGAAATTGAATCAATGAAGAGCTTAGTCTGTCTTAAATCATCAAATTCCGATGGGGAGATTAATACTCCAGCGGGTTTACCATTTTGAGTAATAATCAAAGAATTACGCTTGTATTGAATTTCCTTAAGATATTTAGCCAATCCGGATTTGAATTGACCAACCGGAATTATATCATTTGCAACTAAGATGTTTTTCATTTTTGAATCCTTATGTTGTCTTTATTTAGGACTAAATATAAGACCATATTCCGACAACTTCAAGTTCATTTTCAAAGCATATAACGGCGTTGTGCTT
>JAFGRW010000031.1 GCA_016934935.1 Spirochaetota bacterium | reverse complement strand
GAACAGGAGCCGTATACGAGGTCCGTACGTACGGTTCTGTGAGAGGGATAAAATCGGACTAATTATCCGATTTTACCCTACTCGATATGTTAAGTGTTTGCAGCAATCAGGTTTCTGTTACGGAGGAAACAATGGAAAAAAATGCCGATATAGGTCTGATAGGTTTAGCTGTGATGGGGCAGAATCTTGTTCTTAATATGAACGATCACGGTTATACAGTAGCGGTCTTTAACCGTACAGTGAAAAAAGTCGATGATTTTTTAAGCGGTGCCGCCACCGGGCGGGATACGGTACTTGGAGCCGGTTCAGTTGAACAGCTGGCTGCAATGTTAAAGCGCCCCCGGAAGATTATGCTTATGGTCAAAGCGGGTCCGGTTGTCGATTCGTTTATCGAGATGCTGCTTCCTTTTCTTGAAGAGGGAGACTGTATTATTGACGGCGGCAATTCGCACTATGCTGATACCAACAGACGAACAGAATATTTAGCTCAAAAGGGGATTTTGTATATAGGAACCGGAGTTTCCGGCGGAGAAGAGGGGGCAAGGCGCGGCCCCTCGATTATGCCGGGAGGCAATCCAAAGGCGTGGCCTCTGGTAAAAGAGATGTTTCAAACCATCTGTGCGAAGACCGATACTGGTGAGCCATGCTGTGACTGGGTTGGCGAAAAAGGTGCCGGACATTTCGTTAAGATGGTGCATAACGGCATTGAGTACGGCGATATGCAGATTATTTGTGAAGCTTACCATCTAATGAGAGACCTTGCCGGGCTTGGCGCAGATGAGATGAGTGATATTTTTGATCTTTGGAACCGGGGGCCGCTTGATTCTTATCTGATACAAATTACAAGGGATATACTGGCATATAAAGATGAAAAGGGCGAACCTCAGCTTGACAGTATTCTTGACAGCGCCGGTCAAAAAGGAACCGGAAAATGGACAGGAATAAGTTCGCTTGAGCTGGGTGTTCCGGTGACCCTGATAGGCGAAGCTGTATTTGCCCGTTCCCTGAGTTCGCTAAAAGACGAGCGCATAAAAGCATCGAAACTTCTGGTAACAAAAAACAGTGTGCCTGTTAAAGATAAGCAGAAGTTTGTAGATGATCTGGAAAAGGCTTTGCTGGCGTCAAAGATTGTTTCGTACGCTCAGGGTTTTATGCTTATGCGTGAGGCTGCCGGGGAGTATGGCTGGAGTCTTGACTATGGCGCGATAGCCCTGATGTGGAGAGGCGGCTGTATAATTCGTTCGGCCTTTTTGCAAAAAATAAAAAATGCCTTTGATAAAGAGAGCCGGCTTCAAAATCTTCTTCTGGACGATTACTTCCGGAACGTGATTCTTGATGCCGAAGATTCGTGGCGCAATGTTATTGTCCAGGCTGTCAGGTCGGGATTGCCAGTGCCGGCAATGGCAAGCGCGCTGACTTTTTTTGACGGATACCGCAGCGGCCGGCTTCCGGCAAATCTGCTGCAGGCACAGCGGGACTACTTTGGTGCGCACACCTACGAACGAGTTGACCGGTCAAGAGGTGAGTTTTTCCATACAGACTGGACAGGCACTGGAGGGGATGTTTCTTCAACTGCATATGATGTATGAGTTGGTTTGATAAGATTGCGCATAGTGATAAAACTTACGCTCTGAAATACCATCTGGTGCCGGGCAAAAGTAAAGATTTCGGTGCTTATTAAAATTTATGTTCCGTAATTATCCGCTATTGCGGCCGGAAAGCGCAGTTGCTGTAATCAATGGAATAAATGATTTTATAAGCCTATAGCCTTATAAAAGTACAGTGATAAAACATAAAAGCCCTCTTCCGGTTTGGTTCCTGCCGGATAGAGGACTTTAATGATTAAATAATTAATAAGAGTATTTGAAATTATTTAGCAACAAACTTTGCATCTATTGTATAGGTTCGGTTACCTTTATATGATAGAATATCGAAAAATAGATATGCTGAGCCGTCCGGATCGCTGCTTGCATAAAAATCCGAGCCGTCTATATCACTTGTAGTTGCAACTCCATTTGAACTATAATAATCGTCTATATAATTAGTATTATCTATCAAATCTTCTTCGCTAGCGTAAATTCCGACATTAAAGTCATCGTCAGTAATGGTGTTCCCGTCGCTGTCAACCGCGGTAACTGTTATGCTGTATGTGGTATCCTTAAGAATAATCATTTTAAAGCGCGCATAGTCACCAACGAAGCTATCTTCAGTTACATCATAAGTTTTTCCTGTAGTAAGAAGAACAATCTTGTATTCTTCTTCAGTTACTTTTTCAGCTTCTTCTTCTGATATCAGCAATTCGTATTCACCATCACTTTCTTCACATAATTCCTTGAATCCTTGGATGGAATATTTGTCAGTAGTATATTGATAAGCTAATTCGTCAGCGTCGGCATCCGAATATTCGCATTTTGCTATAGCTTCAGATTTATCACAGTTTCCATTCGAATATCCTATATCCTTTAATTCGTTGATTATCTCCTCATTTGATGTAGTTATCTGATTGCATATACCGCCTGTTTCATAACGTAAAGTAACCTCTTTATCTTCATCTTCACATGCAAAGATAAACAGAAGCGGAATAATTAAAAAAGCCAGTAATCTTTTCATTTCAGTCTCCAAAAGAATAATTTTAACAATATTAGAAATGAAAAAAACAGAAGGTCAATAATAAATATCTGTAAAGTTATACGATATACAGAAAAATGTTTGTAATTGATGATTTTGCGAAAAACCCCTTAACAGATTTACCTATATGTTTGGGAATTATTCGCAAACCAAATATAACAAAAAGCCCAACCGGGCGGTGATTAGCTCTTCCGACTGCAGCATCTTCCGTCCCGGATATGTGCATGATTAAAAAAAGTAATGACAAATAAATAAAAATCCTCTCTATTATGCAGTCAGCCATACAGCTCAGTTTAATGAATTGCCATGGTTATGAAGCGTTATCTTAGATCCATTTTTTAAAATAGGATGGTGGTTGACGCTAATTTTTTGGGAGATTAAAATGAAGAACAGATATGATCTTATAATAATCGGCGCGGGATCGGCTGGTATAGTAGCAGCGGTACACGCACGGGGGTTAAGAAAAAAAGTACTGCTTATAGAAAAATCAAAAGAGACACGCGGTTCAAAGTTTCTTAATGATATTCCGTTTGGGTCACTCTCTTACCACTCGTCTCTTATCCTGAATTCAAATAAGCTTGAAAACATAGGTATATCCGCAGCTAAAAGTTCTGACGGCACAAAGCTGTTTGAACATATAAACGAACAGGTGAAAAATCTTTCATCTCATCTTGAGCTTAAAAACCTTGAAAAAATGGGTGTCGCAGTAGTTTCGGGAGAAGCCTCTTTTATTGATAGCCATACCGTAAAGTGCGCAAGTAAAGAGTATCGGGCAAAAAAAATAATCATTGCTTCAGGCTCGCGCCCAATTGTACCGGAGATTGACGGGTTAGATTCAAAAAATGTTTTAACAACCGAATCGCTGTTTAATTTAAAAAAACTACCTGGGTCGGTTGTAATTGTGGGGGGAGGGCCGGCAGGTATTCAGGCCGCCTCGGCATTTTCGATAATGGGTGTAAAAACCGTTGTGCTGGAAAAGGGTGAAACAATTCTGGCCCGGGAAGATGACGAAATAAGGGCCATGGTTCTGGATACATTGAAAAAGCGGGGTGTGACCTTTGTTTTTAAGGCCATTATTGAAAATGCGCAAATCGAAAAACGCAGATGCACCCTGAATTTTTCTGACGGCAAAAAGAGCCGTCGTGTAACCGCTGAGAGAGTGCTCGTGTGCTGTGGTCGAAAACCTGCTTTAGACAATCTTGGTCTGGAAAGCGCTGGTGTTGAATACGATGAAAATGGAATTCTTGTTAACAGGTCTTTACGTACATCCGTTTCCAATATATATGCCTGTGGAGATGTCACGGGAGGTTATATGTACACCAACAAGGCTGAAGCACAAGCCTCTGTTGCTGTTGTAAACGCTTTAAGTTTGATACGCAAAAAAATGGATTATTCCTCTCTGATCTGGGGATTGCAGACAACCCCCATGGTTGCTCATATGGGAATGACCGGTAGCGAGGCTCAAGCGCGTTATGGAAAGTTTGGTATACGTATTTACAAGTTTCCGTTTAAATACTCCATGCATGCCGCACTGCGAAGCGAAAGTGGAGGTTTGGCAAAAATCATCTGCAGGCCTTCGGGGCGAATTCTTGGAGCGCATGTTTTCGGTGATAACGCGGATTCAATTGTGCACGAACTTCAGATTGCCAAAACAAACGGTATCAAATTCGGCAAAATTAGTCTCTCAATGCATATCTTTCCTTCTTATGGAGATGTGTTGACGAAGCCCTCTCTGCGTAGTTATATTGATCAATACAGCCGTAACATTCTGATCAATATAGTGAGAGCTCTTATACCTCACCGCAGGAGATAAGATGGAAGATGCCGTATCCGGCGTTTTTTTTAACGAAATATTATCACATATCAATGAATATGTTTACAGTGTAACGCTTGAAAACAACAGAATCCTGAGCGTGTATCACTCTCCACGCTCACAGGTATTGTTGGGGTACTCTCCAGAAGAGCTTTCTATGGATTTTACCCTTTGGAAAAGTCTTATATATCCCGAAGACAGGGAAACCGTAATTGGATTTTTAACATATGCCAGGCAACGTTCATCCACTTCTGCAATTGAACATCGCATCGTACATCGAAGTGGAGCTGTGAGGTGGGTAACCAACAGTTGTAATATTGTTGTTGATGCAAAAACAAAAACCGAACGTCTGGACGGGGTAGTGTCTGATATAACCGAGCGAAAAAAACGGGTGCTGCAGCTTACAAGACTTAACCGTGTTGTAGAGCAGAGCCCCTCTGCTGTTGTTGTTACAGGCGTGACCGGAGAAATTGAGTATGTAAATCCAAAGTGCTGTCAAATAACAGGCTATAATGTGGATGAGCTTGTGGGGCAAAATCCACGAATTTTAAAGTCAGGTGACAAGTCCGTAGAATTTTATCGTGAGCTATGGAATACCATTAGTTCGGGTGGCGAGTGGAAGGGAGAATTCAAAAACAGAGCAAAGGACGGTAGAATCTTTTATGAGATGGCTTCGATTTCGCCATTGCGGGATGAAGGTGGTGAGATAGTAAACTATATTGGCGTTAAAGAAGATATTACAGAACGCAAGCTGGCCGAAATAGAGTTAACCAAAAGAGAAAAAGAGTTACGTAAAAGAAATGATAAATATGTCTTTGAACTTGAACAGGCACAGCGGCTGCATCGCGCGTTGATGCCTAAAGAGAGTCCGGAAAATGAATTTATCAGTTCGGTTTTTCTTTATCGTCCCATGGACGAAGTCGGTGGAGATTACTTCTCTTTTTCGGAACATATGGACGGGTCAACGGGGCTTATTGTGGCAGATGTTTCCGGGCATGGAGTATCTGCGGCGCTGTATCTTACGCTGATTAAACATATTTCTGAAAAGATTGTTAATCGTCTCTGGAACATGCCGGACAGGGTTCTGGAGGATATAAATAATGAGCTGGTATCTACCATGGAGCTTAATTTTGTTACTCTTCTTTACGGATGCTTCACCTATTACCCAGAGAGCAGTTGTGTCTCTTTCCATTACGCAAACGGTGGTCATACTAACTCAATTGTATATTTTAAAAATGAAAATCAATACGAGCTTTTTAATGCCAAAGGAACAATTTTAGGCATGTTTAAGGAGTACCAGGTTGAAAGTGAGACTCTGACTCTGCATAGTGGTGATAGACTTTTTTTCTTTACCGACGGGCTTATTGAACTTTGGGATAGCAGTAAAAAAATGCTAGGGTATGATGGTTTAACCGAAATATTGAAACGAAACAGTGATAATAGCATCACTGCATTGAAGAAAAAAATAGAAACTGAAATTAACCTTTTCTGCGGAGGTAAACCCGCGGATGATGATATTTTACTTGTTATAATCGAGATAAAGTAAAACGTCTAGGTTCTTGAAAACAGACGGGAAAGAATAGACTTTTTTATCTGGCTGCTTTTCCCGTAACGTGGTTGCTTGACAAGCTCAATCGAAAGCTCTAACGGACTGTGCAGCTCAAAAATTGTGAGTTCATTTTTTCCTTTTCGCAGAAGAGGCCCTGGAACATATAATGTCTCTTGAGGGCCTTTTTGCCAGTAGCGCCCCAGATTAAAACCATTAATAAAACATACACCTTTAACCCAACCGTCCATATCTATGAATGTGTCACGCGGTCTTTCTATAGAAAAATTTGTCGAGTAGAAGGTCGGTGTTGTTTCGGGCTTATATGTGCTGTTGATTTCAAAGGGCAGTGCCGAAAGATCGTCAAGAGGCAAAGGGTAAATTTCCCATTCAAAAAGAAAACGATTATTAAGCTGAACACCGTGAGTTATGCCTTTTTTTTCACCGATGTATGGGCCGTAATCAATTCGCCCCATGTTTTCGACAAGAATATCTATTTGGGCACCTTTTACCGGGATATCGATAACAATTTTGTTTGATATTTCGTTTCGGTAAAGAGTGTTGTAAAATTTCTTGTTAATAAAAATAAGAGCTCTATCGTGAAGACCAAGTATTTTCAGTTCAGCATCTTCGTAAGGGCCATCAACCTTTGTTCGGTAAAGTATAAAACCGGAATCTTGTTCCAGAGCTTCCATAGTTAATGGTGTTGGAGATAGTATGGGGGTCGAAATATGTTTGATTGATTCAAAAAGCAAGGCTCGTTTGGGAAAGATAATATTCTTTTTTTCTATGCGGTCTGATGGCGTGATCATTTTTGACGGTTCGGTTTTTGTATAACGAGATAGTACCTTCTGACAGGCATAGTATTTGGGTGTAGGATCTCCAGCTTCGTTTAACAGAGCGTCATAGTCGTAACTTGTCACAACAGGTTTATAGTCAACACCGTCGTGACATGTTGCTCCGTTAGTGAAGCCGAAATTTGTTCCTCCGTGAAACATGTAGATATTAACCGAAGCGCCGGTTGACAGTATCTCGTCAAGGGTTTCTGCTGTGGATTCTGCGGAGCGTATATGATGGTTTCCTTCCCAATAGTCGTACCAGCCGCTCCAATATTCAAGGCAAAAAAGTGGCGCATCCGGCTGTTGAGCCCTGATTATATTAAACCTTTCGGTTGCCTTCGAACCAAAATATGTAGTAACCAATGCATCTTCTATATGGCCATTTCGTAAATCATTTTGCCCAGGTTGATCAGCCGATATATAAAGAACGTCGGTTAGGTAGTTGTCATAGATTCTTTTTAGTTTATGCAGGTACGTGCTGTCGTTTCCGTAGGCACCGTATTCATTTTCGACCTGTACCATTATGACGGGGCCGCCATTATTATACAGATAATTGTTAACAACAGTAAAAAGCTGTTTAAAGTAGTTGTCTACCGCTTCAAGAAAACGGGTATTTGAACAACGTATACTCACATCACACTGTTTAACCAACCAGGACGGAAGTCCACCTGAATCTAATTCGGCACAGATAAATGGACCCGGGCGGAGTATAACAAGGAGACCCAGCTTGCCTGCAGTTTGTATGAATTTTTCCAGATCAAGTATTCCGTTAAAGTCGTACTTTCCTTCTTTGGGCTCATGAAGTTTCCAGGGGATAAATGTATCTACAGTATTGCATCCCAAAAGCTTTAACTTTGTAAGCCGATCTTCCCAGTATTCGGGTACGACACGGAAATAGTGAATTGATCCGGACAGAATTCTGAAAGGTTTTCCGTCTTTAACGAAAGAATCCTTGTTATATGTGAAATTTTGCGTCATAATGCCTCTTTTGTAGAGTAATATAAACACATGAAAGATAAATATCAACGATTATTGATTGAGAGTCTACAATAATTTATATTTTTTGAAAATAGAAAACGGGTGGATCTCTATATTGTTATCTCGAGCTAGTTCTTTTGCCTGGTCTTCCATTAAAAAGTAGATGATTGTTATGTATTTGCATTTGTTAATAGTTTTACGGATCATTATGTCTTTTACATCTTTATAAGTCATAGGCAGCACAGAACGGTTTACAACGAAATAGCAGATATTGGCAAACATTGTGTCTTTCTGAAGAGTTGCAGTATACTCTACGCTGTTATCACTTTCCCTGATAAGATCATTTATTTCGTAGTTCATGCTTGAGGCAAGTTGTCTGCTCAGAGCATCGAGTGCGTCGGAAGGCATTGCGAGTAGGGCTCTTTCGTGAGGTTTTTGTGCTACGTTTTCGTAAAAACTGATTTTATCCCGGGCACTCTGATATTTGGTATAGTTATTGGCAACTCTCTTCCATAAGCCAAGGGCTTTTTCGATATTCCCTTTCTTTTCATGTGAGCATCCCAGATAATAGAAAACCGCAGACTTAATCGGGTTTTTATCATCTATCCTTTCTAACGTAGATTCCATTATGTCTATTGCCTGACGATAATCTCCTTTCTTATAGAAGAGCTGCCCTAACATGCTGTTATATTCGATAAGGTCTGCTCCTTTTCCGCCACTCTGGAGCAGATAATCAAAAGCTTTATCAAAATTCTTGTTAATAAAAGATATTTTGCCTAGTAGAAAGTAGAGATCGGATTGGGTATATCCTTTTTTAAGGGCGGATTCGAGTTTGGTTTCGGCTTTTACGTACTCTTTTTCCTTAAAAAGTATTGTTGCTAAAATATAGTCATATTCCCCGTCTTCAGGATATTTTGAAAGTGATGTTTCAAGCAAATTTTTCGCATCATTTATGTTTCCCGCTTCTAAAAGAATAGTTACGGCTTTCTTTACTAAGGAACTGGGCATGTTATATTTCTGTTGTAAAATTGTGAATTGAGCCAACGCTTTTTCGATATTCCCCAGATTCAAATAGAGTTGTGACATGGTTTCTCGCACATCCTGTTCTGTAACCTCATCATTGTATCTTGCGAAGTTTACTATCTCATTGAGAAATTTTAATGCTAGTATGTAGCGTGTATGTTTGATGTGAAAATGAGCCATAAGCCAGTTTGCAAGCGGATTTCCCCTGTCTACGCTTAGAATTGAATCCAGGATCGCAACCGCCTTTCGTTGATCCGTTTCGAAACAGGCTTTTGCTCGTTCAATTTGTTGCGGAATTGAGTATAGTAAAAAAAGATATCTGATATAAATGATAGCAATAACTGCTATGGTTCCCAAGATTATGATAATAAGCTGTGTCATTTTAGTGATTCTCGCAGGCCAAAAGCGGATTCAAGCTTATAAATCTGTTGATGTAAAAAGTCGTTATCGTCAGATTCTAGAGGTGACTTTGGCAAATTTTGGCATGGTTCCAAAGAACTATAGTATTCGAAAACGGGCTTGATGCCTTCGATGGAGATTTGGCTCTCAAATGAATTCTTAAACCTTTCAAGAACATTATTGTATTCATCAGGATTTTGAACCATAGAAAAGCAAAAATAAATACGACATTTTTTCAAAAGGCCCCATTTTTCATATGCGCGAGACTGTTCTTTGAGAATATATGAAATTTGGCGGGAGAGCTCCTTGGCGTATTTTTTTCCAAACTCTGATTCTATTTCTGAATAATTGTTTAATTTGATTGCTGTAACTCCCAGATCGATATTCATTCTGATACATTGGTTAATAACTGAGGAGTTGAGGCGCAGATAGTTGTCAAGGTCGACGATTATGGCACCGTGTTCATCAAGAAGGGAGGAGATGTCGAATGTCTGATAAAAAAGGCGTATCATAAAAACAGATACAAAGATATGCAAAAGCCTTATATAAGGAACAGAAATAATAAATACCAGGACAACAGCAAGATGGAAATTCAGATAAGTTTCAAAAGGTTTATATTTTATTAATAGAGCAAACGCAATAACCGGAACGATAAAACCAGTCGAAAAAAATATAAACTTAAATAACATGTTTCCATGGTTTAAAAAGAGTTCGATGTTTTTTTTGAGGTTTATGCGTATATGAAAGTATAAAAAAGTCGCTAAAAGAAGAGTGGTCGATATGAGCAACATATAACCGTATAAGTTTGTGATTCTTTCCGGTGATAGTAGGGGAAAAACAAAAAAGAAAATAAATGCCGTGGAAGCATAGGTATAGACAAAAAAAGCAGCGATGCTACCTATGATTCCACTATTGATGAAGGAATGTTTGTTGTGGATCATTGTAAAACCTCCAAAAGGATTAGTTTAGCATAAAACAAGAAGGCGATCCTGTGAGTTTTATATCATTGGTTTCTCAATAAAAAAATAAAAAAATAACAGTCACAAATCAATTAAAACTCAAAGCATATTGCAAGAACTTTAACTGATATAAATCGTTTCTTTTGCATTTTTATGGTAATGTAATAATAATTGTTGTTGTATGACATTAATTCAAATTAAACCGTAATGATTCTTAAGTTTAAAAATTGATTGCACTTTTTATTGGTATTAACTAATATTCGCTAAATACTGCAAATACTAATGAAAGAGTTTAAAATATTTGATACCCGTTATGGATGATAAAACCAGAAATTTTCTCCGATTATTCGGTTTGCAGCCTGACTATACAGCTGAAGATCTTTCTGATGCTTATCGTACATTGGCAAAATTGAACCATCCTGATCTTAATGACAGCCCTTCCGCGCCAATGCGAATGGTTCTTTTGAACGAAGGTTATAGTCATTTACAAAATAGTATTGGTACTCATGGTGAATCCCGCAAAGGTGACGATGTTTACAATTTATATCGTGATGGCATTGATATTATGAGAGCAGCTTTTGAAGTTTATTATGGAAGAGATAATGATATCTTGCGATTAAAGGAGTCACTTATAAGAGCCAAAGAAAAATTTTCCATTGTTGTTAAGGAGCATTCTTCAAGTGAATGGTTTAATGATTCTATAGACAAGATATGTTCCATAAACAAATGGCTTGATTAAAAACAAAATCTTAAAGGAGGCTGTATGACTGCTGCATCACAACAAGCTTTAACTGGATTGCGTGATCTTACTTCGCTTCAATGGTACGTTATTCCATTATTGGCACTTTTGTTTTATATTTATACAAAAGAGATAAAAAAGGCGAAAGCAAATGGAAATTGGGATGCTGTTCTGGCTGGGGTCACCCTGTTTTGTGCTGATTTTTTAAATGAGACGGTTAACGGTTGGATACTTGCCTTGAGTGGACGAAGTGCATTATGGACTGCCCCGGGACCAACAGCTTTACGTACAATGATAGGCTGGAATGTCGAGATAATGTTTATGTTTATGATTTTGGGAATAATATACTATAATACTGTTGATTCGAAAGATGTAAAAATATTGGGTATACCGAATAGATGGTTTTGGGCAACTGTCTACTCTCTTTTTTGTGTATTTATAGAGTGCTATCTTAATGCTGCGAATATGCTTGTTTGGGAGTATAGCTTTTGGGATAGAACCCTGGCAGGTGTATGGCTGATAGTCATTTTTGGGTATTTCTGGTTTTTCGCTATTACAAAGTTTATGTTAGAGCGTAAAACAATGCAAAAAAAAATCATGGTACCCGTTGTTCTCTTTACTGCTGCTGTTTTATTGAATATTATAGGGCTGGGTTTTTTGGGTTTCAACTACTGATAATATAGTCCAGACAAATACGCAGTCCTCAAGCGTATTTGTCTGGACGGTTTCGGGCGGCCAGCCCGAAAATAGTCCATAAATGAATCACCGCTTTCGCGGAGAGATAGCGACGCGAAGTGGTGAAACCAGACAAATACGCAGTCCTCAAGCGTATTTTGAAAGGGCGTCCAGGGTTTGGACGTCTTTTCTTCTGGTTTTTAAGTTTATTTTTTCTGTTTTTTCTGGTTTTTGTTAAAAAAAGTTATTTATCTATGGTGTTTCCAGATAACAGCAGTAATTCTCTGGTTTGTTGTCCAGAAGAATGTTCTTGCCCCTCGTAAAAATTCATGCCCCAGCTATTTATGAAATAGGGAAACCCGAAGAAGTGATGAACAAAAGCAGCATGAAAACAGGGACGAATGAACTCTTTAACACAAACCATAAATTCCTCGAAGAAATCCATTGCCAGAAATAGCATATACGATAGACTGTAACAGTAGAGATTGGCAATATCTTTAAGTTTCCTTTTCGAAATGCTCGAAAACCTTATATGCACAGATTTATAATTGGTTCCTCTCTTCTGATACTTATTAAGGGAGTCATTACAAACGGGATTCTTAGCCAGCTTTTTTGAGTATTTATCCAGAACTGTATTCATTACATCCGAAATATCTATACCATGCTTAATCGCATAGTCTTCTATTCTTCTCAGTCTGCTTGCTTCAACATCTATTGATGTTCTGAAATCTGTATTTTCCATTTTATTCCTCCAGGTTGATTTTATATATGTATACTGAATTTGAGATTATTTTGTTAAATTTTTTTGAATGATTCTTGTTAAAAAGAAAAGCTAGCACTTTGCCCTAATTAGTATAATAAGCTGGAAATAACGATGAAATTATAGTATAATATAAAAGGTGCCATGATTGTATTGAAATTGCATCCCTGCTGAATTACTCATGCTGTTTGTTGTTGATAGAGTAAAAAGAGTTTATAGGTAGCTTAAAAAAAATTATCTTCTATGGGATTATGATTTATGCGTTATTATCAAAAATTTGTTATTAAGAAAATAAAGACAACTAATACAGTGTGCCATCCATTTTACAAAGTGAAAGATATAAGGTAAAATACAGGAAAACATAAATGAATCGTGAATATAAAAAAACAATACTTCTTGTAGAAGATGAAGTAATAATTGCAACAATGGAGAAGATGGAGTTGGAGAAATATGGGTATACTGTTCATAATGCCATTACTGGAGAGGATGCGGTAAACGTTATTCTTAATAATGTAATTCCAGTTGATTTGATACTCATGGATATTGACCTCGGTTCTGGCATTGATGGTACACAGGCTGCTGAACAGATACTTAATAATAAAGATATTCCTATAGTTTTTTTATCATCACATGCTGAACCGGAGGTTGTTGAGAAGACAGAAAAGATTACGTCGTATGGTTATGTAGTAAAAAATTCCGGTATAGTTGTGTTGGACACGTCTATCAAGATGGCATTTAAACTTTTTGAAGCAAATATAAAACTGATGAACGAGTTACAAGAGCGTAAACGTGCGGAAGAGACGATCCGGGAAATGGATGTCCGTATGAGAAAGCTTTTTGCTAACGTTCCGGATTTAATCTTTCAATTTACACGACGTCCTGATGGTAGCTATTACGTGCCTATTGCCTCTAAAGGAATCAGAAATATTTTTGGTTGCTCACCAGACGATGTTCGTGATAATTTTGAACCTATCAGCAGGGTTATTTACCCGGAGGATGCTGTCAGAGTAATCGAAGACATAGAGTATTCTGCAAAAAACCTTACCTATTTTACCTGCGAGTTCCGTGTACACATACCTGGAAAGGATGTTCAATGGATATTGTCCAGATCAACGCCGGAAAAATTACCGGATGGCAGCATTACCTGGTACGGTTTCAATGTAGACATTACTGAACGTAAGAATGCTGAAGGCCTGAGACAGGCAGAAGAAAATAATCTTCGGATTACACTCAATTCTATTGGCGATGCGGTTATATCTACAGATAGTAATGGAAAAATTACTCGTATGAATCCTGTTGCCGAAAAGCTCTGTGGATGGGAAGAGGTAGAAGCCTGTGGAAAAAATCTGGATGAAGTGTTTTATATAATAAATGCTAATACTCGTGAACGGGTGAATACTCCTCTGGAAGAGGTGATTAGGACCGGAAGAATTGCTGAACTTGACAATCATGCTGTGCTACTTTCAAAAGATGGTAATGAGTACAAAATAGCTGATAGTGCCGCCCCTATTACAACAAATAGTAATGAATCTATCGGAGCAGTATTTGTCTTTCGAGATATAACAGAACAGTATGAAAAAGATCGACAACTGCAAGAGCGTCTCAAAGAGCTCAACTGTTTATATAAAATATCAGGAATTGTGGAAAAACCGGACATTACCCTGGACAAAATACTTCAAGAAATTGTTGAGATTATCCCACAATCCTGGCAATATCCGGAAATTTGTGAAGCCAAAATAAGCATGCAAGGGAAGACTTTTCAAACAGATAATTTTTTACTATCAAAATGGTGTCAGAGCAGAGAGCTAATTGTAAATGGAACTGAATCAGGAAAAGTTACCATTTGTTATAGGGAGGAAAGGCCTTCTTGTGAAGAGGGACCGTTTTTAAAGGATGAGAGAGATCTTCTAAATGCAGTCGCAGAACGCGTAGGGAGAATAATCGAAAGAAAACAACTGGAAGAAAAGCTGCATTCATTGGAATGGATGCTAACAGGTAAAAAAGAAAAGAAAAAGAAGTATATGCCGGAGTATGGAGACTTAACTGAGCTGAACAAAAACGGTTTGATTCTTTCTTCGCTTGGCAAAGATCAGCTAATGCAAATTTCTTCAGAATATCTTAATCTGCTGGAAACCTCATCTGCAATTTATGAAAAAAACGGTGATTATGCTCTTGGGTTATTTTCGTCTGGTTGGTGTCAATTTTTGGATACAGCGTCTCGTAAGTTGTGCAAAACAGATGATAATAAAGATGCCTTGGCTTGCGGAAAATGGTTATGCCACGAGTCCTGTTGGCAAGATGCATCCTTAAAAGCCATAAACAGCGGCAAACCCATAGATGCCGAGTGTTGTGGGGGCATACATCTTTATGCTGTTCCAATAAGCGTTAGCGGGGAAATAGTTGGCGCCATTAATGTTGGTTATGGAAATCCTCCTGAGGATGATGTCAAATTGCAGCAAATATCTGATCAGTTTCAGGTTCCTATCGAGGTACTGCAAAAAAAACGGGAAGAATATCAGGCTCGACCACCGTTTATTATTGATTACGCAAAAAAACGAATTCAAAATTCAGCCAGGCTAATAGGAAATCTTGTTGAGCGAGAACAGGCTATAAAGAAACTTGCTGAAAATGAAGCTCTTTTATCTCGATCTCAGGATATTGCACACATCGGTAGTTGGAAACTTGACTTAAGCACAAACAGTCTTGACTGGTCAGACGAGGTTTACCATATTTTTGGCTGTGAACCTCAGGGGTTTACAGCGTCTTACGAAGTTTTTCTCGAATTCATTCACCCGGATGACAGAAAAGCAGTTGATGACGCTTATTCTCTTTCGTTGAGGGAAGGAAAAGATGGTTATAAGATTGAGCACCGAATCCTGCGACAGGACACAGGTGATATTCGTTATGTACTTGAACGCTGTTTTCATGTCCGCGATGATACTGGTTCTGCCGTTCAATCCGTAGGTATGATTCAGGATATCACTGAGCAAAAGCAGGTGGAAAATCAAATTAAAGAGTATGCAAATAGACTTGAGCTAACTATGGAAGCAGCAAACATGGCATGGTGGGAGATCTTTGTTGATTCGGGTAACGTAAACTTTAGCAGTAAGAAAACTGAAATGCTCAGTTACAGCTCAGATCAATTCAACCATTATCATGATTTTACTAAATTAGTGCATCCTGATGATAATGAGCCAATGATGACTTCCATGAAATCTTTGCTTAATGGATCAGGAAAAAAATATGATATTGAGTATAGAATTAAGGCCCGATCAGGAGAGTACAAATGGTTTCATGACATAGGAACCATAACCCAGAGATCCAACAAGGGTAGGCCTCTGAAGGTTTCTGGAATTGTAATTGATATTACCGGGAGTAAACAGACTGAAGCTTATCGTGAGATGACTCGGAATATATTGCAAATTCTTAATCAGGCGAGCGACTTGCAACAATCTATCCAAAGGGTCCTTGATCAACTTAAAATAGGCACAGGGGTGGACGCCGTGGGTTTGCGTCTGCAGGAGGGTAAAGATTATCCGTATTTCGTTCAAGATGGCTTCCCGAAGGATTTTCTGCTGACTGAAAATACGCTGCTCAAACGCGGCAAAGATGGGGGCGTATGTCTGGATAAAGATGGCAATGTGAGTCTGGAATGCACTTGCGGCCTGGTTATATCCGGCAAGACAGACCCTTCTAACCCGCTCTTTACAAAAGGGGGAAGCAGTTGGACCAATAACTCCTTCCCCGTACTTGATATGCCGTCCGATCAGGATATCCGTAATCATCCGCGCAACAATTGCATCCACCAGGGTTATGCCTCCATTGCTTTGATACCAATTCGGGCCGACGACCGGATTGTGGGGCTAATTCAGCTCAATGACAAGCGAAAAGGTCGTTTTACTCTTGAAACAATTGAAATTCTGGAGAGTATTGCCGCTCATATTGGATCAGCCTTGGTTCGGAAGCAGGCTGAAGAAAAAATAAAAAAGCAACTCTTCGAAAAAGATATTCTTCTTAGAGAAGTCCATCATCGGGTTAAAAACAATATTGCGAATATCGAAAGCCTTTTAGCTTTACAATCTGGATCAACAGTCAATACCGAAGTAAAAATAGCATTACAGGATGCTATGTCCCGAGTTCAATCAATGCGTATTCTTTACGATAAATTATTAATATCTGCAGACCTCCGAGAGGTCTCCATAAAATCTTATATTGAAGATCTTATAGAATCACTTAATGAAGTCCTGGTTGAAAAAGGGAATATAATTATTGAAACCCATATTTCAGATTTCAGGATTGTTACAAAGCTGGCTACAACTATTGGAATAATCATTAATGAACTTCTGACCAACGTTTTTAAATATGCGTTTAAAAACATTAACAACAATACAGTTACTGTTTCAATTGAAAAAAATAAACGGATGGTAACCATTACTATTCAAGATAACGGAATTGGAATTAATGATAGAATTATCGAACACAAATCGTCAGGGTTCGGGCTCACTATTGTAAGAATGCTTGTTGAGCAATTAAAAGGCTCTTACAGTATTGTAAATGATAATGGAACAAAAAGTGTCATAAAATTTGAAATATAGTTTTGTAGTAACAAAATCAAAATTCATCAAAACTTTGTCCGGTATCTGCAGTTAGTTCCGCCAGTTGCTGTCTTTTCTTTTGTGTTTTTGTAATATGTCCGTTAATTATTCGTTCGTAGTTTAGCTCGCCGGTAATAATCGAAAATCTGGTCGATTCGACAGTGCCCATGTCCAGGGTTTTTTTTACTTCAGATGCTCTTCTTGCGTAGCGCTGTGCTTCTCTCCAATAAGGTAGCGCCTCACGATAAAGCTCTTCAGCTATTTCTAAACTCTTTTCAAGATGTTCCGCGTAATCGGCATCGTAAAACCGTATTGTTTGCTTGTCATACCTGACTGCGATTTTCATATGATTGCGCATAATAAGCAGGTTCAGATGCATAAACATAAGGTTTCTGTATTTATAGTATTCGTCTTCGGTTTCTATTTTGCACAAGGCGTAAATCGGATGCCTGAACTTGCACTCCATAGCCGTTTGCAGCATCGCAATGTTTTTCCGCAACGAGTTTTCGTTGTAATGCTGTTTCATACCATAAAGAAGATAATAGTCTTCAAGATAATGCGGCACGGTCTGGTAATGCTTTCTGACTTTGGGTATATAGTCCGAGAAGGGGACATATTTTTGCCTGTCGGGATCATCTCCCGAAAAATAGTCATACTGATAATCTTCAGAGACCAGGGCAAAAGATGTAAACGTAAATAACACTATTAGCAGAGTTCTTTTAACTATATTCATACATTTACTATCGTATTGTTTTAAAAATTAGTTAAGGATAATTGCATACAGCTTTATTTCTTGCGCGATAGTTTTATTTTAGAATAGTGTCTTTTCGGGAATAAAATAAGCAGAATGTATACGCTAATATAAGGAGAATTTTAGTGATAATTCAGAATAACAGATTAACTGTTACCTTGCAACAGCCGGGTAGAGAGTACCGCCGGTCACGATTTGACTGGGGGGCAATAATTAGCGGTATAGTCCTTGATAATAAGGTAAGTTTCTGCTCCCAAGAGGCAATTGGTGATAATCTGGGAACAGAGGGAACCGGCCTTACTTTTGAATTTGGTATTAATAAGGCCGTAGGCTATGACGAGGTGAAACCGGGTGATTTTTTCCCCAAGATAGGAGTCGGTTTTCTTAAGAGGGAGTCTCGCGACGATTACGATTTTTTCCATGATTACCAGGTAAAACCTGTGGATGTTTCGGTCAAACGGGATGAGCAGGTGCACTTTATTCAGCAATCACCGGTAATAAACGGTTACGGCTGGATTCTTGACCGGTCAATCGGTATCAATGAAAACCGGCTTGTTGTCGAAACCTGTTTAAAAAACAGCGGCGAAAAAAGAATTATTACAAACGAATATTGTCATAACTTTCTGAAGCTTGGAGATAACCCTGTTGGTTCGCAATATCTGCTGGGTCTGAGTAGAGACGTTTCGCTTTGCGAATCGAAGGGTGTTATTCAGCATGATAAAAGATCAATCAGTCCGGATGGCGAGCCTGAATCCTGGTTTTACTGCGCTGCTGAAGAAGCAGATAATTCCGGGGAGTTTTGCTGGCGCTTGGAACATAAAGAATGCGGTATAGCTGTAATCTGCGAAGAAAAATTTAATGTGTCCCGGTTTGCTCTTTGGGGCATGAGACATGTAATAAGCCCTGAATTTTTTATCGAAATAGACCTGAAACCTCAAGAGTCGCTTACATGGAGCCGCTGTTACAGTTTTGAACAGTAATAAATACCCGCCTTTACGGCGGGGATGGCTTTTAGTGCGCCCAGCATGGGCGCAATCTAACGGGTTAAAGTCCCGAGTCTGCCCCGGTAGTGGGAAAGACATAGCTGAACACCAAG
>JAFGRW010000030.1 GCA_016934935.1 Spirochaetota bacterium | reverse complement strand
TCAATCTGTGGAAAAATAAAACTATTTATGATGAATCTAAAAAAAACGTTGCCGCCGCTTGACATAGTGGGTATGCAACCTGGTTGATAAATTAATTATCAGAGGATATTATAACTAAAACATAAACGATAATACTGACAAAAGAGTTCCTAACGCGATTCCGGCTACTACCTCAGGTACGGTGTGGCCAATATCGGTCTTTAGTTTTATGGTCTGCGGTCCAAGACTTTCAGTTAGTTTAGTGGTTATTTCATTTATCTTTTTTGCATTATTTCCGGCTGCTCGTCTTAAGGTGGCTGCGTCGTATATTACAATTGAACTGAACACGCATGATATGGCAAATGAAACACTTCCCCAACCGGAAGTAATTCCTATTGTAGTAGATAGAGCAGATACTGTTGCCGAATGTGAAGAGGGCATTCCTCCGGTGCCAAAAAACTCATGTATCTGTTTTTTTGTGCCCGAGAAATAGAAGTAAATAGATTTTAATATCTGGCTTGTTATAAAAGCAATAATCGAGTTTACCAGGGGTTTGTTGCTGATTAGTTCAAAAAGCATATTTTTCTCCAGAATTTTTTAGCGGTTGCTCAGGGAATTAGAAATAATCTATTTCAAGTTTATCAGCATTTGCTCGGCTTCCTTAATAAGTTGCGCATCAGTATCTGTCCCTTTCGATTTTTCAATGAAGGCAGAAAGATGCTTTAATCCGAGATCGTTCTTGTTCAAAGAGTAGTGAATTTTACCCGCAAAAAAATGATTAATATGATAATCGGGAAATTTGTCAATATTTTGATCCAGAAGAATCAATGCTTTTTCTGTATCTTCGCAATTATAAACGTGTATAGCATATTCTGTACAAATATCAGCAGATTCACCGAAATAATCAATATATGTTTCATATAATTGCGTCAATTTTTTATTCGATCTGGTTTCTTTGTAATAATCAATTAATGATTTAAAAGATAGTTGATGCGCGGGATGAACCTTAATGGCTTTTTCCAGATGTAAAGGCGCATCTTTATTGCCTGTTTTAATTCCATTTGTGCCGTAAAGGTATAAAACATCGGGGTTATAAGGATATTTAGCCAGTAATTTCTCGACAATTGAAAGAGATTGTCTGTGATTACCTTTGTCTAACAGGTTTGCAGCTTTTTCCAATAAAATCACATCATCATCATCTGCTATAAAACCTGTCATGGAATCAATTTCATCAATTAATCTTTTTTTCTCGGACAGAGTTGATCTTTTAAGTGCCATTTCAAAATTCTGACCGGCTTTAAGAAAATCATTGCTGTGAACGTACAGCATACCGTACATGTAGTATGCCATTGGCATTCCCGGTTCCAGATTGATTGCCCTTTTAATCAGTTTTTCCGTCTCTTTATAGTTTTCCTGCTCAAAAGCTTTTGTCGCGCGATCAAGAGTGTTATAGTATATTTCTGACTCTTTCCCGGAAGACTTTGTGTGTTCTTGTTTATCTTTCTTGCATGCTGATGGCATCAGGAATAGTAATGTAAGCAGTAATGTGTAGAAGATTTTCATTTTTTTAAGCCTTATGTAAAATAATTTATGTTTCTGTTTTTTAAAACACATTATGATATTTGATTTTTGTCTGTAAAGTTTATAATAGAGAACAGTGAAAAATTACCAATTTTGTTGTAAATCGTAAAAAATGGTCTGTTTTTCCTTGACAATTTCGACGATAGTTTATATATACTAAAGTATCTTAAATATATATAAAGAGCGATATGAAATACAAATTTGGCGAAAAGATTCGGGAAATCAGGGAAAAAAAGAAGATCACTATGAAAGAGGTAGCCGAGAAGGCTTCTGTTAGTGAAAGTCTTATGTCTCAGATAGAGAGGAATAAGATATCGCCGGCAATCGATACTCTTTTGCGTATTGCTGATGTTTTGGATATCGATCTTGAGTATCTTTTCAGTGATTATAAAAAAAACCGTAAGGTAAATATTGTTCGCTCTCAGGAACGTGATGAATACAGGGTGAAGGATGTCTTTTTCGAACAGCTCTGTAGAACTCCTGGAAATTCTGAACATGGTATTGAAGCCTATATTATGCAAATATCGGTGGGTGGAGAAAGCAAATCTGAAGAATATGGCCATTCGGGAAAAGAGTTAGGCGTAATAATTGAAGGTAGTGGTGAATTCAAAATAGGAAGTGAATCTTATATACTTAACGAAGGCGATAGCATCTCTTTTGATTCGGATATACCACACAGGCTTATTAATAAAGGACAAAAGCATCTTAAGGCGTTCTGGGTGATAACACCGCCGAGAATGTTTTAATGAAATGTTCCGATGATATATTAATTTAGTTAGGAGGCAATTATGGGAAAAACCATTGCTCAAAAAATTTTTGATTCACATCTGGTGGATATGCCCTATGAGGGAGTCAATGTATTAAGGCTGGATGCAGTTTTTTGTCATGAGATTACTACTCCTATTGCGATAACTGACCTGGAAGCGCGCGGTAAAGACCGTGTTTTTGATCCTTCAAAAATCAAGGCAGTTATTGACCATGTGACCCCGGCAAAAGATTCTAAAACAGCTGAACAGGGAAAAATTCTTCGTGACTGGGCTCTTCGTCATAAAATAAAGGATTTTTTCGATATTGGGCGAAACGGAGTCTGTCATGCCATATTTCCTGAAAAAGGTTTTGTGAGACCCGGATACACCGTTATTATGGGAGATTCTCATACCTGCACTCATGGAGCGTTTGGAGCTTTCGCGGCTGGAATAGGAACAACAGATTTAGAGGTTGGCATTCTGAAAGGGGTTTGTGCGTTCAAGGCCCCTAAGACATTCAAATTTATTTTAAAAGGTAATCTTAAAGAGGGCGTGTATGCCAAGGACGTTATTCTTTACATAATCTCTCAGCTTGGAGTTAACGGAGCGACAAACAGAGTTATGGAGTTTACCGGGCCGGTTATTGATTCCATGAGTATGGAGTCTCGTATGACTCTATGCAATATGGCTATTGAAGCAGGAGGCACTGTCGGTATCTGTTATCCGGATATGGTAACAGTTGATTACCTGTGGCCGTTTATCAATAACGAGTTTGAAAATAAAGAGGCCGCTTTAAAAGAGTATTCTAAATGGATATCTGACAGTGATGCCGAGTATGAGAAGGTAATTGAATATGACCTTTCTTCTCTTGATCCAAAGGCGACATTTGGCTATAAGCCTGATCAGGTAAAAAGCATTAGCGAAATGGAAGGAACAGTTGTGGATCAGGTTTATATCGGGTCGTGCACAAACGGTCGTATTGAGGATTTGCGTGAAGCAGCCAAGGTTCTGAAAGATAAAAAGATTGCAGATAGTGTAAGAGGAATATTGTCTCCGGCTACCCCGGCTATTTATAAACAAGCTATGGATGAGGGTATTCTGGAAATATTTTTTGAAGCAGGGTTCTGTATTACAAATTCAACATGTGGTGCCTGTCTTGGCATGAGCAATGGAGTTCTTGCTGAAGGCGAAGTTTGTGCTTCTACAACTAACCGGAATTTCAGCGGACGTATGGGGAAAGGCGGAACTGTTCATCTTATGAGTCCAGCCAGCGCGGCGGCTACCGCAATCGCAGGAAAGATAACAAATTCACCATTGTACAAAGGATAAGGAGATAATTATGAAAAGTTTTGGAGGAAATATACTCTTTCTGGATCGTTCGGATATTAATACAGACGAAATAATACCAGCTAAATATCTTACAGAGATTACCAAAACAGCATTGAAGCCTTTCCTTCTTGAAGACCTGATTCTTGAAGGGTTTGACCCTGCTGTTGATATAAATGGTAAGCAGGTTATTGTTACCAGAGCCAACTTCGGTTGCGGTTCATCCCGTGAACATGCTCCTTGGGCTCTTGAAGTAAACGGTATTTATGTTGTAATTGCGGAAAATTTTGCCCGTATTTTTAGACAGAATATGTATAATTGCGGGATGTGCGCGATTGAGCTAAAGACTGAGACCATTGACCACCTATTCAATATCTATAACGGAATATCAGCCAGTGTTGATATTGATCTGGATCGGGGACTGCTGACATTTTCTGGAGGTGGAAAGGTCGAAACAGTCGAATTTCAAATGGCGCCTTTTGACCTTGAGCTGATAAAAGCAGGTGGCTGGGTCGAATATGCTGACAGTAAATACTGATATTTGGCTGTAAATGGCAATGAATATCTGGTTACATGTCAAAACGTCATAATATTGAACAAAGTTGTAGTTATATTTTAAAACAGGAATTTTCCGGAAATTAACTTAAAAAAATTATCCTTGCAGGCTGATTGATAATCGAACATTCTGTAAGGATAATTTTGAGTTTTGATGTTATAGGCAGAAAATTCTAATGGTTAAACGTTTAATCCTGGTTCTTATAGTAACATCTGCAGTTTTACTTCTTACTTTGACAGTCTATACTGTTATATCCTCGTATGGCCAATATAAAAATGATTCACGAATAGTTATTGAAAATAGCAAAAAAAATCAGCTTAAAAGGCTTAAAGATCATTCCGATTTGTCTCTCTATTCTATAAATCATCAAATAGAACAAGAAGAAAAACAAATAAAAGACAGATTATATTCTGAGATAAACATGCTTTATGACAGGCTTGATTCTCTTTATCGTAAAAATGGAAAAGGGGATCGTGACAGCCTGCTGTTGTTGTTTAAAAAGGAGACAGCCTCTTTAGGTAAAAGGTTTTACGCTGTATCGTATAAGGGTACTGCTTTGATATATCCCGATAACCTGGAGTTTGAAGGTCGTGATATAAGTTTTTTAAAGGACGATAATGGAAAGCAGATTATTATTGAAGAGCTGGAAGCAATTAATAAAAATAAATCGGCCTTTGTTTTTTCACACTGGGAAAATAGCAAAAAAAATGGGATGGTAATGATCAAAAAGGCGACTTGCCTAATGCGCTTTGACCCTCTGGACTTGTACATAGGTTTAAGCGATATTATTCCGGATGTCGACAAGGCAGGAATAGCAGAGGCTATAAGAAGAGCTGAATATCAATCGCGTAAAGCAGGTTATGGGTTTTTATCTATTGATTATAACGGTAATAATCTTGTATATCCAGACGGCATTTATAAAGAAAGAAACATGAGTGACATTAAAGATTTGAAAGGAAATTACATCACGCCATTAATTCTTGAATCAATTGGAAAAACCGATGGATTGTTTATAGAATCTTCCAGAAAATTCGAAAATGAGACAATAAAAGATACAATAATGTACTGTCATGACATTCCGGCTCTTGGAGCTGTTATAGCATTAGAAACGGTTATAGAAATTTCTGAGGCTGATAGAGCTCAAATAGAAAGTCTTTATTCAAGAGCCCTGTTTAGAGTATTACTTATAATATTTATAGTTGTGTCTGTAGTTTTAATTGGTGCTTCGGTCTTGCATACGGTATATAAAACAAGCGAGGTAGACGTAACCCCGCTAGTTGATAATTGTAAGCAACCGATTAAGCAGATGAAAAGGCTGGATCCTGATAAATACTATCTTCCAGAACATAAAAACTGTATCTATGCTGTAAATAAACTTCTTGATGAACTTGAAAAAAAAGAGTTAGCCTTTGAGCAATTGATGCTATTTGACAAGTTAACAGGTTTGCTAAATGAAAAAAGTTTTTATATTGATTTGGAACGGGAGTTGCTTAGGTATAAACAGTTTAAAAGCGGTTTTTCATTAATACTGCTTGATGGAGATGATTTTAAGCAAAAAACATCGGATTTTGATTCCAAACAGGGGTCAAACCTTCTTGTATTAATCAAAGAATCCATATCCAAAGAGATTAGGGATATCGATTCTGCTGCAAGAATAAAGTTTGATACTTTTGCAGTTTTACTTCCGAGAACAAGTCGTCTTCAGGCAAAACTTGTTGCTGATAGAATACGCAGGAATATAGAAAACGCAACACAATTAAGTTTTAGCGCAGGTGTTGTTTCTGTGCGTCTAGGTGATGGCTCTGTAGATACCGTGGACAGGGCGAAGCGCGCGTTATCGCGCGCCAAGCAGGATGGTAAAAATCGGACTGTAATGATATAATCGAGGAAAGTCAGATGCAAAGACAGATGTGCTCGATTACAATTTTAACACCTATAGCAATTAAGATTATTCCTCCGGCATATTCCATTTTTTTCCCGAAAAAGGCTCCTATTTTGTGAGCAATAGTAATTCCCGCGAAACAGTTTATGAAAGTTACAACTCCTATCACAATGGCCGGGAAAAGAATATCCGTGTTTAGTATTGAAAAACTGATCCCTATTGCCAGAGCATCGATACTTGTTGCTAATGACATTAATAAAAGAATTTTTGGCTGAAGACAGTTCTTGCATGTCCTGTTTTCACTTTGAGTATACGCTTCATGAATCATTTTTATTCCTACCGACGCAAGTAGCGCAAAAGCTATCCAATGGTCATATGCTTGTATATACTCCGCGAATGTTTTGCCAACAAACCATCCAATAACGGGCATAATTGATTGAAAAAATCCGAAAGAGAAAGATATATATGCGGCCTGTCCTGTTTTCAGTTGGGGAATTATTATTCCGTTGGCAATTGAAACGCTTAACGCGTCTATGGAAAGAGCCGAAGCGATTATAAGAAGAGTTAAGATATCCATTGTCTATTACCTTGGGCTGAATTATATTTTATGGGTATGACTTTCTGCTGGTAAGTCTAACAAATTACTGATTTTTAATTATTAACCATTTAGTTTTAATTGTCAAATAAATCCACTATTTTGTTACTACCAATAACTCAATAGGTCTTGACGGTTCCACGCGGAGAAATTTACAATGTAAAAGCAGAGATGATAAAATATTTATGATTATTGTTCATTTTTAACATATATGATATTCATAAAGTAAATTGAGCCAATTTACTTTGTATAGGGAACTTCGAAAAATTACCATGTTCCTTAACGGCTATGCCGTTTAAGAGGTATAATCAGGTTATTGTTAAGATTACAATTTCAGCCGTTTTTAGAGTGACAACTTGATAATTGCTGGTTATTATGTTACATGTTTGGTGCAGTCTTCTGGAATTCGGCAATATTTCTAAATTACCCATTATATACTGGAGAGTTTAAATGAATATAAGATATGTTATTCTGTTTTTTTTACTGGTTGTTGCTGGATGTTCAAAAAAAGCCGAAGAAAATGTTGTTCCGGGGGAAAGAGTTGGTCCCGTTTCTGCTAATATTTCGGAGACGTCGCTTATTGAAGAGGTTGGCGAAGAGAATATAAGACGAAAGCAGATTCCTGCCGGAGAAGGTGAATTTGAAAACGGACATGTTCTTTATGAAAACAGTAATGATGAAATGGAAATATTATGGAGCGGACAATATGAAAAACCGGTTACAACAGTAATTTTACGAAAAAAAAATTCAAAGTGGAAAACGGCCGAAGGGATTACTGTTGGGATGACACTGGAAGAATTGGATAAAATAAACGGAAAACCGGTAATTTTCCTGGGATTCGACTGGGATTACGGTGGATATGTAGTGTCGTTTAACGGTGGAGTTCTGGAGAAGTATAAAGGGCTCTTGAATGTAAGAATATATTACACACAGGAAACGGATACAGAATCTATTGACTTTGATGAATACTCACAGGTAATCGGTGACAGGGAAATAGTATCTGATAATGCTGTTTTAAAGAAAATGAAAATTGAAATAATCGAAATGAGAATTAATCTTATTTCTGGTAACGGTGACGACATTACAGGTGTTGTAAAAGCTCAAAATGGACTTGTTCTTAGAAGAAAGCCCTCTACTGATGGAGAGAAAATAACAGCAATACCTGATGGTACAACCATTAAGATAACATCATTGGATGGTCCTGAAGACGAAATAGCCGGATTTAAGGCGAAATGGATTGAAGTAGAGTACCAGGGGCAATCTGGATGGGTTTACGGTGCCTTTGTTGAGTATATAAATCAATAAGTCTAATGAATATTTTGCTGTTTTCGAATTCGGATCATTATGACGATTCTCTTATAAAGTTAGATGGGAGACGCCATAAGCATATTCGCCATGTTTTAAAAGCTGTTAAAGGTGATAACTTGCGAGTAGGACAAATCGGCGGCAAGACAGGTAGTGGAATAATAGAATTCATTAATGAAGAGTATGTTCTAATCAGGCCTGAACTTAATGAAAATCCACCGGAAAAAATTCCTTTAACTTTAATAATTTCAATGAGCCGGCCAAAATCCATGAAAAAGGTAATTAGGTATGGTACCGCCATGGGCATAAGCAGTTTTGTGATTATTAATAGCTGGAAGGCGGACAAAAGTTATTGGCAAAGCCCGTTTTTCCTTGAACAAAATATTAAAGAAGAGATGCTTATGGCACTTGAACAGTCTGGTGACACTTGCTATCCGGAAATATCTTTTTATAGGCTTTTTAAGCCTTTTGTCGAAGATGTTTTACCAAAACTGGTCAAGAAGATATGCCTGGTGGCTCATCCTTATGCCGAAAAACAGGCTCCATCTTCAATTAATTGCCCTTCTGTTGTTGCCGTTGGACCAGAAGGTGGTTTTATACCATACGAGATTGAGAAATTTGAAGAAGCCGGCTTTCTTTCTGTAAACATGGGTCCTCGAATTTTGCGGGTCGAAAACGCAGTTGCAGCAATTACAGCAAGACTGTTTACCTGAAGTATGCTTTGAGATGATTATATTACCTTTAAGCAGCGATTATATTGGCTTTTTTTGACAATTGTCCCCGCAAGCTCGAAAAACCGCGGAAAAAAACACTTTAAGGATAGTGCCATTTCCCGCTTAATAAAGAATTTTTTGCAAGTTTCTTTACTGAAAAGTTAATTATTAGAAATTACCATAATATCAAAAAATGGAGTTTTATGTGGATATCAAAAGTATTGCAGTACATGATGGAGTGTTTCACGCGGACGATATATTTGCTGCCGCGATCATCAGAATGATCTGGCCGGAGGTAAAAATAATTCGCTCACGAAACATGGATGTTCTGCAAGACGCTGATCTGAGAATTGATGTTGGTGGAAAGAATTGCCCATCTTCAGGAGATTATGACCATCATCTTGAAAATGGTGCCGGAGCAAGGTCTAACGGGATTCCTTACGCTTCGTGCGGATTAATATGGAAGGAGTTCGGAATGCGTCTTGCCAAAACCCGGTTCAGATTTGAACATATTGATAGAAAAATAATCCAGTCGATAGACGCGACTGACTGTGGTTATAGTTTTGGTGAAGAGAATAATTCTTTTGCGCATTTCACTATTTCAGATATTATTGATTCATTTAATCCCTCATGGTTTAAAGAGGATAACAGTCATGATGAGATATTTGAAGAGGCTGTAGTTATTGCTGTTCAGATTTTGAAAAATGAGCTGGAAAAGGCGGAAGGGTTCGAGCTATCGCGAGATTATATATATGCTGCAATTGATCAATCTGTGAATCCGTTTTATATTGTTTTGGACAAGTATGTACCCTGGCAACACATTATTATTAACGAGACAGACTTTATATATGTAATTTTTCCCTCAACTACAGGAGATTGGAGGGTAAGAGCTGTACCGAGACAGTTAAGCTCGTTTGAATCAAGGAAACCTCTTCCCAAAAAATGGGCCGGAAAAAGGGAAGAAGAGTTGGCCCTGATAACGGGTGTAAAAGATGCAACATTTTGTCATCCGGCAAGATTTATAGCCGGAGCGCAAACTCTGGAAGGTGCTCTTATGCTGGCCGAAAAAGCGCTTGAATAAGAGAAAGACCCCGTTACCGGGGTCTTGTGTATACATCAGTTAGAATTGATTCATATTGTAGGGTAACGTTTTTGAATATAGTCCAGTATGTCACTTACCGCTTCTTTTACAACAGGATCTTTGCTGTTGGAGCAATAGACGCCGTAAACAATGACCGGGCTTAGCATCGCGTTGCCTCTATGACGGTAATTAAGTTGCAATACAAGATCGTTTCCGTTTATTCCGTTGTTTGAGCAGGATAAAGTAGCGCGTACCCTCCCGCGATCATCAGGATCTATAAGATTAATACGGTAACCTTTTTTGTCTTTAGCGACGGTTATCATTTCGGGGTGTTTTTCCATAAGAACTTTATAGAAGTTGATTCCTTCCTTGTTAGACGCAATTTTCTTTTGTGATCCATTAATAATATCCAGTTTAAGTTCGTTAAAAGCTTCAGTACTGTAAATTTTCTCGGGACTTGTGACTACATGAAAATTATTGTCATCAGTAAAATAATGAATTAAAGTATCAACTTTCCCATCGTTATTGTTGTCAGAAATCCAGGTAATACGTCGTATACCCTGTGAAAATTTGCCAATAACAATATTAGTTGTTTCGTCAATGGATTGTAAAATGGCATAGTCCTCGTAAGAAGCCGGGACAGGCATTTTCGGCAGCAATGCCCTTTTTATGGGATCAGCAGGAACGTATGTGCCTTTTGAGACAACGGATTGAATTTTTCCGTTTTTTGAAACAACATTGGTAGAGATACAGACTACTACAGATGAAATTAGAAGCATGTAAAAAAATTTTTTCATGTTTAATACTCCAATTTAATAATTAATAACTTTTACATATTTACTGCAGTGCTGACTGGTAACCTGAAAAAAGAATTTATAGCAGTAAAACGAACAGAATCAATAATAGTTTAGTGATACCCTTGTTATTAAATATCATAAAACAGTAAAAATTTCAACTAGTTAATTAAAAAACGATAAAAGTATTAAACAAAAAAAAAGGACGAAAAGTAATTACTTTTCGTCCTTTATCCAAGCGGGGTAGACGAGACTCGAACTCGCGACCCCATGCGTGACAGGCATGTACTCTAACCAACTGAGCTACTACCCCTTGGTTCGTAAAAGATAAGACAATATTTGGCCCTATCCTGTCAATAAAAAAAGGAAAATAATTTTAAAATTATTTCAATCGGTCAACCGGCTAATTTTTGTTGACATCAAGCGGTTAATTGCGATTATCAAAAGATAATTTTATCTATACGGTAACCCTACCAGCATATATCCATGGGAGGCATACTGGAGCTTGAGTCAATATGGAAAATTTCCAAATCCCCGACTATGAAATACTGCCGTCTTTTCTTTTTCGGGTTGGTTCTCTTTCGTCATTTATGCCTTTATTAATAATTATTGGCATTTTAACTGTTCTGGCAATAAACTTTATTGAATACAGGTATAGAAGTTCTCTTTGGAAAAGATCAAATCTTAAGGGGGATGAATCTAAGTTCTCATCCCGTTTTATAAATGCGGCAAGACTTCTGTTTTTCGGAAAAGCTACTGGAACCCGAATTTTCGGCCGTATTTACAGAATACTGCTTTTTGGCTCTGTTGTTACTCTGATAATATTGTATTTAGCTCTTATTTCGGATGTTATTCTGATTAAGCCTGTAATGAATAATACTTTTATACAGGGGTATTACTATTATTTATGGTCAATTGTTGTTAATTGTGCCGCTATAGTGTTGTTCTTTTTAACCATTGTTAGCATATACTTGCGTTTGATAGTTCGTCCTGCGTATTTACGTACAAACAAAACCGATATGCTTTTCCTGTTTGGCATGATGCTGTTTTTTGTTGCTTTGATTATTAATGACGCGCTGCGAATAGCAATTATGGACAGACCCGCTTATGAAAGTGGTTTTTTTGCAGCGTACGCTGTATCCTGGTTTTTTAAAAATAGCGATCCTGTGTTGCTTGAAAATTATTATATCGCTGGCTGGACTATCAGTTTGCTTTTAGCCTTTGTCCTTATTCTGTTAAGCTCAATAAAACGGAGTTTCTTTTCAATTTATCTTCCTATGCATCTGTTGAATACAAAACCTGTTTCGTTGCAACAAAAGAACTTTTATAATCCCAAAGAGATAATTCCGTTAAAAAAAAGCGGTTTTGGACAAAACAGGTTGTCTGATTTCAGCTCTGAACTTTTACGCAGTACTGATGCATGTACTGAATGCGGAAAATGTGATGAAAAATGTCCGGCAATGATCGCTGAACTGCCTCTTTCTCCCAAAGCTGTTATAGGGAAGCTGAACCTGTTACTCGAAAAAAAAGACGCTCAATTATCAGACTATATAAATGCTGATGAATTGTTCTCTTGCTTTGATTGTGGGTTGTGTACCGAAGTATGTCCATCTGGAGTGGATCCTTTATCTGTAATAACAGGTTTAAAGCGTCATTATGTTCTTGAAAAAGGTCAAATTCCCCCTCCGCTTGGTCAACTTTTTAGAACAATGAGTCATACATCCACTTCTATGGATAATTGCTGCAAAGGAAAAAGCCTGAACTATAGCGAGCTTCCTTGTGTTCAGGATGATATTGATTTCGATTATCTTTTATTTGCCGGATGCAACTATTCATTTGACCCTGATAAATATAAGAATTTGAAATTTTTAATAAAATTATTTTCACATCATGGTATAAAGGTTGCTGTTCTTGGAAAAGAAGAATGCTGTTGCGGAGACGCGGCCTTGAGAAGCGGTGAAACAGCTCTTTTCGAAAAAATGGGTAAAATTAATCTACGTGCTTTTGAAAAATACAAAATAAAAAAAATCATAACGGTCTGTGCTCATGGATACCATACTCTGAAAAACGAGTATCCTATCCTTGCCCAATCTGAAAAATTACCGTTTCCCGAAGTTTTTCACTATACTTCAATAATCAGAAAGCTTATTGAAGAAGAAATACTTGTATTTAAGAAAAGTATTAATAAAAATATTGCATTTCATGATCCATGCTATTTAGGTCGTTTTAATGACATGTATAAAACTCATCGAGTAATTCTGGATTCGATTCCTGGTGTGCATATCACCGAGATGAGACGGTCGGGGCCTTTATCTGTCTGTTGTGGTGCCTCGGGAGCTGTTAACAATTTCGAGAAAAGAAAGGCTTATAAACTGGGCGAGTTTAGAGCCATGGATGCTTATTCAAACGGAGCCCATCTTGTGACTACGGCATGTCCTTTCTGTTATGATAGTATTTCTGAAGGAGTTAAGGATATTAATCAGCAGGGAATAGATGTTTGTGATATTATTGCTCTTTTGTCAATGTCCATAGATGAGATATGAAGAATATTGATATTATTTTTTTTGAGGGGGATGGCAACTCGTCACGAGTATCAAAACTTTTATCTGCATCATTAAAAAACAGTAAAACCCGTATTCTTGATGCAGCAACTCTGTTGAAAACAGGAGGTTATTTTGATGGTTCATCTGCACTAATTGGTCTTGTTTTCCCGCTGTATTCAGGTTCACCACCATCTACTGTAAAGATGTTTTTAGATCAGAGCCGCAATCTGACATCAAAGCACTTTTTTATTGTTGTTCTTAACCCTCTTCCTTTTAAGGTCTTTTCCCAGTCTGCAAGTGTTGTTACAAAATGTATAGATAAGAAAAAAGGTAATGTTGTTGCATTGTTTAATATTGTCATACCTTTTTCGGGAGTGCCGGACTATTCAGCAGAATTTTTAGATAAAGTTGAAAACTGCATTTTAGAGAGGGTATCCCGAATTTCGAATATAATTGAGAAGGCGCGCTCTGCCCCTTTAACCTTAACGATTATTGGTCGTATTCTGACCATTGCGTGTTCGCTTATGTACAAAATAATGAAAATATATGGTCTGAAGTTATTTGTCAGAAGCAGCTGTGATAGTTGCGGTTTGTGTATTCGAGGATGTCCAGTATCGGCTATAGAAATGGACAGAGGAATAAAATTTAAAAATCATTGTGTGCTTTGTATGAGATGTGTTAACGCCTGTCCTCAAGAAGCAATAGGAACAAAAAGGCTGACTCGGTTTTTTAAAGAACCGAGTATTCAGTCTGTTGATTCGTTTGATAATAGAAAAAATCATAAGATAACCGGGCTTATAGAGAATCTTTCAAAAGCCTATTTTGAAAATGATCAATATTAAGAATGGTTAGGGCTTATCGCCCCAACCATCAGATAGCTTCTTCGAATTCTTTAAAAAGAATCTTTTCTTCCGCTGTAATTCGTTTTTCAAGCGCATTCACCAATTTGGCATAATCCGAATTAAAATCTTTGTGATCAGTTGTTTCTTTGTACTTTCTAAAAAAGTTTTCAGCAAAAACAGTGATATCCTTCATTTCATTTTGAAACTTTTCGGCTGTTTTGTTGTAGTTGCCACCGAAGACTTCACTGAAGAACTCATCATTGTAAATGGTTTGATCTTCATGATCGAGATGATCCTCAAAAAGTTTTTTTGCCTGAATTACCGCATCCTTCCAGTTGGAAGTTGCTATTCCGCTGCCTCTATAAGCATTTGTAAGCAAGTGCACTATCTCTCTGTGCTCGGACTTGAGTTTCTCAATAATTTGTTTCTTGTCCATATTAGGCCTCCTGCAGGTTCAATCATTTTTCAGCTAAAATTGATCCATCGATCCCGATAACTGTTTCTTTATAAATTATATTTTTTCCCGAGTTTTTAATGGCTTCTTGAGTAATATAGCCTGTACCGCCGCAACAGGGTACTTCCATAATAACAACATTAACCGAATGTATCTTGTTGTTTTTGAACAATTCTGTTAACTTATCGATATAACGATCGTTACTATGATCAAGTTTAGGGCAAAAAGTGACAACTTTCTTGTCTTTGATAAAGTCTTGATGAAAAGAACCATAAGAATATGGAACACAGTCGGCCGATATTAGAAGGTCACAGTTGTCGAAATACGAAGCAGATGGGTTGATAAGGTGAAGCTGTATCGGCCATTGTCGTAATTCAGATTTTTGCTTTATCGCCTCTGTTTGTTCGGTTGCTTTATCTTTGTCTTTATACGAAAGATCGTGTTCAGAACATCCAGGGCATCCTTTTGACTGCATTTCAATATAATCGGGAACAGCTATACCTTGTTGTTGAAGTATTTCGATAGCCTGATTAAGGAAAGCTGTTTCAGCGTGATTGTGCAGGTGAGCCAGGTGTTCTCTAATGACATTAATTCCTTTTGGAATTATCTGCTCTTTCATAACAAGAGCTTCATTATATGGCTCAGCTTCGCGTTCTTCTACGCTGATTGCGTTTACCGGGCAGTGACCAATGCAGGCTCCAAGTCCATCGCAAAAAAGATCACTTACTAGCCGTGCTTTGCCATCTATAAGCTTAAGCGCACCTTCCGGGCAGTCAGGAATACATTGTCCACAACCGTTGCAAAGGTCTTCGTTGATTTTTATTATTTTTCGTTTCATTGTTGCCTCCGTTAATGTAAATATATTAAACGGGGCAACAATGAAAATGATTGATTCAGGTCAATTAGGCAGGTTTTATTGCGATTTTTTATAAAATTTTTTGATTATTAATGCGAAAAGAAGCCCGCCAATCATCATAAGAATACATAATAGTTGTCCCATCGAGAAAGGGCCGGCAATGAAACCTAGATGAGCGTCCGGTTCGCGAAAGAATTCAATAAAAAAGCGGAAAAACCCGTATCCAATAAAATAAAGAGGTAGCATCATATATTTGAAATGTTTATTTTTCTTTATAAGCCAAAGAATCGTAAAAAGAACTATTCCTTCGAAAAATGCTTCATAAAGTTGAGAGGGGTGACGAAGGCTTTTGGAGCCATCACGCGGAAAATACATTCCTATAGCCGAGTCTGTTACCCGGCCGTAAAGTTCCCCATTGATAAAGTTTCCAATACGACCAAAGGTATACCCAATTGCAAGTGTCGGTGTGACAAGGTCAGCCAATTCAAAAAAATCGAATTTATGCCTACGTATATATATATATGCGGACAATGCGGCTCCAAGAGCACCACCATGATAAGACATACCCCTGAATCCTGTAAAAGTAAATCCTCCTTCAAATTTAAAAGGAAGCAGTATTTGAAGTGGATGTGTCATGAAGTATGTGAAATCATAGAAGAGCACATAGCCGAGCCTGGCTCCAAGGAGCATTCCTATAACACCCCAGACGTAAAGAGATTCGATATCCTCTTTGTTGTAGGATAGGTTTTCATGTTTAATTCTGTAATGGGTAAGAAAATATGAGAGAGAGATGGCCACAATATACATCAGGCCATAATAGTGTATGGAAAATGAACCGATTGAAATAATTACCGGATCAATGTGAGATGGTAAATTTTGCCACATGGTGTTATCCTCAATTTTGGTGTAAGATGTGTCTATTAAGTTCATTAAATATAAAACTTTACTAATCAAACGTTACAACCTTTAAAGATTTCCTTGTCAATATAATTAATTGATATAAATTCAACTGACAGATATGAAACTTTATTGTATTTGGAACATTGAATAACAGGTATATTTTATTTATGAGCCGGGCGAAATGCAGGTTTGTGTACGAGATGCATCAAGTGGATAATTATATACTGAATTTTCTGAAAATTTTAAGTCTTGCAAGGTATATGTTTGAGTAGCTTATGTTAATAATTTAAAAATAAAAAATATGTTGATTAATATTGCCCTTTGAACTGTTTTGTAAAAAACTGTTGAACTTTTCTAAAAATAAAATTTCAGAGAAGTTCTTTTAATAAATTTATTCTATAAAAGGTGATATTATGTCTAGAAGAGTAATTATTTCAGGAAACTGGAAAATGTATAATACAACTGCAGAAGCAAAAGAGCTTGTAGAGGGTCTTCTTGCCGGTGCGGGTGATCTTGGTTCAAAAGAGATGCTGATTTTTCCTCCTTCGATTCATCTTAAAGAAGTTGTTTCCATGTGTTCCGGTAGTAAAATACAGGTTGGTGCCCAAAACATGTATTTTAAAGAAGAGGGAGCATTTACTGGAGAGATTTCTCCAAAAATGGTTAAAGATTCAGGTGCGGAATATATTTTAATTGCACACTCAGAAAGAAGACACGTTTTTGGAGAAACCGACAAACTTATCAATGACAAGGTTAAAGCGGCGTTTCAGTTTGACTTAAAACCTGTTTTATGTATTGGTGAGCTTTTGGAAGATTACGAAGCTGGTAAATCTGGTGAAGTTTGCCGAAATCAACTTGTTGAAGATTTGAAAGATATCAGTGCTGACCAGATGAAATCGATGATCATTGCGTATGAACCTGTTTGGGCTATTGGCACTGGAAAGGTTGCTACTCCTGAAATCGCAGAATCGATTCATAAAACTGTTCGTGAAGTTTTAAAAGAACTTTATTCTGAAGAAATTGCTGAAACGGTGCCTGTTTTATACGGTGGCTCCGTAAAACCGGATAATGCTGCGGGTCTTTTGTCACAACCTAATATAGACGGCGTACTTGTCGGTGGCGCGTGTTTAAAAGCAGATTCATTTTTAGGTATCGCGAAGGCCTGATTCTAATTAGAAAAAATTTATTATCTGCACGAAGAACGACATCATGTTTGGGCTGCGTGCAGAGTAAAACCTTATATTAAAGGATTTTTTTATGGGTATATTAACTACTATTTTGACTGTTGTTTTCGTTATTGTCTGTGTTCTGGCTATATTGCTTATTCTTCTTCAATCAGATAAGTCTTCCGGTATGGGGATTATTGGTGGTTCAAGCCAGTCAACCTTTGGTTCTTCTACTGCAGATGTTGTAACCAAAATTACAGGCTTTCTTGTTGCTCTTTTTCTAGTAATAGCATTGACTCTGGGGGGGTTGTACACATATTCCAAGTCTGCTTCCCGTAAGGCTCTCGAGGAAAGCTCTGTTTCCTCTTCAGAAAGTTCTACTGCCGGTACGGACGGTTCTGAGCGGGAGTAGAGGGCTTTTTATGCTGAATAGCATATTTATTAAAACCTTTATCGCCCGCCTGCTCTCTTTTGTTGTCTCTGTTTTTTTATTGGCTTTTCCGGTTTGTGCACAGTCGTATGGTGATCCTGTAGATGAGCTTCTGTTCTCATCTGAAGATCCCGCGGAAGATGCTGATGCTGATAAAACTGGCTCTGCTAAAGAAGAAATTCCTGCAAAGTTTGAAAAGGCAAATCTGGATATGCATGTTGTTTACGGACAGTATAATAACATGCTTTCGGTAATTAATCTTTCACAGGAAAGGCGGGGTTTCGCCTATATATTGAACTCCAATTATAAACGTTCAAACGATTATGGATATAAGGATACAGTATATAATAATTCAAGTTTTTTTGAAAACTCCCTGGAATTTTCAGGCAATCTCTCTTTTGACGATAGTTTTTCATCAACTTTGACTGTAGGTGTTGAGAATGACTCTCGCGGTATGTTTGATAAAATAGATTATTCCCGTGAAGAAAAAGATAAATTCACGATTTATTCAAAAAATATTCGAAAATTTTCTCAAAATTATGAAGCATATATAGTTTTTGATGCGGCATTTTACAAACACCGTTTAGAAAGACGTGATGAAGAGGCCGAATCAATTCGGAATTATTTGACACGCTATGCGGGTGAGGTCGGTGGCGAATATATTTGGTCATCTTCTAACCGTATTAGCTATATGGTTCAAGGATCACAGTATAACTATTCTGAAACAGGTATAGGTGATGACCGGTTTATTCATGGACAGATAGTTGATGATTTTAAGATAACAGGACTTTTTGGTGCGAATGTGGGTTTGAATACTGCCTGGAGTAAGGACTCAGGTCTTTTCGCCTGGGACGCTCAAGGTATTCCACTGCCGTTGATGCCTATGGCGGGAATAACTTTTTTTGGAAATGACTATTATACAGTATACTCAAATTATAAATATACTCTTGAATCTTTCCGTCCGGAAGAGTACTACTTTTCTTTAAACTACATTTCACCAACATATAATCTGCCTCCAGCAAAGGTACATTATGCTGATTTGCAGCTCGATTTAATGATGCCGGGTGCTTTTTCTGTAAAAAGTGTTCTTTCTTACGAAAAGTCCAATAATTTTTATAACTATTTGCCATCAGAAGTTAGTGAAAATTTGCTTACAGCTCATGCCGTGCCTGCGTCGAAATGGAGTTTTACAACTGATTTAGATATGAATTTAATCGGTAAAAAAGTAAGATTTTTAGGTAGTTATCATCTTAAATACTTTCAAGCAGAAGAGAACATTACATATCAGCCGGAAGTAACATATATAATGGGATTGCGTTATGATGGTTCCTTGTTAAATGTTGATTGGACTAACCATTTTTTAGGTGAAGTTTATGTGAACCCGGAAACAGGGAAAAAGCTGGATAATGCTACTGTCGGATATCTTGATATTCAGTTCAAGGCTACTGAAAGTTTTTATGCATATCTAAGGCTTGAGAATCTTTATAACGAGATGTACTATATTCGTGATGGTTATCCCGAGTCAGGTTTGACCATTCTTTTTGGTTTGAGAGTAATACTTTAAGTTCATCCCTGTACAAGGGAAATATTAATTGGATCTGGTAGATTTGCAAATGGAATCTGGAATAATTCTAAATTTATTGATATCAATACCCACCTGGATAATGCTGCTTCCCATTGGATTGTGCTCATTGTTGCTTTTTGCCGTTTTTATTGAGAGAATGTGGTCGTATAGAAACTATTCTGGTACAATGGCTTTAAGCGTCAGTTCGGCGGTAATGCTCTTTAATGGTGGACAGGTAAAGGATGCCATTACTGTTTTGAAAAAGGATACCTCTTCGATATCACAGATATTTCTAACAATGATCGAAGTAAAATCCGTTAAAGAGCGTGAAAAAATTGTTGATGAGAGTGTTCATGTTCTTGCTTCAAAAATTGAACGTTTTACGGGCCTAATTTCGACAATTTCGACCGTGTCTCCAATGTTTGGACTCTTGGGTACAGTTACCGGGATGATGAAATCATTCAGCGCTTTGGCAAAAACAAGTCAACAGGCTCAAACTCTTCTTGCAAGCGGTATTGCGGAAGCCCTGGTGACTACTGCTACGGGTCTGTTAGTGGCTATACCCGCAGTGGTATTTTATAACTATATGGTTTCACGCTCCTCTGTGCTTCTGAAAAATATTGAAATAGCCTTGAATTCGATTATGGATAATGGAAAATGAGAAAGGTTAAGTTGATTCCTAGGCATAGCCCGAAAAGCGGTATAGATTTAACAGCGCTGATCGATTTGGTTTTCTTGTTGGTCGTTTTCTTTATGGTTACATCAAGTATGGGTAAGGTGTCATCAATTAATGTTACTTTGCCGTATGCAAAAAATAGCGGGGAGTCCGATTCATCGGTCTCAGTGCTTACCGTTGATAGTCAAAATCGTGTGTATCTTAATGATATGCTTCTTGATAGTGATAATCTTGACGAATTTTTCGTTAAAGAGGCAGAAAAACTAAAAAATGATACTCTGTTTATTCGTGGAGACAAGTCGGCTGATTATGGCGTTATTGTTCGAATTATGGATTCATTAAGTTCGGCCGGGATAAACAGGTTTACATTTTCTACTTCTACTCAAAAATAGCCTTCTCTCTTAAATTCTTGACAGTATGGCTTGATAAATGTATCAGGCTTAGTAACCTTGTTATCTTTTTTTAGAAGTGTTGTAACAAGATTTTGTGTGTGAACTCGATATTAATATTGATTGTAAGGTTTTCTGTGGTTCTAATGATAAAAAAGCCCCTGATATTGTTTTATATAATTCTGACTATTGCAGCTATACCTTTTTTTAAGGGCGGTTTGCTTATGGCGCAAGAGCAGATGCCTTCACGATTTAAAGGAAAAACCATTGTTAATGTGGATTTTATCGGTAAAAAGAAGCTGGAAAATGGAAAGGAAGAAGACATAGCCATACGTAATCTTGATAAGGCTGACCTTGAAGCTCACGTATTGACTGAAAAGGGATATCCACTAGACCCCAAAGTAATTACCGATGATATTAATGCTCTTTTTAAAAAAGCGGATCTACTTGATGTGCGAGCAGAAGTTACTGAACAAGGCGATGGTGTTGTAGTCCGTTTTATTATAATTGAAAGACCTGTTATTAGTATGATAAACTTTCTAGGTATGGATACCTTGTCAGAAACTGACTTGTCTGAAGAGATTCCAGTTAAAATTGGTGAATCATACAGGGAATTCCAGATTCCCGTAGCTGAAAAAATTATTCGAGAAAAATATATAGAAGAGGGTCTCTTTAATGTAATGGTTACAACTGTAATCAAACATGTCGATGATGAAGAGAATAATAATGTAACGGTTTCCTTTCGTATAGATGAAGGAGAGGATATTGCTGTTCACAAGATAACCCTTTTTGGAGCATATAAACTTGGAGATGACTATCTTCGTAATGTTATGGAAATTAAGGAAGATTCTCTTTTCTCGGAAAGCAAGTTTAGTATTGCTACTTATGAAGCAGATAAGCAGAAAATTTTAATGTTGTATCGCGAAAATGGATTTCTTGACGCAGATATCATCGATGAAGAAGTAGTTTACGATTGGGTTGATCCTGAAAAAAAAGAAAAGCGTGGTATCTTTATAACTCTTAGAATTAACGAGGGTGAGCGGTACTTTTTTGAAAAATATACGGTTGAGGGCAATTCGATCCTTTCAACCGAGCGAATAATGAAACTTTTTGAACTAAAGCATCGGGAAGAGACTCCCCTGACAAGGTTTGCAGACAAGGTGTTAAGATTTGTTGGTCAGGATGTAGAAAAGGATACTGTATGTAATGATACTTTTTTCCAGATGGATCGTTATAATCTTGCTTTTGAATATGGAAAGCAAGGTTATCTATTTACACGTATTATGCCCGAAAAAAATATTATCGAGCGTGAAGTTGTAATTGATGGCAGAAAAGAGATTCGAAAATATGTTCATTATCATCTTACAATTGCTGAAGGCACGCAATCATATATTGAAAACATTATTGTTAGTGGTAATGATAAGACAAAAGAGCATGTAATAAGAAGAGAGATCCTTTTTAAAGAGGGAGAACTCTACGATGCGGAAAAAATACAGGTAACACGTGAAGTTCTGTACCGACTTGGTTATTTTGAAGAGGTAACAATAGATATTCGCCCTGGAAGCAGTAATGAAAAAGTTAACATAATTGTTGGTGTTAAGGAGCAGAACACAGGAACACTTTCTTTAGGAGGCGGATTTAGTTCAGATGTTGGTTTTTCTATTTTTGCCAGTGTGGCAGAGAATAACCTCTTTGGATATGGGTATAGAGCTGAAGTTAAGGTAGAATACGGAGAATATAATAAGTCCGCGACAGTTACGTTTACGGATCCATGGTTTTATCAGATAGGCGATAATCCTGTTTCGTTGACCTTATCGATATTCTATTCATTGCAAAAAATAAGAACGACATCAATTTTTCCTGATGTTTCGGCTGATGAAATACCCTATTACGAAAAACAGACTATTGGTTATTCTGTGGGATTGGGATACCGTTTCTGGATATATCATTCAGTGGGTACTATATGGTCACATTCCTTTAAATCCGTACTTAATCCGTCTGGTAACGCGTCTGAAGAGGTTATGCGTCTTGAGGAGATAGGACTTCAAGAGAAGAGAAAAATCACATTTTATACATCGTATAACTCCACGGATGATAATTTGAATCCAACTAAGGGAATTACAGCCTATATGGGATTGTCTATGGTTGGTGGAGCTTTGTTGTGGGGAGATGACCACTTTGTCAAGTTGTCTCCAAAAATTGAATATTTCTACAGCCCGTTTACTCTTCCGTATTTGAAAGATTATCCTTGTGTTATTCAGTTAAGAGCTAACGCGCATTTTATGATGCCCCCTATAGGTGATTCTTTGGTAGAAAGCAGTCAAAGTCAAAATGAGAATCCCTGGATAGAAGCTGAAGACCGGTTGTTTGTTGGAGGACCGGAAACTTTAAGAATATGGAAATATTACGATGATGATTTGCCTTTGTCTTGGCAAAATCGTCTTTTTCACCAGATTACATACGGATCTGAATTTAGAATACCGGTTCATAGACAATACTTTTGGCTTGCTTTTTTCTTTGATGCCGGTGCTCTTTATTCGGATAAATATTGGGACGAGTATTCAGAATATTCTGATGATATATATTCTGATAAAGAAAATGGTTACCTTGTCGATATCAGGGATATTCATACAGTTGATCCATTAAAGTATTTCCGTTATTCATATGGATTTGGTTTTAAGGTGCAAATACCTATGCTTCCGATGCGGTTCTGGTTTGGTAAAAAGGCCGTTTGGGAAGGATTAAGTGAGGGTGGCCTTAAGCCGCTTGAAGGAATCGAGTTTCAGCTGCAATTGGGTGATATCCGTTATTAAAAAAGATAGCGCTGTTCTCAATTACTGCATTTTAAAATTACCTGTTGTAAACGAAAAAAGTTAAAACAGTAGGCTGGAGGATTTTTTTTGAAACCCCTGGTTTTGTTTTTTGTCAAATTTTTCTGTTTAATTTTTTTTGTTTCATGCAATGCATTAGTTAAAACAGAATCCCCGTCTTTTTCGACAGCCTATGTGGATTTAGAGGTCCTATATCGTTTTGTTTTACAAAATGATCCTGATTATAAAATGTATCAGCAAAACAGTGAAAAACCCGTTTCAATAGAGCTATTGAATAATTCTGACGAGATAAAGCGTTCAGTTGCTTTAAAAGTGGAAGATGCGGTAAGATATATAGCGTCTGAGAACGGATTCAAATTGGTTATTAATAAAAAATCGACAATTGTATATGCCGACAGACAGCTTGATATTACTCAATCCGTCATTAATGAGCTGAGATTACGCCATAACAGGCGATCGCTTGATAAGCGCTAAATTATTTATTGACATAAAAACTGACATTAATAGTCTGATTAAAATTTAACGGAAGTAGATTTTTTGATTTATTAAATAATAGTGTTTACGCGTTATTTTTATTGTTTACTTGTGTGATCTTGTTGGAGGAATAAATTGAATTTTACTGTAATGGCTCAGGCGGGTAAAGCAGCCCCCGCAAGTGGTGGATTGATCAGTTTCGCGCCTTTTATCTTAATAATTGTGATTTTTTATTTTCTGATTATTCGACCTCAGCAGAAGAAAGAAAAAGAACGTAAACGTATGATAAACGAGCTTCGGGTCGGAGATAAAGTTTTAACTATAGGTGGTATTCAGGGAGTAATAACCGGAATAAGAGAAAACGAAGATATTGTTACCGTTAAGATATCAGATAACGCAAAAGTTGATTTTATACGCTCAGCAATACAGAATAAGGTTTTGCCGCCGTCTGCAAATGATCGCAATAAGGCAAAAAAATAATAAAATGATTTGTAGAAGAGTCTACATATTTGCATTAATAGTTCTGTTGTCATTTTCTTCACTGATATGTCAGACAGCAGACGATGTTGCGACTGAAGATGAAATTTCATCAGAAGAGTCAGTTGATTCTTCTGATGAATCTGTTGTGGCAGCACCAAAGACAGATAAAGAGGAAGCATCGCGAAAAAAAGAACCGGTGCCTGTTCCAAAACCGGTTGCTCCATCGTCCGGGCTTGTTCTTTTAGATATAACAGATGCACTGTTATATGATTCACGTGTTCCGGATATTGAACTGGAAAAACGGGAAGTAATGATTGCGGATATTGATGAACCATCAGTGGAAGAAGCACCAGATAAAGGTGATAATGTTGCCACGAAAAATGAAGTCGTGGCAGCTGAGAATGGCACTAAAAAGGATGGTAGTTTCCGTACTATGAATAGAGCGGTGAAACTGTGGCTTCCCCGTGTGCTAATAATACTACTTGTGTTGATTCTTGTTGTGCTTTACAATTCAAAATCAAAGAAAAAACGAAGAAGGGTTTTTAGAAAGATACCTTCAAAACGTCGTTTATAATTAAGAGGCTTACATGGTTAAGGGTTTTAAAGGCAGATTTATAATAATTCTGTTGGTTACAGTTTTATCTGTACTGATCATTTTACCTACATTTGCAGAGAAGACATTAAAACTGACGGTTGTTTCCGGAGAAATGGATAGAGCCAAGAAAGAGCTTGCTTCCCGTTTTTCTGAAGATTCATATACGTTTGATTATGAAGGAAATAATACGATTTATATGAAGGGGTATTCGCTTACTCATGCTGTAATGAATGAGGTCAAAATGCTCTTTGATTACGTTGAGGAAGCGGAGTTCGAGACACACTGGGCTGAAAAATATCTATTAGCAAGCAAAATCAAGTTGGGTCTTGACTTGCAGGGTGGAATGAACCTTGTAATTCAGGCCGATTACAAGAAGATGGAAGAGAAGATCGGACGTCCTCTTAATGAAGAAGATAAAAAACGAATAACAGCTCAGGCAATTGAGAAGATTAACAGTCGTATTAATATGTTTGGTGTTTCTGAATCAGTTGTAAGACCTAAAGGAACCGAGGCTATTGAGTTACAACTTCCCGGAGTAAGTGATCCTCAAACAGTAAAGAATACCATCGGTAACACCGGCCAGGTTGAATACCGTATAGTCGATGATGAATGGACTGAAAAGGTAAACAATTACCATAAAGCAAATAATATAAAGCTACCGAATGACCGGTTTAAATTGCGGGATATCGCAACCGAGATTGCTGTGGCGACAGGGTTGCCTGAAAATTTTCAGATTTTTTATCAATATGAACGTAATCCTGATGATGGGAAACTCTATCCATCGTACCCGATGGTTCTTAGTAAAACTGTAAGCATGTCCGGAGATGACATTAAACGGGCTAATGTTACCCAGGATCAGTTTCAAAAACCTGCTGTGTCTTTCGAATTAACTACAAAAGGTGCCGAAAAATTTGCCAAGGTAACCGGCGAAAATGTTAACAAAAGAATGGCCATTGTTATTGATGAACAGGTTAGAAGTGCTCCGAATATAAATGAACGGATTGTCAGCAGTTCGGCACAGATAACCGGAAACTTCACCTATGAAGAGAGTGAAATTCTTGCAAGTATCATTGAAGAGGGAGCGCTTCCTGTTGAACTTATGTTTGTTGAAGAACGAACAGTCGGGCCTTCACTTGGTCAGGATTCCATAACTGCAGGTTTTAAAGCGATAATCATTGGTCTAGCTGGCGTAATGATTTTTATGATTATTTATTACAAATTTTCAGGATTGCTTGCTAATTTATGCCTTATTCTGAACATGCTTTTTCTTATGGCAATATTTTCGTGGATCAAGGCAACTTTAACATTACCCGGTATTGCAGGTTTAATCTTGACTGTGGGTATGTCGGTTGACGCGAATGTAATTATATATGAACGCATAAAAGAGGAAGTTAAAAACGGCAAGAGTCCTCGTGTTGCTGTGGCTAACGGATTTGGCCGCGCGTTCTGGACAATCTTTGACGCAAACTTAACTACGTTAATTGCAGCATTTATCTTGTCTCAGGTTGGTACTGGCCCAATTAAAGGCTTTGCTGTAACTCTTGCTTTTGGTATTGTATGCAGTATGTTCGCGTCTTTGTATGTATCAAGATTTATCTTTGAGCTTATTACAGCGAAGACAAGTATAAAGAAATTAAGTATATAACTGTTGTAAAACAGAATTGTATTAGTGATAATTATTACCTAATAAGGAGATTACTTTGAAGCAGAAGATATTACCTTTTCTAAGGTTTAAATATGTAGCGTATGCTGTCTCTGCAGGATTGATGGTTCTGTTTCTTGCAATAACGGTTCCTCAAGGTGGCCTGAACTGGGGTATCGATTTTGTAGGCGGGGTTAAAATTCGTGCTCAATTTGAAAGTGGAGTGTCCATATCAGATGTTCGTTCTACTCTGCAAAAAAGTGGACTAAACGCATCTGTTCAAACTATCGGTAACGATGAGAACAATGAGTTTGTAATATCTACGAAATTGATTGAAGGTTCTGAGAATACGGAATCTACCTATGAACTGTTATGGAATACCCTCAAGACGGATTATCCTGCAGTTGTTCAACTTGCAAATGATTCTGTAGGCCCGACTATCGGTGACTACCTTAAACAGTCTGCCTTTAAACTTGTCATTATAGCTGTTGTTCTAATGATGATCTATTTGGCTTTCCGTTTCGAGTTCAAATACGCCCTTGGAGCAATGATCGCTCTTGCGCATGACCTTGTGTTGGCAGTGCTGTTCTGTGGTATGATGAATGTAGAGATCAATGTTCAGGTAATAGCTGCACTTCTTACTATATTCGGTTATTCGGTTAACGATACGATTGTAATATTTGATCGTATACGGGAAAATGCAGAGAATGAAACTTCTCCCATATTTGCTGATATAATAAATATTGGAATAAGCCAGTCAATAAGCCGGACACTGCTAACCTCTTTAACCACACTTTTCGCGGTGTTGTCCCTTTATCTTCTTGGTGGTGATACAATTAACGACTTTGCAATGGTTCTTCTTTTTGGAATATTTGTCGGTACATATTCTTCAATATATGTTGCATCGCCGGTTGTGTTAACGTATACAAAAATTATGGACAAAATAAAACATAAGTAAGGATGTAATCTTTTGAATCCTGATACCCTCTTTATGGAGAAGGCTTTAAAAATGGCCTTCTCCAGTGTCGGTATAACCTCTCCCAATCCTCCTGTCGGTGCCGTAATTGTTAAGAATAATAAAATAATCGGAAGCGGTTCAACTTCCGCTTTTGGTGGAAATCACGCAGAGGTTAACGCGATTAATAGCTGTACTGAATCAACGGAAGATTCTGTAATGTACGTTACGCTTGAGCCATGCTGTCATTTCGGAAAAACTCCACCCTGTACAATGGCAATAACTGCTGCCAAAATAAAAAAAGTAGTCATTGCCGCGATTGATCCAAATCCCCTGGTTTGTGGTAAAGGAGTTTTAGAACTGGAGAATGCCGGTATTGAAACAATTATAGATAAAAAAAATGGAAGTTTGGCTCGTGAGCTTCTTGAGCCATTTAAAACATATCTGGAAGAAAAGAGGCCCTATATAGTACATAAGGCCGCAATGACTCTTGACGGATGTACAGCCTCTCATAATAAAGATTCTAAATGGATTACTTCAGAAAGTTCAAGAGCCTTGTCGCATCGATTACGATCTGTTGTAGACGCTGTTATTGTAGGTAAAGGAACTTACATCGCAGATGACCCGCGACTGGATGTTAGAAATGAGTATCTTGATAATAGAAAGGTAAATGTATATTCTAATGAATCTTTTCTGTTTTCTGAACTAATAGGTAATGATTTTGAAGTAAAAAAAAGAACTCCTTTACGGGTACTTGCAGGATTGCCAGATCGGTTTGAAAATAGATCTTTTTTTTATGATGAAAATTATCTGATTTTCTGCAGTGAGTCTGATCATGATTGCGATATACCAGAGTACGTTGATAGAGAAAAGATTATCCCTATTGGCTTTTCCGGTAAAAAGTTTATTGAAAAAATGTTAAAAATTCTTTATGATCAGGGTGTAATGCTTGCAATGGTTGAGGGTGGTGCCCGATTGAATGCATCTTTTCATGAAGCCGGGTTACCGGATTCGTATCTCTATTTTTTTGCACCCAAGGTTCTTGGCGGCGGGCACCCGCTGTTTCAAGGAGCTGGAGAAGAGATGATAAAGAATTCAAGGACGGTAAATCACAAGGCCTTAGCGCTAATTGACGGTGATCTGGTTGTTTATGGGGAGTTTAAATAATGTTTACAGGTATAGTCGAAGAAATAGGTAAAGTATCGGAAATAAGAAAAGAGTCAAATGGAGTAAGGTTGGGTATACGTTCCGAAACGGTAATCTCTGATGCTAATATAGGCGATTCTATCGCTATAAATGGGGTTTGTCAAACAGTTGAATCTATTAATGGTGATATATTCACTGTGTTTGTTTCCCGGGTGACTCTGGATTTAACAAATCTTTCCGATCTTAAGGCAGAAGATAATGTAAACCTGGAAAGGGCATTAACTCCGTCGAGCAGAATGGGGGGGCATATTGTACAGGGACATATAGACGGTACAGGTAGTGTTTTAGCGGTTAATAAAAGTATTAACGCAATTGATTTCCGTATTGGCTGCAGCTCTAAATTGATGATGTATATTGTTGAAAAAGGTTCAGTTTGTGTCAATGGTGTATCTCTTACTGTTGTATCGGTATTTGAGGGCGGCTTTAGTATATACCTGATCCCGGAATCGATAAAGAAAACTAACCTGTACTCTGTGGTTGCTGGAAACAAGGTCAATATTGAAGTAGACATCCTGGCAAAATATATGGAAAAAATGGTTACAAATGACTCTACAAAAGAAGATTTTTTGGACAGGCTTGAAAGAAACGGGTTTTTAGGGTAAACAGATAGTCGTTAAATATGCGTGCTATTAATTGATTTCACTGGAAGAAACGATATTAAAAAACTTATCCAGATATGATAGCTTAAAAACAAGATTAATGTTCTCTTTTAAATCACAAAGATAGAACTTAATATTGAGTTTTTTACAAAGATTTAAGCCTTTTATTAATGACCCTAACGCAGATGAATCAATATATTCAACATTCTGAAGGTTTATGGCAATGGCGTCAGGCTTGTTTTTTATTATGGAATGAAAGTTCTCATCAAAAACATCAATATGATCAATATTAAACTTGCCGTCCAGAATTAAAAAATAGGTGTTATTTTGAGTATTAACAGTTATTTTCATAAAAATACCGTTAATAATTACTAATATCTTTGAATTTCATTAAACTACTCTGTTATAAGGTAATAATACGTCAACAATTAAAGTAACGGATAGTATTTCATAATATCGTAATCCGTTACATAGCTGTTTTGCTCCGCTATTTCCAGTACCTTGTTTTCGATAAATTTTTCTATTACTTTTGTCCCTAAAGTTTTTTTCATAAAATCACTTTTTTGAAGATTCAACAAAGCTTCCGAAAGATGTGATGGCAGTTTTTTGCATCCAAGTTTGGCCGGATCGGCTAGCTTCGAATTATTCTGAAGATCTTCAAGTGCAGGTTCGAGCTCAAGTTTGTTATTGATACCATCCATGCCGGCAGCGAGTATTGCTGAAAATACCAGATATGGGTTGCACGAAGGATCCGGATTTCTTAGCTCTATTCGCATGGAATCGGGTTTTTCTTTACGCATCTCTGGTATACGTATCAATGCACTGTTTAAACAGTTGCTCCATGAAATATGTGTGGGGGCTTCGTGACCGTAAACAAATCTTTTATATGAGTTTGACCATTGATTAGTTATGGCTGTAAATTCAGGAACATATGTCAGTAATCCGGCTATAAAATGTTTAGCGGTGTCTGATAGGTTATTTTTATCCTTTGTCGAAAAAAATGCGTTGTTATCGTCTTTATCAAAAAGTGAAAGATGAAGATGCATGCCGGAACCGTTCTGGTAAGACAAGGGTTTTGGCATAAAAGAAGCATAAATATTGTTTACCTGGGCAATCTCCTTGGCAACAATTCTAAATGTCATAATATTGTCAGCTGTTGTTAATGCATCTTCATGACGAAGGTCGATCTCGTGCTGACTATGAGCTCCTTCATGATGTGATGAAATTACGTTTATACCCATTTTTTCAAGAGTTAAAACAGTCATTCTTCGATAATCAGCTGCAAGGTCAAGAGGGGTTAAGTCAAAGTATCCACCCTTATCAAGTAACTCGGGTTTCTCTGTTGATTTGAAAAAGAAAAATTCTATTTCAGGTCCGGTATAGAAAGTAAATCCGGCATCTGAAGCCGCTTTAAGTGTTTTACGTAATATATAACGTGAATCTTCCTCGTAATGTTTCATATCACTTGTATAAATATCACAGAACATCCTGGCTACGGAATCTTCGTTTGGACGCCATGGAAGTATTTGAAAAGTAGATGCGTCGGGCAAAGCGATCATCTCGTGTTCATTTGTCCGTATAAACCCACCAAGAGTTGCACCGTCAAATCTGATACCTTCGCATAATGCATCTTCCAATTCATCAATTGTAATAGTAAAACTTTTTAGCATACCAAGAATGTCTGTAAACCATAGCTTGATAAATTTTACATTTTTCTCATTAGAAAGTTTTATGATATAGTCTTTATCCCGATCCATTTTCTTACCTGTTAAGTTATGATTCTATAAAAGAAGATATATGGCAATAATAATTAAAAATAAAAGAAGAGCAAGTGCAAGAGCTAATACAATTGTAATGCTTGAATTTTCGTTCAAAACCGAATCTTGACGATTATAGTTTGCTATAGTTTGGGTTGATACGGCTTTTTTTGATGAATTTTTCATAACCTGAATGGAGCGGTCGGTTGCAGCATTAAACATTCTTAGTTTTACCTGTCTTTCGTCTTCGACTGCTTTTGCGTAAACAGAATCTTCAATTCTGGTTAAAATTTGAACTGGTTCCGCTTTCGATGCGGCTTTGATGTCAATAACTTCAGCAGGAACAGAAAGATATGTATTTGCATCTGTTTTCAAATTATAAAGAGAAATATATTGTTGATTCCTAGATGATGAAGGATCAAGTTTTATCATTATCTTTTCGCCAATTTTCAAATCATAAAGAGGTTTTCCGTTAACTGGAGAGAGCACAAGGGATGAATTTAACACTACAGAGCCCTCTTCGATAGAAAATTCGGATTCTTTATCCTGTTGGTATTTCTGCTGGCGTTCAATTTCACGCTGATTTCGAATCATTGTTATTTCATCAGCCGAAACTTCCTGTATGTTTAATTCAAGCTTCAGATTTTTGTCCTGTAATATGCGTCTTGCAGTGTCATAAAGAATTTGTTCGGCAGACCCGTAATCATAATCGTTGGCGGCCTCGAAAAGCTGAGTTCTCTGAAAAGTGTCATCAAAAAGGGAGTCAAGTTGCAGTTGAAAGTCACGGGTAATATTATTGTTATATTTACCGTTCCACTTGGTTTGTACAATCTGGTTTTCGTAGTCTTCCCACCCTGATTGCGGATTAATCTCATATATCTCAGAAAAAGTAGAAGCAATAGCCTGGTAATTGTCAACAGCTCCGGAAGGGTTAAAATCGATAAGTATTAAGCCATAAAGGTTCCGCGCGCTTGATTTAAAGCGGCATTTTATGAAGATATTGTGTTTATATATTTCTGTTATTTCTTCGCTCATAATAGAGTCCATTAAATTAGCTAATTTTCAGTTGTCAATAATATTAAGAAGCCCGCTTTTAGGTCTTGAGCTGTAATTTTAAATAGTAGTGGTTTTTACAGTTAAAGTGCTTGATTTTACATATAAACTGGATAAAAAAGTCAGATATAAAAAAATTAATAAATTATGCTATGGGGTGTTGCTTATGAAAAAACCAGGAATAACTCTGGTATCTGTAATATATTTTATTTTCACGCTTTTATGCTCGTTAATATGTTTATCATACGGAATTGCTTTGGTTTTAGAGCATTTCGGATTTGCGTCAAATCTGTGGTTTACAATAATTAATATGGTTTTTAAATTCTTTTTTTCAGATCTAATAATTATGATTTTTATAGGTTTCGCAATTGGAGTTGTATCAGCGTGGGTTTCACTCCAGCTTTTAAAAAGAAAAAAATGGGCTCGACTTTTTTTTATATGTTTTTCGATTATTTTGATTCCCTGGATTGTATATCGGCTGATTAATGCTTTTACAGATATGCCGTTTTATGTTTCTTTAGAAGCTGTTTTTGGTTCTAATCCATTAACAAAATATCCTTCTATAATCTACTTTTTTATACCGTTTATGCTGGTATTGTTAGAGATTTTGCTGGTTTACACAATAGTTCTTTTAGTTGGTAAAACAGCCCGGCAGGAGTTTAAATAATGGAGTTGATAGCATTACCAATCTATAATCAGGCAACAATAACTCCAAGAAGAATAGCGGAGTTGTATACTTATGTTCAGGATGTTAATGATGTATTAATAGTTGATGATGGTTCGGATGATGGTATTGGAGATCTTATTAAAACTGGTGAAAAACTTAAGTATATACGTCATGAAAGTCCGCTGGGATATGGTGGTTCATTTATTACAGTAATGGAGTATGCTGCTAAACATGATTTTGAGCGTGTCTATTTTCTTGATATATCGAATGAAAACTTTACTGAACCTGTGGCATTGATGCGTGAAATCTTGGATAGCGGCGCTGATATTGTTAATATCAGCCGTAAACAGATGAAACAAAAAACTGACGATTATCTAATAATTAATCCATCTGAGCCTGTTTCACAAAAAATAAATTCTGTTACCGGGTTCTGTTTGAGCGATGTTTTTTCTCCGTTTAAGGGATTTGCTATTAATTCATTAAAAGAGATGACTCTTGAAGAATTTGATGAATCGCTGATTCTTCAATTGTGGATACAATCCGCGCACTATAAAAAAAAGGTTCGAGAAGTACATTGCAGTAAAATATTAGATGGTACCATTAATGATATTTCGATTCTTTCGCACGATCCGGAATACTATTTGAATTTTATCCAGGGAGAGTTGCTGCTTTACCCTCAGAATTAAATTGGACCATTAGATATAACGGAGTATTTTGATGAAAAAAAAATACAATAAGGAACACGATAAAAACAAACTGTCATCTTATCGGATTTTTTATGTCTTTATAATTGGTTTCTTTTTGTTATCTTGCGTGTTGTTTGGCTTAATCGGATTTAAATGGATCATGTCAAACGCACAGTTAGGCGGGAATAATCAAATAGTTGAGCCACTACTCAAATCGATGGAACATATATATTTACTTGTCTCTTTTGTTTTGTCTATTGCTGTTTCATTTATAATGCTTCCTTTTGCCAAAAAAAAAGGGCTAGATATAAAAAGGCAGAGGAGTAAAAGGCTTTTTTACTCTCCTTTACTTAGCGCGGTTTTTCTTTTAGTTGTCTGGGCTGCACCTCTTTTTTATCTGGTCTATTTTGCGGTATTAAATAAGTATTTTGATTTTGTAATTTCCGGAGTGTTTTTGTCATTAATATTGATATGTTTGGGTGTATCTTCTATCTCTTTTGTTATATGTGATTATCTGGTCGCTGGAATCTTTATTCCGCGTTTTGCTGACAATAGTGATGTAAACAGTTGTTCGTCAGCTTTTTTACCAGGCTTAATTTTTAAAAGTATTATGCTGTTTATCTCTACTACGGTTGTTCCTTCAGCAATTTTAATGCAATATATTTATAATATTTCTATAAGTAATAAAAATATAGAAGCATTTGATGATATTAAAACATATTATATTATATTTCTAGTTGTAACTTCGGTTGTGTATGCGCTGATAGTGAAATATCATAGAAGACTAATATTGTCTATGACAAATGTTATTACCAAAATGGGAAGAGGTGACTATTCTGGAAGAAATTTAATTACATCTCCGGATGAGGTTGGATTTTTAGCAGAATTAATAAATAACTCAGTCATATCTTTAAAAGAAAAAGAGTTTATAAAAGATACTTTTGGCGACATGGTAGACCCTGTTGTCAGAAATTTTCTTTTAAAAGGTTCATTAAATCTTGAAGGTGATAAAGTTTTTGTGACCTTGATGGTTGTGGATATTTGTAACTATACAGATACGGTTTCAGACCTTAAAGCTGAAGACCAGATAACTTACTTGAATATTTTCTTTGACAGAATGAGCGGTTTAATTGAATCAACAGGCGGTCTGGTTAACAAGTTTATAGCGGACTCTCTTTTAGCAGTATTTGGAGCACCTGTTTCAAATGGAAAGCATTCAAATATTGCCTTGGAGTGTGCGGATAATCTGAGAGACTATTTGATTACACTTAACCGAGAGCTTTCGGAAAAGAATTTGCCTCTTATTGATTATAGTATAGGTTTGCATACTGGAGAAGTAATAGCTGGAAATGTAGGGTCTAACAGCCGTATGCAGTATACAATAACCGGAAAGTCTGTAAATACAGCTTTCGGAATAAGCCAGATAGCTCAGATGTATCGTGTTCCAGTATTGCTGAGCAAAAGCACCTATTCAGATTTAGAGAATAGTGATGATTTGAATTTAAGATATGTTGATTGTGTGAAACTAAAAGGAGAGACCGAGCCTGTAACTGTTTACGAGTATTTTGAATCAGACAAGGAAAAAAATAAAAAACATAAAAAACGTTATCTTGGTGAATACAATAAAGGGATAGAATATTATCGCGACGGAAAATTCAATGATGCGTTAAAATGCTTTTTATATTGTCATGAAGAGATGCCTTGGGATTATTTATCGGCAATGTACATTAAACGATGCAACAAGCTGATAAAAAAACCTCCTGCTAACTGGAGTAGTGTTGCCTTAATTAATAGATAATATTATTTGAATAAAATAAATTCAGCCCTCTGTTTGTACAGAGGGCTGAATATTTACATTGCGTATTTTTCAAAAGTTTCCTTGAATTTTGGAAGGTATTCTTTGTATTTTTTTACATCGTCCTCTATTGGGTTGATCGCCTTTCCTCTTGGAAGAACAGATGCGGAAAGCTGCTCGGCGTCAAAGCTTTCTTTTGTATGCTTGGAAAGAGCCTGAGCTCCTGCTACAGCCGTACCAAGACCTGCCCCAACTGAACCAATCGTTACAACTGGACGCCCCCAAATGCCTGCGGCTCTTCTCATTATTCCCTCGCTGGATGTAGGACCCCCTGTAATATAAAGGGGCTCGCTTGTCTTGCGCGCGAATGCCTGTGAATAGGTGAAAACAGCCGCGAGAGAAGAGTCAATGATTCCGGAATAATCAAATTCCAGAGAACCGGTGTTTGAACCAATTCTTACCGGGTCAAATTTTTTAGATGGAGGGAAAGACTCGTTATCTACTTGCCACATAAAAATTCCGTTTGCAGGCGGTGCCGATTTTAGAGCTTCTTCCGCTTTTTTATAATCTTTTTTTGTCAAACCGTAATTTGCACGAACTCGATCCCATACCATCGCGCCGTTTGTTCGACAACCAAACATAAATGGTCGTCCAACACCGTCGTACATGGCATTGGCAAAACCGCCCATATCGTATGAGGTACCATCGGTTGCTACCATATTTACAAAACTTGTTCCAAGACTAAGCAGGTCGCCTTTAATAAGAACTTTAGTCTGTGGGTTGTCGCCTGATCCCGCTGCTATAACACACTCGTTAAAGCCGTATTTTTCTTTAAAATATGTGGCAATAGAACCTACAATAGAGTCGGGGGAGGTTATGTCAGGAAGTTTAGCAGTTAAAGAACTGTTGCCGCCAGGTAAAGAAGATGATACGGCGTCAATAAGAGTGTTTGACCAGTTACGTTGTTCATAATTCATCAGAGACATACCGCATGCATTTCCAAAATCAATAGGAACTTCACTATTGCCACATAAAACTGCCGGTATAAAACTTGATATAAGCTGAATTTTTTCGGTTTGCTGGTAAACTTGCGGAAACTGTTCACCAACACGGCGGATTACTGCACCAGTAAAACGCAACGGAGAATCTGATCCGGAAATCATTATCATTTTGTCTTTCCCGCCGACGGCTTCCCTGATCGCGTTAGCTTGTGTTTCGGTATTGGATGTTTTCCAAATGGGAGCGGTCTGATATGAGAATGAAGAACCGATTATTGAAACAAGGTCTCCACTATCATTGCCGGCATCATTAAGTGAAGAAAAAAGAGATTTTGCTTTATTATTAAGATAAAGGTGTCCATGCTGTTGGCCTGATGTGTTAATAACCTTAATTGCCGACATGTCTATGCCGTCTTTTTTCATATCTTCAAAAAGCGCATCAATAGAGGCAATATACATCAATGGAGGCTGATCAGCCTCACCTGCTTCTCTTGGAGGAACGAGATACTCTTTATGATTAATTCCGTAGCAGTTTAACCGGGGATCCGATGCATAATCGAGAGATTTGCTGTAAACTATTTCGCCGTTATCAATGTCAATAAGCACTCCGGTCATACTTTGGGTGCTTGAATCAAGACCAAGTGAAAGTCTTTTCATTTTATTCTCCTTTTCTAGCTGATAAAATATAATAATTTCTAAAATACATACAATATGGAAGACTTGGTATACGCTTCTGTCAATTATTTTTAAAAAAAGGCTTTTTAAAAGGATTTATAAATTATCAGGTTTATTAAATCGTTTTAAATCATCTGATCTAAAAACCCATTCCGGCGTTATAATCTTTTTTGAATCGGCTCTATACCATGGAGATATCGCCGAATTCGTGGGATTAATTAATATCTGAATTTCTTGAGCCGGCATAAAGCTTTGAGCAAGCATAAACATTTTTTTACCCGAAGCTGAAACAGCGGTATCAATTACAATAATTGCATGACCGTATGGAGAACCTGTCTGTATAAAAACATCCCCCGGTTTAACATCCCTGATATTGACTGGTTTAAGTTCTTTAATAAGAGAAGCAGTGTTGGCGTAAGAAAATATGTAGTTCATATAATTTCTAAAATTATTATAATCATTTAACCTGCCTCCGAAAGAATTGTAAAAACGCGGCTTACCATCGCTTAAAAATGTGAAATGAATGTTTGAAAAATCCGATTTATTGAAAAAATATTCGGCTCTTAAAAGCATTACCGCGTCAGCACATTGAAGCAGATCACGGTCGCCTGTATCGTAATCGAGAACAGATATATAAATACCTTTCGGGTTTTTGATCTTTTTATTATAATAGCGCACTTTGTGTCCATAAGGTTTCAGGGGAAGATTTTGAATAAAATTTTCATAACTACCTTTATTAAAATTTTCTCTCTGGAAGCCTGGAGGAGTTAAAAATCTTTCGGTAACGGAATCTCCATCTTTTATTAAAAATGGAGATTCTAAAAATTGGTCATTATAGGAAATGATAAAGTCTGTAGGATTAAGATATCCTTTTGTTGAATTGGAATACCCGCCTTCCACGCCAAGTGAAATATCTTCTCTTAATTCAAAATGGAGATGAGCATAGTAGAGCCCGTCTGCATTTCCTATATTACCTATTTGAAAACGGTGTTTTACAAAATCACCTGGTTTTACATGGTAGTCATGCAAGTGACCGTAAAGTGAGCAGATTAATTTGTCATTTTTCAGTCTATGTAAAATCATTACAACGTTGCCCCATCCTGGACCGGCGTTTGCTGCAAAAATAACAAGACCATTGCCTATGCTGTACACCGGATCACTAAGATCTGTATCACCGCCGCCAATACCGTTCCAGTCTTCTCCCAGATGGTATTTATTATTTAAATTCTTATTACGTATTCCAAAGTTCTGGGCATTATAGTAATCTTTAAGCGGAGGTTTCCCTACTGGCATTGATAGCTCGTAGGCAATATAAGAATCATTGGTCATGATTAATGTAAAAGGGTTGTCTTCTGTTTCAAAAGATTCGGGGGGCTCTTTAGTGCAGCTGTTTGAAATAAGCACAGTTAAAAGCAAAATAAATATAAACGCGGTAGCGAAAATCGTTAATCCGCGTTTATATTTAAAATTATTATATATCTTCATGTTTAAGCATTATTTCTGAACCGATACCAGAATCGGTAAAAATTTCCAGTAAAACAGAGTGCTCTACGCGACCGTCGATAATTGAAGTTTTATGTACACCATTTGTGATAGCAGATATGCAGCATTCTGTTTTAGGAATCATGCCACCTTTGATTACTTTATCACTTATCATCTGCCTTATTTCATCAATGGTAGCCGAAGATACTAACTTATCATCTTTTTTTATTCCTTCAATATCTGTTAAAAGAATCAGTTTTTCGGCGTTTAAAGCTTCAGCAATTTTTCCGGCGGCCGTATCGGCGTTAATATTAAAAGTTTGTCCCTGCTCGTTTACACCAATAGGGGCAATTACCGGTATATAATTTTCTTTATCCAGAGTTTCTATTATGCTAGGGTTAACTTTGCGAACGGTTCCTACGTGACCTATATCAACCTGATTTTCTCCATCCTGATGATAAATCTTGTCGGCAAGTATCAGATTTGCGTCTTTTCCTGAAAGGCCAACAGCACGTCCGCCCTCCATGTTAATCATGTTGACAATTTCTTTATTAACCTGGCCAACAAGTACCATTTCGGCAATATCCATTGTCTCTGAATCTGTAACACGTAATCCATTTTGAAATACAGACTCTTTACCGACACGGGAAAGCAGGTTTGCAATTTGGGGACCACCACCGTGAACAATAACGGGGCGAATGCCTACATATTTTAAAAGAACCATATCAAGAGCGAATGCGCGTTTTAGCTTGTCTTCGACCATAGCGTTACCGCCATACTTTATAACGAAGGTTTTTCCGGAAAACTTTTTTATATACGGAAAGGATTCAATCAGGGTGTTAATTTTATCAATGTATTTTTGCATAATCTGCTCCTGAGATATATGATTAGTCCGGTTTCAATTCATTAATGAACCGTTTGTATTTAGATTCATCTTTTAACATTTCTTCTGTCCAGATGTTAACTTTACCGGTTAGCTCATCCACCATTTTCCGGTCAATATCATCCATTTTTTTTCTGGCTTCCATATTGGCAAGTTCGAGATCAATTTGGAGGGCATAAAGTTCTTTTGTGCATTGTATAATTTTTTTACGGTCTTTTTTCTCAGCAAGAAATAGAGTTTCGAATTCATCTCTTTTAGAGTCAATTTTTTCCATTAACTTATTGTTGGTATCTTCGATTGATTTTGCTACTTTTGATTTTTCTTTATTATACGGATCAGCAAAAGAAGCTGTTGTGGCATTTGTAAAAATAACATTCATGGGCCAATATGGATTGGCTTCGTCATGTTGGTTGCTATTTTGATTATCTTGTGCGATTAATATGGTGCACATGAAAACAATTGGTATTGCAATAGTTTTTAGTTTCATTTGTATCCTCCACACGGAACGAGAGTGAAATTGTTGTTTTATAAATCAATAATGTTTCAAATAAATATATAACCTAATTACATCTTCTTCTTTTAATTCGGTATTTCATCCCCATATGGTCAGGTTTATAAGAAGATTTTGCCTGCCTTAGAGATTGCAGCCCAAGATCCTGTTCAAAATTAATATAATTGAATTTACCCTGAATTTCTTTGGCAAGATCATTGTACATAAATTGATACACTCCCTTAAATTCCGTTAGTCCTTTTGCGAAGTGCAGTACAAAAGTGTCGTCTGTAATGTCTTCACCCAGAACATATGCTCCCGGTTTGTCATCAATAATATACAAAAATCCAAAGAGTCCCAGTATTTCCATGTTTTCCAGAGCCTCCATGGCTGCATGAAAATCAGTATCTGATGCATTTGCGGGGGTTTCGTTTTGCCAGTTAGTAAGAACTTTTTTAGCAATTTCGATATTATCCTTGTTCAGAATTTGACGAGTATATTGATGAGAGTTATTAAATTGTTTTAGAAGATTTCTTTTTTTTGACAAATGTCGTCCTGAGTATGTGGCCATTTTTTCAACAGTATAAATATAATCAGAATCGTCCTCGTTATGGTGTATATCAAAGTTGCGGGGATCAAAATAGCGAAGCCAGCAGTCGCAAACGGGAAAAATCATTTCATAATTATCAAGAAGTTCATCGATATGATCCAGGTCCGGTTCTTTTTTTTCGCAAAGAGGCAGTACAAACTTCTGTTTGTCTCCTGTAAAACCTGTGATATGTATACAATCACCATCGTGTACTACTTCGTATCCATGAGTTTTACGAAAAAGGTACAGGTTGGCGAAACTATATTCGGATAATCTGATGGAAATCGCCCGAAGCCTATTGTAGAGTATTTTTTTATGGTGCAGGTCAAGTGGTTCGCTATGCATTATTGTATCTCCGTTTGTTCTGATGGGTTAGCCCGTCCGGCAGAAAACTGGCGGATGACAGAATCATTTGAATTTTTATATTGATCCGGTGTTCCTAAAAAAATAAGGTTTCCTTCATGAAGCATTGCAATTCGGTCAGAAATTCTGAATGCCGATTCAAGATCATGTGTTATCACTATAGAAGTGATATTAAACGCATTATTCATTTTCAGTATTAATTTGTCAACCGCACTTCCTGTAATCGGGTCGACACCAGTAGTGGGTTCATCGTAAAGCATAATTTGCGGATTCATAGCTAGAGCTCTTGCCAGGCCGACTCTTTTTTGCATACCTCCTGATATTTCTGATGGCATTTTAGTCTCTATATCTTTCAAGCCAACCTGCTCCAATAACTCCGGGACACGTTTCTTTATGAAAGACTCATCTTTTTTTTTACGTCTTAGACCAAAAGCGACATTATCATAGATATTCATCGAATCGAAAAGGGCAGCCATTTGAAACAGGACACCGAATTTTTGCTGTATTCGATAAAAGTTATCTCCGGAGCTTTGAGTGAAATCTTCATAATCGACAATGATTCTGCCGGTGTCGGGTTTCATTAGTCCGATAAGATTTTTCAGTATAACGGATTTTCCGGTTCCAGACTTCCCAACAATAGAGATGATTTCACCTTCATAAATATCAAGGTCAATTCCTTGTAATACTTTCTTTTCTCCAAATGCCTTGTAAAGTTTTTGTATTTCAATTTTGTTTTTCATTATATTGTGTTTAATTAGAAACTATTTATAGCAAGATCACATAATATTCTCTGTGATCTGATAAACTGCTGACTGATTACTCTTTCCTCTTAATATCACTTCCTTTATTTCGGTAAACAAATAATCTGTTTTTAATTTATTATTTGATACAAAATTAACAATGTCTTTTGATCCTAAAAGAGGTAAAGAACGTTCAGAGGCAACAGAGATTATTCTGGCGGTTGTATTAACAACATCGCCAAGATACGCGATCTCTTTTTTAATATCACCCATCTCTCCAACAATAACTTTACCTATATGAATGCCTGCTCTGAATTCAGGAACGGTACCATATTCGGTTTCGAAATAGCTTTTTTTGTCCTGTATAGAGTTGACTATCAAAAAGAAAATTCTTAAACAGTTCAAATGTTTAAGGGCATTTTTTGTGTTCCAGGAAACAATTATTTCATCACCGATATATTTGTATATCTCGCCTTTGCATTCCAGAATTGACGGTGTAATAAAAAAGATGAAATCATTCAAAAAAGAGTGAAATTTCAGGTTGCCCAGGTTTTCGGCAAGGGCGGTAGAGCCTTTAATATCGATGAACATAAAAATTCGCTCTTCTTCGAAGGGACGGGAATAACGTCCGCTAATTAGACGTAAAAAGTCGGGTGGTCCTATCAAATTAATAATAATCGCAAGCATGTTTATAAAAAAACTGGCTCCCAGGCTGTATATCATAACAGGAAAAAGTAATGTGCTGATTTCTTCCTGTAATCTAAAAATATAAAATATTGAATAAAAAACAGCGGGAATAATCAAAGCGTAATATAATGTTCTTATGGAAAGTTCCAAAAGCAGGGGCATTTTATATTTTCTGATAATGATTTTAAATTTGTTATCGAAAAGAATAGCCAGTACGCAAATACAAAATCCGATTAAAAATCCAATACAAAAACTTAATGCGATTGAATATTCGGGATCGCTATATTTAGGAATAACCAGACCAAAAAAACCACCTCCTAATCCGGATAATAATAAAAAAAATATGTACTGTTTTAAATGACTAATTTCGTTCTGCTTCATGATTATCCTCTGATGCGTCAGAAATATGCAAAAAATCCGGATTTCCGTTGTTATAGGCAATGTTAACAAAAATTTAAACAGTGATAACGTCTCAAATAAAGAGTTATGTTGAAATACGCTATTTAAACAATAAAAAATGTGATAAATTAAATAACAAAACGTTCCCTTATATCAGTATAAAGGAACGTTTAAATGATTATTTGAGCGGCTATAGCTGTTTAATCAATTTTAACAGTGACAGGATCAATTTTCCATATTTCTTCTGCATATTCACGTATTGTTCGGTCAGTTGAAAATTTACCCATTCGGGCAACATTGTAAATTGACATTGAAGTCCACTTTTCACTGTCAGTAAAAACGGTGCTGACCTTTTCCTGCATATTGATATATGACTCATAGTCAGCAAGAAGCATATATGGGTCACCGTGATTTAGAAGAGCATCAGTAATCGGTTTAAAAAGATCAGGCATGGATGGGCAGAAATATCCATTGGATATTGCGTCAACAGCCCTTCTTAATTCTCCGTTTTTATGATAGTATTCCCTTGCGTTGTATCCGGAGTATTTTGTCGATTCTACTTCATCTGCAGTAAGTCCAAATATAAAGATATTATCGTCACCTACCTCTTCTTTAATTTCAACATTGGCTCCATCAAGGGTTCCAATAGTCAAAGCTCCGTTTAAAGCAAATTTCATGTTCCCTGTGCCGGAGGCTTCAAACCCTGCGGTAGAAATCTGTTCAGAGAGATCAGCTGCGGGTATAAGACGCTCGGCAATTGACACCGAGTAATTTTCTACAAATACTACGGATAGTCTTCCATTTACGTCTGGATCATTATTTACTACATCACCAATAGATGTGGCAAGTTTTATTATCAGTTTGGCCATATGATAACCGGGGGCAGCCTTTCCGGAGAATATCATAGTGCGGGGAACAAACTCCCTTGACGGATCGTCTTTTATTCTATGATACGCGGTAATAGCATACAGAAGGGCAAGCAGCTGTCTTTTGTATTCATGAATTCGTTTAACCTGACAGTCGAAAATTGAATCAGGATTAACTTTGATTCCTGTGTGCTCTTCAATATAACCAGCAAAATCAATTTTATTCTGTTTTTTGATAGATGTAAAAGATTCCCGGAAGGTTGAATCATTGATGTGCTCTTCAAGTTTTTTGAGCTCAAAAAGATTTGTGACCCAATTGTCTCCAATACGGGAAGTAATCAGTTCCGCAAGCTTAGGATTGCAAAGTTTTAACCATCTTCTTTGAGTAATCCCGTTTGTCTTGTTGTTGAATTTTTCGGGCCAAAGCTCGTAAAAGTATTTAAAACAGCCGTTTTTAATTATTTCTGTATGTAGAGCGGCAACTCCATTAACTGAATGTGAGCCTACAATTGAAAGGTTTGCCATGCGTATGTTTTTGTATTCACCTTCTTCGACGATGGACATCGCAGCCATACGCTTTGCGTCGTCTTTATATTTTTCCTTAACAAGTTCCATAAATTTCATGTTTATGGTATATATAATTTCAAGATGACGGGGAAGAACCCTTTTGATAAGATCTACAGGCCATTTTTCGAGAGCCTCGGGAAGAACGGTGTGATTGGTATAGCCAAAAGTTTTAACGGTAATGTCCCATGCTGAATTCCAGTCAAGACGTTCTTCATCGACAAGAAGTCGCATAAGTTCGGGTATCGCGAGAGAAGGGTGTGTATCGTTCAACTGGATAGCGGTTTTTTCGTGAAATTGTGAAAATGAGTCGTGATATTTTTTATATCTCCGGATAATATCCTGAAGAGAGGCGGCAACAAGCAGGTATTCCTGTTTTAAACGAAGCTCTTTACCCTGCATAGTGTTGTCGTTGGGATAGAGTACTTTTGTTATATTTTCAGAATTGGCTTTATTTGCAACAGCCTGGTTATAATCACCTTCGTTGAAATGTAAAAAATCAAATTCACGATCAGCTTTTGCCGCCCAAAGACGCATTGTATTAACGGTATTGTTTTTATATCCCGGGATAGGAGTATCGTAGGCCATAGCATAGACCTTTTGGCAGTTAACCCATTTTTTTACGGCAGTGTTTTCGGTATCAGGAACATATTCGACATTGCCGTAAAAATTAATCGGAAACAGATACTCAGGTCTCCCAAGCTCCCAAGGGTTTCCGTAACGTAACCAGTTATCCGGGTATTCTACCTGGTAGCCATCCCTGATCTTTTGCTTGAATATTCCGAATTCATAGCGAATACCGTACCCATATGCAGGATAAGCCAGTGTTGCCATGGAATCCAGAAAACAGGCTGCTAATCTTCCCAAGCCGCCGTTGCCAAGACCGGCATCAAATTCAATTTCACGCAGCTCTTCGAGGTTGTAGCCGATCTGCTTAACAGCATCTGATGTTTGATTCATCATATCAAGGTTTATCAGGCTGTTACCCAGTGTTCGGCCTACCAGAAACTCCATTGAGAGATAGTATACACGCTTGACATCCTTATCGTAGTAGGTCTGCTGTGTTTTTATCCACCTTTCGATAAGGCGATCTCTTGTGGTGAGCGCTAAACTTTCGTAAATATCCCTATCTGTTGCCGAAAATCTGTCTTTAGCAAGTGAATAAACCAGATTTGTTCCGATACCTCTGCGTATTGACTCGGTATCCATTCCTTCAAGGCCTTCGATAACAGGTGGTAGTTTAATTTCTCTTTTTTCCATAAACCCTTCCAGTAATTCTTAATATTGGCAAGGATGCTGTATCAATCCTGCCAAGTGCTATAATTGCAAAAATTTATTAAAGATAGTTTGAAAAACTAACAATTCAGGTATAAATTAAATACATTTTTGTAAAAATCAATTTCTATGTTTTTTTTGACAAGTTAATTAATTATGCTATACCTTGATAAGAATAGTTATAAGGATTTGACAGAAAAGCAATTGTTTTTTGAATGATAAGTGATTTTAGCTTGCTATTTTCATTAATTATTATGTTATGATTATATCTGACATTTGGTATAAAATATTTGTCGGGTAATTCGATGCAGGAGAGTACTTCATGGCAGCAATACCGGCAGAAAGCTTTACTTTTCAAATGGGTAATATCAGTTTTCAGGTCGAAAGGCAGAATGCGGAGATGTTTCCCGGAGTGGAAGGTGAAATGATTGTTATTGAATATGAAATTGAGGAATCAGAGGCTGGGGTTTGTCCCATTATTTGATGCTGAGATCTTTTTTTTGAGTCTGTTTATTCGAATTTGCAGAAGATCTCTTCTTTTTTTGACTTTATCGGGATTTTCGTCTTTGTTGGTTTCCTTTTTTGACAAAATCTCATTAGCTTTATTAGATACATTCAGAGCTTGAATGTATTTTTTTTCTTTATGCTCATAATATTTCGCCAGTTCTATTAGTGAAAAAAAGGAGCCTGATTTATTCCAGTAATCTACCGCTTTGTACCACTCTTTATTGCGCTTTAATACAATAGAAAATTTTTCAAATACAGTTTCATCACCAAAAAGATCTGTTCCAAGGTATTCTGCCAACTGCAGGAAAAGTTCTGTATTGTTTACAAATAGGCAACGGGCGATTGTAAATAAGGAGGAAGTTGCGAAATTGCGGAAGTTTCCCTTTTTAATATCGGAAAATATTGAAGAAAGAATTTGAAGCAGAATATACATGGAAAAAATATCGTACATATTATGCTCAATAACACCCGGCAATCTGGAAGAGTCACCATCTTTTTGGTATGTATAATATATTTCCGGTATCATCCATCCCGGTACATCTCCAACTCGTTCAAATCCCAAAATATTCTTTTCAAGGGTCTGAAGAGAACAACTTTCATATAGTGATTTGAAAATTCTTCGCGAAGAAACAATCAAATCAATGGAAGAAATATTGACTGGAAAACCGTAAACTCTATTTAGCATATATCTGTTTTTTATCAGTGGTAAATCAAAACTGTTACCATTGAAAGTAACAACAGCTTTGGAACGATTAAAAAAATCCAGAAGGTATGTAAGTATTGCTTTTTCGTCAGAATAACTTTCCATAAACAGCTGTTCGGTTATAAAATCGTCTCCGTCTGTATATCCGATACCGCACACAAAGGGATAGTTTCCTGATGCAATGGAAAGTGATGTTGTTTCCAGATCAAAAAAAAGAAGATCGGACAGAGAAAGATCATTGGTAAAGCCGTTTATTTCCAAAAAAGCGTCCAATTCTCTGATAGGTGAAATATTTACCGGACTGTAAACATCAAAAAGTGAAAGCCGGTTTTCAAATCTCCAGACCGTACCTCCATTAATCGACAATTTGTCCGCAATAGTCTCATCGGGAAATATTATCGGTTTTTTTGACGTATTTTCTGCAATAGGCTGTGATTTCTTTTTGTATATACCAAGTTTTGAAGCAATATCCATAATGATAAATTATCCTAAAAACACAGGTTTAACGTTATTAGTAGTCCATAAAGATGATTAGATAATAATTATGACAATGCAATTGACAATGAAAAAATTACTGGTTATTGATTGTTGTCTTCAAGAGCTCAAGTTTTCGTAATATCTATTTTGTAACCTAAAATATTAAAGACGATAAATAGTAACTTTTCGATGGAAAAAATGACTTATTAAGCTTAATTAGCCAAAAAAGCATAAAAAAAGGGCTAATAGTAGTCTGTTTTGGTGTTTAATATTTGTTGACTAAATAAAAAATAATGATAGGCTGTTTTATCATTTTGCAAGGAGTTTTATGATGAAAAAATATTTAATATGCTTAACAGTATTGACAATCAGTATAAGCAGCTGTGTTAGCGCACCAGAAGTTGTATATGAGCGAGAAGTTACAGAAGATCATGGATCTCGTGAATGGGGTGCTCTGGAAGTCAAGTTGGTTGTTGAGAAAATGGTTGAATCGCTATATGTTTTTCTAAAAGAGGATTGGAATGGGCCAGCTTATTTACAGGTTAAGAAATTCCGTAATCGAACAGCAGAGCATATTGATACAGGTGTTGTCACAGATGAGATGACTACAGAATTAATAAAAAGAAGAATAAAATTTCTTGATGAATCTTTGGCTGAGGATTCCATAAAAGAGATGGAGAAAGGCATGACCGGTTTATACGATCAGTCTACTGCTGTTCCAACCGGATTTTTGAAATCTCCAAATTTTTATCTGTCTGGTGATATTAGAGAAGCGGTTTCTACACGAGATGGTCGTGAGATACAACTTTTAGTTGTAACAATGCGATTGTATAATATCAAAACCGGAGAAATACATTGGCAGGAAAACGCAAGATTTCTTAAATCTAAATCAAAAGATAAAGGCAAAGAGTTTTAATCTATCGTGAAAAATAAATGTATAACAATATGTGCTGTTCTGGCATATCTGCTTCTTTATGGCTGTAGTTCATCATACTCATCGAAGGTTAACGATGCCGAATCAAGGTTTTATGGTGGTGATTACCTGGCCGGTGCAGATATGCTCTCTACTCTTGCCGAAGCGGAGAGCAACGAACGGCTACTGTATATGATTGAAGCTGGTCTTATGTATCATACTGCGGGTGAATACAAAAAAAGTAATGAGTTTATGCTTAAGGCCGCCAATTTTGCACAGGATCAAAAAATCAGCATAAGAAAGCAGGCTGCTTCCGTTTTATTAAACGAACAAGAGGAAAGGTATCACGGTGAAGAGTTCGAAAGAGTTCTGATACATATGTACGCGGGAATAAATTTTTTAATGCTTAAGAATTATGATAGTGCCCGTGTAGAGTTTAACCGTGTCAGCAGACGCCTTGATGAGTTGCGTAAAAATGGCGAGAGTCTTTATAAACAGAATATTATGGCCAGATATCTGACAGCAATATGTTATGAGATAATTGCTAATGAAGATAACGACGAAGGAGCGCTTGAGTTTGCTTACATAGAATATAAGCGTATTTACGAGATAAAATCGGATTATGTACCAGTACATGATGATCTTTTGAGATTGGCCCATATCATGAATGACAAGGAAGATTTGGCCAGGTGGAAGCAAAAATTTAAACAGAGAGCAGTGCCTTCTTATAAAGACAAGGGAGAGCTTGTTATAATACATCAGACAGGCCGGGGTGCATATAAAAAATCCCGTGGTTCATTACTTGCTGATTCTAATATGAAAACTGCGATTATAGTATCTGTCAACGGTATGACTCTTGAACAGGGAGTTACTCTTGCAGCCATTATGATTGCTTTAGGCAGTATTGAACATCCAATACCTGATTATATCAGTCCGGACAACAAAACAGCGTATTTGAATGTAAGAACTATAGATGGAAAAGTATTGGGCAAAACGCAAACTCTTGAAGATATTGAGAAAACAGCCAGGTTAAGTGCCGAAAAAAAGTATGAAGATACACGAGAAAAAGTGGCCATGGGAATTGCCCTGAAAGCGGTGGCGACTGTTGCATCCTCTATTGCCGCAGAAAAGATAGCTGAACAGACACCATTAAAAGATGCGGCTCCATTAATTGGCCTTCTCACGGGTGCCGGAGTGGGATCAGCGCTTGCTTCGCAAATAAAACCGGATCTTAGGTGTTGGAGAACACTTCCGTCAAATTTGCAAATATCGAAAATTTTATTGGAGCCAGGGAAATATACTTTGAGGTTTGAACAAGTTGACGCGAATGGCAAGGTCTTTGCCGCCGAAGATCAGGAGGTAGAGGTTTTTAAAAATCGTAAAACAATAATTAATAAAAGAACATTGCGGTAGAAGGGCCTATAATTAAATTGTATAAATCCTAATAAATAATTGATTAATTTAACCCGCTAACAAAACTGGCATTATTATAACTATATTACTTAAATATCGTGTAATAATGTATTATGCATTTGATTAGTAATTTAGACAAAGGATTGTTTGTTAGGAGAAACGGGTGGATTTTTCTGTTCTGCATTCTCTTTCTGTTCCGTGTTGTATTATAAATTCATCGGGAGAGATCGTATTTAGAAATGAATCATTTACCGTTTTAACCGGTTCTAGTGAGTCTTCTGAATTAACTCTTGATGACTCTCATGAGTTGTTTAATGAGTACCGCAAAAAAATTGCTCTTAATTTTTCCAAGACTCTTTCCGGCCTTGATACACGCTTTTTTGTTGTGTTAAAAGGTCACAATAATAAGAAAATTCCTGCCGAATTATATCTTTATCCCATGCTTATTGAAAATGAAAGAAGTATAGCATTAATAATAAGGCCGGTTGAAGACAGAGTTGTGTCATTTGATCGTTCGATGCAAAATCCCAACGAACATACCTCACTTTATGACTATTCTCCGTGTCCGGTTGTTACTGTTGATACTTCAGCTCGTTTGGTTCGGATAAGCTCTTCCGCGGAAAATTATTTTGGTACTAATCGTGATTTTGCTCTTGAGAACCCGGATTGTTTTTTAACATTTTTTACATCATATTGTTCAGAAAAGCTTAAAGCCGCTGTTGTAGATATATGCAATGGTTCAAAATCTTTTGTACGTATTAATGACTTGAAAGTGAACACTAAAACAGGAGTGGAAAACTCTTGCAATGCGGCATTATACAAAATTGATTCAGACATTAATGGACATGATATCGAAATTGTTTTTGAAGATACTACCAGGTTGAAGATGCTTGAGTCAAAGTTAAGCAAGATGAATAGGGTTCAAATATTCAGTGATATGACAAAAGGACTGTTGCATTCGTTCAATAATCTAATAAATGTTATCATTAACCGATCACAAATGCTGTCTCAGCTTACAGATAAACCAAATATACTTGATGGATTACAGTCTATAAACGAATCCGCCGTAGATGCAGCCACTCAAATACGCAGGATACAGGAGTTTATCACCTCGGATTCTGTTGAATATAACCAGGGTAGCGTTGAAATAATTGAGCTTGTAAGGGATGCTATAGAATTTGCATCAATACATTTTAAAGTAGAGCGTAAAGAGAAAGGTCGTTCGATTTCTATCAGTAAACAGTATTATACAAAAGCACGTGTAGCAGGGAATTTGAAAATTCTTCGCGAGATAGTTGTTTCCATGATTTTTCGAATATCATCATATATTGGTCAGAGTGGAGCCGTTGATATTGAATTAAAAAAGGATGATGATATTATATTTACTGTTTCGGTAAAACGCGGTTTGGTTGATAATGACCCATTAGAGACGGGGGAGGATTTTTTACCTGAAATTGAACTTAGACGCATCGCTGACAAGATAAATGTGCGAATAATTGAAGAGGAATCAGCGGATATTATCTCTTTGAGCGCGGTGATACCGGCAAAAATGATTGTGACAGGTGAAGATTCTGCCGGTAACAGTGATAAACAGAAGATAAGGGATTGTGACATACTTATAGTAGAAGATGAACCTGCTTTAACAGAAATTCTATATGAACTATTTGACTTTATGGGTAATCGTGTTATTGTGCATGAAGATGCCGAATCCGGATTGAATGAGTTTAAAAACGGTCATTTTGATATTGTGATTTCTGATTATGGCTTAAAGGGTATGACCGGTACAGAGTTATTGACTGAAATAAGAGAGTTGCGAGAGACAACGCTGACTGTTTTATTGACCGGATGGATGATCGATGATATCAAGAGCTATAATAAACAGATAGATCTCTTTTTACAAAAGCCGTTTCAGATAGAAGTATTGTTGAACCAGATTGCGTTAAAACTTGCCGAAAAAAAGAATAAATTGAAATAGATTTAAACGTGGTTTGCTCTCCGTAATTCGCCTGCTCGGATTGATAATATTAAAATGTAATATGTGTATTTGCTTCTATTTGTATAAGTCTGTTTGGAAATCAGGATTAATTTATACAAAAACTAATAATCTGGTATTTTCAATGTGGTTTTGCAAATATATCAATTTTTCGTAGCAGGCGGTGGTTTTTTTCTTGCACATAATATATATAAATGTTATACATCAACTGAAACTGCTTTATTATTGGTTTTTGACCGGTTAAAGCAAATAGTGGTTTTGTCGATGGAGTCAGGTAATGTTAAACTATAGTCATGAAGAAGGGCGGATAACGGGTAAAAATGATATTGAATTATATCATCAGGCCTGGGTTTCGCCTAAAGAAAAAGCTTTGCTTATAATTGTTCATGGTCTTGGTGAGCATTGTGGGCGCTATAACCATCTTGTTGAACAGTTGAATGGAAAAGGTATAACAATATACGGAATGGATTTAAGGGGACACGGTCGTTCCGGTGGGAAAAGAGGGCATGTTGATTCTTTTCTTGATTATGTACACGATTTAAAGTCGTTTATTGAATTGATTAAGGAAAAACACGGTGGATTGCCGATATACATGTTAGGTCATAGCCTTGGAGGAACAATAGCGTGCCGTTATGCGCTTCAATATCAGGAGGATTTATCAGGTCTGATAATCAGTGCGGGTGCATTTATACCTAAAATTGAAGTTACTCCATTTTTACATAATGCGAGCATGTTTTTATCTAAATTTGTACCGGGGATGCAACGGTCCAACAAACTTGATGTATCTTTTCTGTCCCATGATGAAGAGGTTGCAGAACTATATAATGCTGATGAGCTTGTTCATGACCGTATAACTTTGAAGTGGTATTGTGAATATAACAAAAATGCTGAAAACTGTTTGGGGCGGGGCATGGAAATTCGTCTGCCAACTTTAATTCTCCACGGTGGAGATGATCGAATAGCGGATATAAAAGGAAGCAAGCTTCTTTTTGATAAAATTATGTCAACAGATAAGGAGATGAAGGTCTTTGAAGACCTTTACCATGAGATTATGAACGAAAACGGAAAAGACAGATCAAAAGTTTTAACTACAATTTCAAAATGGATGAGTGAGCGTGTGGCCGCTGCTTCCAAAATGATTAAATCTGATAAGAAATCGACTCAGACAAAATCATCTGTATCTGCTTCCGCAAATACAGAAAAAAAGGAAGTAAAAAAGCCGGCTGCAAAAAAAGCAGCTAAAAAAAGTGCTTCAAAACCGGCTGCTAAGAAAGCTGCTAAGAAGGCTGCAAAAAAAGCTGCAGTCAAGAAAACTGCAAAGAAACCTGCGGTTAAAAAAGCAGCGAAAAAAGCTGTGAAAAAGACTGTAACTAAAAAAGCAGTAAAAAAAGCCGCAAAAAAGCCTGTAGCAAAAAAAGCTGCAGTTAAGAAAACTGCAAAAAAAACAGTTAAAAAGAAATAGTTTTCATCTGTTGTTTATAACAGAGTTTCCTGTTTTTAATATCCGGTTTATTGATTATCTGCTGAATAGTTTATACGGCGGCAGTTTTCTTTTAACCGGATATTGTAATTAATCCTGCATTTTATTATTTCCAAAATTTTCATGATTCCTGTCAATATATGTCTGTTTTACATAAAATTCATAGAAAATTGTGTCGATTAGAGTAACAGATTTTAGAAGAGGTTTGTTTTCGAGGTTATCAGTTTGAAGCAATTAATAATTCCGGTTTTATTGCTGTTAATATTACTCGGTACAAAAAGTAAAGCAGATGAATTCGAGACAATTGTTAGACTCAGTTATTACTCAAAACCAGTTTCTACTCTGGAATGGTCTATTACGATATTCCGTAGCGGCCATACGGCTTATGTCCAAATAGAAAATTTTAGATCAAATACACGGAAAAGATCTATTTACCCTGAAAGATATAAAAAATTCATAACCATAATGGATAGAGAACATCTGTTAAATATTGATTCTGATGATAGAATTTCAGATGAATCATGTTATTATAAACTCTATTATAAATATCGGGGAGTTAGCAAGGCTGTTGTTATTGACCCGCTTAAACCGCATATTGGCAAAAAAAAGGGCATACCGGTTATTATTCGAACAATTATCAATTATGGTATTTTAATTATGCCGGAATAATTGTCTCATGAGTGGAAAGTGAATATATTTATCGAATAAAAAGTCCGTGCAGGCTATACTTTAAATCAATAAGCATAATCTGCAGCTGCATTAATATCCCTTTTTAGATGGTTCCTGCAAATTTATATTGACAACAGTTAAAATATTTTCTTCACTATACATTATCTGTCTTTAAACAGAGCACTTATTCACTATTACAAGGTCACTTTATAAACGGAGGATTACATGTATAAAAAATTAGCGCTATTATTGCTGATTACCGCCCTGTCTTTGGGATCACTTCTTGCTCAGGAAGAACCCGAAGCCGAGGCTGAGGCGGTTACCAGTGATTATTCTTCACTAGAAGAGGTAACTACCGACAGCCCAACAGCTGATATAGGTCTGGATGCTGTTGATGATTCCATGGATGATTCCGCGGATGATGTCGCACCGGTTAGCGGTATTGATACCGTAACAGAACCAACAATGACGGATACTTACCCATCTACATCTACAGCTGCAACAACTACTACTGTTGCCAAGACTTATTTTGATGGAGTAAATACCTACGCGAATTCAAGAGTACAGTTTAAGCTTCATACTTCTGACAACTTTCTTGCTGATAAACTTATCTATACAATTAATGATGCTGGTGAAAACGATTATCTTTCTCCATTTTCAATTCCTGATGAGGGACGACATAATATCAAGTATTGGGGAGTTGACAGTATAGGTAATGTAGAGACTCCGAAGGTTTTTACAATATATATTGATAATACAGCACCTGAATCAATAGTAACTTTGGAAAAGCCTGTTTATGAAATAGGTGGCAAATATTATATTTCAGAAACAAACAGTATTTCGATTTCTACTCGTGATGCAATGTCTGGTGTAAACAATGTTCAATATTCTGTTAACGGTACTGATTTTACAGGATATTCAACAAGTTTTAATCTTACTACCGAGGGTGATCTTGATTTCCGTGTTCGCTCTGAAGATAATGTCAGCAATATTTCCGAAGAATTCCGGGTTTATCTTCCTGATGAGAGTGGTACACCTGCATCAATGACAAAAAGTTCTTTAAGCTTTTATGTCGATAAAACAGCTCCTACTGTTGATATAACAGCTGATAGACCATTTATAGAGAGAAAAGGTAAAAAGGTTGCTGGTACTGACTATATTTATACCATTAATGCAAATGATACCGAATCAGGTGTTCGAGAAATTCTTTATCGAATAGATGGTACAGGCGCATTCAGAAAGTATGATGGAACTTTTACCTTGCCGACTAATGGCGATCATTTTATCGAAGCACAAGCGATAGATAATGTTGGAAATAAATCCGAGATCGTGATTCTTTCGATATTTGTTGACGTTATTCCTCCATCTTCTGGAATTACCGTTGTTGAAGAAGAGTTGGTCACTGAATAATTAAAAAAGTAAGTTATATTATAAAAAGAGACCCGAAAGGGTCTCTTTTTATTTTAGTGCGCCCAGCATGGGCGCAATCTAACGGGTTAAAGTCCCGAGTCTGCCCCGGTAGTGGGAAAGACATAGCTGAACACCAAG
>JAFGRW010000029.1 GCA_016934935.1 Spirochaetota bacterium | reverse complement strand
TACGACCACCTCACATGGTGCTTCATGAGGAAAATAACTATTTCCTCGTCATCATCAAGGAATATATCCATCATGTAATCGACCAGACAGCCTCCAGTATAAATCAAATTGCATCGCTAATTGAAAAAAACAACAATGAAATTGCAAACGGAATGCATAATGTAGACGATACCATTTCGGGAATAAGCAAAATTATTACTGGTGTCGAGTCTATCGATAAAATGTTAAGCGAGATCATTCTGGATGCAAACAGACAACAGGACGCAAACAAGTCCGTAAACTTAAGCATCATGGAGCTAAAACATCTATCCGACGAGGTAAAATTCGCGGCAGACGAGCAACGTACCGCCTCTGAAGAGATCATGAAATCCATGAACAATATTAATCAGATGGTGCAGTCAAGCGCGGGAGGAGCCGAAGAGATCGCAGGCAACGTGGAAAAACTTTCGAACATGGCCGACCATTTAAAAGGCAAGATAGCATTCTTCAAATTTCATTGATTTGTTATCAGAGCATCACCACTGTACTATTACAGTAAAAAATTTCAAATGAATTTATATCTATGGTTGTATGCGTTGCATTTCGTATGTATCAAGCCAGTCCTTTGGCACCTTCACCTTTTTCGGGGAGTACTTGAACTCATACCCATTCAGATTACCATCACTCTCTTCAATAAAACCTGTTTTATCAGCTTAATAATTCCTGACAATCGTGGTCTTGCCAACCTGCCCGGCACCATAAAGTATCAGAACTTTATTGGGACGGATAAATTGTTCGATATTTGGAATTCTTTTTAACATAATAGATCAATTTAGCAAAAACTCAGGATTTCAGCACAATAATCCTTTATTTATTGCTGATTAAAGGATTTAACTTCTTGTAATTTGCACAAATTATGGGAATTATAATCCCTCAATTAGTATAAATCAGGTGGTTACAACGATTATATCAAGACTAAAATCGTTTCACACGTGAGGTACGATCGTGCCCCTTTCCTACTGGTAGTGACTTGATTTTCAATCGTCATCGGTCAATATCAGTTATGTAATATCCTCCGGTTTAGGCGAATCACCAATGAATTCCAATAATCCTGCATGCAAAACTGTTTCAGTAACCGTTCAATTATTTTCTTTTACCCTAATTGAGTTATCTGTTAATAGTCAGGATTTAGTTTGCCTTCATGTTATAAAACAGCAGCAAGCAATATCAAGAGTTTCCAAATGTTAAAATATATCACTTCACATCAATTAACTTCAAATTCAATGATCGTAAATATTCAACTACATAAGTGTAATCAACAAATTCCTGTTCCAATCTCATATTGACTCCGTACAGATCTGACGATAACAACTCATAGATTTTTTTCTCGTCTTTTGACAGCAGGTTAAGGGACGCCCCCTTGTTAGGTTTTGGTTCGCGAACCCACTTGTTTCTGAAACGCATAAGGGTTTGATAATCCATCATGAGTGACCTGCTGTTTGGAAATATTTTTTTAAACTGATCCAAAATAATGAACCCGTGAGTATCAATATCTCCCCAGTACCATATATTTGCTCTTTCTAACCATCTTACCTGTTTAAGATAGCTGAAACCGTATCCACGCCCGAATATAACAAGAGATTTTTTTACAATAGGGAATGATAACGCGTTAATGTCGTTTTCAACTACAAATACATTATCCGGGTTCAAATCAAGTCTATCAAGCTCATCATGACGCACAGAAATCCCGGACAGACCGTTTATAAATAAATCCGAATCAAGAAATCTTAATCTAACCAATATCGGTTTCTTTTTAAAACCCAGAAAATCTTCAAAAGATTTTTTTTCATAACTATCGTAATTGTCACCTGGTTCAATAAGACTTAAATACATATCAAGCAGAAGTCTCCTGTGTTTTTCGATAAATTTTGAATCAATATCGGGCACAGGTATCTGTCTTGTATAAATAGATGGCTGTGGATTTTTTAAAATCCACTCCAGAAGACTAACGCATTGCTTCCAACCAATATCAGGATTAGTTAACAGAAGAGGTTTCTTAATTATCCATTTCTTAATAACTGGCAATCTATCTATTAATAGTGATGTGGTTTCTTTAAAAAATCTGAGCTCATTTTTTTTAGAAATAAACTGTACAATAGTATCGATATCATGGAACAGAAGAGCCGAAGGAATACTGTTTTTGCCAATCTGCCTGTTTGCCTTCTCCTTCCACTCAATTTCGTATAAAAACCCGGAACTGTTTTCAGTAAATGTTCTTACCCAAAGCCGGCAATCGCTGTACTGTTCGGCCATTTCTGTAGCCGAGGGACCTGCAAGTGAAACACGAAGCGGCAAAGAAATACTGTTACAATCATCAATATCGATTAATAATCGTAAAATTGATCCTTTACCCCAGATGCGAGTCAATTTTTTTTTGACATCACTCAAGTCGGTCCACTTTTTTACAGATTGATTTTTACGACTGCTTTTCACTTTTTTCCTTTTGATACTCTTCTATAGTTATTTCCCGCAAAACAGACTCACGGCCTTCAGGATTACTTACAAAACCAAGACGTGAAACGTAGGGCTCAATTATCCTTATTTTTTGCAATGGTGTTACGATCAGCAGCTGCAAATCCAGTCTTCTAAAAAGCTCTAAGGCGTATCGGGCCGATTCATCAGAACCGCGACCAAATGCTTCGTCAATTACAACAAACCTGAAACTGCGCGATCTGACCTCCCCCCATTCAAGACCAAACTGATAAGCCAGACTTGCCGCAAGAACGGTATATGCCAACTTCTCTTTTTGTCCGCCCGACTTTCCACCCGAATCAGTATAGTGCTCGTATTCAGAATCATCTTCCTTCCAGCGTTCTGATGCCGCAAAAACAAACCAGTTACGAACATCAGTCACCTTTCTTGTCCAGCGTTTATCCTGGTCGCTTTTATCATCACGCCCTCTGAATTTTTCAATAATATCTTTGACCTTTCCAAAGCGCTTTTCACTCTCTTGTTCATCAAAATTTACGGCAAGAGCTCCTTCGGTACAATCTTTTAAATCATGCTGAAAATCTCTTATCTCAGTATCACTATTTGTCAAAGCTTCCAGCTGAATATACCGATCCCGGTTGTATTCGATACCGGCTAATGATAAATTGATCCTTTCGATACGCTCTTTGATATCCTGACATTCCCTGTTAAGCTGTGATTGAAAATTGGCAATTTCGCGTATGGTATTTTCGTTAAGAAGCTCCTTGAATTTTTTTTCAAACCGCGGCAGATCGTCCGCCAAAAGATTTTCTAGTATACGGTTGTATTCAGGGCCGGCATCAATACTGGCATCGGTCTCGACAGTCTCGGCGGGGTACTCTCGACAAAAATCGTGCATATCCTTGATAATATTTTCCGAAAGTCTTTTTATTTTTTTTTCAATATTATCAATTTTTGACTGAATTAACTCCCGCACTTTCTGCTCAAGTCTGTCAACAGATTCGATTGTTATTTTTTTATTATCAGATATCTCTTCAACAAATTCTTGTAACTCTTCGGGAGCAACACGAAACACATTGTCCGTTTCAAGTTGAACCCGGCACTCCTGCGCAAGTAATTCACATTGTTTCTGCTTCTCATCATTACGTGCTAAATCACTTTTTAAAGAATCAAGCTTCGATTCTTCATCTCGCATCTTCTTTTCAAGCAGACCCAGATCTTTTTGCAAAGAGGCCAACACGTCCGACGATGAAGTAAACTCCTCAAGCTGGTTCTGATAGTCTGCAATTTCAACAACCAGTGGTTTCCAGTTAATATCTTCATAATCGGTATAAGAATCAATCACAAGCATTAAACGTTTTTGATTATCTATATTATTCTGTTGCCTTTTTAAATCCAAAATATTTAATTCGATATCACTAATCTTTTTTTCAGCATCACTTTTAGACATTCGCAACAATTCAATCTTTTTTAAATTGCTCCAACCCAAAATATACCGTGATCTGTCATGAATATCGTAACGGTCATCTTTTTCGTGATGATTACCAGATCTTTTTACCTGACCATTAATGGAAAGTGCGTAAGCATGATGTCTGAACTGTTCGGCATTCTCACAGCACACAAAGTTGTATCTTTTCGAAATCTCATTCTCGATCCAACCGCTAAAAACTGATTCCGGGTTAACAAGAATTTTACTTCTTAATGATAAACTATCCGGTGCTTCAACAAGATTAATAAAATCACCGGCAACTCTGAAATACACAAGACGACCACGTAAATTTTCCCTATCTACCCAATCACACACCGAAGAATACAGCTCTTCTGGAACAAGTAGCGAAAGCCCAAAACTGTGCAAAAGCCTTTCAATAGCCCCCTCCCACAGTTTTTCGGGCTCACGAACAGCTATAAGTTCGCCGGCAAAAGGTAATTTATCTTCAGTGACACCGAGGACGGCACAAAGAGCATCCCGTATTAACACCTGCCTTCTGCTTATATTGCTATGTCTTTTTTCAAGAGATTGAATCTCCCTCTCAATATACTCTTTATTGTCTTTCAGTTCTTTAAGTTTGACTTCAAGCTGCACCCTGTTATTTTGAATTTCGGCTTCATTATTTTTTATCACAGTCAGTTTTTCACTGATACTATCTTTTATTTTGTAAAACATCTTTTCAGATTCAGGATATTCCACATCAAGTTCTTTTATCAGTTTCTGATATTCCGCGGCACGATTCTTTTTATGATCACGCTCTCTTCCAAGCCGTGCGATTGACTGTTTAATCTCTTCAACGCGATTTCCGCCTTTTCCGGCAATATCCTGTTTTAATATGTCGCGTTCAAGCTGACGTTTTTCACGAAGACTGTTACCATTTACTACAGATTTACTTAATGAATCAGCTTCCCGGCACAAGCGCTCAATCCGGTTTTCCAAAAGAACTCTTTTGATATCTGTAAAATAGTATCTAAGCCCGGAACGTTTTCTTACATAATCATTTTTAAGTTGTGATTGCTCATTGTATATTTTAAGATTGGTAATTATCGGATTAAGCAGATCTATCTGCCTTCTGGCACGACGTACGGCATCATGCGCCCTGTTAAGGTCATCAAAGTGTTCAATCAGCATCTCTATTCGCGGAGCAATCTCAAAAGGCTCAAGCATATGCCCGCGTACAAAATCTGTAAGATTTCCAACTGACTTCATCGATACTGTCTGATGAAAGAGCTCAAGCGCCTGTTCGTTAGCTAACCCGAAACGACGTCTGAATACAGCTCCATAAGGCGGGAAAGTATCACATACCTCAACAATGCCCTGCTCATTTTTCAACCTTTTGCGCAGCATTTTTATATCGCTTCCAAAATCCGAAAAATGTTCAACTATTGAAAGCTGCCTGTCAGCAACTACATAAAACCGGTTTGGTTGGCCAGTAGGTTCTTTTTGATAAAAGACCTGCGCGAGCGTAACACTCTGCGAATAACCCTGATTATAAAAAACAGCAAGTATTACCGAATAGGCTCCTGTCGTACGCAGCGATATGGATTTGGTTCCGTATCCCGCTTCACTGCGTTCATGCTTGTAATAGCCAAGCACATAAGAGCGAAGTGAACGCTCACGGCTTTCGGCACCGGCGGCCTTATTATATGCTATGCGATGTGACGGCACAAGAAGCGTTGTAACAGCATCAACAAGAGTCGATTTCCCGGAGCCGATATCGCCCGTGACAAGGGCATTTTCTCCGTCAACAGAAAAACTCCAGACCTTTTTATCAAAAGTACCCCAGTTATAGAGTTCAAGCGTCTTTAAACGAAAGCCGGCCCGGCTGTTATCCGATTCAAATTCAAGTTCCGGAATCATTCATTCACCTCTTTAGCACCGGCATATTTTACATACTCCTGTAACCTGGTGTCAAATTCCGCAAGCCAGCTCGCGTCAACAAAACCCTTGATAATTCGGCATACCTCTAAAGAAGAACCACCATCACCTATAGGCCGGACAAAACCCATGGATTCAATTTTATTTACAGATGTGTCAAACCTTTGCTTAAATCTGACCTCGTTTGTACCTTGCGGATAAAAGGTTTTGGTATCTTCAAGCAGATCATCGCGACCAATTATCAATCTTCTTTCACCGCTGGAAGAATCATGCTCTACAAGTTTTTTTCTTAGTAAAGCAAGAAGAAGGCTTACACTGAAAGAGAGCTGCCTTCTTGGCATAAGCCGGGGTATTTCATCCACGCCCTCCTGCGCAGTAGTCTGTTTTAACCAGGCGAAGCCCTCGTCTTCGTAAATTATTACATCAAGCCCCAGTACTTTAAAATAGTCCCTGACTGCGGACTGTCGCTTTATAAGTTCATCCCACAACTTATCGTTATCAACCGAGTAGATCACTCCTTTTAGTAATTTAACTAACACGGATGAAAACAGTATACGATTTTCTTCTGTACTCATGATTTCCCCCTGCAATATACAACACGGCAACAATTCGCCCTGCGCATATTACCCTCATCATCTTCCCACTCTATTGTTTCAGTTACGCTCTCATCAAAAATTACGTTTTCATCTTCGGAGGCAATAACCAGATAAACAACAAGCTCTGCCGCTCCACATTGCAGCTTATAACGTTGTGTGATCTCTTGAAGGCTAACCTGCCCTTTTTCCAAAAGGAACGTGTTGATATTCTTACGTAACTTTACCTTGTCCACAGTTATCTGATTATATAGTTGAGAGATATCTATGTAACTGGTATCCGCGGAGGATATTTGAGAATCAAAAGTTACTTCGATTGGAGGCGAAAAGAGCGGACGCTCCATATAAAAATCAATATCCGCGCTCATTGAATCTATGCTCATAAAATCTCCGGATGGCAGCATATCCCTAACCTTAAGCGAGTTACTACTTATTGACTCAATCAACTGTATAACACGACGATTTTCAAGATAAACCTGATTATCAAGATAACGGCGTAACTGCTGAGAAATATTTGCTACCCTGCGTTGCGTATGTTCACCTGCCTCAAGCCAATCATAATGTATTCTCTTGATTCTGTTATCAGGCTGTAGCTTTTGTATGGCTTCTATTGAAAAAACATTTTCAAGCAGCCGGGTCAACTCTTCCTGTGAATTGGGTGACATCAAAAAATCCCAAAACGCGTTAAATGTACGCCCCTGGTCAGAATCAAGAATAAGATCACGATCACCGAAAATTTCTTCAATAAGCTCGCCCTTGTTTCCGCTCCAACTGTTAATTTTTTCACGAACCGACCTGTCAAGAAACCTGAAGTTTTGTTCAACCTCTCGAAAATCACCCAACAGTTCTCTTGCCGTACTTTCCATCTGTATATAGCTGTCTCGTAAAAATGCGTCATCGGCGATTACGTGTTCGCCTCTTTCAAGGGCATCAATTTCTTTGTTTATAGTATCACGCTTTTTTTTTAGCTCGGCAATTCTTGCATTTGTGTCAGTTTCGGCACCATAAGCAATTTGTTTCAAAAGATCAAAAATAATATTTAACCTTGATTCGGTACCAATAAAATGTTTTCTGGATAATTTTCCGATCCAAACCAGTACCTTTTCCAAAGCAGGTGATAAGTCATAACAGGCCTCATCCGAACCATAACGGTAATACTTACGCAGCCAGCCTCTGTCATCCGATGACCACTCCTCCAGGTAGGCAGACGCGTTTCTTGAGAAAAGAGGCTCGTTTTCATTGTTGTTCAGATAATACAGAAAATCATCAAGACGTGATTGTAACTGATAGTGAAATATTTCATGAATATTGTTTTTTATAAAGACATCATGCAAAAAAGCAGCAACAAAGGGGGCATTGTCTGCTCTTAACAGACGAATAGACGAATGTGTTTCAAAAAGTCTTTTTAATGTATAATAATCGAAATCCATACTAAGTAATTTCCTGAATTCAAGTAGCAAGTGCAACTCTTCATCATAGAGAAGAGTTGACTACTGATAGACCATATCTTCTTTATGTAAGTGACTAAACAAACTTAAAGGAGATACGCATGGCCTATCAGCAGTTTACTTATGAAGAGAGAATATTACTATATGTATATTGTAAAGCAGGTTTTTCAAGACCGAAAATCGCCAAATTATTGAAACGTGACAAAAGTACTATTTATCGAGAGCTTAATCGTAATAAAGGTGAAAAAGGATACCGGTTTAAACAGGCTCAGGAGAAAAGCGAAGAGAGAAAACTGAACTCATATAAGAAATGTAAATGGACTGAAGGCATCGAGAATTTGGTCACAATTTACTTACAAGAAGAGCAATGGAGTCCTGAACAGATTTCTG
>JAFGRW010000028.1 GCA_016934935.1 Spirochaetota bacterium | reverse complement strand
TATAGAACTTTTACTTGAAATAAACAAGGAAACGGCTTAGCATATAACGGCAGATCGAGGAAAAAGCGAAAGATTTTAGACACTACCCCGGATAATAGTCAATATTGACAAATAGATACGGATTTAATAAAAAAAAGTAAGCAACAAACAGGCATGATTCGTTAATCGTCGAATTCCTGAATGGTAGCGTTAAAAAAAATTATTGACACACACCTTTAAAATTGCATAACTTCGGCAAAAAAAATTGCAATAAGGGAACTTTGAAAAATTACCATGTTCCAGAGGGTAACATGGTTTAAGTACCTATTCTAAAGGAATTTTTCGCAAGTTCCTTGTTGAAAATTTAATTATTAGAGGCTGCCATAATATCTTTTCAGATTTCAAATTTCCAAGATTAGCTATTAAGCGTTTTTAGAAACATTATTGTTTTTCGAAGGAGTGCTGACATGAAAATATTCGCAGGTCTGTTGATGATGATCATGTTTATAGGATGCGCCGATGATGATGCTCCAGTTTTTGCCGATACTCCGGAAACTGTACGTATCTTCACCTCTGATATTGATTTGTTCTGGATCGCCTATGACAAGGCTTTCAAATGTGATACTCAGGAGGAACGGGTGCGCGTATTTCAGCGGGACTACGTAAATACTGGAAGCACTCAGCTCAGATGGATGTTCGAAAATAAGTTCTGTCTCTACGTTCCATTATCATATTTCGTTGAGCGCATTGCCTCGGCCCAACCCTATTATAACGCGGTTCGTGAGACAACCCAGGTTGTTAATTCAGATCAGATGCGTGTAGAATTTCTGGATGTACTATTTCGGCTCGAGGAGCTGTATCCGGAAGCTGTTTATCCCGATATGTATTTCATGATAGGCAATCTTTCGAACGGGGGCACATACAATGGTTATGCGGTTAATTTTGCAATCGAGGCCTACCTGGCCGATGAAGATACCCCTTTAGACGGAGTGGCGGAGGATTTTATTCAATTCATTCAAAAAACCGATTATCTGCCTACCCTTATTGCACACGAATATGTTCATGTTCAACAGCGTTACCTCCCCCCGGATCGTGACACTCTGCTTGCGCATTCACTTATCGAGGGTGGAGCCAATTTTATTGCAGAGCTGATATGTCAAAGACCGGATAATCCAACCCTTTACGCTTACGGCGATGCCCATGAAGAGGAGTTGTGGAAAGATTTCGAAAAGGTTATGAGCGGATATGACTTCAGTGGGTGGCTTTACAGTTCTAGTGATGTTCGGCCCATCAATTGCGGATACTATATTGGATACAAGATTTGTGAGGCATACTACGCAAAAGCTCCTGACAAACGCCAGGCTATCAGCGATATGATGAATATCAAAGACGGATCCGCTTTCCTTGCACGAAGCGGATATGAAAGTAAATTTCTATAGATGAGACTTAGTCATTAATGTTATGGGAAGACGTTTGCCTTCCTGACAGTTTACTGTTTTTATAGAAATTAGAATTATTCAAAAAAAATTTAACAAAACAGCCTCCAGTCCAGTTTATATAAATATAAACTGGACTGGAGGAATTAAATGGAAATTACTGATTTTAGAACATCCATAGATGTGGAAGTTAGCAGACTGGAAAAAATCACAGATTATGCAGAAAAACACAATATGGATATTTCAGATGTAATCAATACAGTTCTTGATAAGTATTCAAAAAAACTGGCTAAGAATCCAGTATGTAACGATACTCTGAACAGATATCAAGATAGAGGTACAGTTTATAAATCCATACATATCCGGTTTTCAAGTATTTCGAAAAGAAAACTGAAAGACATAGCCAACCTTTACTGTTACAGCCTGTCATACATGCTGTATATTGCGATGGAGTTCTTCGAAGAGTTTATGGATGGTGTCAAGGAGTTTGTTAGACCCTGTTTTCATGCTGTTTTTGTTTATCATTTCTTCGGGTTTCCCTACTTTATAAACAGCTGGGGTATGAACTTTTACGGGGGACAAGACCATTCTTCTGGACAACAATCCAAAAAAATGTGTCATTTATTATGTTAAATAACAATATTTAGAAGATTTACAGCTAAAAGAGTATCATAAAGAAAAAAAATTCAACCTAAAAACACAGGACTACAAAAAAACCAAGGCGCATCAGCACGCCCTGGTTAACTGTAATCAAAGATCCAGATTTGCAGGTTCGTAATGATTTTTTGAATGTTTACAACATGGACATTTTTCTGGAGGAGTTTTACCTTCATGAATATATCCACACACACCACATTTCCACTTGATGGGGTGTTCACGCTCAAAGACTGTATCTTTTTCGACCATCTCGAGTAATCGCTTGTATCTGTCTCTGTGATGAGCCTCAACTTTCTGAATCTGTTTAAAAAGCAGAGCGGCCTCTTTGTTACCCTCTTCATCCGCTTCTTTGGCAAAATTTTCGTACATGGTTGTTACTTCGTAATCTTCGCCCTCCATGGCCGCTTTCAGATTAGCAACGGTATCTCCGATTCCACCTAATAGAATAAACTCGTCTTTTGCGTGACGTCTTTCGTTTTCGGCAGTTTCATCAAAAATTTTTGCTATATAATGAAACCCCTCTTTACGTGCCTGCTCTGCCCAATAAGTGTATTTGTTACGAGCCATCGACTCGCCGGCAAAAGCCTCGTGAAGATTTTTTTCTGTTTTACTCATATTTCACTCCTTTTATTTAATAATACTTAATTCAGATAAATAGAACTTTATAGATTCTGCACTTTATATAACCGATCTCAACACCAATGTGATAATTATTATCATTTTTTGCAACAAGATTTTTAATCCAAAATTAATGATTATGGAAATACACAACGGTACAGTTTTAACAAAAAAAACTTTTTTACTTGTTTTAACAGGTATCAGGATAAGAGTAAACTTTAAAATTATATCGGGAGACTATTAAACATGTCCGAGCAGACAATTATCGCAACATGCGCCTTTGGGCTTGAAGCAATAACAGCACGAGAACTAAACAAACTCGGTTTTGACAAACTTTCAACAGAAAACGGACGAATCAGTTTCAAAGGCGATTTCAAAGATATTGCAAGATGCAATATTCATCTGCGAACTGCTGATCGGATATTACTGAAAATTGCCGATTTTGATGCCTATGATTTTGAACAGCTTTACCAGAAAACCAGAGCTATTAAATGGGAAGATATAATTCCACAAACCGGAAAGATGCATATCATCGGAAAATCAGTAAAATCGGCTCTTCACAGTGTTCCGGCATGCCAATCCACCGTTAAAAAAGCTGTTGTTGAAGCTATGCAGCGTAAATATTCATGTGACAAATTCCCGGAAAACGGCCCTGTATACAAGATAGAGATATCAATACTTAAAAATCAGGCGTCTTTATCGATAGATACCAGTGGAAGCGGACTCCATAAACGTGGATACCGAACAGAAGCCGGAGAAGCTCCTCTAAGAGAAACTCTTGCTGCCGCAATGGTTATTTTAAGCCGCTGGGACAAGAGCCGCTTACTGGTTGATCCGCTGTGTGGGTCAGGAACAATTGCCATTGAGGCAGCCATGATTGCGCAAAATATTGCTCCGGGGCTTAATCGCAAGTTTGTTTCTGAAGACTGGCCTCAAATACCGGAACGATTATGGAAAGATGTTCGTGAAGAAGCTCGAAAAAGTATAGATAAAAATGATTCTCCAATTATATTCGCATCGGATATTAATCGAAGAGTACTTCGTACGGCCATGGACAATGCAGAGCGTGCAGGTGTATCTGACTGCATAACTTTTCAGGGTAAGGGAGTTGAAGAGTTCAGCTCGAAGAAAAAATTTGGCGTAATTATAACAAATCCCCCTTACGGTGAAAGACTTCTTGAAAAACAGGAGGCGGAAGAATTGTACAAACAAATGGGCAAGACCTTTTCTGCACTTGATAACTGGTCTCTATTTATACTCACATCTCACGAAAGATTTTGTGAAAAATTTGGTCGCCGTGCCGACAAGAATCGTAAACTTTATAACGGTATGATAAAATGTTATTTGTACAGTTTTTTTTCGAAAGAAAACCCGTTCAAGAGAGAAAAATTAAGCAACCCTTAAACAATCAAAACTTCAAAATATTTATATCGAAAACAACTTTACAGGTTCAGCTTTACATTACAAAGTCATTATATACTTCTACACAATAATCATGATTCTAACCGGAGAAAAGTATGTTTATTAAAGACCATAATAAAACCGCTCTTGTTTACGGAGATGAAAAGATATCTTACAGAGAACTGATAGATAAAATCGAAGACTACTCCTTATATTTAAAGTCGATGAAAAAAAAGAAAATTGCCATTTTTTTCGAAAATCGTCCGGAATGGGAATATATATTTTTTGCCGGCTGGAATGTTGGAGCAACTGTAGTTCTTATAGATATGATGAGCTCACCATCAGAAGTAACACATATTCTTAACGACTGCAAACCTTCTGCAATATTTGCATCAAATAAAAACATCGATGTATTAAAAACTGCTCTAAAAAAAGTCAAAGCTAAACCAAAAGTCGAAAACATTGACAAACTTAAAGTTGCAAAACGGAAGCAACCGGTCAAAAGCCATGAACCTGAAGATAACGAAGTTATATTAATGCTTTATACCTCCGGAACGACTGGTAAATCAAAAGGTGTTATGCTTACAAAGCATAATATCTATAAAAATGTGGCATGGAATAATGTCCCTAAACGCATTAACGAAACAGATATTTTAATTCAAATTTTACCGTGTCACCACTCCTGGCCACTGGTTTCAACAGTTCTTTGCCCGCTTGATTGCGGAGCTACAGTTGTAATACTTAAAGATCTTAAGGCCGATGTACTGCTTAAAACTATCAAAGACAACAAGGTCACGATGGTAACTGCAGTACCACGTCTTTTTGAAATGCTGCACAAAGGCATAATGGACAAGATTGAAAAGAGCTTAATTGCCAGGATTTTTCTTTCTGTTTCTAAATTTCTTTATCGAATTCCCTTAAACAGATATATTTTGGGTAGAGTCAAGTTCCCTAATAATAATGTAATAGACGTAATACCCCTTACCCGCAAGATTTTCAAAAAGGTTCATGACGAATTTGGAGGGAACATCAAGACCTTTATCTCGGGAGGAGCAAAACTTAACAGTGATCTTATTGATGATTTCAGAGCGATGGGAATCATTATGTTAGAAGGCTTTGGTTTAACCGAAACTGCTCCGATGATAACCTATCATCCTTTTGACGAATTAAAAAAGGGCTCAGCCGGCAAAATATTTGAAGAGATGGATTATCGCATAGAAGATGATGGAGAGCTCGTTGTTAAGGGACCTAACGTTTTTAAGGGCTACTATAACAAACCTAAAGAGACAAAGGAGGCCTTTACTGATGACGGTTTTTTTAAAACCGGTGATTTGGCAATTGTTGATAAAAACAGATATTTGTACATTACCGGAAGAAAAAAAGATCTTATTGTTTTACCCAATGGTAAAAATATTCGCCCTGACTTGATTGAACAGCATATAAAAAATAAATTTAAACTTGTAGAAGATATAGCCATTACTGACATCAAGGGTAAGCTTTTCGCCGTAATTGTTCCCGAATCAAAAGAGGTCAGAAAAGCGGCTAATGATGATATTAATGAGTTATTTAAATGGGAAGTTTTTCAAATATACAACGCTGAAGTTGAGAACTATAAAAAAATACAGAACTTTGTTATTACCAACGAAGAGTTACCGAAGACACGTATGGGTAAACTTCAACGGTATAAATTGCAGACCTTTATAACAGATAACGCTACAGTTAAGAAAAAAGAAAAGGTGGATATACCAGCTGATAAAGAATACATATTAATTTCTGACTACTTAAAGGCCGTCACTGGTACAGTGATACACCCAAATGATCATGTCGAAATTGACCTTGGACTGGATTCCCTATCTATAATGGAGCTCCAACTATTTTTAGAATTGACCTTTGGAATGAATTTTGCTGACGGAGAAATATTCAATTATCCAACAGTAATGGAACTTTTTCTACACATAAAATCGAATAAAACAAAGGCTAAAAAAGAAAATATCAACTGGAAAGAGATTCTTAACGAAGATATCGACTGGAAGATGCCAAAAAAAATATGGATGATGAATTTTTTGAATTTACAATTTAAAATATTAAGCCTGTTTAAGCTAAAGATTAAGTCTTCTGGTGTTGAGAATATTCCTGACGGTCCCTGTATTTTTGCTCCAAACCATGCAAGCTATCTGGACAGTATTGTACTTTACTCAAATTTAACGCGTAAGCATAAGAACGAGACTTATTTCTTTGCGAAAGATAAAAATTTCAAAAATGCATTTACCCGTTTTTTTGCCAATCGTTCTCATGTAATATTAATGGATATTAATAGTGACCTTCAGCTCTCTTTAAAAAAGATCAGCCAAGTTCTTAAAAATGGAAAAAAAATAGTAATTTTCCCAGAGGGAACCAGAACCAAGACCGGAGAGCTTTCCAGCTTTAAAAAAACATTCGCGACTATTGCAAAAGAATTGAATGTTCCTATTTCTCCAGTCGCAATTAAAGGAGCATTTGAAGCTATGCCCTATACGGCGAAGTTTCCGTCAAAAGGAAATATTCTGATAAAGTTTTTACCAACTATTTATCCTGAAAAATATTCTGATTCTAAAATCGCAAAACTTGTTCAAACAAGAATTTCTGAGGTGCTTTAACAATTTTCATATTGTATTTTTTTTGCTGTGAGATTAAGGAGTCCATTTATTTCTAAAATATAATTTTATAATTTACAATCATTACCCTTATTGTAACACATAATAATGACTTTATAAATTAAAAGAAGAGGAAACAGACATGAAGAAAAATTTTGGCAAATATAAAGGCAAAGATGTCTCAATTTATACTCTTACCGACGGAAAGATTACAACCGAAATAACAGATTTTGGGGCATCAATTGTTTCTATAATGGTACCCGACAAATCCGGAAACAAAAGAGATGCGGTATTGGGATACGACAACCTAAAAGGTTATATAAAAAATAACTGTTTTATCGGGGTAACAGTGGGGCGATACTCTAATCGTATCGGTGGAGCTTCTTTTAATATTGACGGAACCCTGTACAAGATCAAAGCAAATGAGAAAAAAAACGCGTTACATGGCGGCAAAGCAGGCTTCGATAAGCAGCTATGGAATGTAGAAACCGTTACGGATAGCAGTATAACATTTAATATAAAAAGCCCTGATAACGACCAGGGCTTTCCCGGTAATCTTGAAGTTATTCATACTATCACCTTAAAAGAAGGTGCAATATGCCTGGATTACCAGGCCGTTTGTGATAAAAAAACACACGTCAGCCTGACAAATCACTCCTACTTTAATCTGAACGGAGAAGGTTCAGGTTCAATTAATGGACACAAGGTACAGATTTTTTCCAAAAAAATAACACCGGTAAACGATGAAAGTATACCTACAGGCGAAATAGCGGAAATCAAGGATACTTTTTTTGATCTTGAAGAAGAGACTCTTTTGCAGGATAAGCTTGATCAAAATCCTGATCTTTTTTACGACATCAATTACGTACTGGAAAACGACGGTCAGTTATCCCAGGCTGCCAGAATACGATCCTTAGAAAGCGGAATCGTTCTGGAAGTCTTTACAGATACACCAGGTATACAGTTTTACGGAGGCAACCATTTAGGCAAAGTTAAGGGTAAAAATGGTCATCTGTATACCCAAAACGCCGGATTGTGCCTTGAGGCCCAACATTATCCTGACAGCCCCAACAAGAGTAATTTCCCATCATCACTTCTTGAACCTGGCCAAACTTACAGGCAAAAGACAGAATACCGTTTCAGCTGTCATGATTAAGACGAATTAATCCCACGGGGAGTTCATATTCACTCCCCGATAGCTTACCGTTTTGACGGAAACCCATCTTCTTTAAATAGCGATAATGTATCTCGGATTTAACCCTATACACAAAATGTGTATAACCACAACACTGCAGGTTTCTGCTCCAGGTATAGTACAAATACCAAGCCAGTTTTAAATCACGATACCCCACTGTAACGTAATCCAATCGCACTACCAGCTTTCGTCCAGACGGCCTTAACACAAGTAATCCTGTTACAGAGCAATCTCTTATCAAAAAATATAATAGATCCTTTTTTGAAATTTTAAAATCAAACTCAGGAAAATTTTTTCTTATATCGTCTTTATAATAGTCAATAAAGTATTTTAAATATGCTGATTCACCATTTGTTTGTAGAATTTTAAGGTATGTCTTTGTACGGTAAAGTTGCAAAAGATAATAAATATTTGTAAAAATAATAAACGCATTCACCAATATTATTGGCAACGATTCTATCAAAATACCGTATACGACCATAGTAAATGCACCCGCCATATTCAGCCAGCGCAACTTTATATGTGAACTCATCATAAGAGACAAAGCAATTAAAACTGAGGCGAAATAACCAATCCAGTCGATAAACATCTCTATTTTCGATCTCTGTATGAAAGTAATGACAAAACAATAAAAACTAAAGGAGCAAAGAAATTTAAAAGCATACCTATAGAATAATTATAATCAGGGGCGTGTGTAAGTGAGCCACTCAAAACAATAATTAACAGGTGAACGATATAAAGAACATTCAATGCTACACGCACCAACATGGTGAGAAAAAACGGGAAAAAAACAGTGGCAAACATTACAAATACAAGCCCAATCAAATTAATAGCAAGCGGATTGCTTATGCCATACCAGAAGTCCAGTATATAGAACTTTGCTACTGGAAGCAAAACAGCAAAAAACGCCGTAATAAAATTCATTATTATCAGTCTTTCCCATATAACTAGCTCCATAAACCAATTTAAAAGAGCCGAAAAAATACGCATTATAAAATCAAATATTCCTTTAAATACATCAAAAAATAGGCCTAAAGCGTTACTCATATCTCCTCCGAAGATTCACAATTTATATTAATGGTATCTGTATCCAGACAAAATTGTTGTATTGCTTCAGAAAAACCTGCTGGACCAGGTTTTTCAATTATCCTGTATTTTGTATCGGTAAGACAGGTTCCGTCATGTTTAAATAACAAAAAAGGATAGTCCACCATTTCAAGCATAGGAATATCGTTTAATGAATCTCCTACTCCCATCGTAACAACGGAATCGTTACACTTTTTTTTATAGTAGTCATCAATATACTTCAAAGCAATTCCCTTGGAACAACCAACAGGAACTAAGTGATAAAAACGGCCACCTTTTGTAATTTCCATATCAAACGGCAAAACAATCTTTCTGATTTCTTCGAAAGAGAAAGACGAACCGTTAATATAAAATGGAAGTGTTGCAATACGCGATAATGACAAACGTGCTCTATCAAGGGATAAACCGCTAATTTCAGCAAGATGCTCTGGACTAATCTCATCAAAGAAAACTGTTTCTTTTGCAGCTTGCTTCAAACTCTCTTTAACCAGGTCAAGTTTAGAACTATTAAAATTTGATAAAAGCTTATAACTATACTTGCCTGAATCATCCGCGAAAGCCACACCCGCACCATTTTCAAAAATAAATGGTGATCTGGAATTCAACATAAATTCAAGTTGCTCAATTTCAACAAAAGTTTTACTCGAAACGAAAACCAAGGGGATATTTCTATCTAACAACAATGAGTACCCAGACAGGGAAAGTTTATACGAATAGCTTAAATGGTCAAGAAAGGTTCCGTCAAGATCACTGTAGCAGATACGTATCATAATTTCGTTTCAGCAATAAAAATATTTCTGTCACTGGATATAATTTTTATATCGACCTCATACCCTCTCATTTTTATCAGATATTTTACGTACTGGTAAACAACCTTAGAGTTTGACTCGTTCTTTATCAAAATGGATAAACCTGAAATTTTTATTGACCTTCGATCAAGGTCATTTAGTAATATTGCAAGATGGCTTTTGGACAATTCGCTTATGCTTCCATCACTGTTAAATTTTAAATTAATTCTGTAACTTATAGATTCTGTATTAATACGATCAGGTTCAAGATAAGGCCCCTTTCCATTCACAGTTGTTATATTGCCGGACTTATCATGAAATTTGCAACTGTATGTTAATAAAGAAGAAGGTTCGGTAGTATTACTTACTGGAACATCAACATAATCAGGTAATGCGCCAATTCTTGAATACTGACCTATAAGTTTATTCTTATTATACACATTAACAGTGTATTTCCCGACTTCATCTTTATCTTTCCCATTGAAATAAAGACGTAATGCTAATTCGAAACTCTCCTTACGCACAATCTCATAATTATTGACGGTTACAACAGGATCGGTTGTGTCTAAATTGAAAATTTTTACAGTTGATTCCGGGTTATCACCAGTACTGTAATATACTTTCAAGAAATATTTATATTGGCCATCGCCAAGATTTTCATCAAAATTATAACGTAAATACTCAACATTATCGTGATCACGAATATTTGAGACAGTTTCACCATTATTATCAATAATATTTATCTCATAACGGCTTATCAGATCACGTCGAGGCATATATAAAACAAATTCCGCATGTTTATCTTTTTTTGAGTAATTATCTTTCAGACTAACCATATCTACACGCATTATTTTAGCTACAACAAGAATAGAGTCTATCTCTCTTTTAATACTGTTACCAGCCAGATCTTCACCTTTAAGCCGGTACATATAGACACCTTCTTCAACAAGGCTACCTGAATTGTCCATACCGTCCCAGACCATTCTGTCAGGCAAATCTTTTCCTTTCCAATTAAAACTGCGTACAACCTTGTTATCAGATTTCCTAATAATTGACCCTACCCAATTATCATCAACCCCGGTACCCGGTAGCACGATGTGTTCGATAATAAAATCGTTGGAATCATGAACAAATATACTCTCATTAATTTGCACTTTTGCCTCAGGTTTAACATTATCGAGCACAAATGTCCCGGTACGCTTTGTAATCCTTCGGCCGTTATCGGTGACAACAGTCAATTCCGCATAATAAAGACCATCTGCACAGATTTCTCCACTGTTATTACGTCCATCCCAGATATACTGCTCAGGTAACTGAAAAGATGCTTCAGTTGCAAGAACCCTTTCAATTATTGTATTTTGTCCAGTTGTTCTGTAATCGACCTGTCTAACTTTTTTACCACTTCGGTCAAGAATAGAGAGTTCCCAACTTTTTATATTGCTGTATTGATCAAACTGTACTGTGATAGTATCTTTAACTGAATCACCGTTTGGAGAGAAATTGCTCTCTTTTAATCTAATGCGTAAATCATCGTCATCACTGAGTTTTGAGCTAAATGAGAACGTAATTCCAAGATAATTGCTAAAATCATTTTTTTCTTTATGGACAAGAGCATAATCAATACGTCCCGTAATGTCTTTACGTGTCAGAGCATAACCAGCACCGATTGTAAAATCTCCATATCCATATGCGTCAGGATAGACCATTCCAGTACGTAAAAAATAGTTATTGAACAGATTAGACTCAATCCCAAATTTGAATGGCAATTGAAAATAGTCAACAGTCACAGAGACTTCGTGTAAAAAACGGATATCTACCGGATCAGACCTGAAGAACTGGAAACTGTATCCCAGAGTTGAATTGGTAAATGAGGTATACTCATTATTGTCGGTCCCGATAAAGGAACCTGGAGAAAGGATTATTCCAGTCTGTATATCATATATTCCAAAATTTCTACTAAATGTATAGCTATAGTGAAGCTGTTTTTGCAATCCGGTTGTAAAACCAAAATGTGACGCTGAAGACTCGATATCCAGATAATAATAAGATAAACCAAAGCCAAGATAATAACCATTTCCGATATAATTACCTACATTCAGCCTAAGAATATGAGTATCAATATGATCCGTGTCATGGTCATCAAGCATGGAATATTCAAATCCGGTTTTGAAATACCTGTTTGGAACAACCGCTACAAACGAAGGATAAGAAAAACCGTCAAAATATCCCGAATAATTAACAGAATATGAGGTCGAAACCTCATCACCAATTGAGGCAGGATTATACATAATACCATTAATGTACTTGTCTGTAACACCAGTAAAACCTCTCCCGGCATGAACCGGAGAGTTGCCGGTCAGAATAAGCATCTTTTGCTGTTCAGCATCCAATGCGAATAAATTTGCCTGATATACAATCCCTATAAGAAAGGCAGTAATAAGTTTACGGTAGTATCTAAATATCATATTATTTTTTTGACTTTTATGTTAACAATAAGATTTTATTTATAATTTGGTTAATATTGCTTGTTGCTATGTTGTAAAAACTTACTTAATCCTTATCTGTTATAACATTTATTTAGTAAAGAAGATATTTTTAACATTTATTGATCATGAAATTTTATAAAATATTGAAGGTTAAACAATATTTTGATCTAAAAATCTATAAAACTTACGGTAATCTCTGATAATTAACTTTTTAACTAGTTCGCTTATGATAATTTGTCTATCAACGAGAAACTTGGGAAAAATAATTTAATAGCGATTTAAATACAATTGCCAATAATATCATATTATGTTTCTAAATTATCTTAAAACAGGAAAAAATCCGATAAGGTGATCATATTGAAAATAACAAAAGCAAATAGAGAACAGATAAATAGCATTTATCAACTTGAAATTGAAAATTACAGTTCCCCATATAACCAAAACTCGTTACTAAATGAGTTATTCATTGAAGATTCCCTCTTTTACTGCAATATCGACCTGGACAACAATGTAACCGGATATATAATCGCACGCCTTATTCTTGGAGAATGCGAAATCCACCGTATTACCGTAAGCAAAGATTATCGCCGTCAAGGTATTGCTCAAAATCTTCTAAATTGTATTTATAAAATATGTATTGACCAGACCGTGCACGCGGTTTTTTTGGAAGTTAACGAGAATAATCGTCCCGCAATCAATTTTTATAAAAAAAACAACTTTATTCAAGTTGGACAAAGGAAAAAATACTACGGGGACTCTGACGCGTTGATACTTCAAAAAAGGATATCCTATGTTAACGATCCAATCGAGCGAATTTGTTAAATCTGTTGTCGGTAGTAACTATCCGGATAAAAATTTACCGGAGTACGCATTTTTGGGAAAATCAAACAGCGGAAAATCATCGCTGATAAACATGCTGCTTAACAGAAAAAATCTTGTCAAGACCGGTCGTACTCCAGGCATGACAAAAATGTTAAACTACTTTTTGATAAACAAAAAATTTCATATAGTTGATATGCCCGGTTATGGTTTTGCGAAAGTTCCTATAAATGTTAAAAAAGAGTTCCAAAAACTCTTAAGGCAGTACATTGAAGAACGCAGGAAAAACATTAAGATTCTTTTTCTGCTGGCGGATATTAGAAGAATTCCGGGTGAAGATGAATTCTTCTTTCTGGATCTTCTTGCAAAAAACGGAGTTCCCGCGGCTCTTACCCTTACCAAGGCTGATAAGCTTTCAAAGTCTCAGCAGATAAGGCAAATAGATCTAATATTGAAAGCAACCGGCCTTGACAAAAAATATATATTTACAACTTCGGCTTTAAAAAAAACCGGGCGTGATGATATACTCTATGCTATAGATAACTCTTTATCAAATTGACTAATAATTTTCATGTAAAAAAACTACTGCCGAGACCTATTTGTAAAATGGTCTCGACTGATCAAATGCTTCTCCACTTATTTTGGCAAATTCTTTAAGCAGCTCTTTTTGACGGGCCGACAATTTTTTAGGTATATCGATGTTTACCCTCACATGTTGATCACCCTTGCCGTAAGAACCGAGATACGGTAATCCCTGTCCTTTTAAACGGAATATCTGTCCGCTAGACGTACCGGCAGGAACCTTAAGTTTTATTTTTTTGCCATATATTGTATCCACCAGAATTTCTCCGCCAAGACAGGCCAAAGGTATCGATATTGAAACATCAATCAACAGATCACTTCCATGTCTTTCAAAAAGCTCATGTTTACGAATATGGAGCAAAACATAAAGATCGCCGCGTACACCCCCGCCACTGCTTTGCTCACCTTCTCCGCTTATTTTAAGGCGGGAACCCGACTCTACTCCAGGTGGAACTTTAACAGTGATCTTGCGTTTTTGTACTTTTAAGCCCGTTCCGTTACAGGTTTTGCAAGGATTTGCAATAATCTTGCCCTCTCCTTTACACTTATAGCAAGTCTGTGTTACAGAGAAGAAGCCCTGTGTCTGACGGACCTGTCCAGTTCCATTACAGACCGGACATGTTGCCGATTTTGAACCAGGAGCAGAACCTGAGCCGGAACAGGTTTCACAATGTTCATGTCGTGGAATTTCGATTTGGACTTCATGTCCAACAGCTGATTCCTCAAGAGTTAAACTAAGATCGTATTGAATATCGGCTCCACGCTGTGTCCTGCGAGTCGAACCTGAACGACCTCCGAAAGCACCTCCGCCAAAAAAACCTTCAAAGATATCTCCCAGATCAAAATCTCCGAAAATATCAGAGAAATCAGAGTAAGCACCGCGACCGAATCCTTCAAATCCACCTACTCCTTCATGACCAAATTTATCATATTGGGATCTTTTTTTTGAATCACGTAAAACCTCATAAGCTTCAGTCGCCTCTTTAAACTTCTCTTCAGCCTCTTTATTGCCTTTATTGCGATCCGGGTGATACTGCAATGCAAGTTTACGATAAGCTTTTTTAATCTCATCTTCACCGGCACTCTTGGAAACGCCCAGAATTTCATAATAGTCTCTTTTAGAAGCCAAAATTACCTCACTTATAACAACAGGGTATTGTATATCAAATTTCTGTAATAATCCCTTAAATTACTCTTCACACAAAATCAAATGGATACTTTTTTTTTGCAACCAAAGTTCACCTAAAAACTTTTTCCAATATAATTCTGAAGAAAATCAACTATCAGGAAAATTATAATCATATTTATTTGTTTAAAGCCTGCAATCAGATATTCTGCAAATATAAATTTAACTTTTATAAAGCTAATCCAATACCGGCATTTTCTTCTCCCTAACAGGTACTTTTTAAAACCGGCTATTTGTCAAGTTTCTTACACCCGCCATTAAATTATATGGCATAAACGGCAAACAATTTTTAAAATACCAGAATCAAACTTTGAATCACACAACACAAAACCATACGAAATAACAGATACGAATTTCATTATTCATTCAAATAGAGAGATAGTATATCATAATTTTTTAAAATGGGGCAAAATCGGTTAATGGATTTTGCCCCATAAATTATTTACTTCTTATCATCATCAACAACTTCGTAATCAGCATCATAAACATTACCCTGAGATTGAGAATCATTTTGAGTTTCTCCACCGCCCTGGGCTTCCGGCTCAGCCTGTGCCGAACCTGCTCCCGGCTGGCCTGCTCCTGCCTGCTGATAAATTCTTTGCGCAAACTGATGAGAACTCTGCTCTACAGCAGATTTGGCAGCTTTAATAGCTTCAACATCCGACCCAGCCATAGCACTTTTCAGCTTTTCAATTTCTGATTCGATCTTCATCTTTTCGGATTCTTCAACCTTGTCAGCATTGTCTTTTAAAAGCTTCTCCAATGAATATATAAGAGTATCAGATTCATTTTTAGCTTCAATTAGTTCTTTGGCTTTTTTGTCTTCGGAAGCATGAGACTCGGCATCCTTAACCATTTTATTTATCTCATCTTCAGATAAACCACTTGATGACTCTATCCGGATCTTCTGTTCTTTTCCGGTTCCCAGATCTTTTGCAGATACGTGTACAATACCGTTGGCGTCAATATCAAAAGATACCTCAATCTGTGGAACTCCACGAGGCGCAGGAGGTATATCAGTAAGCTCAAATCGTCCTAAAGTTCTGTTCTGTGAAGCGAGTTCACGCTCACCCTGAAGGACATGTACAGTAACCGCCGGTTGATTGTCTGCTGCAGTGGAAAAAACCTGACTCTTCTTAGTTGGAATTGTTGTGTTTCGCTCAATAAGCTTTGTCATAACTCCACCAAGAGTCTCTATTCCAAGAGAAAGGGGTGTAACATCAAGTAATAATACATCGTTTACATCACCTGAAAGCACCCCTCCCTGTACTGCTGCACCTATTGCAACAACCTCGTCAGGATTAACTCCTCTGTGAGGATCGCGACCAAAAAGGTCTTTTACAAGCTCTTGTACTGCAGGGATACGGGTAGAACCACCAACAAGAATAACCTCGTCAATATCTGCCGCAGTTATACCGGCATCTCGAAGGGCCTGCTCGCAAGGTTCCTTTGTGGCAGCTACAAGGTTTTCTGTCATCTGGTTGAATTTTGATCTGGTCAAAGTCATAACTAGGTGTTTTGGACCAGAAGCATCAGCTGTCAGGAACGGGATATTAATCTCAGTTTCCATCTTTGTTGAAAGTTCAATTTTAGCCTTTTCAGCTCCTTCCTTAAGACGTTGTAGAGCCATTTTATCTTTCGATACATCAATACCTGTCTGTCGCTTAAACTCTTCGATAAGCCATTCCATAACAGCAAGGTCAAAGTCGTCACCGCCAAGGTGGGTATTACCATTAGTTGACTTAACCTCAAATACTCCGTCACCAAGTTCAAGAACTGAAATATCGAAAGTACCGCCACCCAAATCGTAAACTGCAACTTTCTGATTATGGTTAGTTTTTTCAAGTCCATAAGCAAGTGCAGCCGCTGTTGGCTCGTTAATAATACGCTCTACTTCAAGACCGGCAATTTTTCCAGCATCTTTGGTTGCCTGTCGTTGTGCGTCATTAAAGTAGGCAGGTACCGTAATAACAGCCTTACTTACTGTCTCTCCAAGAAACTCTTCTGCGGTCTGTTTCATCTTTTGTAGAATTCGCGCAGAAATTTCCTGAGGCGAAAATTCACCAGCAACTGTTTTTATTTTTATACCGCCGGCAGAATCATCACTAAGATCGTAAGGAACATATTTTCTTTCATCGGTAACCTCGCCATATTTGCGCCCCATAAAGCGTTTTGCCGAGCGAATAGTATTCTCAGGGTTTGTTATAATCTGGTTTTTCGCAACCTGCCCTACAAGACGTTCTCCTTTTTCAGTATAGGCGACAATGGAAGGTGTTGTCCGCTGGCCTTCTGAGTTTTGTATAACTACCGGCTCTCCGCCCTGCATAACTGCAACACATGAATTTGTTGTTCCCAAGTCAATTCCAATTATTTTGCTCATAGTTTTAACCTCTTTTATTGAAAGCTGTTTTTTTACTTACAGTCCGGTTTATCACCGTTATTTTCTTCATCACATTTGTTTTCTGCAACAAGTGCTGGTTTAGTCACCTGAACTTTGCTGCTTCGCAACACAAAATCATCAAACTTGAAACCCTTTTGATAAACTTTTGTGACAGTATCGTCTTTAACATCCTCGCCGCAGGAAATATCAATTGCCTCATGTACATTTGGATCAAACGGTTTATTTAAAGAATCAATCTCTTCTATACCGTATTTTTGAAGCATTGTTTCAATGCTTTTTGAAATCATCATGACGCCGTCTACATAAGATTTATGAGCCGACTCAAGTTTCTCACTGTCGTCTATTTCAAGAGCATGCTCACTGGCTCTTATAAGATTATCATTTATTCCTATAATATCAAGGGCTATATCCCTTATAAGCATACGCTTGTTTGTCTCTTCCTGTTTGATACACCGTTTTTTATAATTCTCAAAATCGGCCTGACGCCTCATCATAAGATCCTTCAGTGCCGCGATTTCTTCATCTTTTGAGTCAGATGATGCATCATTTTTCACTTCATTATCTGATTCTTTATCAGATGAATCTTCATTTAAACCGCTATCTCCATTTTGAACAGAAGCCTCATCTTTTTCAGGAAAACCTTTATCAGAGGTTTTATCTACAGGATCCTGTTCAGAAATCTTTTGTTCTTCAGCCGTTTTTTCTTTCATTTCAGCCATGATTTCTCCTTGCTATTTCGACATTTTTGTTAATAATTCTGTAACCACTTTGCCAGTGTAATCAACAAGTGGTACAACAGTTTTATAGTTCATACGGGTCGGCCCTATAATACCAACTACACCTACATGATTATTGCCAATCTTGTAAGTAGAGGTAACAAGACTGCACCCGGTTATACTTGCCTGATCAATCTCTTCACCTATAAGTGTTGAAACACCATCTAAACGCATATTGCGTTTAAGAATGACAATAAGATTTTTACGGTCTTCTATCAAATGTAAAAAAGGCAATAGAAGTGACTCATCAACCATTTCCGGTATTTTCAGTATATTCTCAAGACCTTCAATGTAAAGCTCCTGGCTTTCGTCTTCTGTTAAAGCAAGCTCTACAATATCTATTGCAAGTTGCATTTCGTTATTTGGATTAAGGCCGGAGCGTAATTCACCTAAAACCGAATCCTTTATTGAAAATATCGAATATCCGTTTAACTCTGACGTTAAGTATTTTGAAAATCTGTGGAGCTCATCCTGATTTAAAGTCTGAGAAACAGTAACACGTTTGTTAAGCACTATACCGGTTCTTGTTACTAAAATAAACAGAAGATTACCGTGCCCAAGCGGAACAAGCTCTATATGCTTAACAACTGTGAAATCCGGTTTCGGAGTCAGAATAACCCCAGCATATTTTGATACATCTGATAACATTCTAGTGACAGACTCGAACATCTTGTTAAGTTCGATCTCACGCGTAAGCATGTCAGAACGAATCCCCGAAAAATCGGCATTTTTAAGTTCATAAGAGCCGACCAGACGATCAACATAATAGCGATATCCCTTATCCGTTGGAACACGCCCTGCTGACGTATGGGGCTGTGCCAGATAATCCATAGATTCAAGATCAAACATAATATTTCGCATTGTTGCAGGCGAGATATTAAAAGAGTACTTGTGAACAAAAGACCGCGAGCCGACAGGTTTTCCGGTAGAGATATATTCGAAAACCAGAGCCCCTAGCACAGCAGCTTCGCGTTCTGTAAGATTTCTATGTTGACCGTTGTTTTCCATAATCACCACTAAGTTAGCACTCAAATATATAGAGTGCTAATAAAATAGAAAAAATGACTCTATTCGTCAAGTGAATTATTTGAGTTTTTGCCTTTTTTTGGAAATTTTTTTATATTATACATTTACAATCGTATTATCAGGCTCCATAATATGTCAGCTAATTGCAATACCCTACGTTACCTCACCAGAGCTTACAAAATTTTTGGATCTAATTAAGCACAAATAAGTAATGCTGGATTTGGTTCGTAACCTCTCCAAATCCCATGCTAACTTCTTTATGGATAATTTTGAAAGCTTATATGTTTCAGAATCGTATTCCTTGCCGGTGCACTTGTACGGCATCCTGCAATTCTCTACTGAGGAGCGTTCGTTAACCCAGACTTCGCCCAAGCAACAGGATGTTGCAAGTCGGCGACGACATGGACGTCATAGGCGCCAAGGTTTGGTATACCTAGATACAATGGATTTCTCAGCGGCGTTTACATAAATTTTTGATTTAAAGTATCACCAGACATATCCGCTGGCTATGTTATCATAAAGCTCACGCTTTCCCATCGATAAGGATATTTATGGAAACGCTTCGGAAGTACTCAGTATGTTCATAATATTTCCCTTCTCTGTCGGTTATGACTGTACTTGAACCAAGGTGATCCGGTGTGTAGTAGAGTACACCGTCGTCAATATTTTAGCCTAATCCCTCTTTATGGTCTCTTTACCTCCGGGTAATCCGCTTTTAATTGACTACTTTAATCAAAGTACAAAATGAAAACATTCTGTCGAGACAATATCAATATAATCCCCGCTTGTGCCGTGACCATACAATATGTGCCTTTAATAAAACAGGGACGAAAATGGGGACAGAGGTATTTCCAAGCATACTATACCAATCAAGATTAGAAACAACTCCGTCCCCGCCGTAATTATTAATTTTAAAAAATTTTAACAATAAACGAATTAATTCGTTTATATATATGTACAACTATTCGGAGGCTACATATGGAAAATAGTGATTTCAGAACATCAATAGATGTGGAAGTAAACAGACTCGAAAAAATAGAAGAATATGCGGCAAATCATAATATGGATATCTCGGAAGTGATGAATACTGTTCTGGATAAGTATTCGAAAAAACTGGCTAAGAATCCAGTATGTAATGACACTCTGAACAGATATCAAGATAGAGGTACAAACTATAAATCAGTGCATATCCGGTTCTCGAGCATTTCTAAAAGAAAATTAAAGGATATAGCGAATCTCTACTGTTACAGTTTGTCGTACATGCTGTCTCTGGCAATGGATTTCTTCGATGAGTTTATGGTTGGTGTTAAGGAGTTTGTGCGCCCCTGTTTTCATGCTTCTTTTGTTCATCACTTCTTTGGATTCCCATACTTCATAAACAGCTGGGGGATGAACTTTTACGAGGGACAAAATCATCCTTCTGGACAAGAATCCAGAAAAAATACAATTTTGTTGTGTTAAACAGACTTTATTTTGTTATTTTTGACATTTAGACAGACAAAAGTAACAAAATATGAAAACAAAATAATAATTATTTTGAAGCAAATTTATCTTGTTCAAATGGTAATGCCGTATAGTAGTTTCCAGCCTGAAGACTAAAATCTTCACCTGGATCTGCATTCCTAAAAGTTACAGGCAATGATTGTCGATCTTCATTACTTCGTCTAACTTCAAAATGCAGATGAGGACCAGTTGTAAATCCACTGCTGCCACTTAAGGCGATAGGTTGTCCCTGTTTAACTAAATCACCTTTTTGAACCAGAGCACCGTTATATTTAAGGTGGAAATAGGCTGCGATAGTTCCATCCTCATGTTCAATCAATATCGTATTTCCACGAGCATTAGGAATTCTTTTATGTCTACGCTTTCCACGTCTAGTATTATCGTACATATCCGTTTCAACAAAAGTAACAACCCCGGAACGGGCTGCGATAATCTCACTTCCTAGAGGCATACCAAAGTCGTACGCGTAGCGGCTAAACCCTTTATGTGAATAACGTGTACAGTTGCCCTGGACAAGTTTATACTCCATTCCAATAGAAAAAGGCAGTATGTATGGAGACTTATCAGAATGGTAATACCCCTGACACAAATATGGATTATCAGGAGCGATATCGACAATTTTTTTAGACGGTTTGTTTTGTTGCGAAATACAGCTGACTGTTAAAAAAGTTAATACAAAAACGGCAAGAAACAGCTTGACTTTCATGATTATTTCCTTAAAATTACTTGCAGGCAAATACGATCGGAGATAATTTATTTTTAAAATTTATTGCTCGGGACGAGACTTGAACTCGTACGAACTTATCGTTCACAAGGCCCTCAACCTTGCGTGTCTACCAATTTCACCACCCGAGCATTTGTGTAGCTTTTTACATTTATTATTTTTGGGCACTATTTGTCAAGTTTTTTCATATCGGCATGGACATCATGGAAAACAACTTTCAATCAGCACCAGCGTATTTTAATGAACCCGATTACCGCAATAAACAATTGTTGGTTGACCCCCTGTTTAGAAAAAAATTATTTAAACGCATGACTTTTCTTTACGGGGAATATACAGCCAAACAGTTTTATCCGGAAATGGAAAGAATTATTAGAGTTCACTATTCGTACAAATCTGATAGTCTTATCGAAAAAGAGATTCGGGAACATAACAGCGATATTTTTTCTGAAAAAGATGTGATACTAATAACTTACGGTGATCTTTTAAAAGGCAAAGATCAATCACCTCTTTCCACACTCGCGAAATTCTGTGATATATATCTTGAAGGGGCAATAAACACCATTCACATCCTCCCTTTTTACCCTTACTCGTCTGACAGAGGATTTTCCATTAAAGATTTCGAAACTGTTGACCCTAATCTTGGCTGCTGGGAGGACATTCACCGTATTGGAAACAAATATAAACTAATGTTTGACGGTGTGATAAATCACATATCGTCGAAAAGCAAATGGTTCCAGGAATTTTTAAATGGTAATCCACGTTTCCAGGATTTCGTTATTAGTTACGATTCTCCAGATGATATTTCAGAAGAAGAAAAAAAAATGATATTCCGACCTCGCACCAGTGACATCCTCTCAAAAGTATATACAATCAACGGCGAAAAATATGTCTGGACTACTTTTTCAGAAGATCAAATAGATCTAAATTACAAGAACCCTGAAGTATTAATAAAAGTTATAGAAATACTTTTAATGTATGTTAGACACGGAGCAAAAATAATCCGTCTTGATGCGGTTACCTATATATGGGCTGAGACAGGAACGCGATGCGTTCATCTTGATCAGACTCATGAAATTGTAAAACTTTTTAGAGATGTACTGGACTTCGCAGCCCCCGGGACCTTGATTATTACAGAGACAAATGTTCCTCATGAAGAAAATATCTCTTACTTCGGAAATGGAGAAGATGAAGCCCATATGGTCTATAACTTTGCTCTCCCCCCCTTAGTACTGCATACCATGTATACAATGGACAGTACCGCACTTTCAAAATGGGCTTCAACACTTGACACTTGTTCCAATAACACAACATATTTCAATTTTCTTGATTCTCATGATGGGATAGGACTCATGGCTGTTAAGGATATATTAAGTCCAGATGATATTGATTTTATACTTGATAACGTAAGACAGCATGGAGGATATATCAGTTATAAAACTGGGGAAAACGATAAGGAAATTCCTTATGAAATGAATATAACCTGGTTCAGTGCTATTAATAATACAAATAACCCTGAGAATAATGACATTGCATATCAGGTAAAAAAATTTGTTGCATCAAGATCAATTGCCCTTGTGTTACAGGGTATTCCTGGTATTTATTTGCACAGTCTAATAGGCACTGTAAACGATATTGATGCTGTTGTTTCTTCAAAAGCAAATAGAGATATCAATCGCACAATTATTGACGAACAGGAAATCTCGTATGCTTTAGGAGACGGACTTTCCAAAATATCCCGCATTAACCGTGAATATGGTCGGATAATTGACATCCGGACAAAAAGTAGAGCATTTCATCCAAACAGCAAACAAAAGGTTGTTTTTAAATCTGAATCCCTTTTTTCTGTTATACGTTTTACAGAGACTAAAGACAATATTATTTTTACTATAGTAAACATCAGTAACGAGACGGTTCATACATTTTTGACAAATAATGAACTTGAAGAAATTTCTAAAAACTGGATTGACCTTATTAGCGGAATGCCTTATAGTTGTGATGATACGGGGCTACATCTTGTGTTACAGCCCTACGACATTTTATGGCTCTCTCCTGAAAAACTATAAAAGCTATACTTGATAAATTGACTGAAAAAAATCAGCTATGTTTTGCTTATTGTTATGTAAAAAATCTTCTAGTTTTTTTATATCTGAATTTTTTATAGCTATGTTTTCAAGATCGGTTTCACTAATACGAGGATCCGGTATATCGTCAATTGACTCATAAAAGAATTCCTGGCATAACGCATCGCATATACGCAATATTGACATGTCTTCAGAGCTAACGTTTGAAGGTATATCCTGTGAATGGTGATACATTACTGGATCAGATATCTCGTCTGGGAAGTTCCACCTTTTCAGCAGCAGGGCACCCGCTTCTCCATGATCGACACCGATGATTTTTTTTTCAGATTTAGCAAGGGAATAGGTTCCAGAATTCTGCACATCAAGTACAGCTTGTTCAAAAAGATCACTGAAAAAAATATCGAAAACAAGTTTGCCAATATCATGAAGAAGAGCAGCTACAAAAAGATAGTCCTTTTTTTTTGTCTTAATAATATTCAAACACAATTCTCTAGTTAAAGTCGCAACAGCAACACTATGAAACCAAAGCCCCGTCTCAGAAAAGAACCTTTTTGATCTAGGTTCAGAAAGAGTATTAACAACGCCAAGGCTGACCGCCAAAGATTTCACCATATTAAACCCAAGCAAAGACACGGCACGATCTATTTCGCTAATTTTTTTTGGAAATCCATAATATGACGAATTGGCAACTTTAAATATTTTCGAAACAAGAGCGGGGTCGTATGAAATAACCTCGCTAATTTTTTTTACGTCTGATTTGTTATCTTCCATCATCTTTAGTATTTTGGGGATAACAACAGGTAATGTAGGCAACTCGTTTACTCTTGAATACAGTATTTTCTTTAGATCGGGTAAATCCAGAGCCATAATTCCTCCAGGGCTATTTCATGATATTTAAAAATTCATCAAGACTCAATTTGCCACTCATAAGCTTTCTTGCCATTAACGCTGCCGAGCTATCACCAATAATCATTGCAGCAAGAGCTTTTCCTTTATTATAATATATTTTTTTATATACAGAATCATTTATTATTACCTTTTTTTCAGCACTCGCAAACTCCTCCGATAATGGATTATATCCTGCTGAAAAAAGATCAATACCTGTTATCTTCAAAACTACAGGCGGATAAGATCCCATATAGGTCTCGTTCATTCCACAAGCAGATAAACCAGCAATTTTACCCTGTTCCTTGGCACTTATCCAAAGCCCGAACAATTTTCCCTCCATTTGAATACAATCACCAGCAGCGTAAATTCCTTTAACTGATGTTTCAAGATGATTATTAACGACAATTCCTTTGTCACATTTTATTCCGCCAGACAGAGCAAGATCAATTTCAGGTCTAATACCAGCCGAAAATACAAGCATATCAGCTTCAATTTTTTCACCTGTAGACAAAGTCAATGATTCAATTTTTTCATTCCCGTTTATCTGTTTAACAGATGTTCCACAGATAAATTTTAGACCTTTTTTAATCAAAAGCTGTTTTAAAAATTCCCCTCCCTGATCATCAAGCTGTCTCGGTAATAAATTATCTGCTATCTCAACAACTGTTACATCTTTACAAACCCGCAACAGCGAATTAGCTGTTTCGAGACCCAAGAGCCCGCCTCCAGCTATAACGATTTTTTTTACAGATTCTGCATAGCCATTAATCAAATCGGCATCTCTGAAATTTCTTAAAGAAAAAACACCTTTAAGATTCGAGCCTTCTACCGGAGGCAAAAAACTTCTGGCTCCCGTAGCTATTATCAAAAAATCATACTTATGTTCTTTTCCCTTACTATCTCGAATTATTTTCTTATCTTTTTCTATTGAAATAATCTTGCAATTTAAATTAACTTTAATTTTTTTCTGTATATATAAATCTTCATTGTGCAATATTAAATCTTCTGGCTTCATTTGTGAACCGACATATTCAACAAGTTTTGGACGATAGTAAAGATGATGATTTGAAGAGGTGAAAATTTCAATATCTGCTTCTTCGTTTTTCGTCCTGATTCCCAAAGCAGCATCAATTCCTGCCGCGCCGTTACCAATTATACAATATTTCATTTTTTTACCTTTTCTTTATTACTATTCTTTCATAACGAATTATACTTGTAAAAAAAACAGGGCTCTGATATTGATGAAATTTATACCTGCTTGTCTCTATACTCCACTTTTATAGCGGGTACAATTTTTATCAAACGATTTTTGGAGGCACAATGGAAAAGTATGTTTGTACAGTTTGTGGTTACGAGTACGATCCGGAAATAGGTGATCCGGACAGCGGCATAAAGCCGGGTACATCATTTGAAGATATACCGGATGATTGGGTCTGTCCCGTATGCGGTGTAGGTAAAGATCAATTTGAACCAGCTTAATAAATAATTGATACCGGTTTTCAAATATTATATTGATTACCGGTATTTTCACTCTATTCCACACTTTTAATTTAAACAACATCTACACTATAAGGATTACAGCTCTTGCCTGAATATTTTACAATTGAAAAATCAGTATATGGCGGTTATGGACTTGCTTTTTCAAAAAATCACGCCTTTTTTGTTCGTAACACCCTCCCCGGTGAAGTAATATCTCTGAAACCCTATGTCAAAAAAGAACATATTTCATTCTGTACTGTTGACAAAATATTTACCCCTTCCGCTAATAGAATTAAACCGCAATGTGAATCCTATCCCGAATGCGGTGGTTGTTCTTATCTGGAAACTGACTATGAAAATGAGATACACTTAAAACTGTCAATAATCGAGGATTCACTGATTCGTATTGCCAAATGCAATGATTATCCTTCTATCGATATTGCTTCTGCTGAGCGTTTCAACTATCGCTCAATAGCGAATATTCAGCTTAGTAACGGTACGCCTGGTTTTTTTGGTCACAAATCATCTAATCTAGTCCAATTTCCTGCGACCGGATGTCTGTTGCTCCAAAAAGAGCTAGCTAAATCGGCAAATAATTTACATTCTAATATTGATGGCTCGTTAAAAATGGCTTGTGATTTTGAAAACAAAATAATACGATCAGATTCACAATGCACAGTAACCGAACAATGTGGCGGATTTATTTTCAAACATCATATAAATTCATTCTTTCAGGCAAATCGACTGTTAAGAGAAAAGATGTTAAACATTGTAATAAACCTTTTCAATTCACTTGATACGGAACTTGCAATTGACGCTGGATGTGGATGCGGCTTCTTCACTATACCGGTTTCTAAAAAAGCGAAACATATTACTGGGTACGATATCGACAAAGAATCGATTAAATTTGCACGTCTTAACTCTAAACTTAACTCATCTTCTAATATCAATTTCGTAAGAGGTGATTTTGATTCTATAGCAAATCTGGGAGAAAGCACGGTAATAGCAGATCCGCCAAGAGCGGGTCTTAGTAAAAAGTTTGTTTCCAGAATAATATCCGGAAATACACCCGCAATAATTTATATTTCTTGTAATCCATCAACATGGGCGAGAGATACAGGCATACTTCTTAGTCACCATTACTGCTTTAAAAAAATTGTTTTTATTGACATGTTTCCAGGAACACACCACATAGAAATAATTTCATTACTCGTCAAGGTCTAATTCATCGTCACTATAAATGGTATACCCTGTCTCATCTACTATTTTGTTTTTAACAACGAGTACAATTCGATATTCACCCGGCTGTTGTCCCTGAAACTCACCGTAAATTCTGGAGTTTTCGAGCCCCACTTTCATATTACGGCTTTCTATATCAATCCATACCGCTTTTTTCTGTAGCACAACAATTCCAACATCAATACCGGTACCTGATTTTTCAATATTATATACCCAATCAACATGCTGCCCACTTTCAAATTCCATACCGTTTTTTAAAAGGCGATAGGTATCCATAGTTTCTGTTTTATAACCAAAATTTCCGGAAAAACGCGAACACGATATAGTTGTCGTTATAAAAAAAGATAGAACCAGCAATATTATGTTTCTAGTCAACATGATACTGATCCTTGTCCAATTCGATTATTTTTGAATTCTTTGCTGCATTACGTTTTTTTGTTTCGGTTTTCGGTCTAATACGTCCTGTCATTATTTTATACAAAAAAACAATCAACCTCAATCCATTAATAACTAACAGTACAAATCCGAAGAAAACAACAAGTTTGAAAATTGTAACAAACATCAATACTCTCCATTTAGCGACTACTTGTTATCTATCGCTTTCAGCATCTCTTCAACAGCCTCGTGAAGCCCAACGAATACAGATCTGGATATTATTGAATGACCAATATTAATCTCTTTTAATCCTTCCATTGACAGTATAGGGCCCACATTCTCTGTTGTTAGCCCATGTCCGGCATTCACGTTTATACCAAGTTTAACAGCCTCGCGTGCTGCCGTGTAGAGTCGCTCTAACTCATATGTTTCACCATCTTTTCCATACGAATTAGCATAAGAACCGGTATGAAATTCCACATACGGTACACCCAATTCTTTTACTATCACAAGATCCTCTTCATTTGGCTCAATAAAAAGTGATACAATAATTCCTTTTTTATCAAAAGATGCTATAACATTTTTAAGGTCATCTTTAAGAAGTGACAGGTTGAGCCCACCCTCGGTTGTTAATTCTTCACGTTTTTCCGGTACTATAGTAACCATATAGGGATTTACTTCCAGCGCTATCTTTACAACATCGGGAGCAATAGCCATCTCCATATTTAATCGAGTTCTAATACTCTTTTTTAACTCGTAAATATCCGAATCTTGTATGTGGCGGCGATCCTCACGCAAATGAGCAGTAATACAGAATATATCACTCTCCTCACAAATCTTTGCAGCATCAACAACATCGGGGTACCCTACCCCCCTGGCTTGCCTTAATGTCGCAACATGATCAATATTTACACCAAGAACCGGATATTTCATAATGCTGCAAACCTCATAAAAATTATTGTTTTTTCAATTATCATTTTTAATACGTATTGTAACAACATCAGGTACGATATTTATAATCTGAACACTATCGGTACGATTATTGATAACGGCACGAACACGGCTTGTTACTCTAAGTGAAGAGATAATATTGCCATCAGATGTTATAAATTTCGAAGAATCAATATTCGAAAGATCCGTCCAAACCCTTACGTCATTAATATCCAGTTGTGGGACAGAACCATCTTTACTTATAATATATACTGTAATTTTTTTATCAGGATGTATTTCATATAAATAATTATCCATTTTACCAAATAGATCAATTTCACGCTCATACTTCACAACATTTTGCGCGCTAAAAACTTCGGCAGTTACAAGAGTTTTATCACTACTTATTTCAGTAAAACTGTATCCATCAGTATCAAGCAGAACTTCATCCGATACATTATCTGACGCATGTGCAACAGATAATGGCATGGTTTTTATTGAATCAATTTTTTGTACTTGTTCCGGAGAGCCGTATACAACTACACGGTCAGGTTGGGCTCTTACGTTACCTGCGAAATATCCAGATCTTACCTGACCGGCAATAACAGGTTCAATGAAAACAGTCTTCGAAACCTTCTTCTCCACTGTTGCAAAAATACTTTTGTCCATAAGCTTTATATCTATTCCCCGGGGAATATCAGGAGAACTTACAAGTTCTACATCGTATCGGTAACGGTTATCGGGAACAGCATTTTTAAAATCTACAAAGACTCTAATATCGTTTTTGTTAAAGGCATCCAGTTCATCTTCTCTACCGCTTATTTTTACATTAACATGTGTTTTCTGAATATCCGATACAACATATTCCGAAGAAAGATTCTTGTACTCCGTCTTAATTCTTAACGTAACATCAGAATTTCCTTGGGTTCCAATATAACTCCACAATATTACAGCCAGTATGAGACACACTATTTTGGCTATAAAATCCTTTGATTTTATAAAATCTATTATCATTTCCTTTTGAGATATCATTTTATTGAATACCTCTCTTCATAAGCAGTTTTCGGATTCATAAAGAACAGAATAATATTTTTTAATTCTTCTCTTTTAATACGCGGGAAAAGCTTGCTATTAACCATAATTGCAATTTGCCCTGTCTCCTCGGAGGTCAAAACTACAAGTGCGTCTGTCTCTTCAGCTATACCTAAGCCAGCCCTGTGACGTGCTCCATGATTTTTTCGCAACTGACGCGAATCGCTTAGCGGCAAGTAACATGCAGCAGATACAATTTTACCCTGTTGAATAATCAATGCACCGTCATGTAGTTCCGTATTCGGGAAAAATATCGTACGGATAAGCTCTTCTGTAATACCTGCATTGATGACAACACCCGAATCAGCATATGAACGCAATGAGTTATCCCTCTCAAAAACGATAAGAGATCCGATTCTGGCCTCCGCCATAGCAGCTACAGCGTTAACAAGCTCATCAAGATGCAATGAATCTTCTGGATCAATATTTGCGAGCCATCCACTCTGACCAAATCTGCTTATTACCCGTCTAAGCTCAGGCTGAAAAAGAATAATGATAGCAATAAAAAAATATGAGGTCATGGCTGTAATCAACCAATAAAGTGTCTCAAAATGAAAAATTCTTGCAAGCAACCATAGTACTGCGACAAATAAAAATCCTCTAAGCAGTTGAATTGCCTTTGTCTTTACAAGATAGGTGTAAATAATATAGAAAATAACCGCTACAAGAACAATATCAATGATATTACGCAAATAGTCCCAAATAATTGACAATATATAAACAAGATTATAAAAAAAGAGCTCCATAATATCTACACCTTTTACAAACGAAGCATTTTTAGTGCATCGAGAGCTAGTTTATGTTCTTTTACATCATGTACACGAATAATTGCCGCTCCCTTACTTAAAGCCATAGTATTCAATGCAATTGTTGCTGGCAATCTATCTTCATCTTCTTTATAAAGTTTTGCGATCAGGGACTTTCTTGACAGTCCGATTAAAACAGGAAAATCTGTTGAGATAAACTCATCAAGTGATGATAATATACTATAATTACCCTCGATAGTTTTTCCAAAACCAATTCCCGGATCAATTATTATTTTATTTTTTTCAATACCGCATTTTTGAGCATAATTAGCTCTTTCCAGTAAATATGTTTTAATATCGGCTACCAAATTATTATATTCTGTTTTATGCATCATTACATCTGGTCTCCCAGATGTATGCATAAGAACTACCCCAGCATTTTTCTCGGATATTACCCGGGCCATACCCTTATCAAAAGTCATCGCGCTTATATCATTTACAATTGATGCTCCGGCATTAAGAGCCGCTTCGGCTACCGAAGATTTATTCGTATCTACAGACAAGGTAACATCGCAAATTGCTGAAAGTCTTTCGATAAGCGGTATAACCCTTTCCATTTCTTCGCTTTCACTAACAGGTGCAGCTCCAGGTCTTGTTGACTCTCCGCCTATATCCAGAATATCAGCGCCATCCCTTACAAGGCACATCGCATGATCAACTGCTTTAGAAATATCATTATAGCGTCCACCGTCATAAAAAGAGTCCGGTGTAACATTTACAATACCCATAATCTTAATATCGGAAAAAAAGCTCAATAATGGTACCCCTTATTTAAAACAGATAAGAAAAACTGACTGTATGATTATATCCCATATCGATATTGTCAACTGATACTGCGTAAGAAAAATCGGCGTCAAAAAAATTAATCATTGTCCCGGTTGTAAATAAAGATTCATTTACTCCAAGCATAAAAGCAAAATTACTCAACACATAATATCTGATACCCAATTTATAGTCACTGCTTTTGTCTTCAAATTTTTTAATAATGCCTGCAGATACAACCATGTTTGCTGTTCTGGAGACAAGAGCAATATTAAACCGGAAAACAGGTTTGCCAAATTCATACTCATTTTTTACTTCATCATCCTTTTCAATAGGCATAAGGCCAACACCAATATCTTGAACAACAACCCCTATCTGAACAAGAGGTATAAAATCAGTCTGAATGCCGGCATCGAAAGCTCCTCCTGCGAAATTTGTCCGGTCAATATTTTCATAAAACGTTTTAGCCGTTACCCCTATAGAGACATATTCAGTTGGATAAGCAACTGATAAATAAGAAACTCCAGCCTGATAGGATGTATCCCCGGTGAAAACCCCTTCATTCGAATATGTTGCAATTTCATCAGAATAGATACCAAGGACTCCCATACCCAGAACGGTATTACCAAGATTAAAAGCACCTGCAACAAAAGCAGCCTCTCGATCTTCCTGCAGTTTTGAAGCAGCCGCACCAAGTTGAAAAAAAAACTTAGGTGTATCATCAGAAAGTCGTTTCAAGTCACGCTCAGTTATTTTGTCTATTTGATTTTGCTGAAGTTTTGTACGAACATCTTCCCTTATACTTTTTTTCCGACTCCGGAGTTGAGTCAAACCGGCAGGGTTCCAAAATATTGAAAAAACATCATCGGTAACAGCCTCTACGGCGCCCCCCATCGCAAGATTATGAGCACCAGCGATACCTAATCTGGAAAATGCGGCACGAACACCAGTACTGTCTGCAAAAATCGGAAATGAAGAAATAATAAGCAAAAAACATACATGAACGCTTACACACAAAAAATATCGCAAGCATACTTTTAACGATATTACTCTCTTCATTTTTTTACCAAAATTCTGATCACTTTTTTTTCAATTGATCCGGTTGAAAGATTCTCCACTGTAACTTTGACTATATATAAACCGTTAGATACACGCTTGCCACCGGAGCTGTACCCCTTCCAGAGAACGGGAAATGAATTGTACGATCCATTGAAAATTTTATCACCACATATATCAAAAATATCAATATTTATACGAATAGGCACACCGGTAAAACTAGATGATTTATCTGCGATGGTTAACGAGGTTGTTCCAGGATTAAAAGGTACAGGGTAAGCAATAATGGATTCCTCAGAAGCAGAAATCAATGATCCGAAACAGATGACAACCGCAATAATAGTTATAATCTTCATGATTTTTCCTTAAGCTCATTCCAGGCACACTTTACAATATCTTCTATTGACGAAAGATTGAAAGAACTATCCTCTTCAAGTGAAAAATTTAACAAAAATTCGATGTTTCCCTTCGGCCCTGTCACCGGTGAATGTGTTAAACCTGACAATGAACACCCTTGATCCGAAAGAGTTGTTAAAACCCGGGTTAAAATATCTAAATGCACAGAAGAAGATTTTACAACCCCTTTTTTATGTTCACCCCGCTGTGCTTCAAACTGTGGTTTTATCAGGGCAACACCTTTTATATCTTTAAAAAGATCCTTTATTACCGGAAATACCTTTGTAAAAGATATGAATGAAAGATCAGCGGAAACAAAAGTCGGAATTCCCTTTTTAAAATCTTCTATCGTAAGATTTCGGGCATTAGTTCGTTCCATCACCTCCACGCGTTTATCAATACGCAAAGAATAATCAAGCTGGCCATACCCCACATCAACAGCATAAACAAATGATGCGCCCCGCTTCAACATGCAATCTGAAAAACCACCAGTTGAAGCGCCCAAATCAAGCACAGTTAATCCACTTACATCAATATTAAAAAAATTCAGAGCTTTTTCAAGTTTATATCCACCACGGCTGACAAATAAACCTTTTGGGCGAGATACCGTAATGTTTTCTATTCCTTCGATCTTTCGAGAAACATCCAGACAGGTCTCTCCATTGATCTTAACCCATCCGGCAAGAATCTCCTTTTTTGCCTGTTCACGGGTACTACTCAAACCTGATTGTGCAAGATGTTTATCTATTCTTTCCATTAAAACCCTGATATATTGACTCGGCAATCTGAGAAGGAAGAAGTCCGTATTTGTTCTCAATTGTGTCTGATGTGCCATGACAGATAAATTCAGCTGGATATCCGAAATTCATCAAAAGCTTCACTCTTAGTTCCGGTTCCAGAATCGCTGTAACAGCTTCTGATAAACCGCCTGTAATATAGTGATCCTCTAAAACACAATAATTCCGGCAACGTGAAATATTCTGGCTAATAATTCCAGTGGCTATCGGAGCTATAGCATGAAGATTAAGAACAGTGCAGCCGATATTCTTTTTTGTAAGTATATTTGAAACTTCCAAAGCATATTTTCGTTTAAAACCGGCAGTAATAATCAAAATATCATCACCACTACTATCTATATCAACACCAAATGGATCAAAAGAATCTGTCACCATTGCCGGATAGTTATCACTGGCACCACGAGGATACCTTATTGCAGAAGGACCATCCGGATTAACGACCACATATTCAATCAGCTTTTCAAGCTGTGTCTCATCGGCAGGAGTAAATATTCTTAGCCCGGGAATCCCCCGCATAAAACCAACATCAAATAGTCCATGATGTGTTTCGCCATCGTCACCAACAATTCCAGCTCTATCTACTAGCAGACAAACAGGCAGATGCATTAATGCAGCGTCATGCACAAGCTGATCATAAGAGCGCTGTAAGAAAGTTGAGTATACAGCGAAAAAAGGCTTTAATCCGTTTTTTGCCATAGCCGTAGCGAATGTCACAGCATGCTGCTCTGCAATACCAACATCAAAAAAACGTCTGGGATATTTTTTCGAAAACTCATCAAGACCGGTGCCAGAGGTCATTGCTGCGGTAATAGCTACAATTGAATCATCTTTACCGGCAAGTTCACAGAGTTTATTACCTGCCACTTCCGAAAGTGACTTTGTCTTGAGTTTCAGAGGCTTTCCGGTGTCTTTGTCAAAAGGAGCAATGCCATGGTATTTTTCAGGGCAATTCTCGGCAGGGCAAAACCCCTTCCCTTTTATTGTACGTACATGTATAATTTTGGGACCATTATTTATCTGTTTTACCCTGTTAAATATCTCTATTAGATGTGTCAAATTATGTCCGTCAACAGGTCCAAAGTAACGAATTCCAAGATCTTCAAAAAGCTTTCCAGGCGTAATTATATCTTTTATGAATTTCTTGGTGGTTTGTGCCAATCTTTCCACAGCGCGTCCAATAAGAGGAATAGATCGAAAGAATCTATAAATCTGGCGCCTGGTGCGATTATAGAATTTTCCTGTTATGATATCGGTAAAATATTCAGATAAGGCTCCGACATTAGGAGATATAGAATGTTCATTATCATTTAAAACTATGATAACATCACGCTTGATATGCCCTATGTGATTAAGTGCCTCAAAAGCCATGCCGCTTGTCATGGAACCATCACCGATTACAGGAACAACTGCATAATTCTCACCTTTTAAGTCACGAGCACATATTTCTCCGGCCGCAAGCGATAAGGAGGTACTGCTATGTCCCACATTGTAACAATCATATTCGGATTCAGAAATTTTCGGGAAACCACTCATGCCCCCAAACTGTCTAAGAGTTGAAAATATATCACGTCTACCTGTTAAAAGTTTATGAGCATATGACTGATGCCCGACATCCCAGATTACACGATCAACAGGAGTATCAAACACATAATGTAGAGCAATAGACAACTCTACCACTCCAAGAGATGAAGCGAGGTGACCACCATTTGCCGATACAACATTGATTATCTCTTCGCGAATTTCTTCTGCAAGTTTACAAAGCTGATCAGCTGAAAGCTTTTTTAGATCGTTTGGGGTGTTAATCTTTTCAAGAAGCACATATTTATCCATTATATCCGTATCCCTAACAACGAAGAGATACAGATATTATAAACAGTTAGGTTTACATCTATTATATTTAAACTTATTATATTATTCCGATCAATATTTTTTAATTATACATGCGCAAAGCGCATGCATAATTAACAGTATCTATTTAGCGTACTCGAGAACGCGAGTCTCGCGAATTACAATGACTCGTACTATACCCGGGTATTTAAGCTCTGATTCAATACGCGCAGCAATTTCACGCGCGAGAAACTCGGCTTTTTCATCATTTACAATATCGTTGGCAACAATAACTCGTATTTCTCGACCGGCCTGAATTGCAAAAGATTTATCTACACCAGTAAAGCTGTTTGCGATATTTTCAAGATCTTCCAGCCTCTTAAGATAGTTGTCCAAAGACTCTCTGCGTGCCCCCGGACGAGATGCCGATATAGCATCCGCAATTTGAATAATATAAGCCTCGAACGAACCAGGCTCTTTATCATTATGATGTGAAGCAATAATATTCACAACCTTTTCGTTTTCACCGAATTTTTTTGCCATTTCTGAACCAACAATCGCATGAGCACCTTCGCCCTCTACAACACTTCCCTTTCCAATGTCATGCAATAGACCGGCTCGTTTGGCAAGCTGCACATCGAGCTTAAGCTCGCCCGCAATAATACCAGCTATATTGGCGACTTCAATACTATGACCTAATACGTTCTGACCATAACTGCTTCTGTATTTCAGTTTTCCTATATGGTAAAGAGCATCACTGCTAAGACCCGGTATTCCAAGTTCGAATGCAGCCTTTTCACCCTCTTCCATAATATTTTCTTCTATCTCTTTTGTGACCTTCTCAACGACTTCCTCTATGCGGGCTGGGTGAATTCTTCCATTAAGAATAAGTCTTTCCAGTGAAAAACGGGCAATCTCGCGTCTAATAGGATCATGCCCGGAAATAACAACAACCTCAGGAGTATCATCGATAATCATATCAACACCGGTAAGATTCTCAAGAGTACGAATATTACGACCCTCTCGTCCGATAATTCTTCCTTTCATATCATCAGAAGGCAGGGAAACAGTTGTAACAGTATTTTCTGAAGTGTATTCGGTAGCATTACGCTGAATCGCAGATACAACAATCTCTTTAGCCTTTTTATCAGCTGTGCGTCTTGCCTCTTCTTCAATTTTGTTGATGAGCTTTAATGACTCGAAACGAACAGTATCTTCCAGTTCTTTAAGCAGCATTGTTTTTGCCTGTTCCTGTGTCAGGTTGGCAATTTTTTCAAGTTCCTTGCGATAACGTTCAAATTCGTTTTGAAGCTCAGCCTCAATTTTCTGATTTTCGCTTTCCCGATGAGCAATATCACGCTCTTTTTTTTCCAATTCTACAGTCTTAGTGTCAATTAACTCCTCTTTTTGCATAATACGCTTTTCAACATTAGTAAGCTCCTGTCGGCGCTCACGCATTTCACGTTCAAGCAGGTTTTTTTCCTGAATCAATTGATCTTTTGCTTCAAGAAGCAGTTCTTTACGTTTGGACTCTGCATCACGCTTCGCGTCCTGCATGATACGCTGAGCTCTTGACTCCGCGGAATTAAGACTTAATTTTCCTTTATACGAACGTATCAAATAACCTGATAATACGCCTATAATCAGACCAGATACACAAAGGAGGATAGTAGTTAAAATTGTCATGGTTTCCCCCTGATATTTTCAAATTAGCTGCTCAGACAGTATTAATAACTAGACTGAACAAAGCCTTTTCATTAATCGGGGAATAACACAATCGGGGACAAGAGAAGAGATATCGCCCTTATAACTGGCGACCTCCTTTACCATACGGGATGATACAAATGAGTATTCAGCCGATGCCATAAGAAAAACAGTTTCTACATCTGGCGCAAGCTTCTTATTCATTAAAGCAATAGCATGCTCATATTCAAAATCTGCTATTGCCCTCAACCCCCTAACAATAAAAGAGACTTCTTTCTGCCTGCAATAATCAACAAGCAAACCGTCGAAACTAACTACTTCGACATTATTAATATCGTCACTGCAACACTCGATAAGCATGGAGACCCTCTCTTCTGTTGCAAAAAGACTTCGTTTGTCCTGATTGCGGGCAACCGCTATGATCAACTTATCACAAAGCGACGAGGCCCGCCTTACTATATCCAGGTGCCCGTTTGTAACAGGATCGAATGAACCGGGATATATACCAATATGCATAATTCCTCAACAATGTAAGACATTAGCTTGTTATAGCTGATAAACCCGCTAATGTCAAGAAAATTTCACATGGTTATCCGGAAAAAAGATAGCATTATACCAGAGCAAAATGTCACTTTTATAAAGAAACAAAGGTATTAGCTATTACCCTAAAGCTACCTTTTAACATCTAGCTAATAACAGCAATTGACCAGAATAAACTTTTTTGACAAATCATCAGACTGAAATTTCCATTTATCTCGTTAATTACAGTTTATTCACTTCTTTAGTGTAAAAACATCTTTATCAGAGCAGCTTTCAACCTGGAATATGGTGGATATCTGAAAGGAATATCAATTTTGGTAGAGCGTATCATCACAGGTTTATCTGCCGAGAACGTATCGAAGCTGTATTTCCCATGATAAGAACCCATACCACTGTGCCCCACTCCGCCAAAAGGCAACTTAGGATTTACCAGATGAACAACCGTATCATTGATGGTTACACCACCTGCCCGAGTCTCTTTTAACACATGTTTTTGAAAATCTCTCGAAGCCGAAAATATATAAAGCGCCAGGGGTTTTGGCCTTGCATTAATAAACTCAAGAGCCGTAGAGACATCATCATAAAACATAACAGGTAAAACTGGGCCGAAAATTTCATCACACATCACAGCGCTTTTTGGAGAAGCGCCCTCTATAATTGTAGGCTCTATGTACCTTGACTTATCATTACTGGATCCGCCGCAAATAACCTTACCCTGCGCAATATAAGACTTAACACGCATATAATGTGACTGATTTATCATTCTCGCATAACAGGAACTTTTGGAAGGATCATCTCCGTAAAATTCTTCTATTACCCGGCAAAGCTCTTCTGTAAATTGCTCTTTTATTTCAGAATGAATGAAACAGTAGTCAGGAGCAACACAGGTTTGACCGGCATTCATAAACTTGCCCCAGACAATCCTCTTTGCCGCAAGCTTCAGATTTGCATCCTTATGTACCAGAGCCGGGCTCTTTCCTCCAAGCTCAAGAGTAACAGGTGTGAGATTTTCGGCCGCCGCTTTCATGACAACGCGGCCGACAACAGTACTTCCTGTAAAGAAGATGTAATCAAATTTCTGTTTTAATATTTCGGTCGAAGTCTTAACATCACCCTGCACAACAGAGACATGCCCGGAATCAAAACTTTTCGTAATTATCGAAGCCATGATTTTGGAGGTATTTGGGCTTATTTCGGAAGGTTTTATCATTACAGTGTTTCCGGCAGCGATTGCACCAATTAATGGCGAAATCGCAAGTTGAAAGGGATAATTCCAAGGTGATATGATAAGAACTGTACCATAAGGTTCTTTTATTATATATGAAGATGCATAAAATTGATGCATAGGTGTCGAAACCCGTTTCGGACGAGCCCACTTCTTAAGATGTGAACAGGTTTTTCTAATCTCATCAAGCACTATTCCAATTTCGGTCGCATAAGTTTCGAAGGCAGGTTTATGCAAATCTCTTGAAAGAGCCCGGATTATTGCATTCTGATTTTCCTTAATATTATTATAAAGATCTCGTAATGTTTTTATTCGGAAATCAACAGGAACAGTCGCACCTGATCTATAGTACTTCTCAAGATTTTCCATTACGGACTTTATACTTTTCATCTCATTCTCCTGTTTTTTTATTACACTGTTCACCTAATATAATCAAATTTAGCCTAATTCAAAGTAACTTCTAAAAATTATCTTTTCCGGAAGGTATCATCTAATCAGCTAAATGATTAACCCATTTTTTTGAGACAAATCTCGGAAAAGCAATCAATATTTTAATCGCCTCTTCAATATTCATTATCACATAAACCCAAAGAGGATTAACCTTAAAAACAAAAGCCGCAAGAAATCCCCCCAGTACTCCAGCCACATACATGACTCCCGGATCAATAATTAATATAAAACGGGTATCGCCCCCGCTTTTTAGAATACCGTTTACCATTGTACTAATCTGAGACTTCACTATATATATAATTGAAAAAATCTGGATATATCGTAATGCAAGTAATCGAGTTGCATCGGGTATATTGTACACTGCTACGATATACGGAGCAACAATAAATATCACAGTCGCAACAAATAATGAAAATAACAGTACAAGCACAAGAGAACGCTTGCCATACAGATATGCCCTGTCAAACTCGTTTTCTCCCAAAGCATTACCTATTACAATCGAAGTACCTGTTGAAAAACCATCAATGAAAGAGAAGGCTAACCCGGAAACCACTGATAATATGGTAAATGCTGCAATTGCTTCAGTCGAAATACGGGCAAAAATCATATTGTACATGATCATTCCGAATCCCCAGGACATTGTTGTTACTATTGAATAAAGAATAACCTTGTAAACCCTCGCGACATAAGCTCTGCTGAAATCGAATAATTCTTTTACAGGTGCCGCGATATGTAAATCACGCTTATAAACAAGAATAACAAAAAGTATCGTACTTGTTGCGTTAGAAATAACAGTCGCCAACGCTGCCCCCCTGACGCCCATCTGGGGGAATCCGTAATTTCCAAAAATTAACAGATAGTTTAAACCTGTATTAAGAACAACACCAAAAAGGGATGTCAGTGTAGGCAGAAACGGATGCCCTGTACACCGGCATGCAAAAGAGAAAGCAAAACCCACAGCCATAAACACATATGTTGGTCCGACAATTCTGAAATAACTCGAACCAATAAGTATTACTTCCCTATCGGCTGTAAATAATCTCATTATTACATCGGGAAAGATCATAACGGCCAAAGAAACAATCCCGCAGACCGCAAAACCCATTATTAACGAAACACCCAAAAGTCTATGGATATTGGCGAGATTACGTTTTCCCCAATACTGAGCATGAAATATGGCCGCACCAGAATTCAGCCCAAACAAAAAAACAATTAATAAAAACATGATCTGGAAAGCAAGACCAACTGCAGCAATGGTCACAGAACCCATTTGTCCAATCATGAAATTATCTACCAACCCTAATAAAGAAATTAAAAATATCTCTATCGCAACAGGGAGACCTGTGATAAAAAGTTTTTTCAAGAAATGGCGGTCAGAAAATAGTCCGTATAACATGTAATCCTCTGGCAGAAAAAATCAGCAACGTTTAAAAACCAAATATTGGGATCCTCTAATAATTAATTTATTAACAAGGAACTTGCGATAAATTCCTTTAATAAAGCCATAAATATCGCTGGCCCCAAAGCGATATTTATGAGCGTTTTTTCGAGTGATAACGAGAAAAATTGTCTTTAATAGGCTTTATACGGTATAGCCTTTCCGAAAATGGTAATTTTTCGAAGTTCCCTATTATTTATCTGTTTTTTGAAGCTTCTTTTCAACTAAAAATTATTTTATCAATTCAACAATAACTTTAAGGACGTTTTGTCAACTTTAAAGATGTTTTTTGAAATTATCATTCAATAGAGACCGCTAATTTGTTGTAAACCGAACAAGATTTCAATTAGCGAATCGCATAATATTCTTTACTTTTTCCATTAACAGGTAGCGGATGTCATTATGCGAATTGAAGATCATATTATACATGAAGACAATCATCTGTTTGTAATAAACAAGCCGGAAGGAATGCTCGCACAGGGCGACAGTTCCGAAAGGCAGTCCCTGAACGAAATAATAAAAGAATATATAAAAGCTAGAGACAAAAAACCTGGAAATGTTTTTTTGGGAATTGTTCAACGGCTTGACAGGCAAGTTTCAGGGGCAATAGTATATGCCAAGACCTCTAAAGCAGCTTCACGTCTGAGCAAACAGATACGCGATCATGAAATATGTAAATATTATATCTGTATAACTTCATCAAAGCTGGCAACAGACACTCCCGGCAAATGGGTAAAAGTTGAGAAAAATTTTATTCGCAGAGGGAACAAAACATTCAAAGCCGATTTATCTGATAAAGAGGCAAAAATCGGTAAATTGTATTACACAACTGTTACGCATAACAGCAGATACAGCCTGCACATTGTCAGGCTCATCACTGGACGTAAGCATCAGATAAGAGCAACGTTCAATATTCTGGATAATCCTATCGCAGACGATGCTCTCTATGGAGGATCAAAAAAACAGAATAATTCAATTCTTTTACACTCTTTTTATCTGAAATTCAGACATCCGGTTAATGGAACCGAGTTAACTTTTGTAACGGATATTCCTGACAGATTTATCAATTACACAGATTTCAATATAAACCGGTCTGATTTATGTGCTCTTATAATCAAAACCATAGATAATTTCAAAATATAGGGTATTAAGAATTACCGAAAATCGTAGGTAATTACATCTATTGTAACAAAACCGGATATTTGACGCCCTGACATCTTAAACATCTGGTTGACAATTATCTTTAGATAACTATATTCTTTGTATACACTTAATAATATAATTTTAACTCAGAATTTTTTTTTATTTATTTTATTTTAAAATCTGCAAAAGAATAGATTCAGACTTCAGGGTCAAAAAAAATCTGTACTAGGAGACTATATGAAAAGCTTTGAAGAAGTTAAAGAAAAGGTTTTTATGGTAACAAGAAAATTTGCATCAACTACCGGGGATTACGCTCACCTGACACGAATGACAATGGAAATAAAAGGTTTCGAGACAAAAATATATACATTAAATTCCAAACTGGGAAAACATATTTTTGAATCAGTCGAAGAAGAGAGATTCGAAATGGACGAACAGGTACGAGAGTATTGTAATAAAATACGGGAATATAAGGTCGAAATACAGAAGCGCAAGGATGAAATAGCGCTTATCAGGGAAAAAGCTAAAATGAATGATGATTCGCAATCTGAAAATACTGAAAGTGAAATTAAATAGTTAACAGGATATAAAATGCCCCTCTCCTCCAAACGAATAATTGAAGTGCTCAACTCGGTCTCTCTACCCGATTTTGATCAGGCAACTGTTAGAAAGCAGATAATCAAAGACTCGTCCAAAACCAAAAAAGGACAGATTAAAAATCTGACAAAAAAAGAGATCGCCAAAATAAACGACATCTTTTTTCTGCTAACATCAATAGGCTACCTTAAAACAGATGGATCAAAGTTTACTTTCGCAAAAGATTTTGATAACAACGGGCAAATCAGGATAGGAGCTGGCGGCAAAGGATATATAGATCTTGGCCAGTTCAGAATTGAATTTCGTAAAGAAAACATATTAAACGCCCATGATCGGGACACTGTAACCTTTGAGATTTTAGAATTCAGAAGCAATACTTTTTTCGGAAAAGTAACCGCTGTAAAAAAGCGTCAAAAAGAGATCTATTACTCAAAAGTCACAAAAAAAACTGCGGGAATGATATACTACCACCTTATTGATCTTCCAGGACAGTTTTTTGCAGTATCCCCTCGACACGAGAAAGAACCGGAAATTGATACTCTCGCGGTTGTGCAGTTAAACGGTAAACTGCTCGCTGGTCATCCCGAGTGCACTCTTTTAAGGGTTGACCTGGGTGACAATGAGGAACTCGATTTTGACAGAATTGTTAATAAATTCAACTTGCCGCCGGCTTACGATAAATCAGAGAAGAGAGAGTACGCACAGACATTTAAAAAAGAGTTTTCTGGACGAACAGACTTTACTGATCTGGTTACTGTTACGATTGACGGAGAACATGCCAAGGATTTTGACGATGCCGTCTCTTTGGAAAAAACAGAAAACGGAAACCGTCTCTATGTTCATATCGCTGACGTATCGGCATACGTAACAAAAGGGGACAGTCTTGATCAAAGCGCTCTTGAAAGAGGTAACTCTTATTATCTTGGTAACCGCGTTATACCAATGCTGCCTGAAACACTGTCAAACAATCTATGCTCTTTAGTCGCTGGTCAGGAAAGACTTACCGTAACCGCAGTGATTGATTATGATCACGACCTAAGAATACTTCACACCGGGTTTCACCGTTCTTATATTAATGTTAACAAAAGACTTACATATAAGGACGCGGAAAAGCTTATTAATGATGATACCGATGATATTTCCAGACTAGTTACAGATCTTAACAGTCTTGCTTCTGGTCTTAAAAAAATGAGAATTAGCAATGGCCGAATTGATCTTGATATAACAGATTTTGAACTTCTTTATGATGAAGACAATCGTTTTACCACGATAGGCGTTTCCGAAAGATTACGTTCTCATCAACTAATCGAAGAATGTATGCTCGCCGCGAATGAAGCAGTTGCAAAACTGTTAAGGAAAAAAGATATACCTGCTCTTTACAGAGTTCACGAAGAGATATCTGATGAAAGCTGGTTTAAACTCAAAAATTTTCTGGCAGTTATGGGTATCAAGGTTAAAAAAACTAAAAAAGTGTCTTCTGTACTTCAGGCGGTTGTGGACAATTATCGTGGAAGCGATTACTCGTATCTTGTAAACCTTATTATTCTAAAATCAATGATGCAAGCCTTTTATGGTGTTACTCCACTAGGTCATTTTGGGCTGGGGTTTACAGATTACACACACTTTACATCACCAATACGCCGATATTCTGATCTAATAATTCATCGAATACTCAAATCACATATACAATCCGGTGAAATAGTTTACACTAAAGATGAACTTTTACCAATAGGTGAAAAGTGTTCTGAAATGGAGCGTGTTGCCCAAAAAGCCGAAAGAGAGCTTTACAAAATAAAATCATGTAGACTTATGGAACACAGCATTGGTGACAATTTTACTGCTGTTATTTCCGGCATATCCAAGTTCGGCCTTTATGCTGTTTTAAAAGAGAAACCTGTTGAAGGAATGATACCATTTGTACTTATGAATGACGATTATTATGTAGTTAATGAAGAGAATTATACAGTACGAGGGCGTAGCAAAGGACGAATTATTTCTTTAGGTGATATTTTAACTGTTACTCTTGTTAAAGCCGACCATCTATCCGGACAGATTGATTTTATTCCCGCAGACATTAGACCTCAAAAAAAAGCTGACAATAAAGAGACAATTACACAAAAGGATAAAAAATTCTATTCTGAATTTGAAAAAAAGAGCAGACGCAAACCCAAAAAAAGTAATCGAAAGAAATAGCAGCCAACAACAAGGAGGAATAATACATATGAAATATTCACTAAAAGAAATAATTGATATGGCAGTATCAATCGAAGATAACGGAGTATATTTTTACACAAAGTGCGCGGACAAATTTGATGACACTTCCAAAAAAGAATTCTTTTTAATGCTGGCAGATGAAGAAAAAGAGCATAAAAAGGTTTTTTCATCCATGCTTAATACTATTCCCGAAGCTGAAGGGAATTTTGCCGACGAGTACTATATGTACCTAAATGCAATAACACGACAGCAGGTATTTAAAGACATTGACTCCATTGATAGCTACCTTGAAAAAGTAAAAAGCATAGGAGATATATTTATTACAGCGATACATACAGAACAGGATTCTATTATGTGGTACAGAGAACTATTAGACATGTACAAAGGTGATACAAAGTCGATTGATGTGTTAAATAAATTGATAGCTGAAGAGAAAAAGCACATCGTCCGCCTTTATCAGGTAATGAACCCTTAAACAATATTCATATTATCCGATCATTTCAGAAAAACACAAACCAGGTTCAATAATTTGATTCGTGGTATAATTAAAGCCGGCGTTACCGCCGGTTTTAACAAATTTATCAGTCTTTTTTGTTTTTTGAAAGAACCTTGTCCATAAATGGCATAATCATATCCATGGGTATCGGGAAAATTGTTGTTGAATTGTTTTCTGTCGCAATCTGCTGAAGAGTCTGAAGATATCTTAACTGTACAGAAATTGGATGTTTCTCCATCTGTTCAGCAGCCTGAACCATCTTTTCTGCTGCCTGTTGCTCACCTTCGGCAGCAATTATTTTTGCACGGCGCTCACGCTCGGCTTCAGCCTGCTTTGCCATGGCTCGCTGCATCTCCTGCGGCAAATCCACATGCTTTATCTCTACTGCAGAGACCTTGATTCCCCAGGGATCAGTCTGCCTGTCAAGAACAGTCTGTAAATCCGTGTTTATTTTTTCCTGATCCGAAAGCAGTTCATCTAATTCAACACTTCCAAGTATTGATCGTAATGTAGTTTGCGCTAACTGTGATGTATTGTACACATAATCTTCAACTTCGATAACAGCTTTGATAGAATCAAGAACTCTAAAATAGACAACAGCATTAACCTTGATTGAAACGTTATCACGACTTATTACGTCCTGGGAGGGAACATCCATTGCTACTGTACGCAGGGAAACACGAATTAATTTATCCACAAAAGGAATAATAAGAAAAAGCCCCGGTCCTTTTGGCTGTTTAAGAACACGACCAAGACGAAATACAACTGCTCGTTCATACTCTTTAATTATCTTCACGGAAGAACTTATAAAACCAACCACTAAAACCATAACAAACATTATTGTTGTCAGATTTTCATAAAACAACTGTTCCATATTAAATCTCCTCTCTTATTAATTTGGTAACTGTTAATATCATTCCTTCAATTTCGGTTACCTCTATATTATCACCCTTTGATAACGCGACATCAGATCGGGCACTCCACAGCTCTCCATGGACATAGACCTTGCCCCCGGAAGCAGGAACAAAATCTGTTGCCGCGGTTCCAATTTGTCCAGCAAGGCTTTCAGGCCCCACCTGAACTCTGGTTTTATGAACTGCAACAACAGCACGCATAACAACAAAAACAAGCACCAGTATTAATAATCCGGTAGCAACAATAGTCATCCATGAGACAGAAAAGCCCTGTAACGGATTGTCGAAAAGAAGCAATGATCCGCTGATAAAAGCAGTAACTCCACCTAAAGTAAGCAGACCGTAACTTGTAATAAAAATTTCCATTACCAGCAGTATTACAGAAGCAGCAATCAAAATTACGCCTACTATAGATACAGGTAATATTCGCGCAGCCATAAAAAAAAGTATTAATGATGTAACACCTATAACAGCAGGAACAATCAAGCCAGGTTGTTTGATCTCGAATACTATACCGCCAATACCGACTATTAAGAGCAGCATGATCAATTGAGGATCGGCGAAAAAATTCAAAAACTTCTGAGAGCTCTTCATATTATATTTACGCTCCGAAATACCTTTAGTTTTAAAAGTAAACGATTTATTCGCGAAATCAATGGTATAACCATCAAGCTGTTGCAAAAGATCACGCCCGTCATCCGCAATGATGTCTATTATGCCTTTTTCGTATGCCTCCTTATAGCTGCTCGAAGAGGCGTTTATAATTGCATCTTCAACCCATTCTATACTTCGACCCCGTTTTTGAGCAAGACTTCTTCCATAGGCAACCATATCGTTGAGCACCTTCATGCCCATTACATCCTTCTGATCATTATTCGAATCTTCTTTAGAAAAAGATATCCCCGGTGAATAGGGATGCATCGCTCCGATTTCGCTTCCTGACGCCATGGCGTTCACATCACCCGCAAGCATTATATATGCTCCTGCCGATGCCGCCTGCGCGCCGCTTGGACCGGTAAATACAACAACAGGAATTTCACTTGCTAAAATTGCTTTTATGATATCCCTCATAGGGTTAACAAGTCCCCCGGGCGTATCAATTACAAAAAGGATAAAACTGTCACCCGCCTCGGCTGCCATTTTAATCGAATTTACCACATGAGCACCGCTTATTGGATTTACCGAACCTTTCAAATCAATTCGTGCATAAGTCCCTTCGGCATAAACAGCAGAACAGATATTCAGGAATAAACAGAAAAAAACAGAATATATTGCTGATCTTTTAATCAAAATCTACTCTCCAGTTACTTTTTGTTAATAAATCCGGTTTAAGAAAAAATTGTCATAAAGCAAGATATCATTAATTATATGCTTAAGATCATCAAAGTCAACCTATATTTTAAATTCGCATTCTGCAATATAGATTTAGAACAATTTAAACTTTAAGCCGGATATGGCAATATTGACTCACTATTAATCTATATATGATGATATAAAAGATTTATTTTGACAAAAATGTACACTCATTTATTGTTGTGTTCTAAACTATCAGTATTACTGTTCAAGGCAAAGTAGCCTTTATAGTTAAAGTTATAGCTACGATTCAATGTGGCCTTCTAGCTTCTAAGGATATCTATATGAATTATACAAAAGCACCCGGAATCGAAGACATCTTCCCTGACAGAATTGAACTCTGGAACCATATCATTGACACAGCTCGCACTGTATTTAAAGAATACAATATCAAGGAAATTATTCTTCCTATCATGGAGTTTACCGAAGTATTCGCTCGTGGAATCGGAGATGAAACGGATATTGTTTCCAAAGAGATGTTTACGTTTGAAGACCGGGGCGGCCGAAACCTTACACTGCGCCCGGAAGGAACGGCGTCACTTGTACGTGCCTATTGCGAAAACGGAGATTATAACCGCCTTGCCAGTAGCAAGTTTTTTTACTGTGGTCCCATGTTTAGAGCCGAGAAACCCCAAAAAGGAAGGCTTCGGCAGTTTAACCAGTTCGGTGTCGAATTTTTTGGTGAAGATTCCGCATATAATGATTTCGAGATAATTGCCGTAATGGACACAATCACAAAAAGACTGGGAATTACCAATTACACGCTTCTGATAAACTCTATTGGTAAGGAAAGCGAAAGAAATATTTATGTAAATGAACTAAAGAAATATTATAGTGATAAAATTGATAAACTTTGTGAGAATTGCAAACGACGTCTTGATAAAAACGCACTTCGTATACTTGATTGCAAAGAACCGGGCTGTAATGTAATAAAAAAAGATGCTCCAGTAATCAAAGACTTTCTTGATGATGAAAGCCTTAAACATCACAATGAGCTTAAAGGACTGCTCGATAACGCCGGCATAAAATACGTAGAGAACCCTCTTCTGGTTAGAGGTCTGGATTACTATTGCAAAACAACCTTTGAATTTGTTACAGACAGCCTTGGTGGTCAAAATACATTTGCAGCTGGCGGGCGCTACAACAAACTTGTCGAGATGTTCAGTGGAAAACCAAAACCAGCGGTAGGTTTTGCAGCCGGTATAGAACGTATTTTCCTTATGCTTGAATCAAGCTTTAAGGCCGAAACATCTCTTGATATTTTCATCATACATACTGGCGATAAGGCGAAACCCAAAGCCAGCTTAACGGCGTATGAACTTAGAAATGCCGGTATCAGCGTTGATTTTGATCCGGTTGGGGGTAGTTTTAAATCACAGATGAAAAGAGTTAACCGTGAAAAATGCCGTTTTGTCATAATCATATCTGATGATGAACTGGAAGGCAATTACGCGACAGTCAGAGACGCACAAACACGAGAAGAAGTTAAAATTGGGTTTGACACTTTAATTGCCAGTATAAAGAATATGTTGTAGAATACAGCTATTAATCTGTTTTTTAACGTTAAATGACACCATAAGGATCTTTATGAAAACACCGCTTTCAAAAATAATGGAGTCGTACCCTTTTCTTGATGAATCTGTTGCCAGGGAAGCATTTATTTTTGATGTGCTAAACGAATTAATTACTGTTCAAAAAAGTGTCGAAAAAGGTCAATCACGTTATTTTGCAACAAAAGACCACATGTATAAATCACGTGCCATAAAGATGCCGTTTACACCTTCCAGAGACAAAAATATACTTTTTTTACTGGATCTGTTAACATCCAGATATCCAGAATATATAACAACATTAATACACTTCGAAATTTCTGTAGATGAAAAAAGTAAAAAATTAAACGTCAAAGAAATCGAGGAATACTGCTACTCCCTTGCATCGGAAGAGATTGAACGGCTTCAAAAAATCCGAGACGAACAGACTCGCAAATCTATTTCAGATCTTATATCCAAATTCAGGGTTTTTAACCTTACCCGCTTGATGAATGAGGTACAGAACAAGAAGCCTTTTAACCGTGTGCTGCAAAAGATGGCTAACCGGGATATTTTTATCTATAAAAATGTCGAAATCAGAAACAACAAGTTCTCTCCAACAATGGAAATATGCTTTCATTCAAAGAACTATGCTGCTGTAAAAAGCTCTCTCAATCTGCAATCCTTTAAGACCATAATGGCCAACTATCAGGATATGATTAACCCTCGTCTTCGAAACTATGGGATTATGAACGCGGATTTTTCTGACTATAAAGAGAACAAGATAGACTATATACTGCATATAATGCTTGAGGATCTGAAATCGACACTTACACCTAAAGATTCAGTTCTTGTTGCCAATTTTAAATCGCTCAGAGACTGTATTATACGTGTAGAAAATGCACTTGATCCTGTTAAGGTTTATAATAACGAGATATTGACCTTTATTAGACGCAATAGAGTTTCAACCGCATCTGATATCGCAGCTTCTATTTTATCGATAGATGAATCAGTTGTAAGAAGTTGGGCCACCGAAGATCAGCTTAAAAAAGAGAAGATTCAAACCTTTAAAGATGCTTCTGGAACTGAATATTACGCATATTGCCCTGTTTTGATGCAGGAATTTAAAAATTACTACAATCTGATAAGATATGATCAGGATAAATTTGAACAGCTTTCTCCAACCCTTCAGAAAAGTATATCCGTTAAACTAAACGGAATTACCGAAATAGTATCACGGGTATCGGCTCAAAGTGACGCTCCTGCAATACTTAAAATTTCCAAAGAGGATATTGAATCTTTATTAGAGCTTATCGAGGAGTACCAGGCCTGGCTAAAACAGAAAGAGTTACGTAAAGAGCTCTCTAGTGAAGAGCTTAGAGGTTCGGGGCGCAGCGGGCGTTCTGTTTTTGGTGTTCTTATAAACGCCATAAAGTCTCTATTCGGTATTTTTTCAAGAGACGACATATCGGACAAAATTTCAAGCAACGGTGATGATTATTCCCCCATATCGACTGCCCCTGGATCGTCAAAAAAACCTCTAACAAAAGAGGCTAAAACTATCTATGCTCAAACAAGATCACGAAAAGCCCCAATTCTTGCATTATCAGAATTTATTGTTTTGAGTAAAGAGAATGACAAACTGGTAGATCAGATAATCAATGATATGCGTCAAAACAATCTGAAGATTATAATGCCGGTCTACAATGCACGAAAAGTTCTTTACCCTAAAAGAAGTTCCAAACTGCTGATTCCTGATATTGAGTATCTTCTTATTGATCCAGCAGTCATTCGGACATCAGAGTCTATCACCAATTATGTAGATTCTCTTGTAGGCTTTAAGTTAAAAGATGATATTATTTCAGGAACAGTACTGATAAATATTGAAAAATATTTGAGAAATATCCAAAGGCAGCAAAAAGCAAAGCTTCGAATAAAAAGAGCGCAGCATCAACATTTAAAGAATAAACACGATTCAGATAAAAATATTTAGAAAAACATCTATTCGATTATTAAAAAAGTCCGGAACTACCGGACTTTTTTTTACTATATAAGTATTAGATATTGATCAAGATTTGGGGCACTCGCCTCCACCCGAACATGCGCACGATGGAGCACTGTTTTTTGAAGACGGTTCATTACTCTTTCCCGACTTATAATCATTAACATAAAATCCGGAGCCCTTGAATATTATTCCGGCACCTGCTCCGATTATTCGCTTAACCGTACCCCCGCATTTCTCACATTTTTCAAGGGGATCTGCACTCATCGACTGAAAAGCTTCAAATACATGTCCACAATCCTGACATTTGTAATCATAAGTAGGCATAAGTACCTCTCAAAAAAAGTATTAATTTGGATGTTTTCAGACATAAAAATTCAAGTCAATATTTGTCAAGCACGAATAGACTATTTCGAATTCATTAAATACGAATTGATATCAATTCCATATTTTTCAAAAATGGAATTTGTCGCTATATCAAGCTGAACAAGAGCAATATTGTAACCTACCAACGCTTGAAGCTCACTTTGACGGCTATCTACATATGCATCAAGGCCGTTTTTTACCGTTTCAGCTGTAAATCTTCCACGTCTCAGGTTAGCCTGCATCTTTCTATAGTAAGCGCCAAACTGTATACGAACAGCCTTGCTCTTCTGGTAAATACCGTAGCTTGTATTTACATTATCTACTTTGCTTTTAATCTCGTCTTTTATCTCGCGTTCACTTTTTTGTATTCCCAATTCAGCCTGTCGAAGTTTAAAATGCGCGTCCCTCAAACTCACCTTTTGGTTAGGATTTGAAAGTGGATGAGTAAGCTTTGCGCGAACTTCATAGTAATTACCCTCAAAAGAAAGAGCATCACCTGTTGCTTCGCCAAACTCTTCTTGCACACCATACGCACGGACAGTGCCGGAAACAGAAAGCTCAGGCAATGATTCATTCTCATATAGACCTGTCTCTAATCGTGCGTTTTTTAGCATTAGTTGAGCAGTTTTGTAATCAGATCTCCGGGCTAGAGCAGTGTTTATTAATGCAGATTCGTTAATCTCCGGCAAGGTAGTGACCAGTTCAACTGTCTCACCGATGTCCACACTGTCATCGAGGTTAAGAAGAGTTCTTATCTTTCTCCGGCTAGACTCAAGGTTATAACGGGCATTATCGAGACTTATTTGTGCTCCGGAAACAAGAGCATTGTAATAGTTTTGTTCAAAACTTTCGGATAAACCAAGTCTAACATTTTCGTTTACAATGGCGCGAACCTTTCGAGTCTCGGCAAGTTTGGTGCTGGCGTTTTTGAAAGACTCACGCGCAAGAGCAAGCTGCCAAATATCAATAATAAGACCAGCCGAAACGGCTGATATTTGGTACTTAAGCATTTCCCGCTGGATATCTGCTCCGTTTTTCATCATTGCAAGCTGCTTACGGTCATTTATACCAAAACCATTTTTCAACAGCTGCTGTTCTACCGACACAAAAAGAGCAGGTGTATGTGTTGTTCCGCCCCCCGGAGAAAGCTCAATGGGCCCCCCTCCAAAATCAACAACAACAGGATCCTTCGACAAATCATTATACTCGTGGGCAACACCACCTGTTACGGTTGTTCCTGAAGAGAATGCTTTGAGAAGAGCAACCTTAGTATCCCAGACTTTTTCATTGCTTCCAGTGCCAGCCTCTATATTGGCAGGATAATTTGTAACGCCGTATCCTGTCTCGGCATTAAGATATGCCGCATATTTTTGCTGAAATTTCTCAAAATCAGAATCTGCCATGGAGGCGTCATATCGCTGTGATTGCAGATCAAAGTTTCTTTCAAGCAATAGTTGCAGCATTTCAGCCATGCTGATTTTCTTTCCATCAATCGTAAAATAGCTCTCGGAACTGACTCCCTTAGAAGAAGTCTGAGCAAATATTGTAAAACAAATTAACAAAAACGGTATAAATATCAGTTTCTTCATTTATGTACTCCTAAAACAGACAATAAAATAATTCCAATAAACCAAACAATAAAACAACAAAAACCCCAAAAACATAACCGATAATTATCGGAAGGGGTTTATAGTCAATAAATATATTTCATCTTAAACCGATTTCTTCTTAATGATAACCCAAAATAATCGAAGTACTTAAGGCAGATCAGGAACTAAAACCAACCAAACTGTGCAAAAACATTAATCGTAATATTATTAAACTCATCTTCCTTGATATAATCAACATTTAGTTTAGAAAAATAGTTATAACCGACTCCGGCTCCAACGCGGAAAAACCTGGTCATATTCACATTAACATTTAAAAACGGATAAAAGGCGAAGAAATCGGAACTATTATTAAAATTTTCGGGATCTTGATCCAGATCACTGACAACAGTACAACTTCCTCCCCCCAACATGAAACCTACCGAATAGGTTACTATGCTTTTTGGATTAAAATAATAGTTAAAGAAAAAGCCACCATACCCAAGCACTAAATACTGCTCCTCAAGCTCCTGAAAACTCTCAGAGTAATCACTTGCCTTAGTTGGGTTCACAAGACCAAAACCACCGGCACCAAATACCCAACTGTCATTAATGATAACCCCACCTGCTCCCCCCATAAAACTTGCATGAGATTCTGCAAACGGAAGCATGTAATACATGGGGCCACCCATGCCTGAAAATCTGACATTTCCGCTTTTCAACAAATAATCACCCGAGTCACCATCATCACCGAAAAGCTTTTGCATTTTGCTTTTTACCTTGTCCGCAAAAACTTCATCCTCTTCACCACGCCATCTTGTCTTTTCTTTTGACCCTCCTGAAAAATCTGAAGGTTTAAGATTATAAGCACTTCCCTCTTTAACATTTATTGATGCTTCCGATACAGAGCTGTTATAATGGTTATTAACAACAACATATCTTCCAGATCCAACAGCTATCGAAAACTCCTCACCGTATGATTTTTGAAATTCGGCAACGATGTTATTGGAACTGTCTCGTAAAAAGAACCTTCCCTCTAAATCACGGTGCATAACTATTTTCGAAGAGGAGCGATTAATGTCGGTTAATACGACATCCCCAGTGCCTATCATTTCAATATGGTAATTGGGATGTTGAGGGCCGCCGGTAGTTTTCTGGGTTCTTGCCAGAGTCGAATTATATGCAAACTGGTAGACCTCATTAAGCGTGATTTTTTTATCCTGATTTACATCCGCAGCGCCACGCATGCCGGTTAAGACATAGTGTGTAAAGAAAGATCCACGTATTGCATCAGATTCCTGCGAGACCTCATCGGCCGAACTTGAAGTCATGATTGCGTTACCTTTCATGTCGTATGAGTTATCGACAAAAAAAGCCGGTTTCATGGTTCCGCCTTTTGTTCTAGTGAAAGCTCCGGAAGAACAAGAGTCAAGAATCACAATTCGTACATCGACATCCAGAGATTTGATATTTTTTTTAAGCTCGGTATAGCTGATTTTATCATTACCTAACAGAATACCGTTTTGATCGGAATGTCCCGAATAATAAAAGAATAGCTCTGTTTTACGATATTTTTTTTTATCACTGTTAATTTTTTGTGTCATACGGCCCAAAGAAGAATAAAAATTTCTTGGATCTGGATTATAAAGAACGAAGACATCTTCATCGGCGACACCACCGATAGATTTTAAAACAGAACGGAATGTCGCCGCATCGGAAACAGCATATTTAAGCAATACCCTCTCGTTTCCACCGTTATTAGCTCCAACAATAAACGCATAGCGCTTAACCGCCGAAGCACATAATTGCGCCGGTATTAAAGCAAACAGGATAATCGAAAAGATCAAAAGCCTTTTCATCATTTACTCCTTGTACAAGATAAAGGATTTAAACTGTATTTCGTGATCTTCAATATATGGATCAGATTCCGGATTATCGTTAACCGCTTCTTTAAGGCGGTCTCTTAATAGTTGTATTTGAAACGGCTTTTTAGATACAAAAAAGTAAAATTTCTCAAAACGAGGTGCGTTATCAAGAACGTAGGAATTTTGTAAAATCACACGACTTCCTCTTTCAATAGAGCGGGATATTTCACCATCCTGTGGAAGATGCTTTGTTATGTTCCCATTTCCATCAATGGAAAGAATTGCACCAAAAGTGTTATTGTCATTCTGATAAACTATCTGAAGATGATCACCTGATTTCACTGTGCTTCTGTTTTGAAGTACAGTAACACCATCTTCACCCTTACTGTAAATCATTATACTTGTACTTCCTTTTATACGGGTTACATCGCTAGTTTGATCGGATACACCGTTAAGCATCTCATTATTTCTGGGCATAAAGATAAAAAGTGCAACTATCACCGAAAGAGTCGCGGATAAAGCAAAAGCATTTTTCAAGGAGAAAAGCTGTGACAGAAATGATGGCGCCTTTATTATCTTGTTATCTGTTTTTAACTGCGAATTATCAACAGCCCTGGTTATTAGTGAAACATTTAACGAAACTGGATGGGCAGTAAAAAAATCATGATTTGACTCTTCAATTTTAAGAAGTCGAAGGCGCAGAGCCGAATCCTTTTCTATAGCATCCGCAACTTCCGCGTATTCGCTTTCAGAAAGTTCATGAAGAAGATATTGTTCAAGTGTTAAATCAGTATAATAATCATTGTTCATGATAATCCTCCCTGAAAGATGCAGCAATCTGTTTTACCTTGGAAAGACGCTTTCTGATGCCCGATACAGATAATCCCGTAACATCAGATATCTGCTGCAACTTCATCCTATCTATATAAAACATAACAGCAATTTCCCGAGTACCCTCTTTTTCATCTTCAAATATGGAATCAAGATATTCATCAACAATCACCCTTGATTCACCTTCGTTGTAACATGCAATCGTGTGCAGCACGTCTTCGACTTCCGCTGGACTGACCCGTTTATCTGCCTTGATAATATTCAAACAAATATTTGTTGCTATGGTATATAACAGACTTGAAGGATATTTATGTTCCAGACTTCCCTTGTATCGTAGAATCTTTACAAAAACATCCTGCATGGCATCCGCTGCCCTGTCCTCGTTTTTCAGCATTGCAAGGCATCTTCGATAGACCATTGGCCCATACTTAACATAATACTCTTCTACATTGATATTCATTCAGTAACCCGTTTAAGGGTACTCTGGAAATACTTGTACACTCCTTACAGGATAATACAAATAATTTGTACCCATTCTTTAGAACTTTCCAAAGTCAATGGTTAAAACCATGGACATTTTTCTAAAAGAGTCGTCAGTTATCCCCTGAATGTCAATACCTTTTGTATATTTATACGATAGACCCGCTCCTGCCCGGGCCCATCTTGTCAGGTTAACATACCCAATCACTGTGGGTTCAATAAGAAAGAATACACTGCTATTGAAATCTGAATCATGATCTTTTGTAATGTCTAAAGAGCCCCCGCCAATTATTGATGTAACAGATAAGTTGAAGAGTTTTTTTTGAAAAAAATGTGCTCCAAGTAAGGCTCCACCATATCGAATGTCTATTTCACCTTCATTTCGTTCCGGATCAACTCCCTCCATATCACTTACATCATGCGGATGAACAAGATTCATACTTTGAACGCCCAAGACAAATCTTTCATTAACAACCAAAGCTCCTTTTGCACCGAAAAAGGTCATATCTGAATTAACAGTATTGCATACTCCACCAAAACCGGTTAACTTATAATGCCTATCACCAAGCAGCGATTGAGTCTCCATTTGTCCCGGGGTACTACTATCAACATTTTGCTGATCAGATAAAAGTTTTTCACAAAACAGAGGCAATGAAACAAATATGATTAAAAGAAAGATTGTCTTTTTCATATGACTACTCTCCAGTCCATTATTACATAATCTTATTGCCTTCTGTTTTTATCTGTATTATATAACAGATAAAAACAGAAAAACGTTACATCTTAAACAAAATTTTAGCACTAAATAAATGAAAATCTTGATAAAAAATAGAACAACGGAAACGAAATAATAAGAAAATGTACGGTATTTATCACAAAAAGAGAGGCGGCATATTCGGAATCCAGTTTAAACAGATTTGCTGTAACAACAGAATAAACCGCAACCGGCATCATCGACTCTACAATTATTATTTTTGTATATAGCGGATCAACATCAAACAGTATTGTAAATACTATGCCAAGAAATGGAGCAGCAACAAATTTTAACAAAAACATAAACATGGAAGACCGTGAAAAAAAACTTAATGATTTCAGATTATAACTAAGCCCCAGCATTGTAAAAGAAAATATCACAACCGGGAAAATAAATATATCCAGGTTGATGTCTATTTGCGGACGATTAATTCCCAAACGATTCAACAAGAGAGCGGCAATTAACGCATACATCGGCATATTATTAAGCGTGAAAATTTTTTTTAAAAACACAGCCAAAGTAATCTTTTCTACTTTTCCACTACCCTTAAAGGAAGCGTATGTAAAAATAAATCCATAGGTAAAAAAGAAGAAATAGATGATAAGAAGCAACGCCAGCGCCAGACCTTTTTCACCAAGAAGAATATAACATATAAAAGCCCCCATTGTATAGCCCTGATTGGAAAGTGAAGACGATATTGTAAAAGTTTCACGGCGAATACTACTTTGACCAGTATAACGGGATAAAAAAATTCCAGCTGCAAAAGTCATCACTGCTACAAACAGACCAGCCATTGGAAGAAACAGAAGATCACTGCTAAACCGGATATTCCATCCAGTCCAGAATGCCAGAAACGGTTCTAAAACGAACAAATTGGATTTAATTAGAAATCTTGTTAGAACATCACGGTTTTTCACTCTTTCCCGCAGATAGTTACCCATTAAAAATGATACAACAATAATAAATTGAAAAAATATAAAGCGATAGTAATGATTCATATTTACCCCTGAAGTACTTTGTCTTTAGCCACCTGCATCTTCGCCAATAAAAAAAGAGCGCCTGATAGGCACTCTTTTTTTATATTGCATCTCTGTAATAAACAGATCAAGAACTATTTGTTATACAGTTTACGCGGTTTGTATGACGTATGCAATAATTTATGAGCCTTATGACTTCCGGGCTCTCCAAGAAAATCCTTGTAAATCTTGGTTATCATCGGATTCTGATGAGAACATCTTATTTCAGACTGCTCATCATCCTTGTACATACCGGCAGCACGTTTAGCACGAATCTCGTCAGTAGCCCCATAAGGCTGACCGCCTCCTCCGACACAACCACCGCGACAAGCCATAACTTCAATAAAATCGTATGGCGATTTCTCACCTTTTGCAAGCGCATCACGCACCTTATCCAGAACATACTCTACATTTACAAGGCCATGGGCAACAGCAACATTAACACTGGTTCCCTTTATGTCAATTGTAGCCTCTTTTACACCGTCAAGACCGCGAACCGGAACAAGGTTCACATCCGGAAGCTCTTCCTTGGTAATCAGGAAGTATGCCGAACGGAGAGCAGCCTCCATAACGCCGCCTGTTGCTCCAAAAATGGTACCTGCACCGGTATATTCCGCAAGAATTTCATCGGCTTTTTCGTCCTCAAGTTTGGCAAAATCGATACCAGCCTGTTTCATCATCCTGGCAAGCTCTCTGGTTGTTAATACGACATCCACATCCTGGTATCCGCTGGAGAACATATCCTCGTTTCTGTCGCACTCGAACTTTTTCGCTGTACAAGGCATAACAGAAACCGAATAAATTTTAGATGCATCGACTTTCTGTTGCTCTGCATAGTAGGTCTTTATCATGGCACCCATCATCTCTTGAGGGGACTTGGCTGTAGAGAAGTGATCAATCATGTCATGATCATACTTCTCAAGATAATCGATCCATGCCGGACAACATGATGTAATAAGAGGTATTTTTTCATTTGATGTGAAACGCTTAACAAACTCTGTACCTTCTTCAAGAATTGTAAGGTCCGCAGAAAAGTTAGTGTCAAATACAGCTTTAAATCCCAACCGGCGCAATGCTGCATAAAGTTTACCGGTAGAAATCTCTCCTGGCTCGTACCCAAAAGCTTCACCAATTGCAACTCGCACCGCAGGAGCTATCTGAACAACGGGATAAATATCCTGACACCCTGGACACTGATTATTGATCTTGTTCCAAACCTCTGAAACCTGATCTTTTTCATAAATAGCACCAACCGGGCAATGAGCAGAACACTGACCACACTTTACACAAGGACTGTCTGCAAGATCGACATCAGCAGCGGGAGCAATTCTTGTTTCAAAGCCACGTCCCAGGAATTCCAGCGCCCATACATTTTGCATATTCTGACAAACCTGCGCGCAACGTCCGCAAAGAACACATTTTGAAGGATCGAGTACTATTGATGATGTCGAAGTGTCTTTAGGTAAATCGGGAACCATTTGAGGATAAGGAACCTCCCTGATTCCAAAATCGGCTGCAAGGTTCTGAAGCTCACAGTTGCCGTTTCGACCGCACTTAAGACAATCATTGGGATGCCTTGAAAGAATCAGCTCCAAAACGGTTTTTCTTACCTGTACTATTTCAGAATCGTGAGTAATAATGCTCATCCCCTCCTGAACGTCCATGGCACATGAACGAAACATCTTGGGAGAGTTTTCAAGCTTTACTATACACAAACCACAAGCAGCCCAAGGCTCAAGATCAGGATGATCACAAAGCTTAGGTATTTTTATTTGAGCAGCTTCAGCTGCTTTGAGTATCGTGAGCCCTTTTTGAACTTCGTAGGGCTTACCGTTAAATTTTACGTTTACAGTTTCCATTTATTTCCGCTCCTCCTTATCCGCGTGTTATTGCCTGAAATTTACATGCATCGTAACATGCACCGCATTTGATACAGGCACTCTGATCAATTTCATGCGGTTGTTTACGTTCACCACTGATGGCGTTAACCGGACATTTTCTGGCGCAGACCGTACATCCGACACATTTATCTTTATGGATAACAAACTGTAGCAGATCCTTACATACTCCGGCGGAACATTTTTTATCTACGATATGTTCCATATATTCTTTCTCGAAATATCGGAGGGTAGAGGCAACCGGATTTGGTGCTGTCTGTCCAAGACCACAAAGAGAAGCTCTCTGCATTGCAAGAGATATATCTTTAAGTTTCTGGATATCCTCAATTTCACCGTTACCTTTTGAAATTCCATCAAGAATTCCATAAAGCTGCTTACCACCGATTCGACATGGAGCACATTTTCCGCAAGACTCGTCCACAGTGAAATCAAGATAGAACTTCGCTATATCGAGCATACAATCGTCTTCATCCATTACGATAAGACCACCCGATCCCATGATGGAACCAAGTTTTGCAAGGTTTTCATAATCAATCGGTGTATCTAAAAACTCTTCGGTAATAACTCCACCTGAAGGTCCACCGGACTGAGCGGCCTTAAATTTGCGACCTCCCGGTATACCACCACCAATATCATAGATGATTTCACGAAGAGTAATTCCCATAGGTACTTCAATAAGACCCGAGTTTTTGATTTTTCCTGTAAGAGCAAAAACCTTTGTTCCCTTTGAAGATTCTGTACCAATTGAAGAGAACCAGTCGCCACCCTTAAGAATTACCATAGGAATGTTAGCATAGGTTTCTACGTTATTTATAACAGTAGGCTTTTTCCACAAACCATGTGTAGCAGGAAAAGGAGGGCGCGGTATAGGCATACCCCTTTTACCTTCGATAGAAGCAAGAAGAGCAGTCTCTTCACCACAGACAAAAGCTCCAGCGCCAAGTCGAATCTCAATGTCAAAACTGAAGTCGCTTCCCAGAATATTTTCACCTAACAGACCCATCTCTTTGGCCTGCTTAATGGCAATTTTTAAACGGTTAATCGCAAGCGGATACTCGGCACGGATATAGATGAAGCCTTTTTGCGCGCCAACAGTAAAACCTGCGATAGTCATAGCTTCAAGTATTGAATGCGGATCACCTTCGAGAGTCGATCGATCCATGTAAGCACCCGGATCACCCTCATCGGCGTTACAAACAACATATTTTGTTTCTGAATTTGTTGCATTTTTTGTAAAATTCCACTTCATCCAGGTCGGGAAACCTGCACCGCCACGTCCGCGTAAACCGGATTTTTTTAACTCTTCTATTACATCGTCCGGCTTCATATCAAATATTACTTTTTCAAGAGCGGCATATCCGTCGCGAGCAATATACTCCTCTATAACTTCAGGGTCTATCATACCACAGTTACGCAAAACAACACGGAACTGTTTCTGATAGAATTGAATGTCTTTCTCTTCAGTTACCAAAGAAGTCCGGTTTTTATCCTCATTAGGATTATAGATCAGACGCTGTACTGGACGTCCTTTCACAATATGCTCTTCTACGAGCTCCTTAGCGTCTTCCGGTTTAACCTGAACATAAAAAGTGTTTTCCGGAAGAATCTTAACTATCGGACCCTGTTCACAAAAACCGAAACAGCCGGTTTTGATAACCTGAACCTGAGCAAACAACTGATTTGCTTCGATCTCATTTTTTAAATTTTGATAAATCTTATCTGCATGACTGGACTCACATCCGGTACCGCCACAGACAAGAATATAACTTCTATATGCCATTTGTATCCCCCGGATTACTTATTTTTTAAAATATCAACTGATGGTCTGTCAAAAACATACTCGGAAACAAGCTGTTTTTGAACTAGATGCTTCTCTACAATAAGTTTGGCTACATCAGCACTTACTTTATTGTAAATTGTGTCTGGCATATCCGGAACCTTTACCTCGACTGTGGGCTCATAAGTACAAAATCCCATACATCCAGTCTGTTTGATTCGGACATTTTTCAAATTATGATTATCTATTTCAGCGATAAAAGCGTCAAGAGCCTCTTTCGCGCCTGCCGCGATACCGCATGTTCCCATACCGACAATAACGTCGATATCCTTGTTATCAGTTTCGCGTTTTTGAATCTCTGCCTTTTTATTTTCTCTAAGCTTTCTAAGCTCTTCAAGTGTTAACCTGCCCATATTTTCCTCCGTCTATTCAGGATATATCCTCTTCTTGTGAAGAGAAAAACTGTTTTATTAATACAAGCGAGTCGGTGTCAGAAAATTCACCAACCGCATCTTTAAGTTCTGACCGCGATACTCTGTAAGACTTTTCATTATTTGAACGGTAAATTAAAAGATCATATTGCGCGTCAAACAGCATTATTGAACGCAAAGTACCTGCCAAATCGCCTATTGGAGGCATATCCACATGAGCTTTGATAAAAGAGAGATAAAGTGAAGTACCAACACCCTTCTCTGATTTAATATCAAATTCACCACCAGTAGACTCTACAGCCTGCATCACAAAAGGAATTCCCAGACCAACCTTTCTATTTGCATGTTTAACACCGTCAGTAAAAAAAGGATCTTTTGCTTTTTGAAGTGTCTGGCTGTCCATGCCGCAACCGTCATCACCGATACAAATTTCCAGTTTATCTTGCGACTCCAATATATCCAGAGCAATAAGCGTTGCCCCGGATTCTACAGAATTCTGAGTTAGATCCAGAAGATAATCACAAACAGAATATTGCACAAAGACCTCTTAATTACCTTTAAACTTTGAAATCACACCTGGAAGCTGCTCGGTAGTGATTTTACCAAAAACCTCACCATTTACAGTCATTACAGGAGCAAGTCCGCAACAGCCAATACAACGAACCGCTTCCAATGAAAATTCACCGTCATCGGTAGTACCGTTAACAGGTAGTCCCAACAACCTTTCAAGCTCACTGATAAGATCACCGCCACCTTTAAGGTAGCATGCTGTTCCCATACAAACCTGGATAATATTTTTACCCGGCTTAGTAAGTTTGAAAAAATGATAAAATGTTATTACACCATAAATCTTGGCTAGTGGCACATCAAGCATACGCGATAATTCAAGCGCGACCTCGCGAGGTATATATCCATACTCCTCTTGTACGCGGTGAAGAATCATAATAAGATTGCCCGGCTTCTCTTTCCATTCGCTGATAAACTGATTCAGCTCTGCAGAAAGCTCAACGCCAGCAACTTCTTTCTCGAACATAAAATCCTCCTGACAAAGTGTTGTTATTCTTTAGAATATAAATTAAAGGGACATTTAAAATCCAAAAAAGACCTCTTTCAACTTGTTTAATAAACCTTTTTGAAAGCAGTTTAAAAAATATTTCGTCTAAAACCTGCGGTCACGGTATCGGCCGAGCTGTAATTTTTGCAAGAAATAATTGGTTTTTTGTGATTTTTTTCACAATAATTTATTTTACATTTTTTATTTTTGAATCTCAATTGTTAAAACAAATAAACATGAATATTTTTAGTTAGCTCTAACTTAACAAGGTACTACTAATTTTAAAACAGGCCAATCTTATTTTTGTAAATAGCTGTAAATACCTTACTAAATATAATATCTTATGCGGGCTCCCATCAAATATCCTGACAAATCTAAAACATACTAACAAATTATCATTGCACTCTCGAAACTGATTATTTAGCATAACAGCAGAAATTTCAGCCATACTCGGAGTTTACATGAATATTATCGAAAGACTTGAAAAACTTAGAAACGATCATAAAAAGTCATATACTGCACTGGATAAGGCACTCTCCGAATTTGAAAACAGCGACATCCTTGTTGAGAACCGTGATTTACAAAAAGAAATTGAGAAACTATCACTGTTATCATCTAATATGCGTAAAGAGTTAAAAGAACTCAATGAAAAAAACAGCCAATTGAAAGAGGCACTTTACGAGCAGATAGCCAATGAAAAGACAAATATACTAAAATTATCTCGTAACAAGCTGGAAACCCTGTTTCACAACAGTGAAATCGAACAGGAAAACAGACTAGCTGCTCTTGAATCAAACTGCAAAAACAGACTCAGCAAATATAAGAAGAGCATTGATGAAAAACATAATAAAGAGTATAACAAAATCAACGCAACAGTACAATCTGCGATTACCGAAATTGAGAGCATAATCATTGATGTTCGGAAAAAAGAAGTTGAAGAACTAAAAAAAATACGAGAATCCGCAGATGAACAGTATCGCCAACTACAGGATACCGGAATTGATGAAGAAACAGTAAAAAAACGCATTCGTCAAAATAAAATAGAGATGAAAATTGGCCTTGGTCTTATTAACCGTGCCGGTATAATTCTTATTCTGCTTGGCATCGGCGCCCTGGCGCAATACAGTTATTCCAGGTTTTTCAATAACTATCACAAAGGAAGTTTTTTCTTTCTTATCGGTCTTTTATTATCAGCAGGTGGAGAGTATGCTTTTAGAAAAAAAATGCGATCCTTTTCATCCGGGCTTACCGGTGGTGGTATAGCCGCACTATACGGTGCGCTTTTCTATTCGCATTTCGTATTAGAGATTATCGGTATGGTACCGGCACTTGCGCTCTCGGCTCTGATTGCTCTATCCTCTGTTCTTCTGACATTACGTTACAATTCCCAGGTCATTGGAATAATTGCACTTATCGGCGGCTTTTTACCTTTTTTCTCTTACTCCTTCGGTTTCGACCTTACCGAAACCACAAAACATGGAGCAATGCTGTATCTTCTTGTTCTTAACACCGTGCTCCTTGCAATATCATATACAAAAACCTGGCGTACCGTCACTTTTATAAGCTATTTTATGAATATCCCATGTTTACTTTATCTTGTTTTCAATTTTGAGAACTTCACCTCGTCGGTTATATACCTTGTCATTGCGTTCATCGTTTATCAATCAGTTGTTTTACTCAAACCACTTAGGCATAAGACTGCCCCTAATGTTGCAGAAATAGCCCTGATGGTGCTGCACTCTTTTGTTATATCATTATCTGTTTTTCTGCTTTTTGAAATAAACGATTATAATGACTATAGAGGATTAATAGCACTCAGTTTCACAGTCGTATTTACAGCAGAAGCTGTGCTTTTACACTTTTTTTTCTCGAAAGATCACATCTTTACTGTTCTGATTTTCGGAGCAGCCTTGACTTTTTCGGTGCTGGCCATTCCTTTTCAATTCGGAATAAGCTGGGCACTGTTCGGCTGGATAATTCAGGCGGTTTTTCTGATTATCGCGGGAAACCGTTACAATTACCCTCCGGTAGAAAAAATGGGTCAGGTAATTGGCGCATTAACAGCTCTGTTTTTTCTTTTGTATAATCTGGTTCCCTACTACGAAAGCGGTACATATTCCAGCAACTTCTCATTCAAGTTTATTTCTCTGGCAGCAGCTTCAATACTTGTAATGGCCTACTATAAAAACTTATCAAACAGACAAACGAACTACAAAATAACCAAAACAGCCGATATATTCAGTTTCTGTAATCTGGGAATTGTCTGGCTTTTGATACTCACTCTTGTTCCTTTGCATACCAGAGATCTCGCCCAGACAGGTATACCGCTCTATTTTTACGGCAGAGCGGAGCTGATCAGTTTTTTTGTCATGATTGCGCTAACAACAGCACATTTGGCATTTGGTTTTTACATGCTAATACCGCAATTATTCAAAGGCAAAGCATACAAATATCTTCCTTTTTTATCATGGTCAATTGCAGCAATAATTATAGCTGTGGCAAATTTCACAATACCTCTTGGAATAACCGGAAAAAACAGCACAAGCCTTCATGTCCTGGCTTTTATGATACTGATTATTTATAATATAATATTCATCGCTGTTATTGCATACTGCGCGATCAAAATATTAAAATCACTTTATACATCACTTGAGCTTTTCCCTCTTTTAACTGCTTTCTGGATTCTTACAGCCACTGTTGCTACCCTCGTAGTTCAGTTTGATCTCTCTTTTAATTCGATACTATTAACCGGTTCCCTTCTTATTTTATCTCTTCTTTTTATTACCTATGGTTTTATCAAAAGATACCGGCTGATACGAGTTATGGGTCTTCTTATTGTAATCTCTGCGCTCGCAAAGTTTTTTATAATGGATCTTTCAAATCTTAAACTTGAATACAAGATAATGTCCTATTTCGGTTATGGAGTGATCCTGATTGCAATATCCTTTATATATCAAAAACTGAAACAGGCGGTCGACAAAATATGAGAAAAATTATATTTCTGCTGATTATCATCTATCCGTTTTTTTTATCTGCAGATGATGACCGTAATAACTACCGTTTCTCACGAATAATAGTTGTTCCAGAAACAGAAAATGATTACATCGAAGTAGAACTTGATCAAAGACATTACCCTGTTTTAAACGGAGACTTTTCAGATTTACGAATAGTCGATAATCAGGGTAAATTTCATCCCTATATTATTCAAAAAAGCAGACAAACTACTGTTAAAAGAACTGCGCTTTATGATTGTGATCTTATTCAGTCAGGCACATTGAAACGTAACGATACTCTTTACTCTTATAATGATTTTCAAATAACTTCTTCAACGGATGAAAAAGACCTAAAAATTAATTTTATCAATATTATTACGGAAAAGGCTGATTTTTCTGTACAGATCGAGATTTACGGCCGGGGTGAACGTTCATCCTGGACCCTGCTTGCAAAGGATACAATATACGATCTTCAGAATATCAAAAAAAGTGATATATTGTTTGATACAGTTTCCAATTATAAGTTTTACAGAGTTCTATTTCTTGCACCTGTAAATAACATTACCGGTTTTGGTCTAAAAGCAGGCTATGACTTAACCGTAACTGATAGTGAATCCTTTAGCAAGAGTATCGTAATGAATTTTGAAATAGAAGAAGATCAGAAACAAACCGTAATAACTTTAAAAAACACTAATCGATTAAATCTTAATTCTTTACAATTGAAATGCTCCGGTCTGTTTAAAAGGCGTTATGATATTCGAAGCGATAATAGAACCATTAAGAGGGGTTATATTTACTCCATTATAAACGATACCGATGCAATCGAAGAAAAAACTATTTCCCTGGAGCCCCTAAATAACAACGAAGAGCTGATACTTACCATTTACAACGAAGATGATAATCCTTTAATCATCGAAGAAATTGAAGCTTTTTATCTGATAGACAAGATTATTTTCAGGAACAGCTGCAATGGCCCATTGACACTTCTTTTTGGTAATAGTTTCGCGGAAAAACCGGTTTATGATATGGAACACTACAGAGACACGATTGAAAACTCCAAAAAGACGGAAGGAACCCTTCTTGAACCTGTCCAAAATGCTGAGTTCATAGAGGTCAAAAATTCAGGGAAAACACTCTTTTCAATTCTAATAGTAATAACATCTGTTATTTTTTCAGGCGGGATATTGCTCTTTTTACTTAAAAAAAAATAACACAAGCTTTAGTCCCTGCAAACTACGCCTGAAAAGATTCATCATCACTCAGTCGTGCGCCATTGATAAAAGCCGATGCCTCCATCGGTTTTTTGCCAAGCGGCTGAATAGAGATAATCTCGATTATTCCATCACCGCATCCGGCAACAAGTCTTTTTTTGCCCAGCCTGGCTAACTGTCCCGGCTTAAGATCAATCATCTGATCCTGTGGAACTATCGCAGTTTGCCACACCTTTATTTCTGTATCACGGAATAGAGACCACGCACCTGGCTTGGGATTCATTGCTCGGACAAGATTATGTATTTGTAACGCTTTCATGTTCCAGTCAATACGCGCGGTACTTCGAGATATCTTTTTACAATAGGTGGCCTGAGATTCATTCTGCTTTACCGGATTCAGGGAATCGTCTTTAAAACCTTTTATTACATGGTCTACTAATGATATACCTAAAGGCATTACCTTTTCGTAAAGTTCTCTGGCATTCATATCAGGATCAATGGTAATATTCTGTTGAGCAAGTATATCACCCGCGTCCAGTTTTTCGGTTATCTTTTGTATGGAGACAGCAGTTTCGGAAACTCCGTCCATCAGAGCCCACTCTACCGGGGCAGCTCCCCTGTACAGCGGCAGTTTTGAGGGGTGAAGATTAATGGTTCCATAACGGGGCATCTCGAAAACTGATGCCGGAATAAGATGACCATAAGCGAATACGATAAATAAATCGGCATTGAAACTTTTAAGATGCTCTACAAGAAGCTCATCTTTAAGGGTTTCAGGTTGAAGTATTTCGACGTTGTTCTCTTCGGCACACATTTTAACAGGAGGCTTGCAAACCTTTTTATTTCGTCCCGCCGGCTTGTCACAATTGGTAACTACAAAACAGACATCATAATTTGAACAAAGATGCGAGAGCAAACCTCGGGCAACTTCAGGTGTACCAAAAAAGCCGATTTTCATATTAAAGACCTCAACCCGCGAATAGTAAATTCATCTGATATCGAATACTACAATATATTTTAAAAGAGAGCCTGCTTATTCATTTTTTTTATTTTTTTCAGCTCTTTTGTATACTCCTTGCGGATGTACTCCTCAAGATGATCAACAAACATTATTCCGTTAAGATGATCAATCTCATGCTGCAATACCCTGGCGAGAATATCGTCGGCCTTGATTTCGATCTGCTCGCCATCTAGGTTATACGCGTTAACAACGACTTCTAAAGGGCGGTCTACGGTTTCAAAAATTCCCGGAATAGAAAGGCATCCTTCATCATACGGACCTTTCTTTTCCGATCTCCATACAATCTCAGGATTCACGATAACCAGTTTTTCTTTATCATAAGAGGTAAGATCAATTGTAACAAATTTTTTTGAAAGCGCAATCTGGGGCGCCGCCAGTCCTATACCGTTATATTTTTTCATTATTTTAAACATTGCTTCTGACAATGATACAAGATCTGAATCAAATTCGGTAACCGGATCCGCTTTTTGTCTAAGCTTTTCATGACCGTAATACACAAGATGATGTTTCATAATAGCCTCCTGCCGCTTCTTAACCAGTTGATTATATTCATCTTTAATTTCAATAAATTTTCTTAGAAAGTGTATTTGGCTAATTTTGAAAGTATCCATTAGAGCTGTTCTCCTCCGGAGGAATTCTTTTGCTTTATCCAAAGCAACAAAATTTCTGTCCTTTCTTTTTTCAGTAGAAATAAGAAAGGACACATAGTCCAAACAATTGCGTAATCTTCAAGCGCGATTGTTTGGAAGGTTTCGGGCGAGCAGCCCGAAAATGTTCCATGCATATCACCACTCTCGCGGAGTGACAACGACGCGAAGTGGTAAAACCAAACAATTGCGTAATCTTCAAGCGCGATTGTTTGGACGATTTCGGGCGAGCAGCCCGAAAATGTTCCATGCATATCACTTCTCTCTCTTCCAGAGATGTGTTTTGTGCTTTTAACAAAGCAATAGTGTTGTTCTTTCTTTTTCAGTAGCAAAAAAGAAAGAGCCAAAGAAAACTGCCACGAGGGGCGGCTGCCCCTCGACCCCGCAGGATGAGGATTATTAATCCTGTTTTATAAGGTTTATTGATAGGATCTTAAAACGTAAAACTTTTTGCATACTGTTCGCTATGATGGCCTCCTGCCATAATCGCTACCGCGCCGGCATCGTGCCGGCTTCAGAGTACGTGATCTGAAATTGTTATTATTTGTATTGATTTCTAAACGGTTTTTGGATTTTGCGGCATCATTGATTGTCTGATAATTTTACGCGACTTCTTTTTTAGCCATTGGTTAATCCTTTTATTCATCATAATCACTGCCCTTAACTTCCATTCTTTTTACCTCCTTACCAAAATGATCGATTATAAATGTCACCTTCATTTTCGAGGTATCTTCAAAATCAACATCTTCACCGGCCATTGATGGATCTTTATGATTGAACTGGATAAAGCCATGCCAGGATTTGCCTGTTGTATCAATTTGATAGAAGTAATTATCCCCATAAACAAAATTTCCTCCATGTTTCCATCGATTACTCTGATTACCAATTCGTACCATATTGTTTGAATTATTGATTTCATCAAACTTAACTCGCCCATATAACATCAATTTGATTCTTCCTTCTTTACGAGCATAAATTTCCAAAAAAATTACATCATATCTATCAAACTGAAAATAAACTCCATCCGACTTCACTACCACAGACAGACCTTCTTGCAGTCTATCTTCAGGGCATCCTGCAAGCAAGACAACAATACTCAAAATAATACACATTTTTATGAGGAACAATTTTTTCACTTTATAAACTCACTGAAAATATTTATTATATAAACAATGATCAACACATTGTTGTGGTTCTTCTTTTTTAGCCATTGGTTAATCCTTTTTGAATTCTGTTATTATAAAATTATTTATCTTTAAGAACAACGCCCCATCCTTTTAATTTACCGTGTTTTTTTTCATAATCAGCTTTACTCATATTGGTAATTAAATCGCCACCATTCCAGATACCCTGAACCATAACGAATCCATTTTTATCATACATTATACCAAAACCATTTGGTGAACCAAACTTAAAATACCCCTTATACACCTGACCGTTTGTCTGATAGTGTTCACCATAACCGTGAATTCTATTATTTACGAAAAAACCCTCCACAACTTCTTTAGAAGTAGTTTTTAATCTACCTAATCCATTATACATATCATTTTCAAAAAACCCCTCATAGCATAACCCACTAGGATTTTTTGCTACACCATAACCTGACATTTTGCCGTTTTTAAAATGACCATCATATATTTGACCATTTTTCCATATAAATTTACCATTTCCATGCACTTTATCTTTATAAAAGTCACCAATATATTTGTCTCCATCTAACCATGTCATCTTGCCCTTACCATGACGTTTACCATCTACCCAATCACCCTCATAAATTGCACTGCTTAATACCAGTTTTCCCTTTCCGTTGGGCACTCCATCTTTAATATCACCAGTATATGTTCCGCCAATATATTCCATTGTTCCGGCATAAAGCAAACCGAACATAAATATTATCGTAATTATACTACTTAACTGTTTCATTTTAGTAACCCCAATACCAATTGACTTTCTTAGCATCAACTTTCACTTTCCAGCTATATTGATTCTTTATAGAGTCATAATAAGTGTAAATTATACACAATAATAGTAGACTCTTTTTTAATCCAGTGATTTATTTGCTTTAACCAAAGCACCAAAATTTTCATTTGTCTTTCTCTTCCAGAGAGGGGTGTTTGCTTTTAACAAAGCAATAGTGTTGTTCTTTCTTTTTATGGCAAAAGAATGAACCACATAATCCAAACAATTGCGCAATCCTCAAGCGCGATTGTTTGGACGGTTTCGGGCGAACAGCCCGAAAATGTTCCATGCCTATCACCACTCTCGCGGAGTGACAACGACGCGAAGTGGTGACTGCCACGAGGGCGGCTGCCCCTCGACCCTGCAGGGTGAGGATTATTAATCTTTTGCTCAAAGGTTTTATTGATATGATTGTAGTTAATAATTCCTGCTTTGTAATGTCCGCTAAGTTGACATCCTGTCAAAAGCGCTACGGCGTCGACTTCGTGTCGACGCCAGTATACATAATTTGGAAGTTCTGGTTTTAAGTATTTTTTCTAAACGGTTCCTGGATTTTGAGGTATCATTGATTGTGCGCCTGCCTCGATTAGTTATCAAGGTGTCTTTCACATTATTATTTTTGGCTCTTTCCGCTTTTTTGGGAAAGAGCTTAAGTCTCAAAAATCGATTTAATATCCCTAAAATTGAATTGCTGAAATATTTTAAGT
>JAFGRW010000027.1 GCA_016934935.1 Spirochaetota bacterium | reverse complement strand
TGGTGTTCAGCTATGTCTTTCCCACTACCAGGGCAGACTCGGGACTCTAACCCGTTAGATTGCGCCCATGCTGGGCGCACAAAAAAAGCCCCTTCCGGTTAATCCGGAAGGGGCTTTGCTGTTTTCTTTGCATCAGAGATCCCTACGGTAATAACCGTAAAACGTTTTTATGCAGGACGCTGACGACGACTATAGAAACAGTCGAACAGTTTAAAAAAATGTCTGCCAAAAGGTTTTTCACCGGGATTTTCTCCAAAAGTTATTTGATAATCGAAGCAAATAATATTATGACATCTGAATCGGTCAATAAAAATACATGATTTTTTTTAAAAAAAGATAACTTGCAGAAGATAGCAAAACTGATATTATTACATTTTTATGTCTGGTCAAAGTGAACTGTCTTTTTTTCAAAACAGAAAAAATCACCCTTTCTGAATCTAACGGTACCCGCAACATTGTACCCCATCTTGCGATAGATATTTACAGATTATAATAAGGATAATTTTTCTCGCAAGCTCAAAAAACCGCGGAAAAAAAGCACTTTAAGGATAGTGCCATTTTTCCGCTTTATAATTGCATAATCCCCTGCTGATCCATCTGAGCTGTTGCGGATCTGAATATATCAATAACATCATCCAGTTGATCAATTGTAACCTTTTTTATCATTCCAATTACCTGTCATATAAGCATAATGAATTTCATTCAGGATATCACGCTTTCTGTTTAGCAGGATTCTTTTGATCGGCACCGTCGCCATTAATCGGCAACGATATCTTACGGTTGTAATCTTTTTTATTTATGTTTTTTTTGATTCTTTCAATCCGGTCAAAAACTATGTGTTCTTTTTTTTTCTTCGCCATAAACCTGTTCCTTACTAACTGTTAAATTGTTCATTATAACAGATTTCACTGTAACCTGACCGTTCAGGACGTTCAGACTCATCATCTTGAGCATCTGTCTTTTTGCCAATAACCAGCAGGGTAATAATATTAAACTTGTCGGGTATTGATAAAATTTTATGAACCTTGTCCGGCGAATAACCCGCTATGGGATGAGCAACCAGGCCTAATTCGGTTGCCCGGAGCAGCATTTGACCCACCGCGATACCCGTATCAAAAAGATAGTACTCACGGTCCCTGATAACACAATCGCTCTCTTTAGAAGCAAAGACGGCAACAACTGCCGATCCCTTATGCGCCCATTCGTTACCGTCACTGTAGACCTGCTTCATCATCTGTAACTTCTCTTCTGATCTTACAAAAACAAATCTCCATGGTTGTTTATTAAAACAGGATGGCGCAAGACGTGCCGCATCAATTAACTCATGAACAATATCATCATCAATCACAACAGGTTCAATATTTCTATACGCCCTTCTTTTTTTTACTGCATCCTTTACGTTCATAAAGTTCCTCCATTATTATCAGAAATTTGCCCCGGCCGACACGCTGAACTCACTATTTTCTGTTCCAAGATTTCTGGCATAATTAAAACCCAGCGCCGGAATAGCTATTCGCTTAAGATAGAAGAAAAATCCTCCTCCAGGTCCGTAGAACCGGGATAAATTACTCTCTGCTCCGTAAACGCCCTGTTCCCAGAAGAGTTTTGCAGTAACTGCCCCCCAGGATATTTCGACCAAAGGCCTTTCAACAGATACTGTTCCGGATAAATTACGCTTAGAAACAGTAATGTCCGCTGGAAGTGTATAGTAACCGGAACGTCCACCGACCCTTTTTGATAAAATATCAGGCGGGTCACCATAGTATCCATTGAAAAGTAATTCTAACTTATTTTTGTACAAAATACACGAATATCCGCTTTTAAATTCCAGAGAATTATAGTTGTGATAATTATCAGATACTGCCAAATGACGCGCTATATCCAATCTTAAAGTTATTCCATAAGAAAGATATTCCTTATACTTAAGATTCTTGAAATCAAATCTCGTTGAAGCTATCCACTCTTTCTGTGCATCCGGTAAATTGATGTTTTTTGAATAGCTTTCATCAGGAACCTGAGAACTGTATGCTCCAAACAGATAAATGTCCATATTTTTTATAACGGGATGTCCAATACCGGCACGGAAAATCCGGCTTTGGGCTTTATATTCCCGCTCAGTTTTGCCGGATTCATCAGCATCCTCGTATTCTTCCATGCTGTACTTGCCAAACAGGTTAATTTTAAAATCCGAAGACATAAACGCCGAATCCAGATACCCTCCTAACGTTGACCACCCATGGTTCGAATAATTGGCTCCGCCATAAAGAGTTTTCCCAAGTCCCAGAAAATTTGACTCCATAACATAGAGGCCGACCATAACTTTATTACTGTTTCGAATAAAGAGGGGGAACGGTATCAGCGTCCACTTCTCATGCAGCATAATTTCAATTACAGCCATATCGTTTTCGGCTGAATATGATATTTGAATATCCGAAAACAGCCGGCGAATCTCGGAATTATTCGTAAACAGATCAGGATCAAATCGGGAGATATTTTCACCCAATGATACATTGATCTGTTTTTTTACAACAGACGAACTGGTTCTGCTTAAACCTCTTATACGAAATTCCCTGATTGGAAGATCTCCGAAATTTTCGATAAATTTAAACTTATCCGCTTCGAAACTATTGCTATTAGAATTGTCACCATTTTCAGCACAGGAAATTGACCAGAAGAATAGACCGCAACAAAACAGTAGCACTCCAAGTAAATTTCTGAAATTTAATAAGTAGTTGTACTTTCCCGTTATCATTAATTTCTTTCCAATCTTTGAACTTTTGCATATTAAAGAAAACTGCCCGGATATTTCGGAAATCAATCTTTAAAATCTTTAATCCTGCACTTTAGCAGATTATAAACTCTTTCCGAGTATCTTCCAACCAGCCAGAAACTTATTGCCAATATCGCGAAGAAAACGGCTTTATGCGCGACATCCCAAAAGTACTCAAAATATTTTGTATAAAGGTTAATAAATAGAAACGTGATACCGAATTTCCGTGCGATGGAATCATCATTTTTTAAACCGACTACTATCGCAGCAAGGGCAGCTAATCCGAAAACCAGTGACCAGATTAAGAGTTCCGTAACAGATGCATTATGCCAGGAAGTGATGTCGCCATAATTACCGAAAATTGACATTAGCCATAATGATATAAAAAGATAGAGGTACCCCATAGCAGAAGTGGAACCTGCAACATGATTGAAACGGCTTTTCTGCAACGGAAACGAACCTGCGGCCAGAATCACTCCGAGAAGAACAAATCTTAAGGGATAATTCATCCCCAGAAAATAGGCGCCCCATCCCGAAAGATATCCGGTTTCGGTACCAAGCCATGTTCCAAAAGAGATCAAGCCGATCACCCACATCAGTGTTGAAGGGAAAGTGATACCGATTCCCAGATATACAAGTACCGCAAAGAGTATCAGAATTGAGAAATGACCACTGCCGGTATTAACTGCAGCGCCAAAAAATGCCAGGGCTGCACCGGTAAGAATCGCACCTATAAACAGCAGTGATTCATTTGTAAAATATTTGTCCGGCTTTTTCTGTCTTCGAACAAACCCCCATACATAAAAAGCAGCCGAGCAGAATGCCATTATAATCGATTTAAACAGAGGCGGCATTCTAAACAGATTTTTAAGAATTTCAAATATAACATCATCCAAAACCAGAGTAAAGATGGATATTGCAAGACTGATCGCCGCAATCCAGAAAGAGTAGCGGGCAAGCCGCTTCCAGTCAAAGCGGAGTATACCGATTGACTCTTTAAGTTTGACAGTTAGATCGCCGTTAATCAACTCTTCGCGTTGCCAGGCTTCAATCACTTTCATTATTAAGGCGTGCTGTTTCTTTTTTAAAAGCATTATGCCCCCCTGTTTTTCTTTGCGAACCAGTCACAACAAGCCAGCTCCTGTAGAAAACATCTCTGAATTTTCAGTATAGATTTATTAATATTTTACACAATGATATTCCGTAATAAAATCATCTTCCGATCTTTTTTTCCTTATTTCGAAGCCTGCTCTTTCAAGCATGGCGTCCATTATCCAGCAAAACGTACTGTACTCATCACGAATATGAGTCTCAATTTCACGGGCAAAATCTTTTATTTATAATCGCGAAAAGACTGATGCTGATCATCATCATATTCCGAAACAATTTTTACGTCTGAATAATCAACTCCGCAATGCTTATACTCATCGTATATCCAGTTTTTCATAATTTTTTCCATAATTTGAGTTATGTTAGTATGATAGTGAACATAAATAAGCCAGAAGATCGAGAGAAGAATCCGTACCAGCACTACCCCTGCTCGTTAATCAAGCCCCTGTGAAAACTGATCAGCTTTTTCTGCCAGTTCTTCTATACTATTATCTTCAAAAATATTTTTGCGCCATTTAGTATAATCAAAACTTTCGCGTTTAAGAAGTACAATAAAACGTTCAAGTTCTACCGGATCCAGTTTTGCTCTTAAGGCCTGAAACCCTTCATGTTTGAGTGTTGTATCACTTTTCATTATGTAACTCCTCTATGATCCCGATAAATTCAACAGGATTACAAATATACATTATTTCTGCAACTTTGCCCTTTCTTTTTATTATACCTTTGTCTACTGTGATAAAGTATTCAACATCCGATGCTATTGCTGAAGCAAGGTGCAGAGAATCCTTCTTTCCAAACCCTGCAGCATGAAGTTCTTTAGCTTTCGCAATAATTACATCGCTTTTTTTTACGATAAAATCTGCTTTCTTTCTCCATGTTGCAATTTCTTCTTTCACATTATTATCCGGGTTACTGTTATTCTCATAATCAAGAATAAACGACCATACCAGAAACAGCAGTTTATCCAATACAAGACTTTGAATTGTCAGCTTTGCCTGAGTTTCAATATTAATAGAAATATAATTTTGATCATCATACGGCCTGTTAAAACAGCAGTTATCAAGATATATTTTATATTTTGGAACCATACTGGACCTCTATTGTATGCAGTGCTCACTTTTATATTGAAATATTGGCTTTGCGCTCAACTTCTACCTCGTTACTGTCAAAAGAGACTTCCTTTGACAGATTGACCTTGTGGTCTATCACTTTAAAATACTCACGTATTGCTTCCATTGTTACCTCCACAATTGACTTCTTTAACATAACTTCCCGACCTCACTCCTTGCTTCCCTTCGACACCGTTCAGGGCAAGTCACCGTTCCCGCTCCAATCCGGCGAGGTATTCTAATAAAAAAATCTTTACTGCCCGTCCTATTCTCTATTCTCAATAAAGAAGAAATCTAAAATTCATACCGGAATCTCACTTAACGATGCGCGCAACCACACGCGCTGGAGAGGCTTCGGACATGATTTTAAGCGGAAAAGCAAAAATTTCGAATTGATCAACCGGTAACAGCTCCGGAAGATTGGTCATGTTCTCGATTATATGAATATCTGCTGAAAAAAGTCTTTTATGTATTTCGAAGGGATACCTGTCGGGTGACGGCATATCGATACCCAGCATCTTTATATTTTTTTTAACAAAAAAATCTGCCAGGCCTTCACTTACAACGGGATGATCTGTATAATATTTTTCTGAACCGTAGTAGTCACTGAAACCGGTATTGAGAATTACAATATCATCCTGTTTAACATTATCAGCATACGATTCCCTGTACATGATCTCGTTCTCACCACGAACATCAAGAATGACTCCCCTGCCGGCAAAGCATTCCAGAGTTATCTGACCAATGTACTGTTTTGATTCAGTCAGATGCATCGCTGTATCGATATGAGTACCGGCATGCATACCGGTTTGCAGCACAAAATTATTATATTTATCTTTATGTAAAAATTTATTCTGGCAGAGGCTTACATTGCCGTCATAGGGATGAACCGGCATGTTATCGGTTATTGCGTGACTTAGATCTATAAAAGTATTTTTATTCTGTGACACAGATTCTCCTTCTTAGATAAACCATGCAACGGTTTCAGTTTTTACTTAATACCTGCAACCGTTATTAACTCCAATTCTATGGCACAATTGTAAAACTGATGTATCGCTGTTTTTGTAAGAGACGGCACAATTATCGGGAATAGTTAAAATATCATTCGAATCAGAATCGTCTTCGCAGGACACACAAATAAAGAGTGCCTCTGCTATGACAAACAAAATAATAAATTTGAAGACCCGCATGATATACCTCCCCAGCTGATAATTTTAAACTAACTATCAGCAATTTTTTGGAAAAATCAACTATTATTTTATTGGTATTATTCTAAAAAACAATTGACCTTTCGTGTAATTTGCACAATTATTCTATTTATAAAAAATTTTTAAGACATTACAAATAATTATATCTTTATACTTATACGTGAATCAGTATATGAAATTAATAAAACCCCTATTTCTTCAAGCAATCAGATTGATATTGTTAAATGCTGTAATCGGCACAACAATAGTGCTGGTATCCGGTTGTAAGAATACAGATTATCATGATTTTTTAACCGGCGGAGAATTACTATCCTTCTGTTTTTACCCTGAAAATAACAGCTTCACCTACGCGACTATAGATGCCATTATTGACAACAGACAAATTACCGCAGTAGTTGCCCATGATACTGAATTCCCGCTGGAGGCGGTAGCGGCCTATGACATAACCGGTTACGCCTTTTATCTGAATGGAACATTACAAAAAAGCGGAAAAACCTCAAACAGTTTTAACGAATCAGAACCGGTAACCTACACCATGTACTCTTACGACGGTTCCAGCAAGGATTATGATTTTGTATGCAAAAGGTCAGATGCCTATTTTATCTCTTTCGGGTTTGAACCTGAACAGAACGGAATCACTCAAAGAGCAGAGGCGCATATCAGCGGCAACAGCGCCTGGTTTTATATAACGTATTTAGCCGATATTGAAAATCTTGTGCCGGACTTTATCACAAGCGACCTGACTACACGTGTCGAGCTGGATGGCAGACAGCAGAACAGCGGCACAGACACTGTTAATTTTTCCGAACCGGCGGTTTACAGATTATTTGCCAATGATTCATCAGGCAAAGAGTACTATTTTGACTGTACAATCTCGCCCTTAAGAATCAGCTCCCTAACATTTAAAGGTGATAACAACAGTTTTAATGGTGATTACCGGGCAAAAATTAACGACTCACAGATTATTGCAGCTGTACCCAAAAACACTGATATTTCACAGCTTGTACCCAGCATAAGTTACATGGGCTCTAATCTGTTATATAACGGAAGCAGCATCGCCGAAGAGGGCTCGACTATTAATTGCACAACCCCGGGCAATCTTGCAGTTGACAGCGGCACAGGCTTCTCACACACCTACAGCTTAAGAGTAAGTGACCAGGGGCTTATCTGCAGTGCCGGTGACGACCGGACCATAACTGAACCCGGGACAGCAACACTTTACGGCATGGCCGTCAGTGCAATCAGCGGAAACATCACTTACTCATGGAGCACGTCAAACTCGAACCCGGTTAGTCTGACTCTTCAGAACAGCAGCAGCTTAAACCCGGCTTTTGCTGTAACCGAAGATACTACCGAGGGAAATTATTCATTTACACTTCAGGCAACCAACAGCGCGGGGGATACCGTATCGGACTCGGTTATTATCACTGTTGATCTTGCACCGCGTATTACCATAAATGACCTCGATACATCCGGCTTGAATCAGATAAGCTTCGGTTGGAGCTCCGCCTCTGCAGATTTTCAGTCTGTTACTGTCGAATGCAATGGAACCGCACATGACATAACAGATAATATGAGCGGCTATACCGTTTCCGGTCTGAGTGCTTCGACTGAATACGATCTGATTTTCACTATTACTGACACAAGTAACAATAGCACAACAGAAGCAATCACGGTTACAACAGGTGAGATTTCACATCTTATATACACGGCCCAGGACCTTAACGCAGTACGCGGTGGAGTACGCACCGGATGGGGATTGAGTCACCACTATCATGTTATGAGGGATATAGATCTTTCAACTTTCCCAAACTGGGAACCTATTAGCAAGGCTTCCGATTCCTATCCCTTGGCCCCTTCCACACCCTTTTCAGGCATAATATCAGGGCGGGATAAAACAATATCGAATCTAAAAATAACCGACAATACCTCAATTAATAACGGGCTTTTCGCACAGACTGCAGCAGGATCTCAAATCAGGGATCTACATTTTATTAATTCATATGTTTCTGTCAACAATTCCAATACTGGCGTTCTAGCTGGCGTGAACGAAGGCACTATATCCGGATGTACACTGACCGGCGGTACTGTTTCCGGCCAGGCAACGACCGGTGGTTTAACAGGACGTAATCGTGGCACTATAACCGGCTGTATGGTTCTCACTTCGCAAGTATCCGGAACTGGAACAACAATCGGCAGTATTTGCGGATTTAACGAAAGCGGAATGATCGAATACTGCCATTCAGAAGGTTCCGTAAACAGTACAAACAACGACACAGGCGGCATTACTGGTGGTAATTCAGGTATTTTAAGATATAATTCTTCTTCCTGTGATGTAACCAGTTCAGGATCAACTCAAAATACAGGGGGCATCGCTGGAAGTAATACCGGGTCTATTGATTACTGTTTCTTTAACGGGCACGTGTCCGGAAGAAATAATGTTGGGGGTCTTTGCGGAGAGTCCGGGGGAAATATATCTAACTCTTTTTCGAGGGGAACTGTGTCAGGCGCTGACTATGTCGGGGGGCTTGTTGGCTCTGTTCAGATTCCTGATACTGGCGACATATACACAACAAACTGTTACGCCGCGTCAGCAGTAACTGCTTCATCTAACGCCGGTGGATTAATCGGTCAAAATCAATCAATCATAACCGGTTGCTGCTACGACAGCGAGCTCTCCAGACAAAACGATACCGGAAAGGGCACCCCCATGACGACTGACCAGATGAAAACACAGTCCAACTATTCAGGCTGGGACTTTACAACTATCTGGGACATAAACCCTGCAGTAAACAGCGGCTATCCCTACCTTCGTGAAATTGCCCCCTAGTTTTTGCAAATAATGATTTATTCACCGGCATTTTTTTTGACTATTCTCTCTTTTTGATTACTATTATCACTTAATATGGTTTTTTAATAATTTGAACAGAATTGTCAGCCCGGGTATTCAATAAACCATGATTAGTCAGTTTGCTATAATGCGTGTAATAATAACGTTCGTTGTAATTGTGTGCTGTCCATACAACAATCAGATAAAGATGAGCATAACGATTTTTTAATACATGCGATCAGGAATACACCGTCAATCCGGAGGCTATATGACTCTATCGCCCGTAATTGCAGTAGATGCCGACAGATGTGTCAACTGTCATGCCTGCATTGCCGCCTGCCCTGTAAAATTCTGCAATGATGCCTCCGGCGATCATGTTACTCTTAACACAGATTTTTGTATAGGCTGCGGAAACTGCATAACAGCATGCACTCATGACGCGCGCTGCGGTCTGGACGACACCGATGCTTTTCTGAACGCAATTGACAGCGGAGAAAATATCATCGCAATTTCAGCACCGGCGGCCGCGGCATCTTTTACCGAATATGAACGGCTGAACACATGGCTTATATCTCTGGGCGTCAGCGCCTGCTTTGACGTTTCTTTCGGAGCCGAGCTGACAGTGAAATCGTATATCGATTATATACAAAAAGAGAATCCAAAAACAGTTATTTCCCAGCCCTGCCCGGCCCTTGTTACTTTTATTCAGATATACCATCCCGAGTTGATTCCCTATCTGGCTCCGGCACAGAGCCCAATGCTGCACACAGTCAAAATGATCAGGGAATATTATCCACAATATAATAATTCTTCAATAGTTGTTGTATCACCCTGTTACGCCAAAAGACGTGAATTTGATGAGACATTACCAAATGAGCGGGTATACAACCTCACAATAAAATCAATCGAATCACTTTTGCAGAACTCAGGTGTTAACCTTGCGGATCTGGAAGAGACTCCGTTTGCCGGCACACCCGCAGAACGGGCTGTTGTTTTTTCAACACCCGGTGGTCTTTTAGAGACTGTACGCCGTGATGTACCCGGAATCGAAAACAGCACAAGAAAAATAGAAGGTGTTCCGGCAGTTTATAATTATCTGGAAACTCTTATTGATTCCATCAGAACGGGAGAATCCCCCCTTTTAATAGACGCTTTGAATTGTCATGAAGGCTGCAACCGTGGGCCCGCAACGGTAGTAAAAGATCTCCCCCTTGACCGTGTGGAATCCCGCATAAACGAACGGAAATTAAAAGCAGCAAAGAGATATAACAATAAAGATCACAAAAAACTTTCCAGAATTTCACACGAAGTAAACCGTGAACTGGATAAATTCTGGAAACCCGGCCTTTATGACCGGACCTACCTGGATCTCTCTTTTTTAAACACAGTACAGCAGGTACCTGACGATAAACTTAAAGAAATATTTATCAATATGAATAAAAACAGCGAAAAGGATATTATAAACTGTCTCGCCTGCGGTTACAACGAATGCCGCAAGATGGCCAAGGCAATATATAACGATCTTAACCGCCGTGAAAACTGCTTTTACTATGCAAATTCGATGCTTCATCAGCATGAAGAGGTAGAAGAGGCTCTGCATGCGGTAGAAGACAAAAACAGCCGGTTCAGGGAGTTTTCACAAAATATAGAATCGCTGGTAAATACTCTTAATATTTATATGAGTGAAGTTGAGGCCGCGATGAACGAAACCAGCATCACAATTGGAGATATAATCAAATCGAATAAAAATGCCAGCGCCATTACCGCAATGGTTAACGAAATTTCATTTCAAACAAACCTTTTGGCTCTTAACGCGGCAATCGAAGCAGCCCGTGCCGGCAGCATGGGGCGGGGATTCGCCGTAGTGGCGACCGAAGTTAGGGATCTTGCCCTTAAAAGCGGAAACTCGGCCAACGAAATAAAAACCCTGCTCGAAGGCAACGCCGGCCGAATCATCTCGGGAGATGCCTCTGTAAAAAAAACAATCGACGCTTTCGCGAAGATTAGAGGAGATATTATACTTTTTACAGAGATGGTCGATCAACTGAAAAGCCATTTTTGACCTTGTCCCGGCTTACCCTTCGACATCGCTCAGAACAAGTCACCGCGCTCTCTCCAATCTGGCTGACTTCTACCCGCAAATTCTAATCTATACGCCCCCAACCCCCAAAGGGGGCTTCTTATTCATCTTTTCCCAATAATGCAGTTAGTATTGTAACCATATTTTTTGCTCAGGAACAGTAAGGTTCTTTATGTTTTGTCCGGCAAGTTCAAAGAAATATTCAGGTGTATTTACTTTTGTTTCATTATATAGCATATCTGTATTCTTTTATAAATACTATTCTATTAAAAGTCCCCCTCCGGGGGATTCAGGGGGCCTAGTGTTAGACATTTGCAAGATAATAAATGTAATGTGGCTCTTTCCGCTTTTTTGGGAAAGAGCTTAAGTCTCAAAAATCGATTTAATATCCCTAAAATTGAATTGCTGAAATATTTTAAGT
>JAFGRW010000026.1 GCA_016934935.1 Spirochaetota bacterium | reverse complement strand
TTGGTGTTCAGCTATGTCTTTCCCACTACCAGGGCAGACTCGGGACTCTAACCCGTTAGATTGCGCCCATGCTGGGCGCACAAAAAAGAGCCGCCTGTAAACAGACGGCTCCCAATGAAAAACTCTTTTTACAAACATAATGATAACTGTTTGAACACCTGAATAACCTGCTTCCTGATACCACGGCACTTTTGATACCAGACCAAAGTTAGTCATTGCATTCCATATATCAAATCGAAGTTCCTTCGCAGATCAAAAGTTACCGGATTAAAATGCCGTTATAACCCCTGATCCGCTATCGTAAAAGCTGAAGAACTGTTTGAGTCTTTTGATTTGCTTGAGCCAGCATCGAAGTACCACTCTGTACAAGAACCTGATCCTTGGTAAGCTCAACCATTGTTTCAGCCATATCTGCATCACGAATACGCGATTCAGAAGCCTGAATGTTTTCATAAGCAGTCATAAGTCCTTTAGATGTAAGCTCTAAACGATTGTAATATGCTCCAAGGTCTGCTCTCTGCTTAGATACTTTATGAAGAGCATCATCAATGATACCAATTGTTCTGTTAGCTTTATCAGCAGTTGAAAGATTTGCAAGAAACTCACCTGTTCTTTCTGTAAGACCCAAACCTTCTGATGTCATTGTACCGATGTAAACACGTTCTCTCTGATGCATGTTGGCTCCCATATGAAACCACATAGAAGCACGAGGATTAGTTCTTGAAAAATCACCAAGAAGAAGTTTAAACTTGTTAAACTCTGCCTGTGAAGCAATCCGGTCAACTTCATCAATTAGAGCTGAAACTTCTACCTGAATAAGCTGGCGGTCATTATCAGTATAAATACCGTTTGATGATTGAACAGCTAGAACACGTATACGTTGCAATATTTGAGCACTCTGATCAAGATATCCCTCAGCAGTCTGAACAAAAGACATACCGTCTTCTGTATTTCTTTCTGCCTGACGAAGACCCTGAATCTGTGTACGCATCTTTTCAGATACTGCCAAACCGGAAGCATCATCACCTGAACGGTTAATTCTCATACCGGAAGCCAGTTTTTCAGTTGACTTGTTTACATCCCAATGTTTAAATTTTAACACTTTATTAGCGTTGATGGCACTCATGTTGTGATTAACTATCATAATACACTCCTTTGTTTACACCCCCAATCTCCATATCGGGGACAAAAATTGCCGCTATCAGAATGTTGTAAAAAGAGTTTTCAAAGAACTTCGATAAGATTCCAATCTATGTAAAAACACGATATTCTCCTTAAGAAAAAAGGAGATGCGGCTCGACTATTGAAGTAGCAACAACACACTATTACTTATTTCATTAGCCTGAGCCAACATCGCAGTACCACTCTGAACAAGAACCTGAGTCTTGGTAAAATCAACCATAACCTCGGCCATATCCGCATCCCGTATCCGCGATTCAGATGCCTGAATATTCTCGTATGCGTTCAATAAACCTTTTGATGCAATTTCAAGACGGTTATAATATGCCCCTAGATCCGCCCTCTGTTTGGAAATTTTGTGAATTGCCTCGTCAAGTACACCTATACTACGATTTGAAGATTCAGCTGTTGACAATGTCATAAGCTCTCCGACTTCACTTTTTAGAAACAGTGCCTGAGCAGTCATTGTCTGAATAAATACTCTTTCACGCTGATGCATGTTTGCCCCGATATGAAACCACATGGACGCACGCGCATTAACTCTCGAAAAATCCCCTAACAGCAGATTCATTTTATTGAATTCTGCCTGCGAAGCAATTCGATCTACTTCATCAATAAGTGCTGATACCTCTACCTGTATCAATTGACGATCTTCCATGGTGTAAATACCATTTGAAGACTGAACTGCCAACACTCTGATTCTTTGTATTATTTCATGGAGTTGCTGCAGATAACCTTCCGCAGTCTGAACGAAAGACATGCCATCCTCTGCATTACGCTCTGCCTGACGTAAACCCTGGATTTGGGTTCTCATCTTCTCAGAAACAGCCAACCCTGAAGCATCATCACCGGCTCGATTGATGCGCATTCCTGAACTTAGCTGTTCAGTATACTTATCAAGATTCCAATGTTGAAACTTTAATACACGGTTAGCATTAATAGCTGACATGTTATGGTTGATAATCACCAGATTCCTCCATGAATCCGCTATCCCAGGGAAACAGCATCCTTGCCGTTTTTAAAAATCCCCGTTACTATATTTGTATCGAATATAGCAACACATTTCTATACATTGATTATAACCATTTATGACTATTTATAGGCATTTATAAGCAAATAAAGCCAGTTAAGAAGCCTAAATGGCTTGTTTTGGGATTTGAACAAAAATGGAGCTATTTATATTTTCGACACAGTTTATTTTTTTACATGAACACTTTTCTTCATTTTTTTAAAAAAAACAATATATATGGGTTTATTTGTGTTTAAACGCGCATAACTTCACTTATTTATTAACTTGACACAATTTACCGATATAATATAGTGAATTCATATTTTTAATTGGAGAGGGTCGAACATGGGATTAAACCCCTTTAAAGATGCCGATCTTTATGATCTTGAAACGTACCTCTGCAAAAGAATGGTCGGTATTTCTCGTAGTGTAAAATCGGTCTTATCATCTTTTATCTCCGGCATAAACCGAAAGGGTAACGAGAAAATAACCCTTATGTTTATTCCTCACTCTGAAAAGCGAATTATCAACTTCCATATATCGATATACTCCATAGTAATATTCTCTTTCTTTTTAGTTTCCGTTGTAACAACAACCACCATCATGATCATGAATCATACCACTACCATTAAAGAAATAAATCGTTTGCGTCTTTACGGCTATGATTCTCAAATGCAAATCAGTCACTACAAGAAAGAGATTAACAGCCTGCATGATACTTTTCAGAAATTTAAGCCCGAATTAACGTATCTCTACTCACTGACACCAGATAATTATGTCGATTCACTCTGGGCTAAAGGTGGTGCAACCGGAGATATAGCTGAGGCGCCAGTTTCAGATGAAGAACAGAGCGATTTTTCGGTTACTGTCGAAAACAGCAATACTGCCCCTGACATTGAAGAACTCAACATTCAGGAAATGGGACAAGAGCTAAAAACGACCAAAGAGGTATTAAAGAAAATTAAGGTTTTTCTTTCAAATCGTAAAAAAATAATCGAAAACACACCTTCAATTTGGCCTGCTGAGGGTTATCTTGTAAAATCCAGCAATGATTTACACAACGGAATTAAATCCACACGGCAAAATGGTGTTACAATATCAACTTTCCCTGGTGCCGAAATAAAAGCAGCCGCTCCAGGTACAGTAAGTGACGTACTCTGGGATGATGAGTATGGCCTTACCATAACCATTGTTCATAAGTATGGTTTTTCTACAATTTATTCGCATTGTCAACGAGCAACAGTAAAAGTTGATCAAAAGATATCTAAAGGTGAAATAATCGGTTATGTTGGTAAAACCGGTAACGCCATGGATCATAAGTTATTTTACCAGATTAAAATCGGCATGGATTACATCGACCCTTTACCGTATCTTAACAAAATATATCGTCCTGTACCCTCTTCAATTTCTAATTAAACAATAACTACCGGAACATCGGTGGTTATTATTTTTAATCAATTCAATATTTCTATAGTATTTTACATTTATCAAATTGTCCCTTTTATATTATATAAATTTTTTGCTCTCTTCCGTCTTTTATCTGCTTTCCGAACTCATTCCTATCGACCTGTTGCTATTTTGCTATAACGATTTCAAACTGGATAACAGGTTCAGTCAATATGTCTTATCGTAGTATAACAGTATATTCACAAATAATGGCTATTTTACCGGATTATCTCAGATCAAAATGATTTCTGCTTTAACAATTTTAAATTTCTTTAAATTATTAATAAAAAAAGCGCCTATTATTTATGGCGCCTTTTCAGCAAAAGTAGCTGTTAAATTATTACTCTTTAACAGCACCAACAGTTAAACCGCTTATCAGATACTTTGAAAAGAAAGCGTAGGCAATTATAATCGGTAAAACAGAT
>JAFGRW010000025.1 GCA_016934935.1 Spirochaetota bacterium | reverse complement strand
TTTCGCGTGCTCAAAAAAACGCTGAAATTATAAGCTTTAAAGACAGCTTCAAATTTCAGCTTAGTAAGCGATATTTATGGCTTTTTTAAAGGAATTTTCCGTGTTACCCGTGGGGTTTATATCTTGCGAAATAAACTTATTGTTCTGATAAGAACAACCTACAAAGGCAAGTTCCTTTGCTCACTCGCCCAGCACCACTTTGAAAAATAAGGTGGTGCCGGGCTGCTCGCAGATGCAACCTCTGCTGGACGCAAGATGACTCTTGCTGCTCGCAGATGCAACCTTATAAAAAAAGTTAATTTTTAGAGGATGCCATTATATAAATGGAGGAATGACATGAATGAAGTATATATAAGAAAGATGACTTTGTCAGCTGTTTTTACTGTTTTAATAATTGCAGGTTCGTATCTTGTGGTGCCAATTGGAGTGGTTCCAATAGTCTTGCAGAATATGTTTGTGCTGATGGCCGGAGTTATGCTGGGCCCTTTCTGGGGCGCGGTTTCGGTATGTGCGTTTTTAGTTTTAGGTGCTCTTGGACTCCCTGTATTCAGTGGAGGCAGAGGAGGTGCCGCTCACATTTTGGGACCGACAGGTGGTTATCTTGTAGCCTATATTCCTGCTGTAATAATATGCGGGGTGGTAAACTTAAAAAAAAGTAAAAAAATTATATTGTTACTATTTTCCATGGTATCGGCTTCACTTGTAATTTATTTGATTGGTGTCACATGGCTTAAATTTACAACATCTATTTCCTGGGATAGGGCTGTAATTGTTGGTATGTTGCCTTTTTTGCCGGGTGATGCTTTAAAGATTGCGGTTGCCGCTTTTATGACTTCTAAACTTTCACCTTTATTAAAAAATCTTGGAATAGGCAACTGATAAGTTATCTGACTCTAAAAATGAAGAGTGTCTTATGAATCTTGAAGTAACTAATCTTTGTTTCGGTTTTGAAAAGAATAATTACCTGTTAAAAAATATTACCTTTTGTGTTAAGACAGGCGAGTTTATTGTGCTTGCCGGAGAAAATGGATCTGGTAAATCTCTGTTAATGAAACATCTTAATGGACTGCACTCTCCAAGTAGTGGAGCACTTTTGTTTAATGGTAAAGAAGTTTCCAAAAACAAGAGTGAAGTCAGACGAAAAGTTGGACTGGTTTTTCAAAATTCGGATGCGCAGTTTGTAGCTCAGACGGTTTTTGATGAAATGGCTTTCGGACCGGAAAATCTTGGTTGGGAAAAAAATGAGATCGAGCGAAAAGTTTCACATTACGCAGATATTTTTGGTATTACACCATATCTGGACAGGCACCCTCATTTTTTATCAGGAGGTGAAAAGAAGAGGATAGCAATTGCAGCTGTAATGATTATGCGTCCGGATCTGGTTATTTTTGATGAGCCTTTCGCTACTCTGGATTATAAAGGCGTTATATCTGTTTGCAATACTATTATAGATATCTATAATCAGGGATGCTCGGTTATAGTTATTACACATGATTTGGAAAAAATACTCGCTCACGCAACAAGGATGATGATAATGAAGTCGGGTATGCTTGTTTATGATGGCAAGCCTTCTTTGGAGAAAAAACTATTATTGGATAACAATATCAGGGTTCCTCATGGAAACCGGCGAAGTGTTGAGAGCTGCACATGGCTGGCCTGAATATTTTCCATTATACTTCCGGTAGTAGTATTTTGCATCGTCACAATACACTTCTTTTTTTTCTGGAATTTCTGCTTTTGAGTTTGGTTTTATTTAATACTGATGGCTTGATAATCATGTTATTTATTCCTTTTGTGATTTTTCTTGTGATTCTTTCCGGAATCGATTACGCATCATTGATTCGCCAGTTGAAAGGCTTTATTTTTCTAGGGATAATAATTGGTGCCGCCGGTTATTTCCGCTTGGAGCCGGCTTCGGTTACAGAAAGGTTGTTAAGCGGGTTATTCGACATGTCACGCTATTTTGTTTTTCTGCTATACAGCATCGTCTTTATTTATACTCGTTCTCCAAGGCAGATATATATTATGATAGCTGGACTTTTCAGGTTTATCCCTTTTATATCCGGCAGGAAAATCGCATCGTTTTTTTTAATAGTGTTTTCACTTCTTCCCGTTGTTTTCGATACAATCAAAGATGTTCGTGAAAGTATTGTGTCCCGATGCGGTTATAGAGGAAGACGGGTACTTATTAATACTTTTTATACAGTATACCCTGTCGTAGTCACTTCGCTTATTCGCTCAGCAAATTTTGCGGATGCACTTATTTCACGTTCCTTTACTGCTGAAAATACGTTCAGGCAGTATGAAAAAATTACAAGAACCGATGTGATAATTTTTATAATCATCACAATGCTATCTGTTTTTGTTTTTTTTGTTCAATACTTCAAATTTTTTGATTATTCACAAATTTAAACTTAAATTATAAACAGAGATTTAATAAAATTAGTATGCAGTAAAGGATAACATATTTTGAGTGCTTATTATAAATGAATTTATAGCAAGTGCCTTGTTATAAATTCAATTGTTACAGATATAAAATTTTTACTTAACAGTAGGTGCGATTTTATTAAGGGCTGCGGTAGTTTTAAAAAAAAGATTGCCATTATTATACGGCAATAACATTTGGTCTAAGTGCCAGCTGTGAAATATCTGCTGCCTGGTATCGGCACTGTTCTTAATATGGATTGAGGCTTGCCGGTGCTAAAAATTATATTTAATAACAATATGAATAATTAAATTGAGGTAATCAATATATGTTCAAGAAGAAAACAAAGATTGTTGCTACTATTTCTGATATGCGTTGTGATGTAGATTTTATCAGGTCATTGTATAATGCGGGTATGAATGTGGTACGTCTTAATACCGCGCATCAGTCACCACAAGAGACTCTGTCTGTGGTAAAAAATATCAGAGCGGTTTCTGAAAAGATTGCGATTCTGGTCGATACGAAGGGGCCGGAAATCCGTACGACTGCCGCAGATAGTGGTATTTCCGTTCAAGCTGATGATATTGTATATTTAGCGGGGAATCCTGATGAAAAGTGCAGCGCCGAATGTATCAATGTCTCTTATAGCTCATTTGTCAGGGATGTGCCGGTTGGTAATCGGATTTTGATTGATGACGGTGATCTTGAGCTGTTTGTGGAAGCGAAGGAAGGGAATCGCCTTAAATGTCGTGTAATGAATAGTGGTGTAATTAAGGGAAAAAAATCCATTAATGTTCCCGGTGTCAGTCTTGATTTACCGTCATTGAGTGATCGTGATCGGGAATATATTGAGTTTTGCATTGAAAACGATATCGATTTTATAGCACATTCGTTTGTCAGACGAAAAGAAGATGTAATCGCTATTCAACGTATTCTGGATGCTAAAAACAGTAGTGTAAAGATAATCGCTAAAATCGAAAACCAGGAAGGTGTAGATAAAATTGACGAGATTATTGATTACGCATATGGAGTAATGATAGCAAGGGGGGATCTGGCAATTGAGATTCCTGCCGAGAAGATTCCATATACACAAAAAACAATTATCAAAAAGTGTCTTTCAAGACGAAAACCCATTATCGTTGCTACGCAAATGCTTCATTCGATGATAGATAATCCTCGTCCAACACGTGCAGAAATTAGTGATGTAGCGAATGCTGTTTATGACCGGACTGATGCGCTTATGCTAAGTGGAGAAACCGCTTATGGGAAATATCCTCTGGAATCGGTTCAAATGATGAGCAAAATAGCCTGTGAGGTTGAGGCAGGCCTTGACAGATATAACACCACTACACAGGAAAAGGTCTTTAACGAAATAACTGCATATCTGGCAAAGGCTGCTGTTGACGCCGCGGCGGAACTTAATACAACAGCTATTGTTATAGATACCTTAACCGGAAGGACAGCCAGAAGTATCTCTGTTTATCGCGGTAGTGCCCTGGTTTATGCTGAATGCTACAGCAAAAGAACAGTAAGGGAATTGGCTCTTTCTTATGGTGTGTACGCGAATTACCTTGATGTTCAGGACAGTCACAGGGGCTTTATTGAAAATGCGCTTGGTTACATTCTGGAAAGAAAAGCAATAAGTCGTGAAGATCGAATTGTTATTGTGGCCGGTAATTTTGGAGCCGCGAGAGGAGCTTCTTATATTGAGATAGGTACACCTAACGAGCTTTTGGCAAAATAGATGATTAAGTATAAGAGTTAATGATCGAATTTTATATAAGAAAAGGCGCCTTTCGGGAGCCTTTTCTTATAACTAGAGATAATAATTTTACGGTTCTAATCGTCGCCCAAAAAGCCGGATCTTAGAAGAAGATATAGAAGTTGCGCTATCGCTGAAGCTGCGGCGGCAACATAGGTCATAGCGGCAGCATTGAGTACAGTATTGACTCCTTTCAGTTCGGTATTGTTTACCATTGAGTACGAAACCAGTGCCTTCTTTGCCCTGGCAGATGCATCAAATTCAACCGGCAATGTAACAAGCTGAAAGAATACAACAATCGCAAACAGAGCGATACCGAATTTTATCAAACCTGCCATATTGATAAGCAAGCCCGCAAAAATAATAATGAAGGCAAAATTTGACCCAATAGAAGCTGTCGGAGCCAGCATGCTTCTTAAAGCAAGAGGAGAGTACGCCTTTGCGTGTTGTATGGCATGACCGGTTTCATGCGCTGCAATGCTGACTGCTGCGACTGAATTGCTGTCATAAACTCCAGGTGATAATCTTATCACCTTTTTTGAAGGGTTATAGTGATCAGAAAGAAGACCTGAACCCCTCTCTATACGAACGTCTGTGATACGGTTGTTAAGAAGTATTTGCTGGGCTGTTTGGGCTCCAGAGAGTCCGTTATAAATGGCAATACGGGAATACTTTTTGTATGCCGCTTTGACTCTGGATTGAGCCCATAAGGCAAAAAGAAAAAATGGTATCATTATTAACCAATAGGTGATATCCAATCCGAAATATAACATATAAGACCTCCAGGAAAAATCAAAAATTTGGGTAAACAGAAAAAAATATCCGGGCTGTAGTAAATTGTCTTCAAATGGTAAAAGATAAGTCAAGTTAGGGCAATGTCAAATCACATGGCAACACTTTTTCAAATTTCCTCTTTTTCTAAAAAATTTGTTTGTTAAGCCTTGAAAACCTTGTTTGTGTCTAATTGTTAATAGACTATTTTCCGGTGTTAATGTTACTATTGTTCATTAAAAGTTTGTCACGGAGATAGTGTATGCGTAGGATAATTCAAAACGGTTTTCCAGCAAGTACCGGTGTTTTGCTTCTGCAAAAGGAGAGGCAGGGTCTGAAAATTACAATGGTGTTTCGTATTATGTGGCTTCTTGCTCTACTTGCCGGACATCTTTTTACTTATCAGAGTCAACTTGAGTTAGTGCTTGTTGCTTCAATTTTGCTCATTGCCGTAATCTCGACCGTGATTTTTATGTTTATGCTGCGCAAAGAATCACTTATACGTGTTGCCGGAACTAGTGGTGCGTTGATGGACGTAATACTCATCGGTTTGCTTCCTTTTATCTGGTATATCTCTGTTGGTGCAGTGAATACAACACCGGCCTTTATGGTTAAGGGCGCTCTGTCCGTCACAATCTTTTTGTTTATGATTGTCAATGGTCTTGCTTTACGCCCCAGGTATCCTGTAATAATAATGACGGGGGCTTCAATGATACTTGTGATTCTTTTTGTGATAATAGTCTTAAACCCTCAGACAGTATACAGCTACAGTTTTCTGGACATTTTTATGGGTGAGGCGTTCAGCCCAATATATTTTATTTTAACCAATATTTGTACTGTGATATTAGCCGGAATTTTTCTATCACTTATTACTGCAGCGGCACGCAGAACTATTCTAAAGGCCGTAACTCTTTCCAGGGCAAATTCACAAATGGAGCGTTATTTTTCTCCCAATGTTGTGGGCAGCATAATCAATTCTGAGGAGACCTTTTTGAAACCCGGCGGACGTTTGCAGAAAGTAGCAGTTATGTTTTGCGATATAAGGGATTTTACTTCAATCAGTGAGTCCATGAAGCCGGAAGAACTTTTACTCATGTTATCTGAGTATCAGAGCCGTATGGTCAAAGCAATCTTTCATCATGGCGGAACACTGGATAAGTTTATTGGTGATGGGATAATGGCTACATTTGGAACACCGGAGGTATCAGATGATGATGCCTTGCGTGCTGTGAAGGCAGGTATCGAGATGAAAAAGGAGCTCTCCCTGCTTAATTTATTCAGAATGGAGCAGGGGCTTAAACCGATAAGACAAGGGATAGGTATAGACTATGGTCCTGTTGTAGCAGGAAATGTTGGAACCGAAAGTAGACTGGAATATACTGTTATTGGTGATACTGTGAATTCAGCTAGCCGTATTGAAGGTGCGTGCAAGGAGACAGGTGAAAATTTTATAATATCGGAATCAGTAAAAAATTGTTTGGACGACACAATTATTACGAAAGAGCTTGCTGAAATTTCATTAAAAGGTAAAAAGAAAAAAATTGGTCTTTATGCTGTAATGATCGATGGTTGATTATCCTTTTATGTCAAAAATAAAGTCACGAAGTTTTTCCATGGGGATTGGTTTGCCTATGTAACCGTAATTACTTATTTTTTTATCTATAGATACTGGTAGCTCATATGCTGTAAGAAAAAGTATTGGAACATCGCGTTGCGAACTGATAATTTCTGCAGCCTCTATGCCGTCAATTGAGCCACTTAGGTTTATATCCATACAGATTAGATCAATTTTATCGGGGAAATTAGCAATTTCTACTGCCTCTTCGCCTGAAGAGACATCTGCTATTACGTTACAATCAAGTTTTTTTAGCTGATTTACGAGCATTTGGCGGATTATTATCTCGTCTTCGACCACTAGTATACTTGGTTTATCCATTAGCTTCCCGTCGTAATGTCTATGTGTAAAAAACCTTTCAATATATTATAGCATATTTCTGTAAAAAAGGCAATAAAATATCATAAATAATTTTTTATGCTGCAAAGACATATCTGTTTTATTGATATTGTTACCCGAAATTCCTCTGATATACCCTGGCCAGTTATTTTGCCAGTAAAATCAAGAAAACATGCCGGCCAATTACCAGTTTAGAATCTGATCTATAACCGTAATTGCCGAAAGCCCGTCTTCTGTACTTGAAGCAGTATACTCTTTCTCATGTTTGTAAATGTCTACCGCCTCTTTAAACATGAGTTTAAAGTATTCGGTTCTGGGGAATTGTGTGCTATTTTTGACCAGAGACCGGTAATTGCTATAGTAGGGACTGACCTGGCTGCAATATTCCTCAAAATAACCGTTGCCGACTCTGATACGACCGTTTGAGAATGAGAGATCCAGTTCAAAAATGAGATGATCACGACCAGCGCCAACCTCCAGTGTTACAGGAATATCACCGCATTTGCCGTAAACGAAAGCTACTGTCCGGTTATGTGCGAGATTAACATTATATGGAACAAGAGCTTCTCCCGTAAGGTGAGATAAAAGATCAATCATGTGTGTGCCGTCATCATAGAGCATGTCGGCGACTGTTCTTTTACTGCCTATACATAATTTTGTGTTTATTGAATAGAGTGTACCAATTTGACCAGACTCAATTTGATGTTTAACATGACGATATTGAAGGCTGTATCGTCTTTCATGATTAATAACTATCTTTGATTTGGAGTTTTTTTCGATAGTAACTACCTGTCGCGCCTCATCTAGAGTGGATGCTACAGGTTTTTCGAGTATTATTACCGGAACTGAATAATCAACAGCAGTTTTTACAAGTTGAAGATGAGTTTCCGGGGGAGTTGCTATTTGTACAATGTCGACCGGTTCATGAGATAGAAGTTCATCGAGAGATTCATACACATTCTGGACACCCCAGTTTATAGTGAAATTGTTTCTTTTTTCCGGGTCAGGGTCTGCTCCCGCGCAAATAATAGTATCGGGGTGATCATTAACGGCTCCGGCATGAGTTGCCGGCTTTTCGCGTTTCGGGTCATTTTCAAGTCCGCAACCGATTCGGCCGAGACCGGCTATCGCGCATCTTATTTTTTTCATGTTTGGTTTAATGTTCCGTTTATAATTAGTATCGGAAAAAATAGATAATGAAATAAAGTTGCAGAGCAAAAATATTATGAACAATCATTTTGTGGAGTCCGATAATCATATTATATAACTGGAATGAAATTTGCCATAAAATGGTAATATTTATAAAATTAAGTAAACATTTTAATAAAATTGAACAAATAAATTGTTGACTATATAAGGTCAGCAGGTAGGTATATGAGTAGAGAGCTGAGAGAAAGAGCCGATATTATTTCCCGTGAATTGAGAGAACTGTTAACTCCTATTACACAGGAAATACGGGTAAGACAAGCGGAGTCCTTCGAGAAATCTGCAATAACTTGCCCCGGTTTTAGAAAGGGAGATAAATAATGCCTGCCAAAGGACAAAAACGAAAGCAGCAGATAATGGATGTTGCCAAAGAGATGTTTATTAAAAATGGCTTTCAAAGCACTCATATAGGTCAGGTTTGTGATACTCTTGAGATAGCCCGAGGCACTGTTTATCAATATTTTGGTAATAAAAGGGAAATTCTGTACGCAGTTTTGGAATCTGTCGAAGAAAAATTTGATGATATATTTGATGTGGATGATCTTGATTTTTTCCTTGAAGGCAAACCTGGAAAGGAGCTGATGCACGAATTTGTCAGTAACAGGATAGCCTCTTGTATAAAGGCAATTCTATCAGAACCGATTGTAATCAAACTGATGTACAAGGAAATTTTCGGCATAGATGAAGATGTTGTCAATCATGTGAATAATTTTGTAGCATATATAAATAGAATACTTGTTCGAGATTTTAAAGTTTTCAAAGATAAAGGATTTTATAAATCTGACATTAGTGAAGAGGTTTCAGCTGGTATGCTTATAGGCGGGGTGCTTTTACTTTTGCATGAGTACGAGGTTAGAGGCGAAAATATTTTAAATCGTGAGATTATTGATTCTATTGCTAAAAACTTTCTTTTTGGAGTCGTCTCTTCATAAGTATCAGATCATTTGTAATAAGCTGATCCTTTTTTGTTCGCAATAGTCATGCTCCGACTTTCTCCTTCCGTATTATGGTTTTACCCTCCTTTTTTTCAATAAGGAAGCTTCGAAAAAACGCTCAATAAAATCGCTTTGAAGCCAGCGATTTCATTGGCTTTTTAGGACAATTTTTCTTGCAAGCTTGAAAAACCGTGGAAAAAAAAGCACTTTAATGACAGTTGAACTTACGTAAATATATTTTAAATTTGCCTTGTAAAGGCATCCAATTTAATGAGTTTATCTTACAAAGTTTCTTAATGGATAAAAATATGAAAATTGCAGTTGTTCAGTTAAACTATATCGTCGGTGATATCAGGTATAACAGCGCAAAGATAATTGACGCTGTAAGTAATCTTAAAGGCAAAGTGGATATTGCTGTTTTTTCAGAATTATCGGTAATAGGTTATCCACCCATGGATTTACTTGAAAATCGCAAGCTGTTGGAAGACAATTTAAATGCTGCCACAAAAATTGCCGAGTATGCAGAGGGGATAGCAATAGTTTTCGGTTTTGCATATAAAGAAAAGGGTGTTCTATATAACAGTGCAGCTTTGGCTATTGATAAAAAAATCGCAGGTATTCAGCACAAAGGGCTGTTGCCAACCTATGATGTTTTTGATGAGCACAGGTATTTTTCGGAATTTGATCGTTTTGAACCGTTTGAGTACAAGGGAAAAAAAATAGGATTAACGATTTGTGAGGATATCTGGAATAGTTCCAGGGCCAATAAAATGTTTATGGATAATCGTAGTTATAATTTTGATCCTTTTGATAAACTTGCAAAGAGAGGTTGTGATTTTATAATAAATATTTCAGCCTCTCCCTTTGTATCGGGAAAGGGAGAACATAGAATTTCTTTTATATCAGGGCTTTCACGCAATTCGGGGATCCCGGTTGTTTACTGTAATCAGGTAGGGGGAAATGATTCGCTGATTTTTGATGGTACATCATTTGTTACTGATAAAGATGGTAATGTTGTTTCTCTTGCAAAAAGATTTGAAGAAGATGTTATTATCGCAAATATCTCCGGTGAAAGTTCTATCAAGCCTGTAAATTTCAGTTTTAATACTCTTGATAATCTGAGGTCGGCGCTTGTTTTGGGAGTTCGTGATTATGTAAGAAAATGTGGTTTCAGTAAGGTAATAACTGGATTATCCGGTGGAATTGATTCGGCATTAACAGCAGTAATTGCGGTAGATGCTCTCGGTGCCGAAAATGTTATGGGGATCACAATGCCTTCGCGTTATTCTTCTGAGGGCAGCGTGAGTGATTCTGTTAAATTAGCTGAAAATCTTGGGATTACAATAGAAACTGTTCCTATAAAAATGCTTCATGATCAATTTTTGAATACGCTATCCCCTCTGTTCTCAGGATACAAGGAGGATGTTACCGAAGAGAATATTCAGGCTCGCATACGGGGAACGCTGCTTATGGCAATGAGCAACAAGTTTAACGCACTTCTTTTAACAACCGGAAATAAATCCGAACTTGCAATGGGTTATTGTACTCTTTACGGCGATATGAGCGGCGGTCTTGCTGTAATATCGGATCTTCCAAAAACCACTGTTTTTGAGCTGAGCCGATATATAAATAAAGAACAGGAAATCATTCCCTGGAATACGATTGAAAAACCCCCCTCGGCCGAGCTTCGTGAAAATCAGAAAGATCAGGACTCTTTGCCACCTTATGATCAGCTTGATGAGATATTACGTCTTTATATCAGTGAGCGTTATAGTTGCGATGAGATAATCAGCAAAGGTTTTGAGCCGAAGTTGGTAAATCACATCCTTAAGACGGTTGATAGAAACGAGTATAAAAGAAGGCAGGCGGCTCCCGGACTGAAGGTTACCTCGAAGGCGTTTGGTACAGGAAGACGTATACCAGTTGTACAGAGGACGGAACATTAATAAAAAAAGTTAGATTACTTGAATTGAATTTGTAGATATTATGGTCAGTTGCTTTATATTAGGATCAATATTTGTGTCTCATTTGTAATAATGGGGGCTAAAATGAAAAATTGCCTTAAGCTTTTTGGATATTTTACTATTCTGTTCGTGCTGGCAAGTTCTGACGCATTTGCTTTTACAGGCGGAGGTATAGGTGGTGATGCTAATACAAAGGACCTTCAGCTTCAGCTTGATGCATCTTTCTCATTAAATAAAGATTTAGGTCTGGATATCTTACCCTTTTTCTCATTTCGCCCTATTGCCAAAACTGTCTTTGAAGAAGAGTCCGGAGCATATTTTCAGTATGATGAGTATCGTTTCAATATTGGAACTGTTCTTTCAAAAAGCTTCTTTTTTACAGAGAAATTTGGCCTGTTTGTTGAAGGGGGAGGCGGTTATTCAATCAGTAAATACAGTGGAGTATCTGTTTATGACGGTAACCACCATCTCTTCCCGGTTATTCGTACCGGAATATGCTTTAGGGGTAAACTGGGACTGAATGTTTTATTCAAAATAGGATATGAATATCTCCCAATTGAAAATGTGCCTGCTAACAGAGGATATGGATCGATTCTATTTGGAGTTTTTTGACGATTAATGATCAAAGGGAAAATTTATGCCTGTTTATTTGTTCAGGAGGTCTTAAATTGAAAAAACATATTGGTGGATTTTTCATTGTTCTGATTTTTTTTATGCTTTTTTCCGGATGTGATGACAGTGATGGCGGTGAAGATGATTGTGAGATGCCGCCCCTTGATTGCCAATTGATGCCCCCAACCAGCGGTTCTGTTAAAATCTTTGTAAGCAATGGTTACGACGTTAAAGTAGAGCTTTTCGAGGGGTTGATTGGTGATAATGCGGTATTAATCGGTGAATATACTGTTTCAGACGGCAGTTTTGTTTTGAATAATATGGCTGACGGTGAATACTCTGCTCGTGCATATTATGAAGTGGAAGGAGAAAGCATTGCTGTGACCGGTGGAGACGATATTTATATACACAGTGAAGAGTATTGTGCCGGAATAGAGTGCTGGGAAGTAGATGATGCCGAGATTGATGTTTCTCTTGATATTGATGCCTTCAGGGATTATCTGGAAGGAAAAGAAGATAACTGCTTTATTGCTACTGCCGCTTTCGGGTCGTTGGCAGAAAGACATGTCAGAATTTTACGGGTGTTCAGAGATCGAGTGCTTCTTGAGAATGGAATTGGACGGATTTTTGTTAAGTACTATTACCGTTATTCGCCTCCTGTTGCTCAAGTTGTTGGTAATTCACCTTTGCTTAGATGCTGTGTCAGAGGGGTGTTGTCGCCAATAACGGCTGTTATCACATTTTTGTTTCCGGAAATAGAAGCGGGTATGGAATAGTCGTCAATTCAGAACTGATCTGGAAGGTAATCAGAGCGGATATTTGAGAGTGATGAATATATATTGTTTCGGACTTTTGGATGTGTTTTTTCGATCTCTTTGATAAGCTCATCTATTTGATTACGTTTTTGGGCTTTGCCGTAGTGACATTTTCCTTTCTGGATCGGTAGGGAGAGAAGATTGCAGTAGTGTGTGATATCCTTCTCGTATGTTTCGATAAGAGGGCGTATTATTTTCAGATTTCCATCGAAGAGATTAAGGGACGGTGTCATCGAGGAGATGTTTCCCTGAAAGAAAATATTCATGAGAAGCGTGTTCGATGTATCGTCTAGCGTATGCCCTAGAGCCAGTGTTTTAATACTCATTTTCCGGCACATTTCAAACAGTATCTTGCGACGATGCCATGAACAGGCAAAACAGGGGTCGGTATTCTGTGTGAAATCGACATCGACAGATTGGCTGATAAAACCGGCGTCCCGTTCTTTGCAGAAAAGATCAAGTTTTGACTGGTCTACGTTATCTGTAATGCCGATTATATTAATAAAAGCAGCTGTTAATTTGTAATTAATCGGTAGATGTTTGCGGCGGCGGGAAATTATGTCAAGTAGAGCGAGTGAATCTTTTCCGCCCGACAGGGCTAACAGTATATGGTCATCTGCTTCTATAAGATTATGTCTGTTTATCGTTTTGCCGCAATGTTTTATCATTTTCTTGAGAAATATTTCGCCCGGTTTACTCATTTTAAACAGTACCCTTAAAATTAATAGCTATCTTGATGTAAAAAACTTGACAGTTGATAAAAAGTCCTGTTTCCTTACCTATGGATATCTAAAATACCATTGTTTCGTCAGGGAATCTTATAAAGGACACCTGAGATTTAAAAAGATAGCCTTGCTGTCAAATATACAGTCGATGTTCTTACGGTCACTATTTTTTTAAAGGGATGTTGTAATAATAGATCAAGACTCTAACCAAGGAGCAAAAAAATGCCAGTCGTTTCAAATACAAATAATATGTCTTCGAGGGCTTTTCTTAACAATCACATCGAAAGTCTTTTTATCAAGGATATCAAGGATAACTATGATGCTCTTGTTGCAGTCAAGGAAGATAGGGAATCTCATCTGCTTGTCGAAAAATACTGGATCGTGCTGAACAAGGTATTAAATGACTGTGATGCTATCGGATTTGGTGAAAACGAAAATATCCGTGATGTCGCGATAGAAACCTCTTTGCTGATGATTGATGCTTTTGTTGAAACAATATTCTTAAACAATGTGCCTGAGGCTGATTTGCAGGAGTATTGTATCTATCAGATTGATATGGTTATGGATGTTGTTAAACGATATGGCATTGATGAAGAGTACCGCGAGCGCCTTGCGGGTACACTCACAAAATATATGAGGAACTATGTGGACGAGTTGAGAAATCTGGCATTTGAAGAGTTCTACAACTATACCAAGCGACTTGGTATAGAAAAGTACTCAAAGTATGTTGATTTTACCATGTATGAGCTTGGAATAATTCTTTATTCTAACCTTATCGAGAGTTATGTTCAGAAATTTAAGTCTGATCCTAATCCTGAGTTAAGACTTTACATTGAGGAGTTGAGTCATCTTGTGGAAAAGGCGCATTCTTACGAATTTATATCTTCACAGATAGCTAATAAAATTGTGTATACCTGTGTTGACCTTGTAGAAGGCGGCATGGAGAAAAAATATTTCGAAAAAGAGGTTATTCGCGAGGTTACCAAGCAGATTATTGCCCTTTTAACAAAGTACGATCTTATGAATGACTGTTTTTGGAACGCTCTGACTGATATTTTTACCATATATATGAAGATGATGACGGAAAAAGATGAGCGTGAAAACTTCAAGTTTTACTGGCTATTTTCACAGGAAATCGAGATTCTTGACCGTGTTGGACAGGTTCCGGATAAGACTGCGGGTATCGAAGTTAAACGTGGGGAAGCTTCGTCTATTTCCAAGTCTGGCGCGAAAAAAAGTGCATCTAAATCTGCTGCTCCGGCCAAAGCCGCGAAGAAACGAAAATCCGGTGGTCTGCGTGAGCTGTAAACTATAAAACAATTTATAGATAAGAAAAAGGCTCCGTAGAGGGGTCTTTTTTTATGCCGTAATTTTACAAGGATAATCGTTAGTCAGAAATAGTTAAAAGGTGTTCAATAATATTTCGAGGTGGAATTTAAATGAAAAAAATACATAAATCAAAAAAGCTGGAAAATGTCTGTTATGAGATCAGAGGCCCTGTAATGAAGGAGGCTCAAAGGCTCGAAGAGGAGGGGTTTCAGATTCTAAAACTTAATATAGGTAACACTGCGCCTTTTGGACTCATGGCGCCTGATGAGATGATACACGATGTAATATTAAACATGCCCAAATCACAAGGATATTGTGATTCAAAAGGATTGTTTTCAGCTCGTAAAGCTGTGATGCAGTATTATCAGCAAAAAGGTCTTCTTGAGCCGGATATTGAAGATATTTACATTGGAAACGGCGTAAGTGAATTAATTGTTATGACAATGCAGGGCTTGCTTAATAACGGAGACGAGGTGCTTATTCCGGCACCCGATTATCCATTATGGACTGCAGCTGTTTCTCTTTCCGGTGGCAAACCTGTTCATTATATATGTGATGAAAAATCAGACTGGTATCCCGATATTGATGATATCCGTTCCAAGATTACCGATAAAACAAAGGCTATTGTTGTTATAAATCCCAATAATCCAACAGGTAGTGTGTACTCAAAAGAAATTGTTGAACAGCTTGTAAAAGTGGCAGTAGAGAAAAAGCTTGTACTTTTGGCTGATGAGATATATGAGAAGATAGTGTATGATGATAACATACACTATTCGCCGGCGCTGATGACTGATGAAACGCTTGTAATAACATACAATGGATTGTCAAAATCGTACAGGGCGCCGGGGTTCAGAGCCGGCTGGATGGTGCTGACCGGTTTGAAGAGCATGGCTGCGGATTTTATTGATGGGTTGGATATATTGGCAAATATGCGACTATGCAGCAATGTTCCTTCTCAATACTCAATACAGACGGCTTTGGGAGGGTACCAAAGTATTAATGATCTTATTTTGCCTTCGGGGCGTCTTGGCAAGCAACGGGGGGTCTGTTATGATTTGCTGACCTCTATTTCGGGAATCAGCTGTGTTAAACCAAAGGGAGCGTTGTATATGTTTCCAAAGATTGATGTGAAAAAATTTGGAATAAAGAGTGATATCAAATTTGCTTTCGATCTATTGCAGCATAAAAAAATGCTTATTGTACAGGGTAGCGGCTTTAATTGGCCGAAATCTGATCATTTTCGAATTGTATTTCTTCCGGATGTCGATTTACTTGGTGAGGCCATGTCGCGGCTTAAAGAATTTTTAGGCAGTTACTATCAGGAGGAGTAGGTGGCGTTAAATAAAAAGAAACTGGCGCTGGAAGAAGTAAAAGAGAATCAGAATTACCGGACGTACATTTTTGTATCTTATTTACGTGCTGATTTTGCAGATTGCATATTAAGAATTACTGTTAACAGGGAAAACCGTATTATTGAACAGCTTTACTTCTCTTCAAGCAGCTACGGTACGGCAAGCTGGATAAACGGTTCGGGTGTGGTAGAGGCTCATGGTTGGGAAACTGAAGATTCGGCGGCTGAGGTGTCCTATTTGTCTAAACATTACCCTGCACTGTTGCTGAATGGAGAGGTGAGCCGTGATCGTGCCTATTCGGTGATTATTCCAGATGTATTGTCACATCTTTTTAATGGAAAGCTTGCCGAAATATTGCTGAATACTGTAAAAGAAATCACAAAGAGCAGTGTAGAATTTGATCCGGAGGATTATAATATTGATACTGTTTAAATATTATTTCCCTGTTAATATAGCACTATTCTTATAATAATTACAGTTACCCACTTGACAAAAAAAAGTTGTTTTATAGTTATGATTGTTGAGGGGTAATAATCGTGTCAAATTTTAGGTTTGCGATAAAAAAACTGAATACGGTCGATTCTACAAATAGCTATGCATTGGCCAATATTGACATGTTTACTCACAATACCCTTGTTTATTCTGATATTCAGACGTCCGGGCGGGGAAGGTTAAACCGCAAATGGATTTCTGACACTCCTGAAAACCTCTACTGCTCTGTAATAATTAAGCCGGACCAGGATTATAAAAAACTTCCATTAGTAAATTTCACTCAATTTTTTTGCGTGATTCTTGCGGAGATTATAAACGATCTTGGTGTTACACCACAGATAAAATGGCCAAATGATATTCTTGTAAATGAGAAGAAGATAGCCGGAATTTTGAGTGAATCATCATTTACTGGATCAAGCTTCAATGGCATTGTTGTAGGAATAGGCCTTAATATCGGGGCCTTGCCCAAAGAAGCTCTTGACCGCGAGCAGGCAGTGACGTCTCTTTATGAAGAATGTGGAAGAGATATAGACCGCGAAGAGATAATTCAAAAGATAGCAGAGCTTTACAGTGAGTATTATGACCTGTTTTGTGAAACAGGTTTTTCAGCAATCAGGGATAGTTATCTTTCCTTTTTTCCTTTTATTGGTAAAGAGGTTAGTATAGAAAACGGTACTGTGAACGTAACCGGTATTGTTGTCGATGTTTCACCACGGGGTGAACTGATAATTGATAATGGATCGGAAGGTTTACAAAATATTGTATTGGGGGACATGGTATGGAAAGCTTTATCCAGGGCTTAGAGTTTATGGTAATAGGTGTATCTGTTGTTTTTATGTTTCTTATCGTGATGGTCTTTGCGATGAGTTTGCTGAGAATCACATTGACACAACTTAATAAGTACTTTCCTGAACCTGAAGAGCAGAAGGCTGCTCCGGCTTCGGGAGACAATACTCAAGAGATTGCTGTTGCTATTGCGGCTGCATATTCGATGAAAAAGTAAAGAGGTATACAAAGTGGCAAAAAAGAATGTAGATGTTATGGTAACCGCGTTTCGTGACGGCTTCCAGTCAGTGTACGGTGCGCGTGTATTTACAGATGATTTTCTTCCAGCTGTAGAGGCTTCGGTTAATGCTGGTATTAACCATTTTGAAGCAGGTGGCGGAGCACGTTTTCAGTCGCTCTATTTTTATTGTAATGAAGATGCTTTTGAAATGATGGATCGGTTTAGAAAAACTGCAGGTCCTAACGCTAATCTTCAGACGCTTGCGCGAGGAGTTAATGTTGTTGGTCTTGATTCTCAGCCTCGTGATATTATCAAAATGCACGCGGAACTGTTTAAGAAACATGGAATTACAACTATTCGTAACTTTGATGCATTAAATGACGTAAACAACCTTATATATTCCGGACAGTGTATTCATGATGCTGGTTTAAAACATGAGGTTGTTGTTACACTTATGAGCTTGCCTCCGGGAACACCTGGTGCAGAAAAAGCTCATACTCCCGAGTTTTACGCAAAAACGCTGAAAGATATTCTTGATGCCGGTATTCCTTTTGATTCTGTATGTTTTAAGGATGCTTCCGGTACTTCTACTCCTAAAACAGTTTTTGAAACGATAAAAAAAGCCAAAGAGATGCTTCCTGCTGGAACTCCTCTTCGATTTCATTCGCACGATACTGCCGGTACATGTATTTCGCAGTATATGGCTGCTCTCGAAGGTGGTGCAAACGGTCTTGATCTTTCGATGGCTCCAGTTTCCGGTGGAACATGTCAGAGTGATGTTATTTCAATGTGGCATGCACTACGAGGTACCGATTGGGATCTTGGCGTTGATATTGACAAGATGCGTGATGCCGAGGAGGTTTTCAAGGAGTGTATGGCAGACTATTTTATGCCTCCGGAAGCCAAAGCTGTTGAACCTCTTATACCATTTTCACCAATGCCGGGTGGTGCCTTAACTGCAAACACGCAGATGCTTCGTGATAATAATATCATGGACAAGTATCCGGAAATAATTAAAAACATGCGCGAAGTTGTTCAGCTTGGCGGATTCGGTACATCTGTAACTCCGGTTTCACAGTTCTATTTTCAGCAGGCTTTTAATAATACAATTTTTGGTGAGTGGACCAAAATTGCCGAAGGTTACGGCAAGATGGTTCTTGGGTATTTTGGCAAGACTCCTATTGAGCCGGATCCCAAAATTGTTAAAATTGCTTCCGAGCAGCTTGGTCTTGAGCCGACTACTGAACTGGTTGTGGACATCAATGACCGTGACGAGAAAAAGGGTGTTGCTCCAGCCAGGAAAAGCCTTGAAGATGCCGGTTTACCTGTTACCGATGAAAATATATTTATTGCCGCTACCTGTAAAGAGAAGGGTATACAGTTTCTTAAGGGTGAAGCCAAAACCGGCGTTCGCAAGAATGCTGCCAAGTCTGGCGGTGTTTCCGGAAACGAGTTTACCGTAACTGTAAACAGTAAGTCGTACGGGGTTGTTCTTGCTGATGGTAAGGCTACTGTTAACGGTAAGGCTTATAATGTTGATGTTAAAGAGGGTATTGATGCCTCTTCCAAAGGATCTGCCTCTGTGGTATCGACTGAAAGTGAAGATTCTAAACCGATTAAGGCACCAATGCCAGGTTCGGTATTTAAATTAGTTGCCAACGTTGGTGACCATGTTGCAGAGGGTGATGTTGTCTTGATTCTTGAAGCTATGAAGATGGAAACAGAGATAAAATCACCTGTTGACGGTCATGTTTCGCAAATATCTGTTGCTCAGGGTGATCAGGTAACCGCGGGACAGGTTCTTGCAACAATAAACTAAACGTTAAACAGGAGATTATTGTGGATCAGATATTAAGATCATTTATGGATCTGGCACATTCGACAGGTATTTACGGGTTTATGGCAAGTCAAAACTTCATAGCCATAGGCGGAGTTAATATCATGCCGGGTGAGCTGGTTATGATATTGGTAGGTATGCTTTTATTGTACCTTGGCATTGTTAAAGGCTTTGAGCCGCTTCTTTTGATACCCATCGGGTTCGGAGGAATATTGGCAAATATTCCTCTTGCAGGAATAGCCGGGCCTGACGGCTTTTTAGGACTTATATACGGTTTTGGAATTGAGACAGGGCTTTTCCCTCTTATAATATTTATGGGTGTTGGCGCCATGACAGATTTTGGACCGTTGTTGGCTAATCCCAAGACTGCACTTTTAGGAGCGGCTGCTCAGTTTGGTATATTCGCGACACTTCTTGGTGCGTTATTGCTTACAGACTTGGTGCCTGGCTTGAATTATACAATTCAGCAAGCTTCTGCTATTGGTATTATTGGTGGTGCTGACGGACCGACTGCGATTTATGTTTCCAGTAAACTGGCACCAGATTTGATGGGGGGTATCGCTGTTGCGGCCTATTCGTATATGGCACTAGTTCCGATTATTCAACCACCAATTATGCGTCTTTTGACTAATAAAGAAGAGCGCAAGATAGAGATGAAACAGCTAAGACATGTATCTAAAAGAGAGAAAATTATTTTTCCTTTGCTGGTGCTTGTGCTTTGTATTCTTCTGTTGCCTGATGCGACTCCTTTGATCGGAGCATTGATGTTTGGTAATCTTGCCAAGGAGTGTGGTGTGGTTAATAGACTATCAGACACAATGCAGAATGCTCTGATAAATATTATTACAATTTTCCTTGGTCTTGCGGTTGGATCGAAACTTGCAGCAGACAAGTTTTTAAAGCCAGAGACTCTTGGTATTATTGCACTCGGTCTAGTGGCTTTTTGTATCGGAACGGCAGCAGGTGTATTGTTAGCCAAGTTTATGAACTTAGTTTCGAAAGATAAGATTAATCCTCTTATTGGAGCTGCTGGTGTATCTGCAGTACCTATGGCTGCGCGTGTTGTAAACAAGGTTGGACTTGAGGATAATCCTCATAACTTCCTTTTAATGCATGCAATGGGACCAAACGTTTCGGGAGTTATCGGTTCTGCAGTTGCAGCCGGGGTGCTTATTGCTCTTTGTGGCGCTCTTTAATGTAAATAGTCTGAAATTAAGTTATATTTTTTATGATTCCGTCGTGCTGAGATAGTGCGGCGGAATTTTTTTTGTATGTGGCAAGATCAGGTTTTTGCATATGTGGATGATTCGGTATAGCTTGACTGTAATATCATATGAAATGATACGTATGGTTGATTTGGTCGCTTTTTTTTGTCTGTTTTCTTGACTTTTGTTTAGAAATCAGTCAAAAATAATCACTCAATTCAATAAATGTTGTAATTTTCGGGATTGTTGTCCAGCAGAATGGTCTTGGCCTTCATAAAAGTTCATTCCCCAGCTGTTTATAAAGTACGGGAACCCGAAGAAATGATGAACAAAAGCAGCATGAAAACAGGGGCGCACAAACTCCTTAACGCCATCCATTAATTCATCGAAGAAGTCCATTGCCAAAAAGAGCATATACGATAGGCTGTAACAGTACAGATTGGCTATGTCTTTCAGTTTTCTTTTAGAAATGCTTGAAAACCGTATATGTACTGATTTGTAAATTGTACCTCGCTCATGATACCTGTTAAGAGTATTGTTGCATACTGGATTCTTAGCCAGCTTTTTTGAATACATATCCAGAACAGTATTCATTACGTCAGATAAATCCATATTATGCTTTTGTGCATAATCTTTAATTTTTTCCAGTCTGTTTACTTCCACATCTATAGATGTTCTAAAGTCGGTAGGTTCCATCTTTTACCTCCTGATCGATTCTATTTGTATATACTGGACGGCAGGCTGTTTTGTTAAAATTTTTTGTATATTTTTTGTTAATCTATTTATTTAAACTTTCCGGTTTGCTTTTGTTTACTTTAGCCTCCAGATAAATAGGAGGCCGGTCATCCTTTGGTTTATAGAATGACCGGAAATGAAGCGGTAGTTGATTTAAGGTTTGAATGAAAAGCTTTGACTGGCTTTAAAGAAGTTATACTTATCCGGAATTATCCGGAATTGGGTGAGAAATAAACTGACAACATAATTATTAGATAATTTTATTGTAAAGCTGTCAATTTTATATCTGTCAGTTATATGTCGTAAATGTAAAATTTATCCTTTGTATAAAAACGCATAACGTTTATCTCTGTGGTGATCAATTTCTTCGCCACCGGTTGCGTAATTTGGTACTGCGTATAAATCATAATATTTTCAGCCATGTTTGTTTTGTGATTTGACTATTAAGCCAATACTATTGATTATGTAGTGATTTCTTTATATATTGCAAATTAACTTGGTTAATATTCTAATTTTTTTTAAAATGGAATTTAACTGGTCTATAGTTCATGGTTGATTTTTAGTTGAATTCTATAAGAAGTTGATTTTATCAGCCATTTGTTTAAATTTGCAAAAAAGGAGAGGTCGTGCAAAAAGAAAAAGAGATAAGATGTGTAACAATCGGGGGTATGCTGCTGAATATTCTATTGGCAGCTATTAAATTCATTGTTGGTACAGCAGGTAACAGCCAGGCGGTTATCGCGGATGCTTTTCACAGTTTATCTGATATTGTGTCGGATATTGCGCTTATTGTCGGTATTAAATTTTGGGGAAACCCTCCTGATGATGACCATCCCTATGGACATCAGAAGATTGAATCAATAGTTACACTGTTTATCGGTATTTTGCTTATGTCGGTTGCGGTAAAGCTTGTATGGAATGCCGTAGATTCTTTTGGGAATACTCGATCTTCTGATACTCTAATAATTGCTGTGGCAGGTCCGCTTCTCAGTATTGTCTTTAAAGAACTTTTGTACCGTGTTACTGTCATTATTGGGAAAAGACATAAATCGCCGGCAGTTATTGCCAATGCCTGGCATCATCGTTCGGATTCCATCAGTTCTGTTCCGGCGTTAATTGCCGTTGTTGTAACTGCTTTCTTTCCTAAGCTCTATTTTGTAGATCAGATCGGTGCAGTTGTCGTTTCCCTGTTTATTGTAAAAGTATCTTTTGATATTGCAAAACCTGCTTTTGAGGTATTGACAGACCGGACTCATAACGCAGAGCTTATTGCTTCTATTGAAAAAGAGTTGGTAAATAATTACGAAATTCTTTCTTTTCATAAAATTCGTGCTCGTAATGCCGGTGGTAACTATTTTGTTGACCTTCATATACAGGTCAACGGCAAATTAACTGTAATGGAGGGGCATCGAATAAGTAGTGAATTGAAATACTCCATATTAAAGAGTAATGAGGATATTGTTGATGTTCTGATCCATCTGGAACCGTTTGCACATGAGTGTCTGAATGATAATGTCATGCAAAATATTTAGTTTATGTTATGAAAATAATAACTGTTTGACAAATGGTTATTTATTGGTACAAATGAGAGCAATATTTCTTTTCATATAATTGTTGATGTACAGGATAAATTTCGCGGAATTTTCCGCTGACGCGAGGGATTATGAAACGCATCATTATTGTAGTATTGCTTGTTGTTATATCGGGTGTTGCCGGTTTTGCATGGTATCTTGTAAAATCTGAAAAAATGATATATAGGGCTCCGGCACTTGTTCATGAAAAAGCCATTGTGACCTTTGTTGTTGGGGATGTTACTGTGAAGAAAAATGGTGCAGAAGAGTGGCAACACGTGATAGTGGGGCAGGCTGTCGAACCGGGTGATGAGTTACAGACTGGAACATCAGCTTTGGCTGATATTCGTTTTCACTCCTCCATGGCTGTCCGTATAACGGAAAATTCTCATCTTATTATGGACGCAAACAGCATCAAAAAAATGGAGCTTAATCTTCAATCAGGTTCTCTTTATGGTAAATTTCATAAATTGTATGACGAGCATGCGCTCGTGATAAAGACTGTAACCTCGATAGCTGCTGTACGTGGAACTGATTTAGGTTTTGAAATAGGAAAATCACCTTATGTTTTTGAAGATAACAGTGAAGACATTCCTGACGATAAGACAGAAGATACCAGTAAGGAGTCCGGCAAGAGTGATGAAGAGCGTCATGAAAAAGTCACTGATGATTCAACTTTGTTACCGTCTACTTATGTATATGCGCTTACTGGTATTACCGAGGTTCATAATCCTGAATATAATGATCAGAAAGTTCTGCTCTCTTATCAACGTAAGATAAATGTCGTTCAAGGAAAGGGTGCGGGTGATACAGAAGAAATTTCGGATGCAGATATGGATCGGATTCGCAAGATTCTTAACTCTATACACTTCGAAGAGGTGCTCTTGATATCCGACAAGATTCTTTTTGAGAGTGGAAGTTCAAAAATACTTGAGAGCTCTTATGAGGAATTAGACAAGATAGTTGCTGTTTTAAACGAAAAGAAAGTGAGTGTTCGTATAGATGGACATACTGATAATATAGGTTCAGATTCAAAGAATCAGCAACTTTCACTTGATCGTGCCGAATCAATACGAACTTATCTGGTGGAAAAGGGTATCGATCCTGAACGATTATCAGCTGCCGGTTTTGGTGCGTCACAACCTGTTACTGATAACTCTACAAAAGCAGGCAGAGCGCAAAATAGAAGAGTCGAGTTTATTGTTGTAGAACAAAACAGCAGCAAAGGTTTGTTCTGGTGGTTGTAAAAATCGGGGGCTTTGGTGAGTGACAATATTTCTGCGACAATAGATATACCTAAAAGCAGGTTTATTAAACCATGTGGTATGACTTCGGATAATGCTCCGCTGGATCCGGTAACTATTGTAATTTTCGGTGGAGGTGGTGATCTTTCACGACGTAAGCTTATACCTACTATTTATCATCTTTTCAAGGAAAATCTCCTGCCCGACGATTTTTCTGTTATTGGTTTCGGATCACCTCCGGATGGTGATGATGTGTCTTATCGCGAAAGGATAGTTCATTCGATGAAGGAGTTCGAATCCGGTCTTTATGATAAGGAGAGGTTTGACACTTTCTTAAATCATGTTTTTTTTGAGGGCGGATATTTTGATGATATTTCTAAATATGAAAATCTAAAAAAACGACTGAGCCGTTCTCCTGGACATAATGTGATCTATTACATGTCGGTTCACCCCTCTTTCTTGCCCCAAATAATTAATAATATTAAATCATGTTCTCTTAATGATATAAATTATAATCCACGCATTGTTGTTGAAAAGCCTTTCGGTACTGACCAAAAATCAGCTCTTGAGCTTAACAGTCTGCTGCATAGTTGCTTTGAAGAGAACCGCATATTTAGAATTGATCATTATCTTGGCAAGGAGACCGTTCAAAACATAATATATTTACGGTTTGCAAATATCATTTTTGAACCTTTGTGGAATAGAAATCATATCGATTCTGTTCAAATAACGGTGGCAGAGGATATTGGAGTGGAACACCGGGGCAAGTTTTACGAGCAGGCAGGGGTGGTAAGGGATATTGTACAAAACCATATTTTACAGTTAATGGCGTTTATTGCTATGGAGCCTCCTGTCGGTTTTGATGCTGATGCAATTAGAGATGAGAAGGTAAAGGTATTTAACTCGATAAGAATGATAGATGACGAGTATGTATATAAAAATTGTGTGCAGGGACAATATGGACCCGGTACGATTGGCGGTCAAAAAGTCTCTGGATACAGAGATGAGTTTAGAGTAGCTTCAGATTCTAAAACACCAACATTTTTCGCCGCAAAAATGTTTATTGATAACTGGCGATGGGCAGATGTTCCTTTTTATGTTAGAACCGGAAAGCGATTGCCCAAAAGATGTACCGAGGTTATTATCTGTTTCAAAAGACCACCCTTGAAAATATTTGGAACTGCTTGTGATGATATTGAACAGTCCTTGTTGCGAATAAGAATTCAGCCAAACGAACAGATATCGTTTTATACTAATGTAAAGTATCCTAATGATGCTTATCGCATGAGCCGGGTATCAATGAATTTCGATTATAAGGATTATTTTAAAGAAAAAAATTATCCCCCTTACTCAAGGTTGATACTCGACTGTCTCAAAGGTGACCTGACTCTTTTTGTGCGGGAAGATAGCATAAAAGCGTTGTGGAGTATTGTTGATCCGGTAATCAACAAACTGGAATCATCAGAATATACTTGTCCAAACTATAGCGCGGGCGACTGGGGGCCTGTTGAGGCAGATGATCTGTTAAAGCGTGACGGCCGTAGTTGGTACACGGATTAAAGAGGCGGGTTATGAACGAGATTGTGATAAATGAGTTGCCCACCTTGTATGAACTTCTTTTAAAAAAAATAGAAAATCTTTATAAACAGTTTGTAGAATCGAAAGGTTTTTTTACAATTGCCCTCTCGGGTGGATCAACTCCGCTTCCTCTGTATTCACTTTTGGCCAAGACGAATGTCATTGATTTTAACAAGGTTTATTTCTTCATTGTTGATGAGAGATTCGTGGATTTGGATTCTAACGATAATAACTATAATGCAATTAATAAGGCACTATTTTCCAAAATTGACTATAATAGTCTGAACATTATTTGTGTAGATCCCACATTTGATACACCCTATGAAAGTGCCCGGGACTATGAGAATAAAATTAATAATTTTTTTAGTGAAAAAGGTACAGCACCCGCTATGGATGTTGTTTTACTTGGTATTGGTGATGATGGACACACTGCATCAATTTTTCCGGGCGATAGCACACTTTTTTTAAAGAACAGTATCTGTACAGCAACAGATTTGGTTTATAACAATTATTTTAGAATTACATTAACTGCCGATTTTATTAATAAAAGTGAGTATGTCTTCTTTATGGCTATTGGAGAGAATAAAAAAAATGCTGTATTCAAGGTTGTGCAAAAAAAAGCAAAGAATCTTCCCGCGTCACATATAAATGCTAAAGTGGTAAACTATTTTCTGGATCCGCTTGCGGCATCCTTTCTTAAATAGGTAGGTATTTATTTGAAAATATTATTCGGTGATTAGCTGATTAGTTTATTTAAAGATCATAAAATACAAATTAACAATTCCAGCAATAGTTAATAATGCTCCAACAGGAAGAAAAACTATCCCAAGAGCCATAATAACGCCCCGTAATTCGTTCTCCTCGTTTCTGATATTTTTTATTCCCATTACAAAAAAATACACACCAACAAAAATGGAAAGCAGATTCATTATAATAAATTTCATATGATCCTCGTTTATAGATAATAAGCTATTTTACAATATTTAACAAATCTTGAGGTAATAAACTGATAATTAACCTTGTTTTTGTCAAGAAGGAAGTTAATTAACAATTAATGAATTATCTTGTAATTAATACATTTATTAATGTAAATGCGTGATTGAGATTAAAAAGCCGATCGTAATAATTTTGAGTAATTAACAAAAAATTAATAATTTTATTAATAAATCCATACTTCGACTGTATAGATCATAATAACAGCAGGCAATTATTTGCAGGCTGAATATCAAAAGGAAAATGGATTTAACAGGAAATGAAACTAAAAAAAGTAATAATCACTATATCGGCTGTTTTTGCGTCAAGTGGAATGATTTTTGCGGAAGCTGTAAATGGAGAAAAAGTTTTTTCTTTACTCGAGCTTTATAAGCAGGGTGGTCCTTTTATGTGGCCTATTCTAATTCTTAGTGCGGTGGGGCTTGGTTTTGTTTTAGAGCGTATAGTATTCTTTATTATAAGCAAGTTGGGCTCTAAGGAGTTTATTGACAAACTGGAACATACAATAAATAGACAAGGGCTTGAAGAGGTCGAAAAGCTTTGTTCGCAGAACCGGAATAAAGTGTCCTTGATTATCCAGAAAGGTTTGGCATTAAAATCACTTGGTTATGAACGAGTGGAAAAAACGTTATCGGTTGCCGCTTCTGTGGAAGTTGCCATGTTGGAAAGAGGCTTAAATGTTATTGCTGCAATAGCAAATATTGTTCCGATGTTGGGCTTCCTAGGAACTGTTACTGGTATGATAACCGCTTTCAATGATATTGCATCGGCTGACCAGGTTAGTGCGAAGATAGTTGCGGGTGGAATCAAAGAGGCTCTATTAACCACTTCATTTGGATTAATTGCTGCGATTCCCCTGCTTCTGCTTTATAACTATTTTGTACATCGAACAGAAGAATTTGTGACACAAATAGAGCGTCTTTCATCGGATATAGTAGAAAAAATTATTAAAGGCAATGTTGTTGAATTTAACGACTAACGGGGTTCACGGTGAAAGTTAGACGGAATAGTAGAGGCACGAGTGAGATAAATCTTTCTTCGTCATCGGATATTGCATTTTTATTGATAATATTCTTTATGGTGACTTCGGCCTTCATTTTCAAGGATGGCTTAAAACTGGTTCTTTCTGCAAAGAGCAAAGAACCCAGGATTATAGAAAATCTTGAAGATATTTCAATTGTATCAGTTACAAACGATAAACTGACTTTGCAACAAAAAGATATCACACCATTAAATCTTGAAGCAGAATTAAAAGAGATTATTCATAAAGATTCAGAGTCGGTAGTGCTGCTTCAGATTGAAAAAGATACACGTTATGAAAGAGTAATCGAAATAGTGGATATTATGAAAGTTGCTGATGTAAAAAGATTATCAATGAAATTAAACAAAGAGAAAGAATAATGATTGTTTCACGTAAAAATAAAAAAAAATCTGTTCTACCTGTTTCGGCTATGTCAGACATTGCCTTTTTACTTCTTATTTTCTTTATGCTTTCAAGTATTAGTGAAGAAGATAAAGAAATTCAGATAGAGCTGCCAAGTTCAAGAGTTTCAGTTCAGGAAGATAAAAAGTTTTTTAATGTATGGGTGGATTCAGCAGGTGATATATTTTTTAACGCTAAGAAAGGATCTCCGGCAGCACTTACAACTTACGCTCTTTACAAGTTAAAAGCTGATCCGGAAACAAGAGTACTTATAAGGGCATCTCGTGATGTTTCGTATTCGGTTATTGACTCTGTTTTTGAGTCGTTAAGAGAGGCCGGGGCATATAATGTCGTTTTAGTCAGCGAGAAGCGTTATTATAAAGAGCCAAATATTTAATTATATTTTTTGGGAGGCTGTATGAGTGATTCTATCGCAGTAAGTGAAAGCTATAGAAATTTACCGTCATTTATAAACTATTTCAGGCTTAGGCCAGAGTTCGTTTTTTCTATAGCATGGTTTATGTTACTTGTCTGTCTTGTATATACTGTTGCCATTACACCATCATCTGTTGACAAATCTGAATTTATTGATCTTGGACAATTTGAGATGGTTGAACTAACGATTCCAGTTCCTGAAACTGCGCAACCTGAAATAAAGATTAATGAGAAAAATGAAGAAGAAGTTAAGACCAAGGCTGCCAACAATATGAAATTTGGTAATGATGAAGGGAAATGGGATCCCTCTGCCATGGCTGCCACAATGCCAAAGCCAAAGACCGCATTGCCCGTTTTTCCTGATGCCTTGAAAAGTCAGGGAGTGGAAGGAGTAGTAATTCTTGAAGTTGGTATAGATGAAAATGGAACAGTTGTATATGGGAAAATAGTAAAAGGTGTGCATGCCCTTTTAGACAAGCTTGTTCTTGATTGGGCACGTACTGCTAATTTTTATCCGGCTATTGCGCCAGATGGAACTGCTTTTAAATGTCGTTTCTTTTTACCTATGAAGTTTAAGTTAGAATAAGATAATATAATCTCCTTTGAACGCTATACAAGACCTCGTAAGTTTACGAGGTCTTTTTTTGTTTGCCCAGCGAAGCTGGCAAACCCAGTCTTCTGAAAGAAGAAGACATCGCCCCGATCAGGGGGAAGATAATCCGAA
>JAFGRW010000024.1 GCA_016934935.1 Spirochaetota bacterium | reverse complement strand
TACAGCGGTAAAAACGCGTGAAAAAGCAGAGGAAAACGCTGCATAATTATTTTCAAAAAAAGGCGCAACTATGTTGACATATACCGATCACGGGTAAGTGTATAAGCTTTATACGAACCTGGATGATGTGCCGCAAATTCATCACAGAAAAACTTGTTTTCCGGATCTAAAGAATGTCCACAATTTTCGACTCTTCCTTCAATCTGAATGTTTCCGATACATAAAGCCACAAATGGGTTCTCTTCCATCTGCCCACTCTTTTTGAAGCGTTTGTCTGTCTGGAACCATATTTCAAGACCTCTATTAACAATACTCATTGATCGTGCACTGACACGCATATCTGTACCGCAGCTTGCAAGAACAGCAATTTTGTTTTGTTGAAGTTTATTTAGCACATAGCGTTCACTTTCATCGTAGTCGATCATTATACAATTTGTTGTCCGCATTTTTTGCCTCACTTTATTATTATGATAAACATTAATAAAATTATAGATTTAAAATTAAATTTGTTCCGGATAATTATTAATTACATACCTCATATATATTATACTTCGATACGATCAAGCCAATCTTCTACAAGTTGTTCAAACAGCTGCGACCTCTCTGTCTGCAAATTGTGTCCGCATCCATCAAGAATTGCGAATGTCGCTCGGGGATAATTATCAAGAATTGAGTAGATACCCTTATAGCCTGCAGCAGAATCCTGTCGCCCTGTTACTATAAGCACAGGCTTGCCATAAGGTCTGTTCATAACATCAGGATCAACTTTGAACTCCACATTTTTACCCAGATTATTTTCCAAAAAATCATGATTAGCGCACTCAATTCCTGGAGCAATACAGTCTTTGAACTTCTGCCAGGCATCATTTGTCTGTCTGACAGACAAATGACTAAAAGCCTGTTTTTCACTTTCACTCAACGACAGCATAAAAGGGGCATCTGTTTCCACAACAATATGATCCGGAACATCACCTTTATCAAAGCCATTTTCTGTTTTCTTGTAGGGTTTAAACGCAGGAACATGCAACAATAGTCCGGCAATTTTTTGCGGCATAATGCGAACAAGAGCTCTTGCAAGATATCCCCCATACGAGTTCCCAATCAACAAAAAAGAATCATTGCCAATTAGTTCTGAAATAATCACTTGAATATACTCAATCATATCATCAGAGCCATTGATATTATCAGACGCATCAGATAACCCCATCCCGGGCAAGTCAATATAATACCGGCAGTAATCTCTTTCACGCATTTGAAAGACCGGCTCCAAGGCGCCACTGAGCAGACGATGATCTACGCCCCAGCCGTGTAACATTAAAACTGGAAACCCGCTTCCTCTTTTTTCATAATTCACAAAGACATCTTTTATTTTTATTTTCATCGAAACCCCATTTTTGTTTGATATCAAACTATATACAAAAAAATTTTTACTCTCCGCACTTGGCCAATAATTCCATCAGTTTGCATTTCTCTTTATCTGTCAAATTTCGGTATATGCGCTCCAGCAAATCATGCGATATCTTTGCAAATGCATCCCTGTAGGATTCGCCAATTGAAGTTAATTCGACAATCGCCACTCTGGCGTCATCTTTGTCCGGAACCCTTTTTATCAGTTTTCTGGATTCCATCTTTTTTACAAGAGCAGTTACGGTTGATTTATCTTTCTTTATACGTTGTGCAAGTACACTCATGGGCATCGCTCCATGAGTGTACAGCTGATACAAAATATCACCGTGGCTGATATCGAGTCCGCTTAGCCCTGCCTCCTCGATACGTATTCGGATAAAGGAATACCAGCTTCGCATTTTTTGACTTAAGAGCGAAACAATTCTTTCTGGTACTTCGGTTGATCTTTCTGGTCTATCAATCAGGTTTTTCATGGATCGACAATAGTTTGACGTCAAACTTTTGTCAACAAAAATTTTTCGAGGACGGTGACATTTCTGGAAATCGAGGACAGTGATAAAAAATCATGGACATTTTTCGGTTTAAAAGCTGATTATACGTTTATGGACAACAAAAAGAAAATTCTGATTATTGAGGACGAACCGGGCATTGCCGATTCTCTGGAATATGTTCTTAAAACTGAAAGTTTTGATACCATTTGGGTACAAACTGGCAACGAAGGCCTTTCCATTGTCGGCGAAAAGCAGTGTGACTTTGTAATACTCGATATTGGTTTGCCCGATATTAACGGATTTGAAGTTCTAAAACAGATTCGCCATGCTTCCGATCTCCCCGTATTATGCCTGACTGCACGAGTCGAAGAGATTGACCGTATTCTGGGACTTGAGCTTGGCGCGGATGATTATGTCTCTAAACCATTTAGCCCCAGAGAAGTGAGTGCACGGATCAAAGCAATTATGAGGCGCGGAAGCTCAAACACAAAAACCGGAGATTGTCCATTTATAATTGATACTAACAAAAGACAGATAACCTATTTCGGACAAAAACTTCAACTTTCTCGCTACGAATTCGACATCCTGTCTTTACTTGCTAACAGGCCGGGATGGATATTTAACAGACAAAAAATTATGGATCTGGTTTGGCTCGAACCCGATGAGAGCTTTGACCGGACAGTAGACGCCCATATAAAAATGCTCCGAGCTAAACTTAAAGCTGTTCGTCCCGATATCGATCCGATCGAAACCCACCGGGGCATTGGTTACTCTCTGAAAGAGGGACTATGAATATTAAACTCCGTCTTGTTATTACCTTCGCTGTCATTACAGGACTAGGCTTCTACTATATTTTTGATTCTATTTACAATGATATTAGGCCGCGCTATTTTGAGACCGCAGAAGAGTCCATGAACGACACTGTAAATATTCTTGCCGCCTATCTTGAAAGCAATGCCGATGAAAACGGTGTAGACCTGGAGCAGATCAAAAATCTATCATCAATTATTTATAAACGCCGTTTTAAAGCTAAAATCTATTCACATAGCAAAACAGAAGTCGATTTGCAATTTTATATTTGTGATAAAACCGGACGGGTAATTTTTGACTCTGACAACAATAAAAGAACGGGTCTTGATTATTCTCAGTGGAATGACGTATACCTGGCACTTCAGGGGAAATATGGAGCGCGTTCAACATCCACATCTCCACATTCTGAAGGGCTGCTATACGTATCCGCTCCTTTGAGATCAGGTGAGAGCATCATCGGTACCGTGACAGTAGAAAAACCCAAACAGAGTATAATCGCATTCATACGGCTTGCCCAGAGAAAAGTAATCATACTCGGCATTATCAGTTTTATCACATTTATAGCAATAAGCGTACTGCTTTCATTCTGGATAACTCTGCCAATCAAGCGACTAACCCATTATGTGAACTCTCTTGCTCTGAACCGTCATGTCAATGTTCCAAAATTCTCCGCAAATGAAATAAGAACTCTGGCATCAACTTTTGAGCAGGTTTTTCGTGAGCTTGATGGTAAAAAATATATCGAATCTTACATAAATACGCTAACGCACGAAATAAAATCCCCTTTAACATCAATAAAAAGTGCTGCAGAACTTTTAACTGAAAATATGAGTGATGAACAAAAACACAAATTTATCTGTAATATTCTACGTGAGAGCAGCCGGATACAGTCTCTTATCGACAAAATGCTGCTGCTCTCTTCTTTGGAAAACCGGGAAGAGTTACAAAAACCCGAACTGATTTGTGCTGACGAACTTATTAACGACGTAACCTCGTCCCTTGCCCCGCAAGCAAAAAACAATACGATAAACTTCATTGCAGATTGTCCGGATAGATTATTTTTTAGAGGTGAGTATTTTCTGATCAGACACGCCCTGCTTAATCTGGCCGATAATGCCTTAAAAAATTCCCCATCAGGCTCAGCAATATGTATTAACTGTTTTAAAAGCAGTAATAATATAATTTTTAATGTCCGCGATCATGGAAATGGAATTCCAGATTATGCTCACAAACGACTTTTTGAGAAATTTTATTCGATATCATCTGCTCATAACAAGACTAAAGGCACCGGTTTGGGACTTGCTCTGGTTAAAGAGTGCGCGTCCCTTCACAAAGGATCAATAATAATTGAAAATTGTAACGATGGTGGAGTTATTGCCACTCTCACTATCCCTGCTAATTACAGCTGATGTAATAACTTTTAATTATTTTATTTGTCCAAAAGCAATAGTCATATTACAAACATCTTCAATTATGAGAAATACATCAATAATTGCAAACATACTATCACTTTTTTTATGATTTCTTATTCACTTCACACAGCCTTCATACTCTTTTCACAATCACACACCAGATTAATGAAATAAGCGAATCAATTATTTTAAAATTTCGCTCACAAATTTATATGGAGAACGATTATGAAAAATCAGGTTATTAAGCCACTTGTAATTTTAGGGCTAATTATGGGTCTTTTGATCCCAATCCAAATTGTAAAATCTATGGTGGATGAACGTAAAGAACGGCAGAGAGATGTTTACAACGAGATAGGCAACAGATGGGGAAGTCCGGTTACCTTTGGAGGAATTTTTATCGTTTCGGATAACGAGATAATTACCGCAAAATCAGCTGATATTCAATGCGAAATGATAACCGAAACAAGACGAAAAGGTATTTTCAAAGTTCCCTGTTACAATATAGACATTAATATAGTTGCATTATTTGAACCCGGCGCAATGACAGGAAAAAATAGCTCTGTCAATTTCAACCTGCTGCATTATGGTGATGTCGAGATAAATCAGCTAATAATCAATGACAAAGTTAGCGAACTCAAAAACAAAACCATTGAAGCAAATCGCACGCGGTCCAGTTACGAAATAATTACTCTTGATACTAAAAATAAAATAGAAACAATTTCTGTCAATTTTACAATGCGAGGAAGTGAGGCAATAGCTTTTATTGATCAGGCCGAAAACACTACAGTTCAATTATCTGCCGACTGGAGTGATCCGAACTTTACTGGAAAGCTGCCATTAAAAAGAGATATAACACAAAATTGGTTTTCTGCAAAATGGATATCCACTTCCGATACTCTGCTTCTTAAGGATACCAGCATCAATGAATCCGATGAAGACTGTTTTGGGGTATCACTGTTTGTTCCAATAAGCATTTATCAACAAACGGATCGTATATTAAAATATGCTTTGCTTTTCATATTTTTGACATTTTCCCTGTTTTTTGCTTTTGAGCACATCTATGTTTTAAAAATACACCCTTTCCAATATCTTCTTGTTGGAGCTGCTCTTACAGTCTTTTACATGCTGCTACTCGCATTATCGGAACATATTAAATTCGGATCAGCTTATCTTGCAGCTTCACTCTCGGTTGTATTGCTGATTTCGTTTTACTGTCGTTCGGTTTTAAAACAAAAATTCCGGGCTTTATTAATCGCACTGTTTTTATCTATACTCTATTCATTTCTTTTTGTGCTTATTCAGATGCAGCAATTTACTCTGCTTGTTGGTTCTATTGGCATCTTTCTTCTACTTGTTGCCGCTATGTTCTTTACAAGAAATATTGACTGGTACGCTCTTCATGAAAAAATTCAATCATAAAAATTATTCGCTTCATTCTACAGGGATGTAATTGCTGCAATACCCTATCAAAGAAGGCATTCATCTGGATGTCTCCTTGATAGGGAACGTTGGTGCTTCTGTGAATCGGGGACAGAGTTGTTTTTTATTTAAACATCACCGCCCCCATTATTTGAAAAACGTCACCGTCCCTGTTTAATCATTGCTCAACTAATCTTTTGGTATCAATGCATCTTTAAGCCATGAACGCCAGGTGCCGTTAAGAGGATCATATGCTCCAAACCCGGAAGCGTATTCCCAGTATGCCCAGGAATAATTTCGACGTTCAGACTCACGGCAAATAAAAGCAGTCCAGGCTTTCTGATCAGTTTTATCCGCATACTTTGAATAGACACCGAATTCACCGACATAAATTTCAAAACCTTTTGTATTCCACTTTTCGATATCCGCAAACAGATCAATAAGAGGCTTACGTTCACTTTCGCTTCCAAGCCATCGCGTACCTATCCAGTCTGAAGCCCCCTCACTCCATTCGGCACCCTGATGCGTAAAGTGGAAGGGCTCATAATAATGGACAGTGATTATAGTATTTTTAGGATTTATTGTATCAGGCAGGTTCAATTTATAAAGTCCGGGAACACCACCCCAATTTGCTGTTCCAATCATTATAATACGTTTAACATCACCATTTGTTTGATAAGCAGCATTATCCTGCCATATTATCTTTGTCAAGTTTGCAATCATTTCATTCCAATCATCATATCCGATATTTTCATGCGGTTCGTTAAGAAGTTCAAATATCAAATTTTCTGAAGGATAATCGGCCAGTTTAAACTCCTTTGAGAGGCGATTCCATAAAGCATTAAGACGTTCCTTATGTTCATCAAGCGAAAGGTCTCCCTCTAAATAGAACATCTCATTATAGTGATGAGTATTAATTACAACTTTCAGGTTCTCTTCATGAGCCCAGCCAATAATTTCTTTAACACGATCCAAACGACTATAACCATTAACTTCTATTATTTCATATGGAGCAGTACTCGACATATAATCCGTCCACCTGCAGGGTATTCTAATATGCGCGAATCCCGCCTCAGCAATGCGGGTAATATCTTCACGTTCCAGTTTACGTCCACCCGTCCAGGCTCCCTCACCATCGTCAGAACTGTCACGTGGCGCTTCCAGATAGTTTCCAAGGTTGATCCCGCGCCCAAGCTTAGTATCGCTAAGTCCCTTATGACTGTTCCAGTCGAACATATCAGTATAATATTCTTCGGGCAAAACATTATCAGTATCTGTTTTACTGCTGCCGGAACAGGCGCTTATAAATAATAGAGTTAAAAAAAGTCCAAAAATAAGAATTTTACATTTTAAATTCATTTTATTCCCCTGTTGTTTAATATTCCCAAGTGAATTTTACACAGCCAAGATCGGCTGTAATATAATTTTCCTCTCTTCTCACATAAATGTAGCATATAATCTGTCAAAAACAAATGTTTTAATTGCAAACAAAACTTTTAGAATTTATCCTTAACATTTGCTGATTTTTGTTTGTATTTTTATGTCTAATATGATAAGTTAACATTTGATGTTTGATTCATAAATCACTTTTCAAGGTAATAATGCTAATGAGCAAATCTAGTTCTTCAAAACCGCTAAAGATAGGTGTAATGTTTCCCGGACTCTTCTCTGAATACGAAAAGTGCATCTATCACTATTCCATGAATTCGGTTATAGAACGAGGACACAACTTTTTTGCTCTGGTTTCCGGCCTTACCCAATTATTTGCTAAAAGCTTTAACATAAGAAAAGACGCTTTGGCCAAAATGTTTGAAGGGCTGGACGGAGCAATTGTTATAACTTCTCCACTGTTTAACCACACAACCGACCTGAACAAAGTCGCATCTTTTTTGGAAACCATTACGGTTCCAGTTGTATCTGTAGGACTCCCAATACCGGGTAAACCCTCTGTTATAATTGATAACAGCAGCGGTTTGTCAGACGCAATAACACACCTTGTTAAATTCCATAATAAAAAAAATATCGGTTATATTATGGGCAACTGTAATAATCCGGACTCAGCCGACAGACTGAAAATTTTTAAAGATGTCATGGGAGCTTTAGGATTACCGTCGCCTGATAACTATATTACAACGGGTGATCTTTGCAGTGAAATTCCGCAAGAGGAACTCGCAACCCTTCTTGAACGAACAGACAATAAACTGGATGCAATAGTATGCTCGAATGATGCAATTGCTGCCAAGGTAGTTAACGAAGCAAAAAATCTAAACATTGACATTCCTAAACAAATCGCTATAACCGGTTTTGATAATTCATACGACCGCGGTCTGACCGATATTCCAATTAGTTCGGTAAGACAACCCCTGGACCAGGCCATGGACGAAGCAGTATTGCTTATAGAAAAAGCAATTGCGGGCGACAAAAAGAGCACACATCTGCGCTTAAACACCTCTTTCATTGCCCGAAGAAGCTGTGGTTGTTTCTTCCCGCCTGACGAAACAGACACTCTTAATGCAACCTCCATTCAAAACCGTGAAGATATATTTAATTTCATAAAACATCAGTTATCTCGCAATACACATAAAAGTATCGATGATAAACTGATAAAAGAGTGGGCCTTGTCTTTTATCGAAGCACGCAGTATTTGCACAACCGATAACTATGTAAGCATAATCACCCTTTTCGAAACTATGGTTTACGAAGGTGTTCACCTCGGAATAGATGCGTCACATATGTTCCGGATATTAATCGGTATAATAAATATAAGTAAAAGCAGCCTTTCTTCAGATACGGCAAACAATCTGTTTCATCATGCCGGGCGAATAATTGAAGAGATGGCAATTCAAACAAAAATCAGGGAAAGACGAACCATACACTCGCACTATAAAACACTTTACGCTATAACCGAAGCTTTCGCAAATATCACCAACAACCAGGAACTTAAACACGCCTGCATGGAAGCTTTTCATCTTGCCGGCATATCAAATTTTGCAATATTTCTCTATTCTGAATCCAACACCGATGAGGTGTTTTTTACCTCATATGCAACAATTAATGGGCAACCCATAGAAAAAGATTACACAGGTCATAATTTGAAATCCATGTATTCCGCTGCAGATTTCGGTAAAAATTGCCCCTCAGTATTACTTCCTATTTTTGGAGAACATCACGATCTTGGATACCTGATCATTAGTGACGACCGTTATGATGGAATCTTTTATCATATCCTTTCGATACTAATATCAAATGCGCTAAAAACGGTGGAACTGATACAAACCATTAATAATCACACAATAACCCTCGAACAACAAATTACAGAGAGAACACACGAGCTTGAAGACGTCAATCAGCAGTTACAAAATCTTGACTCACTCAAAAATGACTTTATCGCCAACATCACACATGACTTCAAATCACCTCTATCGGTTGTTATTAACATGGCAGAGCTCTGTCTGGAAACAGGACGCTACAGCGACCGCAATTTTGAGCTAATTCATCAGGCTTCCCTCAAATTAAAAACAACAGTAGACCGACTCTTGAACCTGGCTCGGATGGACGCAAAAGGCATTGAACTGCATTTAGGTGATTTTGACATTCTCAAACTGGTAACCCGTGTTTCCGATTTTTTTCGCTCGACCATTATTGAAACTGGTATCGACATTTGCATATCGGCCGATCAAAAATTAAACTGGATGATTCACAGTGACGAAGAAAAAATCGAAGATGTGATAAACAACATCGTATCAAACGCAGTCAAATTTGTTAATCCAGATAACGGTAAAATAATCATATCGCTTTCACAATCATTAGACCAGATAACCATTGATATACGCGATAACGGTATCGGAATCGAACCTGACATGCTGGATACAATATTCCGAAGATTCGAACAAGCTGAGGAAGGCAAAAAAAGACGATATCGGGGAACAGGTATCGGACTGGACTTTTCAAAACAGCTAATCTCATTTTTAAAAGGAAAGATAAGTGCTCAATCCGAAGGCAAGAACAAAGGGGCATGCTTTACAATCGAAATTCCTGTGGATTCACAAAAGAGCGCAGTTCCCGGGCAAACTGACAACCGTGACGCCCAAGAGACATCCATCCCCGCTAAGGAATCTGTTATTTACAATATCAAAAACCTTAACACATCTAAAGAATACGATATTACCAAAGCCCTGTTTTGCGTTATAAGCCCTGAAACCGATACTCAACAAACCATAAAAAATCACCTTAACAGAAACGGTTATCACAACATTATTCAGATAGAGGACTCCTCCAAAGCCTTCGATGTTATCAGGAAAAACAATCCCGACATAATAATCTGCGAACTAATATCCACTGATCTTTGCCGTCAAATAAACTCGGATCCTGAAACAGAATCAACGCCTCTGTTGCTATTAACCCGTATAAAAGAGAAACGGCTTTTGCGCTCTCTTTCAGAAAACGGAATATCTGCTCTGCTGCTAAAACCTGTCAACGAAACCGAACTTATCGGACTTGTAAAATATCATATAAAAAACAATTTTCTTATCAGGAAATTGCTTAATTCAAACTAAAGGGAACTTCGATAAATTACCATTTCCAGAACGGCTATGCCGTTTAAGAGGTATAATAAAGGAATTTTTCGCAAGTTCCTATGCTGGTCACCCAGCACCACTTTGAAAAATAAAGTGGTGCTGGGTGACCAGCATATGCGGCCTGGTTGAAAAGTTAATTATTAGAGATTGCCTGAAGAGAAACGATCATCCTGATGCCGTGGCTACCCTCGCCATAATAATCACTTAACTCGGCTGTTTTACAAAACCCGAATTTCCTGTACAAAAGTATCGCTGCTTCATTATCAGGACGAACTTCCAGATAAACACTGGCAACTTTACGTTTAGCAGCGCAGTGCATCACCTCTTTTAGAAGTTCGTGTGCTACTCCTTTTCCCCTGTAAGCAGGATTTACCGCAATCGAATAAAGACGCATGGAATTTTTTCTTGGCAAAACCAAAGCATATCCGGCAGCAACACATTTATCATTAATATTAACCGAGGCTATAAAAAGAATGTTGCTGCGTTCAATATGGTATCTGAACGATTTTGAGGACAAAGGCCCGTCGCCCGATACAAACGAGGATTTTTCTATTTCGACTAGTTCTTTTATATCACTCTTATCAGCCGAACGAATAGATACTTGCATCATTAATATCGCTTATATATTGTATACTTTGGTAAAAGCTTGCTAGGACGATAAGAGAGTTTAACTTTTTTAAGATTTTCAAATCCCATATCATCGCCTACATTAATAGATGTAACATTATAATCATTCGCAAGTATTCTAACAAATTCTCTAAAAATGTACTGTGCGCATCCAAATATTTCAAAATCGGTTTTTTCAATAATTACACTGGCAGTATTACTATTAACCTTTTCTCCAACGGTGAATCCCTTGATTTCTCCATTAATAGTAATTACAAGACCTGTAAGATCCAGCGCCTTGTAATCCTTAAGCATTCGTTTAACTGCAATTCTTTCAGAGTATATTCCGTCAAGAAAAGCGTCCGCTTCTTCGCGCGGCATATATTTCATACGATCTGCAATCCATTTGTTTACCAGGTTAAGTATCCCTGCTCCGTGTTTTTCTACATCAAGAGTATCAAGAACATGGTCAGGATTTATTCTCATAAACTTGTTTATCTCATTTCTTTTGGAAGAGTAGGAGCCTCCTCTCAATTCGATAAGATCGTTGGCATCATAAAGATAATCAACAAGTTTACGTTCAATAATGTACTCTTCAAGCATATCGAAAATCTCTGCACCATCTTCAAGATTATTGATAAAATCCGACACAAGTATCTCGTCCACATATTCTATTTTTGAATAAAAAGGAGAGCTGTTATTATCATCCATCAACTGAAAGCAGACCAGCATGGCATCAATTACATTGGCTTTTTTACCAACTGGCGGCAACAGCATTGAGAGTTCACCACTGGTAAGCAGAAAAAAACAGAAAGTCTCATTAATTATTGAATAAAAACCTGTTCCATTACTTAACCAAAGATAATTTGCCGCAAATGTATAATCACTGGTATCGAGATCAAGCTGAGCAAGATATTTATCCATTACAGCCTTGGCACTGATATCAAAAGGCATTAGTTCATATTCACCTATATGCAGAGTTCCCATAGCTTTCTCCTTGTTTGGATTATGTACACTCTGCTTAAGAATCAGAATTCATACATAAAACATTAATAATTTTTCTGTTAAACCATGAGCAGATAACCAATAACTTCCAAATAATCAACACTATTTACATGAATCTTCGGAAAATTACAACGTTCTAGAAGATAGCATCGTTTCAGTAACATTCCGCAAATTACCTGTACGCATTACCAATTAAATACAACTTTTCATAAATCATATTGCAAAACCAAACTCGCACATAAACAACAGATTTTATTGATTTTTCATGAACACAAAAAAACCCGTCAAAATCTTCACTTGTCTTTCATCATTAAGAGAGAAACAAGATCACAAATTGACGGGTCTAAATCAAATTTCACCCCTAAAAACATACAAATACTTATTACCACATATACTTTTCTATTGAACAGAATTAAATCCAATCTTTAATCCATTGGTTGAAGATCAAAAACCTTAAGCGATACAGATTCATGAGGTTGCCCTACTGTCTGAAACGAAATTTGAACAAGAGTATTCTTTTTAAAACTACCCTTGGGCGCTCCCCAACCCTCCTGTTTTACACTTGAATAAGGTACCGATATTTCAGTCACGGATCCCTTTGCACTAAAAACTTTTCCATGATAATCATAATCTGTCACAGCGGAAGACTCAGTTCGTACACGATAAGACTTGCCATCACCGATAACCTTGAACTTTATACCTTTAGCATTTTGAAATCTCTTCTGGTCTTCATCTTCCAGGCGGATACCGAACCCGATAAAGCCATACTCAAACTTCTTTGTTACTTTACCGGTACAGTTGATCACCAGATACTCCTTGCCGCCTATTGTCTGCTTACCTTTTGAAAGTTTTATAATTGAGTCACCACCGTCTCCCTTATCGTTGTATGTGAACCATTTGTCCGGTGATTCAAGAGCCTGGCCTCCGACATTAAAAACCGGAAAAACAATTAATGACAAGAAAACAACACAAAACACAAACTTTTTCATTTCGGCACCTCCATTTTGTAACCGGTTGCATTAACAACTTAATTACCCTCTTCTCACATATTTAATATCCTGTCAAAAACAAAACTAATCTCTGTTGTCTGCCCCGCTCTTTTTGTCCGGCTTAAAATTCACTCTGTAAAGTTTAAAACAGCTTTTCAGCAAAATCATATCCTGCTGAATTTTATGAAGATTTAGGGTCTCTTTCTTAAAAACTGCCGGCAATTTTGAATGGCGATTAATATTACGGGAATGAAGTTGAACAGTGTACTGCACATCCTCGCTTATTCTTTCAAGTTGCGCGAGAACCTCCTGAAGATTTTGAGACATATCGTTAACAAGCATAGCCATTTCGGCAATCTCATCATTTGTATTAACCTTTATCATTCCGCTCAAGTCGCCTTCGGACATTTTGACTGCCTGCTTAATCATGTAGTGAAGTGGCGACGCTATTTGTACAACAAACAAAAAAAGAATAACCGCCGATACCGCGATTAAAATGGAAATCATTACTGAAAACTTCCTGATCCACTGGTCAATAATCTCGAAAATGACTTCCGGCTCTAAAACGCCCTGCTGCACCTGATACATTTTTTGTACAACAATATTGCGATAATCCTCACTTTTCATCTCGTAAATTATTTCGCCTGCAACAAATATATTGGCAATAGCAATCAAGAGAAAATAGAAAATCATGCGTTTTCGTATGGTAGTCCGAGGCTTTTTCATTAACACCTGCTCTAGCTTGGTATACATTAAACGATCATAATCCAAAAAATAGAGCAATCCTTTTTTTATATTCCAGTTCAGATTGCAGAGCGGTCAAACAGGCTCTTGCGTTTCAGCTCGCGCAAAAGCCAGCATGATATTCCGTACATAGCGGTATTGACAGGGTCATTATCTCCATCATCCAATTCATAAACAGCATCCTTCAGATATGAAGTCGTAATATTGAGCATCTCGCGACTTCCTCTTAGTTCGTAATCCAGAAAAAAATTAATACCCTTTATAAAATAGTTACGCCCGTTTTTATTTCTTCTGCCGGAACTGCTGTACCAGAGGCTGAAACGACGCAAAAGATTACGGTTATAGTTCAAAAAGAGGGGTATAAACGAGGGATCATAATCCTGTGCCCGCTTAACAACATCTTCCAGAATAATCCTGTTCCGTTGCCGGACACTCTCCCTAATTCTCAGTTTTACTGAATAGAGTCCAACAGTCATATATCTTTTAAGACTCAAATAGAACATCAGCCGGCAGTATTTTTCATCATATGCCGGAGATGCAGAAACCTCGACAGAAAAATATCTGGCCAGCGAATCTATACCTTCCAAAACTCGCTCATACTCTTCGCGAAGACGAATAAAATCGCTACTGTCTTTACCTGTTATATCCGGATGTGTTTGCTTCGAAAGCATTCGATAAGCATGTCGAACCCGTTCTTCAGTAAATACATTTTCATCACGCAAATAACGTATAATCCTGTTATCTTCCAGGCGGGATTCTTCTGTCATACCTGAACTCAAATTATCCTCAGCTTATCAGTATCTCTTCGAGTACCGAATCCATATAGTTCCTATCTATTTTAACAAGATCACCTTTCCACTCAAGTACCGATCGCTGTTTCATCTTTTTGATCATTCTCGAAAAAGTTTCAGGTATTGTACCTATTTCACCTGCAATAACACTTTTATTTTCAGTGATTTTGATTGCATCGTTTTCCGCAGGAAGCCTGGAAAGATATAAAAGAAACCTTTCCTCTACATCAAGTGAAGATAGCACTTTTATTCTTTCAGCAAGATAACGCTGCTTACGCATCAACATAGCCAAAAAAGCATTTCTAAACGCCGGGTCTTCCAAATAAACCATAAACTCTGAACGATGAATAAAAAGCAGCTTACTATCGGTAACGGCCTGTGCCGAAACCGGATAAACACCGCTCTCGAATAGAATAACTTCTCCGATTATCTCACCCGGCAAAGCCGTTTTGATAGTAGTTTCCCGATCGTTACCGGCACTTTTGAAAAGCCTTACCCGGCCATCAGCTATTAAATAGAAGGAATCACCTGGCTCGCCCTCAATGAAAAGCAGCTCGCCCTTGGTCGCGTGATGATAATGGGCATTTTTGGCTATATTATTAATAAATGTAAAATCAAGTTCACCAAAAAGTTCGTTTTGTTGTAAAAGTTCAAGTGGATTCATGATCAATTTATCTGTAAACACCGAAAATTAGTCAATTCTTTTCATATTGTTACAACAATGAATCGTTTTACAATTTAATTATGCACCACATTGACAAGCCAAAGATTTACTGGCCACTCCTTGCGACACGCAAACCAATAAAACTGTTTTTAATGCTTGTTATTACACCCAAACGATGGCCAGATATTATATGATCACATATATATGCCTGTCCACCGAGGGTTATTTTACCATCACCGCTGCCTGGACCTCTATAGTCCCGCTTTTTACCGGATGGCAACGTCCCATACCAATCCCAGATCCATTCCCATACATTGTGATCCACACCGTATAGCCCCAATTTGTTACATGATATATCATCTACATCATATATGCGGTCTGTCATTTTCTGTTTAACCTTTATATTGCCCTCTGCACCTCTACTTCTGGCTGCGAAATACCACTCTCCTTCCGTTGGCAACCGATACCCGTTGGCTTCCCAATTAGCGTAAATATTCTTTTTTTCTTCACGTTTAAGATTTCTTATATCGCGTACAACTTCACCGTCAGCTGAATAATATACAGGTTCATATTGAAATTTTTCGCTATAGGCATTGCACCAGACAAGTGCGTCATAATAGCTGATATTTGTTACCGGAAGTTTACCAGTATCTTCTATTTTAATTTCTTCAACCATTCCGGGCAACCCTTCATTATCAAAAGTGTACCCTTTAATCACTGCCCAGTCATAAACACTTTTCCATATTTCATAAGATACTTCATATTTTCCTATATAAAACGAAGAGACATTATGAATGAAACTTTTATTGACCTTTCCGCTAACAGCGTTGGCATCCTGCTGAATAAAACTCCCTCCCTTGACAAAAATCATATCAGATAATGAAAACGTATTTTTTATTCCGGATTTTGAAAACAGTGATACAGTTGATAACAGTACTAACAAAACTATAAAACATTTTTTAACTTTCCGCATATAGGCCCTCCTTTTGCTTAATGCAAAAAAGGTACCACAGTTTATTAATTAAATCGTCTCTCCTTATAAAACCATACAATTTTTTTGAATTATTATCTATATTTCACAATGTTTCAAAGATCTATTTCTGAATTGAGTAGGAGTCACTCCGGTATGTTTCTTAAAAGCTTCATTGAATGATGATTTCGAGCTAAAACCTGATCTGTATGCTATCTCCAGAACGGTCATTGAAACATGCTCCGGACTTCGCAAAAATTCTTTTGAATACGCAATACGGTAACTGTTAACATAATTATAAAAATTTCCGCCAGTTTTTCGATTAATCGCCTGGGATAGAATATAAGGCTCACACCCCACCTTACAGGCAATGCTATTCAAACTGATCTCTTCACTTTCCAGCAGCTTTTCATCTTTCATAACCTGTTCAACAAGGCTCATAATGCGTTCAACTTCATGATTAGCCATTCTTGTCTTAAAATACTTTTCAGATGGACTTTTTTGAGTTCTGCCTTGTATGTCATGGTTTCCAGGAATAACACTCGGATAATTTAAAAAAAAGTAAAAACAAATCAACACAGTAACGAAAATTAAAATAGTAAAGAAGAGTCCGGCGACATGAGAGTAAACAGTTCCAAAAGAGAAAAACCTTATACCGTTCACTATCCAGGCAAGGCTACCTGTCGCAGTTATCATCAAAGCCCACCGATATCTTATCATATCCGACTTGTTATTGCTATCATTGCAAGATCTTTTGTTTTTAAACAATAGGTGTGATATCATGATGTAATAGACAAAAACCTGAAAATAATTCAAAATGGGAACAACTATATTAACAATATTTTCTATTTCAAAAAACCCGTTTATAGTCTGTAATTTACTGCCGGCAATCATTCTATTAATTAAAAATGGCAATAAAATTATAAAAACAGCGACTGCCAATATAAAGTGCGGAAATTTATATTTTATAACCGGAACCTGCGTAATAGACGATTTGCTGGATAAGGTTTTAATATAAATATAGGTCAGAGGCGCGAACGCAAAATTTATGGATTGCCATACATTGTAATCATAGTGACTATACCAGGGCTCCAGACTGAACTGTTCAAAAAGAGTTCTAAAACCAAATAGCACCAGCAGTACAGACAAATACCGGTTTTCCATAGGGCAGCGGAGTTTTTTTACAAAATAGGTAATAAAAACAAAAACAAGCAATACACCCAGAATCAATAATGTCATGAATTCAAAAATTACAGGATTCATTTTAAATCCCTGTCTGTTAAGTTTTTAACAAGTCTGAATCCGATATAACTATTATAATAATCCGGCATGATTCCAACCCGGTTACCCGCGAAAAGCATTCCCGAATAGAAAGCCCTTCCTCCGGCAATAATCTTTCCCGTACCAGTGTCAGGACCATGATAATCCAGCTGTGCATTTTCAGGGAGTGACCCATCCCAATCCCAACACCACTCCCAGACGTTACCCGCCATACCACATAGCCCTAGTTCGTTTGCATCAGTCAAGGCTACAGACTTCGGTGAATAAGACATATTCTGGTTAACAACAGGATTTCCAAATTTGCCACGACATGTGGCAGCGAACCTGTGCTCGCCCTCGGTAGGCAACCGAAAACCATTCGCACTCATGTTCACAACCATTTTCGCAAGTTCATCCATATTTGAATCCCGCGAGTCGCGAATAGTATTTCCGTTTTCGTTATTATAGACCGGCACTAATTTCTTCATCTGACTATAAGCATTACACCAGACTACCACATCATAGAATGAAACAGATGTCACAGGTTCACCAAGATATCTTACAGCAAGATGCCCGGGCTTTCCCCAGGCCCCTTCCTTACCGGGATTGGAAAAAAAATATCCATTCTTCCTGGCCCATCTATAAACATCATGCCAAAGTTGATATGTCGTTTCATACTTTGCAATACTGAAAGATGAAATCGTATGATCAAAACCTGCATAAACCTTTCCGGATACAGCGTCTGTATCCTGCTGAACAAAGGATCCACCCTCAATATAGACAAATATGTCAGTATTTTTATTCAAATCATATTGCCGGTTAATTTTCACAACAAAGAGAATTATTGCAAGAATTGCCAAAATACCGAACATGGAAATCTTGATGGTCATAAGAAGATCTGGAGATTTAAAACAGGATTTATGTTCTGACATATCACTCATCCCCAATCATTCTCAGGCTGCGTTCGGCCTCCCATTTTATGGCGGGCACTCTGCTTTTTTCAACCTCTTTTTGCAATATTGCAAGAATCTCGTCCAGTTCGAAAGCCGAAAAAGCACGAATCAGTTTCCATCTTAAAAGTAGATCGTTTATATTTTCGTAATAAAGCTCAAGAAGTTTTCCAGACGCTACAGTACTTTGATTATAAAACGATATATGCCCCATCACATCCACGGCTTCCAGAAGCCATACCCTGGGCTTATTATCAGAACTATTTACTGTTCTTATCAATGCGTTTTCACCCATCCGCACAAGAGTGCGAGCAACAATATCACGAGGAAGAGGATAGCCGCCTTTACCGAAAGGCTTGTCTGGAAGTTCATTGTACTGGTTATTACCAATAAGACCGAGATTATCAAGAAGCGGGTCAATACTGGCATCACCCATAACATAAAGGGCATTGCAAATTGCAATCTTGCTGTAAAGCTTCATCTCTTTTTGCAAAGATATTATAAGATTCGGAACCATTTCAGATATGCGGTTATAACCTATCACAAGAGCCGCCTGCGTTCGCTTAACAGCATTCACCGATTTCAGCATCATTTCCAGCTCTATAATTTCATACGGTCGGGTATAATCAAAATTATCATCCACATATCCTCTGGATTCAAGGTTTTCCACTTTGCTTTTTTTAATGCAACTCTTCTTCACCATTATTCTGATTATCATCCCCTGTTACTATAGCGGCACCAAAGCTTATATATAACATACTTCTAAATTTTAACATCCCGACTATCACCTGTTACGTAAAGTTTTCAAATAATCCTGTAAACTCAAAAATACTGATGCCAATCAACAATTTTTAGTTGCTTTCCAAACACTAATAATAAATTCTTAGTTTTCAACCTTATTGGGCTTTTTTGCCCAGACAGGTAACAGGAGAATTTATGAAACGAAAAACAACATTTTTACTGCTAATTCCGGTTTTAGCAGCAACTGTGATATTAAATTGCAGCAGACAAAAAGAGGACGTTCTTATCGGCTGTTTTAAAGTAGAAGCCGGACTCAAGTTTAAAATAGACAAAAATACAGACCAGTACTTCTTTACTATTTTAGACAAAGACAATCCTTCAGAATCAGAAAAAATGTACGTGCCGCCTCGTGAAGACCTTCAGGCTCTATTTGAAAAAGACACAGCGAATATCAAATCTTATCTTGTTGGAGAAAATGATTCTTTTGGAATTTTTCAAATAAAAGACACAGACAAATTTATGGGCGAAAAACCAAAATCAGAATTTTTTGTGTTAATGGGATTTTTACAGATGTACGCAGAAAAAACTGAATGTGAGTAAGAAATGATTTCAAATTTTTCCCGGTTTTTATTGTCGATATTCATTTTGTTACCTTTCTATTATGAACCTCTTTTAGGACAAATGGATAGTCTTCAACAAAATACAAAACAGCAAAATGCAACGAATAAGAATAATTTTAAAAGATTCCATAATGAGCCTGAAGAAAAAGCCAGCACAATAGATTTATATATTAAATCCTGCTTTGAGCTATATCATTTTACTGTTCTTGACGATGAAAAAAATGACAAATCCAACCACGACTATACAGGTCGAAACAATAAAATGGATTACTCATTTAATCCTGTTTATCTCGCATCCTTTGATGTTTATGCCGCTTGGAATATCTTCCAACTGGAAGGAACCTATAAAACAAACAGGATGATCAAAGGCGGAGGAACAATTGAAAAAGGCAGTGATGCTGTTTCAACAATAACCGATGACGCAGAAGTTTCGGAAGTCTTAGGTCTGGGGATTCAGATCTTTAATCTTCACACATCGTTTCGCACTGTTCACTTTAATTTTGGCAAAGCAGATGTTGTTGACGTTACAAACAACAGCACCGTGGAATCACAGGATCTTGTATTAAAGGTTAATGAAGCAGATATCCACTACCGAAGCAATTTCTTCACAAGTGAAATGTCAGGAGTTTTGTTCCGTTCACGTTTTTTCGCGGGATACCGCTATATGCAGTACAGCCTGCCGCGTATAGTTTATACTTTTCGAGATGCCGAGGAGACAGATCAAACTGATATGGATTACGTATATGTCGACGAGACTGATCCGCAACAGATCCCTTTTAAACTGCATATGGCGGGTTACGGTTTCGAAACAACCGTTTACGAACACGATTCAAATCTTCAGTTTACAAATGAACTGGCATTTTTCTTTGGTGCCGGAAACACCAAGTTTAAAACCAGAAACAATGGCGAATTAAAAAACCGTTTTATTTCATCAATACAGTTTCATCTAAAACCTGGTCTTTCTTATAAATTGTCAAAAGGCGTGATCAAGAGTTCTTTTAAAATGGAATACGAACTTAACCTGCTTATTCCCAACCCGGTAGATTTCTCAAAAAGTAACAATTCTTACTCATTTGGCCAGGCAGATCTTTATCACGGACTTTTTTTGGGGTTTGATCTTCTTTTTTAAAAAACGCACTGTTTGTCCACCGGGAACATTTAAAGCAAAGACATTCCGGCAACGCTCTTTTATATTAATCAAAAGGAGAAAAGGATGAACTGGATCGAACGGATGAGTAGAGCAATGTTATTTATAGAAGAAAATATCACCGGAGATATTGACATCGAAACCATTGCCGCAACCGCACAAACAACGCCGGCACACTTTCAGCGAATGTTTTCTATTATAACCGGCATTACTCCGGGCGACTATATCCGCCACCGTCGTCTTACGTTGGCGGCACAAGAGATTAATTCCACGGAAATCTCAATAATAGACGCCGCGTTAAAGTACGGTTACGAAACACACTCATCATTTACCAAAGCCTTTACCAAGATGCACGGTTTTGCTCCACTTTACGCGCGGAAAAGCGGGCAAAGCATCAAGGCGTATCCTCCTATCTCCTTCACACTATCAATAAAAGGAGACACAAGTATGGACTACAAAATCAGAGATTTAAAAAAAACAAGACTTGTTGGTAAAGTTGTTAACGTTTCATCCGCGAATGGTGAAAACTTCAGGGTTATTCCGGCTTTCTGGAATAATCTGGCCGAACAGAATATGGTCGAAAAAATTATATCATTTGCCGACCGGAAAGGACAGATGAAAGGTTCTCTTATCGGAGTCTGCTATGATTTCGATATTGATAATGAGTGCTTTAAGTATATGGTCGGTGTCGAAAGCAGCTCGACAGACATACCTGAGGGTTTCACAGAAACTGAACTGACTCATATAAAATACGCGGTTTTTGAAGCAAACGGCCCGCAACCCGAGGCGATACAAAAAACATGGAAGCGTATTTTCTCGGAGTGGTTTCCTGCAACAAAATATATCAAGGCTAATGCTGCCGAAATGGAAGTCTACCTGGATAAAGAGCCCGCATGCAAGTGTTGTGAGATATGGATTCCGATAGAAGCAGATACTAACGCTTGATATTTGAAACAAATTTTGTAAACCGGAGGGTTATTTAACTTAACCCTCCAAATCAAATCATAATAAATAATCTTACAGGAGATAATCATGGCTAACAAAGCAAAACGCATGCTATCTAATATGAGCGAACAAGAAATAGAGCAGATTATAAATAAAGCAGGTCACATTGATGAAACCGCGACGCCCCTTAAACAGGCCAGATATATAAATAATTTTTATGCGCTGCCGAAGCAATGGGAGTTAGAACAAAAAACTGTATGCGGAAATGCGGAAGTGACTGCATATCAAACAATGCCATCAAAATAGCCAAAAAGCTATATTCTAAATCGGCAAATATTAACGAATTTCTTGAGAAACTAAACGAAGCCGATATCGGGGGACGTAATCTGCATTTAGACAATGGGCATATAATTGGAATATACAAAAAATGCTACTGCAATATTCCAAAAAAAGTTGATGTAATAAACAAAAACTATTGTGAATGCTCTGCAGGATGGTTTGAAACACTTTTTTCAACTGTATTTGATAAAAAAGTGAAAGTAACAATTATCGATACCATTACAAACGGAGCCCCGGAGTGCACCTTTAGGATTATCTATTGAGCTTGGTTCATGGGTCGATAATAATCCACTCTGGTACAGGGTGGATACTGATATTGGAATCGGGTATATTCATTCATCACTGGTAGACTCTGGAGCAGAAGATTCCAACGGCGAGTCCGCTGCCGGTTTTTGTAAAGTCTTACAATTAAAAGACATTAAAGCTGTGCTCTATCTGAAAAACACTATTGACAATAGCAACGGAATTTTGACTGTTTTAACCTACAATAAAAACAGAAAAATATCTGAAAAAGTCAGTTCTGCAGATTGGAACTGGCCCTCTATTTCAAACTTTCCAAAAAACTCGGAATTAATATTTGACGACTATATATTACTTCCAATAGACTTTACGGAGTCAACCTCAAAACTGATCGTAACGAAAAACGGTAAAATGACCGAAATATGCTCAAGACCGTATCCTGTACCGGAATCAAAATATCTTTTGGCATTTGCAAGTGATACTATTGGGAATTACGGGTTGCAAATATTTGATGCCGAAACAGGTAAATTTGTCTATAATACTCAGTACGAAGAAGATGCTCCATATTTTCTGAATTATGAATACAACCACAGAGCCTGGTTTGCGGACGACACAATACTGATATTACCTTGCGATTACGAAACCGGTACAATTATTGATCAATACCATATAGTAATATCTTTATCCAACCCCGGACCAGAATTTGTAAGCGGCCCCTATCCGGGCAGTCTTTCCGGTTTTTCTGAACTAAAACATAACTGAACAGTATAAACTGAAAGCCTGTTACAAAAATAGCAGGATAGTAATAAAACATCCTGCTATTGCATTTCTGCTTAATATTACCTGACCAAGGTTGCCTAGCGAACACATCTTGCTGTAATCTGAATATGATCTGTATAGTTCAGAAAACTTAAATCGGTTATATGACGAACCTGTATGCCTGTAATTTCTCCGTCTTCACAACGGCTCAGAAGTTCATCATATGCCTCTTTAACATAATCGGTGTCAAAAACAAACCCAAGAATTACGTGTCTACTTTTCTTTACAGATATTGGTTCACTTTGAGCGAGAGAGACTATGCGCCCATTTGTATCCATATAATTCCCGGCATTATAAGAATGAACGGCGTGGGTACAGGCTGTCGCAAGTAAAATCAAAATAATTGTAATAAGCAATATAGTATATCTCATTCTATATCACCTTTAGTCTGCTCTGCAGATACGCAAAAAGCATTTAAAGTAACTTCCCTTTTAACAACAAAAAGATAATTATAATCAGCAAACTTAGTTAATATTCCTGTTATCTTACCGTTGGGGCATTTCGCCCTTAAACTATTCTGCGCCTCTTCAACAATGTCATTGGAAAAATTAATTCCTAAAAACGCCCAGTCACCAGCTTCAGCATAAATATTCTGGTTGCGATTTTTAGGAATTTGCGACAACGAAACGCTATGTAAAGTTGTACACATGGTTAAAGATAACATAAAAAGCATTAACAGAAGCATCATCATACATTTTTTCATTTTAGACACACTCCATGGATTCTAACAACCTCACTCGAAACTATTATGCTTTTACGAGTCTCACGGATACTAACAAGATTAATAACCTTTCCGCTAGGACATTTCTCAAGAATTTTCTTTTCAATTTCATCCAGATAATCGGTATAGAAAACCGGGTTTCCGGTTTTAGGGCCAAATTGTGATAAAGCGAGAATCGCTCTTAACGATTCAATTGATTCGCTTGACTGTCCGAAATTACTCTTTTTATGTGATTCCTGAACAAGACTCATAGCTTCATCACTTGAAAAACCGGCCTCATCAACAATAATTTCAAAAGGCTCGCTCCCGGAGTTTATGGTCTCAAACTCTGTAATATGCACATTATGCAGCTGTGCGCAACCCAAAAGTGACAGAACCAGAACTAGAAAAATTGATCTCCCCACATTATCCATCCTTGCAGCGTATTATTTGTATTCTATATCTATTTACCTTATCTCTATCAAATTATGCAATCCTAAACCTGCTTTTTTACATTAATATGTAAAATAAACAGCATACAATCTCTTTTTTGCCCTGTTTTATAACAATTAAATGATAACAAATGACCAAAAAAATATTCTATATAACTCTTATATTTATTCTAATTTCTTACAGTGAAACATCTAACAATCCTGACAATAAAAAACAGAATCCGGAACATCCCATGATAATGAAAATAATTCATCCGGAAATGATGCCACAGGATCTGCCCCACCTTTTCTTGAAGCAGATCCTGGAAATATTGAATCTAATAATCCGTATACTGTAGCTGCTCCAGATTATGCAACCGGATTTTTTCGCGAAGATGATTCTCCCCGTTTTTTATAATCAACAACATATCATGCTGATTAAATTACAGATTCTCTTATGGATAATAACAATTTTGGTATTGATACAAACAGAATTTTCTTAACCGGTTGGTCTCAGAGAGGCACTGGGGGATACAATATGATGCGGGAATTCTTTAACAAAGAGATGTGTTTCGCTGCAATGATCAGAGTCGCTGGCATGAGCCAAACAACTCTTCCCAGGCAAATAGTGACAAAAGCATCAATCCTGTACCATATCGGGCTTAGCGACTCGAGTTTAATCAGAAAAACAAGTAAATTTTTTTTACAGTTATCAATGCCAATCCATGGTTCTGCTAGATAAAATAAGAACCATGAACATAGCATTGATCTTTTATTAAAACTTCATTTCTTTCGACATGCTCTTGGCTATTTCAGCCGTTGCACCAAGTATTCCTTTATCTGTGTTTGTTTTAAGCTTAACCAGATTATTAATGTTAGCAGCAAAATGACCCGTTTCCGGAGTATCACCTACCAGGTCTGTTATGGATACTATTGGATCTTTACTGGTATTGCTATAAATCTCAAAAGAATCAAGAGTTATACGATATTTACTGTATTCAAAACCTGCAATGCTAAAGGATTCTCCCCGATATATGAAAGCATCAAAACTTGCTATTGCATCTACACCAAGCTCTTTTAACATTTTTTGCCTTTCTTCATAAGACATATCACTTATTGCCTTCGGAGTAGCGACACCATCTATCTTGTACCTCTTCCCAATATTCAGGACAAGTTTACTTGCTCTTCCGTTTTCTTTAAAAAATTTACCATATCCTTTATTGTTTCGAATTTTATCAATTGAAACAAATTTCCATTTCTGTTCTTTCCCCAATTGAGCAGTTAATACCTTATAACAGCTTTCAGCCAGATCTTTCTCATTTTTATCCAATTTATTTGATGAAACCAGATCCCCAACGATACCAAAGGTTGACCCGTCGGTCTGTCTGTACATTTCAAAACCAACCATCGCAACCGTTTTCACTTTTGATACTTCAGCTTTTTGAATATTTACACTGGTACATCCAAAAACCGCTAAAGCCAAAACAGACATAATAACAAATTTCCATCCAGATCTCATAATAAGCTCCAATTTTAATAAATATTTTATATTGGTTATAATTATACTTATAAAGTTACAAGCTTTTTTTATTTACTCTGATATTTCCTACTCATAACATTTTTAACAAAAATCACCAAACAGTTTCCAGTTAATTATCAATTTAATTACAGTATGCTGTTTCAAGCAAAGCAGTATTTTACTCGGTTTTAGAATTTTTCTGTATAAAAATTAAAACTATTGACAAATCATATTTAATAGCATACTCAAAATTATTGCAAACTCTTACACAATTTTGTGAAGCATCAAGGAGTTAATTATGCATTTAAAAAGATTTTTCTTCTTAATACTGTTATTTTTATTAAATGGATGCTTTTCAGATTTTGATTATAATTTTTTAGATATGTCAGATGATGATACGACATTACCAGTACCCACGCACTCTATTTACATCAATCTATCCAACAACTCTTCTTACTGGTTCGAAGCATTACTTACAATTTCCAGCCTCAATGTAATAAACGACTCAATAAATAGAAACACCGATTATGATAACTCCATTCTTAAACCTGACGAATCCTCTGAAATTGGTTTAATACATTATGACTCAGATTATACCGATGAGGAGCTGAACAACTGCATCCGGTTTTTTAATCTGATTTTAGAATTTGCAGATGGTTCAAAAGTTTATATCGAAGGGCTTCCGGAAGATCTATCAGATAAAAAAGATGCTATTTATTATGGTCTGGGTTATCATCAAGGAGTAAACAGCGGTTTAGTTATCTCACTTGATAGCGACAATCAGTACTCTGCAATTACATATACAATTACAGTCAACGATAAAGATGATATTGAAATTCATTTAAATGAAGATAATTCCAATGTTTATTCTCCAGAAGATTAAACCGGTACAAATTTTTGTTTATGTTCAAAAAGAGATTAATGAAAGCGATATTTTTATTAATCTCTAAGCTTCACTACCCAAAAATGATTCACTGGCAATACTTAAACGGTATCCTGCACCAATACAGAATGCAACAAGTATAAATGATCCACCTGTTATATATGTAAACGGCAAATCATTATCCAGTACCAAACCAAAAAGAGCTGGACTAACTGCTGTACAGAGAACCATCAATGTTGAGAAAAGAGATCTGATGCCTCCTATGTTTTCGGTTCCATAATATTCGGCCAAAACAGCTGTCTTGACCGGGCCGCTAATTCCGATTGCAGTACCTGTTAAAAAAAGATATATCGCAGCGGCCATTGGGCAGGCGAAGAAAGTCACGGTTAAAAGTGCAAGACCGAAAATCATCAGAAATACCGGGAAAAGCACTCTTGCTGAAAATCTATCAATAAGTCTTCCGCCTACAATAGAAAAAACCGCTCTTGCTGACGCATAACCAGTCATACAAGTTGCAAGCAAAGTCATAGGCCACTCTTTGAACTGGGCAAGAGCCCCCTGATGAAAAAAAAGTCCCGTAACAACAAAAGGAATGACGGAAGAGCATAAGGCTATAATGTAGAAATTAAGGTCTCCCAAAAGATCTTTTCGCGAAAATTCTTGTGATCGCGCCTTTCTGATATTTGTCTCACCGGTTTTATGAAAAGCTACTTTAGTCATGAAGATATATATAACTGGTATCAGCAACAGAGCGGTTATCGTATTAACAAACATGGAAAAACGCCACCCTGAATAGAGGATAAGAATCCCGGCAATAACCGGGAAAATCATCTCGCCAGCCGCGAATCCGAGTGAAGTTATACTGAGCGCGCTACCCCGTTCTGATTTAAAAATCTTTGATATGGATGTACTCGAGATATGAGACATAAGCCCCTGACCTGCTAAACGCAATCCCCAAAAACCAACAAAAACTAACACAATATTTACAGATACAGCAATAACAGCAGAAGAGACCGCCAGTAGAAGAAGAGTGGCAGCAGTATATTTGCGTATGTCCATGGTGTCAGCGTATTTACCGACATAAGCGAGGGTCATAGAACTTAATATTGTTGCGGCTCCATAAACAGAACCAAAAGTCGACTTGCTCATTGCAAGCTCTTTCATGATGTCTGGAACAAAAAGGGATATAAGAAATGTTTGACCAAAACTTGAAAAAAAAGTAAGCATAAACCCGATAACAAGCACCCCGGGATTTTTTCTAAAAAAAGATAAATAGTTCATCTAATCAATCCTTAATATATCAGCGCCATGAACCACTTTGATCCGGCAATTAACAAAATCCTGACATGGACATTTCTTCAACAACAACCATTTGTTCAACATTTTTCTTTAAAAATCGCATAAAAGGCCTACAAAAGAGTGAACGAATAATCCAGTTTTGTATAAAATGCGTACATAATATCTGTTCCCGATGCCGACAAATCATCGTTAGGCTTTTTATAATACTCAGATGGTTTAAATAACGAAATCCCCATGCTCAGGGCAAACACTCCTGGAGAATAGGACAGTTCAAATTCACCCTCGGATCCAATATATGTAAACAACCTATTTTCTCGCATCCAGATGTCTTCACTCTCATTAACAAAAATTGCGATATAACTCATTCTAACCGCAATAGATGATAAGCTGACTCGCCCCCCAGTTTTTAGATATGCCTTAGGAGCAGTCAAGTCATACCCCTGGCCATCACCCGCTCGTTTGCTATTATCGATAAAGCCGTTATACCCGGCAACCGGCGCATACACGTAACCTTTCATCTGATCAGTAGCTACTCCCCCGGGTGTATTAGAACGCATACCACAAAACCAGGGGCTATAAAAACCAGCGTGAAAAAAAAGATGATTAAGCCCATCATTCTGCTTATTACCCATATTAACTGCAGCCAGCACTGCATAACCCTTATACATGATAGCGTCCGAATAACGACTATCTCTACCTTGCGAATAAAGCCCGGTAATATCCCATGATAATTCTTTTGTTTTCTCGGCAGTACCAATCCGTAAACCAGTCAAAATCAGGTAATCTTCATCGCACTTATTTAAGGGTGATCTCCCATTTTCCGCTATCTGCGAACCACTGTCCCGCGATGCCCCGTACCTGAGAAAGTTACCTATCACCCTGACCGGTTCAATTCCAGTAACAATACCACAACGATAACTTGAAGTATCACCATTAAAATCATTCAGCGGCATTGATTCGTCATCCTTCAAATTTCCATATATTCCTGCAGGTTTGCCATTTTGCGCATATACTTCCGCTTCCAGATTCATAAACAGCGGAATCATCCCTAACGGTGAAACAACATCCAGTCTAACACCATCCATGGTGTCTCCGAACACATAATCATAAAGTGCTCCACCAGGAGAGCTGTAAAATCTTCCAGTTTTCAAAAAAACAAACGGCAAAAGTGTTACTTTTGCAAATAATGTATTTACGGACAATCCTGAATTACTGCTGCTGTACTTATCAAATCCGCCCCACAAATAATTTTTATCGAGGCGAACTGCGCAATTAAACCTGTCAGTTGCGTAATCTGCTCCAATACCGATTTTGCTTAAATAAAATATCGATCTGTCATCACTGTTATCATTTTGGTCAATTCTATAATTCTCATAGTCATCTTCGTTATAGTTCGTATAATCCATATTATCTGCAAAAAAAGCCGCACTTTGCGAATAAACAATCAGTGAAGCATTTGATTGAGAGAACACCGGGATATTAAAAGAAATTATTATTAAAACCAGATTACATCTCACCAGGAGCAGCATACCCCGGTGAACAAAAGTTTCGTTTTTCATAGACAACTCCTGCCGGATAACCAGAATCATTTTTTGAAGTTGCGAACTCACCGTCAGCAAGTCGAACCATTGATGTGAACGGAAGTTTGGAGCCGTATTTATCACTCGTAACAACTTTTGAAACAAGATTTTCTTTGTTATATATTAAAATTTGATACCCTTTTCCGATTGAATTTTTGGATAGAGTTCCTTTCTTCACAATTTTTGAATCTAGAGGATAACAACCCTGGTCAAAATAAAATTCACCAGAAACACCATCTTTATCATCGACCATAAGAGCAACAACACATCGTTCACCTGGATTTAGAACGAGATTTAAAGCGTTATGTGATCCTGTTCCAGAATTGGAAGGCCCAAACCATAAATTTCGGGTAAGAGCTGTATTTTTTATAATAAAATCATATTCAGAAAGATTAACCGGATCAGTGCTTATATTTAATATTTCAATCCAGTCATCGTCGTTTGCTCCATCTTCTTTGCGGTAAGAAGACCCCCAGAACACAAGTTCGCTAATAATTATCTCCGGACAATATATTATCGATTCTGCTAAAAGCTCGATCCTTCTTTCAGAACGCCATGCCCTGACACAATATTCATTTCCTCGAATTATATTTTTAAAATAATACCGGCCATCCCCGATTTTGTCCGGTTTAACGGGAACATCCGGACCTTTGTTTACAGATATTGTATAGCACATGCTTTCCTTACTGCTACATTCGAGATATAAACCTTCATCAAACTTATCCTCAAGAATAAGGGAAACCGGCAACTCACCGGCGTTATCAAAAGGGAAACCTTCACTTGATAGAAAGGACTTAAACTCTTCTATATCACCGCGTATGGTTATTAAAAATCCGGAACGACCACTTTCTGTTTTACTAAGATACGATTCACTTTTCTTCTGTGAATTACCAAGAGGTACTGAACAAAACATAATAAAATCTTCTGAAGCTGTCTTATCTGATTCTTCTTCATCAATTATCAACTTCTCTCCCGTAAAAAATGCAAATCCAAAAGGAATATTTGGTTCAATATGATACGTTACATATGAGGCATCAAAATCTGATGGGAAAGAAACCTTCGTGGTGACTTGCGTTAATTCAACAGATAATTTTCTTAAACGTTCCGCAAGAATATTGTAAATACGCTCTTCCTTAAAATCCGGGACAAACATTCCTACTTTCGAAGCAATAGATATCAGTTTTTCCGGATCATTATTATCTTTGTTAATATCAATAAGTTCACCACTTCTGCTGGAGTATCTTGCTTCATTAGGAATAAAAGAGAGCTTTAAACGTCTGTTACCATAATCATATTCTTCCGGAATACTGTTCGGATTTTTTTTACTTGGCTCTGTTTTTTTAGACAGTTGTCTGTACTCGGAAAGAAGATGAAAATAACTGTCTTTGGCAGGAAAACAGATATAATAGAGCGGATTATCTGACAAAATCATTAAGGCATTGGTTTCATCAAAAACAAAATATGAATAATAATCATATTCGTTCTGATAGACGATACTCGAAGTATAGTCCCGTTTGAATCTTAATGGAAGAATGCCGATTGGATTGTCCATTTTTTCAAACTTCTGGATAAAAGTCTGATCTCCTTTTTCTATACTAATGTCACTTTTGCCTTCTGGAACCTCACATGCATAAACTATCAGAATAACTGCCATAATACAGTGTTTATAAAGCATCCGCGGCCTCTATTTCACGGCAATACTTTTCCACCCGGCCAGCTTCGGCCAAAAAGAGCCCATATAGTGACTCCGCATTTTTTATTATTAGAAAATTTTCATCATTTGAATTTACTGCGTTACTGCTAAAATTCAACGAACCCAAAACTACAATATCGCCGTCTATTAATATTACTTTATGGTGCAACAGGCCGCCATCATCCTTGCGGCATAGTTTAAATGAATTGATCTTTTCGGCAAGAGCTTCGACACTCTTTCCGGAGTGCGAATAGCTGGATCTAAACTGTGAATAATCACTGCATACATTAACTTCAACACCGCGCTCAGTTGCATCCGCAAGCAGATCCATCATTACCTTGTCGGTAAATGCAAAACTAAGAATATAAATCTTATGTTTTGCCAATTCAATTAATGCGAACACAGTATTCATGGCATTCGCGTATGATGCACAACTTTCAGTACCGATATCATAATCAAAGAAAGAAAATGTACGCGGCGAATCTGCCAAATACGAAGGGAATATGGCACGGTAAGGAGTAAAATATACAGCTACAGATAAATCATCTACAACATGATTCTTTTCGCTCCACCGGACTCCATCTCCATATAATCTATTAAATCCATTATTGTCAGAATTCAGATCAAGCGAGCATCCTTTGTCCGGACCAGAAAATCCAGCGTACAAGACGTCAAAATCTTTAACAAAGTCCAACGCCATGCTTTGACTATCAAATACAACAAGATTATTGAAATGCTTAAACATACCCGATGTAAAATTGGTAGAACCTGTAACCACATTTTTGCCGTCTACAATAATATACTTGTTATGCATTATTCCGTTTAGATTCACCAATCTTACATCAAGACCTCTCTCTCCTTGTTTTATAGCATCAAATAGAATTTTCCAACCCTCTTCGTTTTGTGAATCATAATCTGTTACACACCGTACAACAACGCCTCTTTTAGAGGCATTTACAAGTTCATCTGCTATTTTTTCATTTGAAAAACCGTATAACGCCATTTCTACTGTTTTTTCTGAATTTTTAATTAGTTCGACAACCAACTGTTCGCTAACATACGGATCAAAAGATACTTCACAAACAATACCGGCAGATGTTTTTTCGGGTACCCATGGTTCTGGAATCGCGCAGCTGCAAAAAACAGCCCAAAACAATAATATTCTTACAAATTTCACTGAATTACTCCCCAATCAGATTCAGTATCTGTATCCAGGGATTTATCAGTTCGCCTTATTCCATATACGCCGGTTTCTATAGCAACCGGATTTGATGGCCAATAAATATTAAGAAGTACGGGGCTTCCAGCATTTCCAACCACTTCTTCTACCGACGAATATATTGATGGCCCATTAGTATCAACAATAACTTCCGGCCACATGCTCCAATCTGTCGAAATTCCATAACAAACCAGATCAACAATAATTCCACTATTACACGTAAAAACTGTTAAAAGCAATACTCCTTCGTTAGAAGCGATAAGCCCCTTTTTATCATCAAACAGAAAATCACTTTCGACATATTTGATGCTGTTGCTATTGGCTATTCTGAGGGTTTGTCCTGAAGCAATATGGCTGTCTCCAGGGAAAGAAAAAACATGGTTAAGGTTTCCCGATCTTGTTAAACGATATATTCTGAACTCGTCCTGGGATGAACTGCTGCGGTTAAGATTAATATCCTCGCCAGAAGGGTTATATATCTCTAAATATTCATCATCAACCGAGTCTCCATGAAAAACAACTTCTGTTATGCGAAGATTCGTACCCGGCATTAACCCGGCACAATTATCACGAAGTCCGGGTTTCATCACATCGTTTGATGAACCATTCTGATTATCACCATTATCTGAATCAGCCGCCGATATAGTCACGTTAAAGTCTCTCACAGTGCCGTCTTCTGCGGTTATAATAAATACAACTGGATTAATAGTAGAATTAGAATAATCACAGACTGATATTCCGTTTGACGCAATTTTCCCGTCAACCTTAAGAGTTTCGCCTTCAAAAACAGTCTCTGTTCGCAATTCTGAAAGCTCTTCTTCAACCATATCAACGATTAACCTAATATCATCACCGTTAAAATCAATGGTGTACTGTTTATCTTGTATAATAATATCGGTTATGAACGCGTCCGAATCTTTTCCGACTGTAACATCAAAATTTGCCGGATCAAATTCACATGATATTACTAACATGATTACTGATAAAACAGCCAACAACCCCCTTTTCATATTCAGTCCTCCTTTTTTTGAAATCATATAGTATAACGATGAAATCAAAAAAAAGGGCGAACTTTTTTAAAAAAACATAAAAAAAACCCGCTTTCGCGGGTGTTTAGAAGTTTCAAAACGATTAAAATTTCTTCTTTCTTAAAACCATCCGAATTCAGCGGCAAAGACATAAGAGATGTTTGTAAAATCTGAGTCACTAAATTCAGCAAGATCTATACCGCGTGTATAGCGATATGATACACCAGCACCAATACGCATCCACTTGGTTATATTCATATGCATCATAAGAGTCGGCTCGCAAACGAAAAATTCATCACTATTGCTTGTATTATAATCGTGATCACCATCTCTCCCGTCATCACGACTATCTGTTACAACCAGCCCGCCTGCACCGACTACTGTCAAAAGCGACACATTTATTATACTTTTTTGAAACATATTAAAACCAATCAGAAGGCCTCCGTATCCCATTTCCACCTCGTCTTCCGAGCCCTGATAGGAAGAGTCAGCAAAATCCTGACGCTTATATGGATATGTAAGTCCGTATCCGGCTCCGCCCAGAACAAAAGTGTTGTTAAATACTGCTCCTCCCCGACCACCGACAAAGTGATAGTTCTTACCTTCAACATTTGACATCGAATAGATCGGGCCGCCAAAACCTGTTACCGAAAACTCCTCAGAGCCAAAAAGAGTTTCTGTTTTTTTGCCGTGGTTTTTTTTGGAAGCATAGTTTTGTTTAATGCTGACATTAACCTCTTCCTGGTTTTCATTAAATGGCAAATCATTGCTACTTCCCAAAGTCTCTGCAAAAGCAATTGATACTGAGCCCAAAAGAATCATCGCAAAACCGGTTATTTTAATTATTGCATTCATAATTACCTCGCATAATAAAGGGTATTTGTTCACCCGCGTTTATATATATAACAGGAATCTCGAAAAAAATGACACCGTATCCTTCAAAAAATCATTTTTTTGATATAAATTGTGTAAATTATTTCAAAGCCAATGGAGTTTCTGCGATATGTGTAAAATACGGCATTAGTGTTTAACGTTGAATTCGAAACAGCCTGGAAGAGGAAATATCTCAACTTTGAATTCAGGCCGCATGGTAAAAAGATTTAATTGTTGAAAGTGGCTAATAAATATCAGATACTCACGACATAACATGAAAGGAGAGTGCGATGTTGGTATTAAGCCTTGTATTTGCAATATTGGCATTAGTAATAAAAAGAAATACAAGATACATTTTTGCCTGTATTAGCCTTATTATATCGAATCTAATATTTCTAAGCTATGTAATTGCAGCAATATTTCATCCTGATTTTGGTTTTATTGATTCATATTTTTATATAATTAATTGGGGATATATATTAAATATAATATTTTCATTACCGGCAATGGAAATTCTTAATACATATGGAGCAATAGCTTTAAAGTATTACTTCCGTTCTCAATTGATCATCAAATGCGGGATTCCAATAACTATAAGTTTAATAGTCATATCAAAAAGGGGAAGCATAACCGGAGGATAGCACAACTGATATCAGAGACTAACGACTCCAGCGCATTTCTTCGGTATAATAGCTTATACTGTAGGGAATATTATCATCAAAAATCGGCTCTGCAGGCATTTCACGTTCTTTAACTCCACGACCAAGATTTACCCTGGCGAAAGCACTCTCCTCTCCAATTTTACGGGAAAGCTCTATTGAATTCCAGTAACATATAGCACTCTGATCAAGAATATTCTGTTGTTGATATACTGCCCCAAGATTATTATAAGCTGTCGCCAGCGTCTGGAAAATCTTTTTATGTTCACGATTATCAGGCACTACCTGGTAGATCGACTCGGCTTCATATTCATAAATAGATGTGAGTTTCATAAACTGAGCCTTTGCGGCTTCATAATTACCCATTTTGTAAAATACGTTTCCAAGCCCAAGCATTAACTCGGGTGAAACAGTAAATTCGTCATAAAGATTTAACCACTGATCACGTGTTCTTGAATATTCTCCATTAAGATAATAGACCCTTCCAAGATTATAATGTAACTCTGGCGATTCGAATCCCATTTCCAAAGCTCTTTCGTAATAGCTTCTTGCGATGGAAAAATTCCCCATCAGCTCTTCATTTTTACGAAGATCCATCTCGGTCATCATCTCCTGATCACCTGTCTGATATTTTACCCTGTCAAAGAAATAGTAAAATATATTACCCAGCATCGCATTGGTATTTCCAGGATTTTCAGTTTCTTTGTAATACGGCTCAAATGCGTACTCTGGCGGATTACTGTAATCGGCCAGAGCCTGTTTGAAATGTTTAAACGATAAAGCTGGTTGACGTGTATAGTAGTAATATTCTCCTAAAAGATGATTTCCGGCAAAATAACTGTATCCAGCCTTTTCAGAACGCCTCATACCGTTTTCCAGATACTCTTTAGCAAGCCGGAAGTTTCCCTCTTTTATCGAAAGTCGCGCGTAAGCAACATAAAGCGGCGGATAATCGGGATCCTTGTTCCTCAATGCCTTGAGAATTTCTACAACAACCGGAAATGGTTGATCATTAATGTCTTTTAATCGTGGAGATTCTATACCATAATCAATACGTATATTCTGTTTGTCACTTTTAGCTTTTCCTAAAAAATAATTCGCCCCTTTTGCCAATAACGGTGATGGCACATTTTCAAGCATCCCTTTGTTGCGCAGATTCACATACACGGAAACAGCTTCCGGAAAATTATCCCTTTCCACAAAAAGATTAAAAAGACCCGAATGACCGGCAACAGAGTCAGGGTCAATTTTCAAAATATTTTCATAATAAGTGCGAGCTTTTAAGAACTCGCCCTGGTTCATATAAACATCACCAATACCCAATAAGGCCTGCATATTTTTGCTGTCACGGCTCAATGCCTTTTTATAAAAATCTATTGCCAGGTCGTACTGGTTATTAACAACTTCCAGTCTTGATAATTTTTTAAAATACCACTCATCAAGATTTTTCTTTATCGATTTATTGAAAAAATCGTCGAACTTGACACCTTTATTCGAAGAATAGAAATATCCCAGATTATTTAAAAGCTGTATTGAATCTTTTCCGGTAAAATTATCCGAAACCAGTTCATAACCGCGATTAAGTTTAAGCAGCGATTCCATGTACTGCTTACGGTCAAAATATGCCCGTCCATACTCATTATACGCCCTTATGTAATTGGATATATAATCATCGTGAACACGCTGGAATATCTGTTCGGCTTCCTTGTAATCGGGGAACTTGGGCTCATTATGACGTCTTATTAACTCGGTTCCTTTTGCAATAAGGGCATTTGCCCTGTAAGGAATATACAGTGTTCTATAACCTACAGCTGACAACACGGCAATTAGAACCATCCCGAGCCCAATATTCCGGGTCCGGCGCAAGAGAATCTTCTGACGTGCCCGCCCCTCACTGCTATACTCGGGCCGGGAGAGAATAACTCGTCTTTTAACTCCTCCACGTTCTAAATCAATAGCCTTGCCCAGTTTCTTCTCAAGAAATCTATGAATATTATGATCAGGACGTCCTTCAAGAATCATATCTACAACACGGCGTGTATCTCTTGGCGACAAACGATCATTAAGAATTGTATCTTTTACCGCCGCGGTTAAACCGGCAGGGTAAAGCAGAAGTGATTTTTTTATCTTGTTAAGTTCATCAGTACTTAATTCAAGAGAGTCTCCACTCTTTGAAGCAGAGGAGCCTCCTGCTGAGATATGATCATCAACAGGTTCAATTTCCGGCATATCAATATCCAGCCCTGAAGACATTCCGGAATCACCTGTACCAACCTGTTCAAGATCATCCAAAATCGAACTTGATTCAATATCCTCATCTATCGGCATAGCGCCGATATCATCCATATCATCAAAACCTGCGATATCATCGGCATTACTTCTATCCGCCTGGTCAATATCCGGCAATTCACTAATATCATCACTAAAATCATCAAGGCCGATATCAATGTCCTGATCTGAAAAATCATCAACCTCACCAGCATCATTTTCTACCGAATCAGAGTCCAAATCATCAAAACCGACATTCGGAAGCTCCGTGAGATCACCCTCTTCAATCGAAGAAGAATCATCCATATCAAGAGAATTGAGATCAGGGAGAGACATCTCATCATCACCATCAATCGAAACAGAGTCATCACTGTCTCCGGAAGACAAGCCGGATGACGCTGATAAAAATTCATCATCAGCCAGGTCATCCAAATCTATGGAGTCTCCCTCATCCGCAGTTAAATCATTAAGCTGATCCATCATTGACCCATCATCCAGGTCAGAGACAGCATCATCGTCAGCATCAGAAAGATCAAATCCGGCACCTAACTCATCCAATCCTTCATCTGAAGGTAGATCAGTACTGATATCATCAAAATTATCTAAGGAAATATCTTCATCCGGTAAAGCTGAAATATCATCATTGTTAATTTCATCTTCCAGATCAAAAGGTATGTCAGGTTCAATATTAGAAGGTTCCTGCTCGCCAATGTCAAATGATATCGAGCTGTCATCAAGTTCGGGCAAAGCGGATAAATCATCCGCATCCAGACTGATATTTTCGGAGGAATCGTCCGGATTCAACTCTTCAACTTCGAATCCATCTTCCTCAATAAGCGAATCAGGCTCTAAAGCAAGATCTTCCAAATCATCATTATTGTAAGCAGAATAATCTGCCTGATCCGGTTGAGAAGATAATTCCTCAGGGGGCTCATCATTTAAAGACATAAGTGTACCGTCAGAGCTCTTCTCGGTGCTACCGGGAAGGGTTCCGACTATTCTTTCAATTTCAGCCAACTCCTCGGCGGAGTAGGTTACCGGCTCCGGCTTTTCTTTAATTACCGCCATTAACTACCCGAACTACTATTTTGTACATCAGCATAATCATCCATTTTGTTGATAATTAACCAGTATTCGTTCAATATGAAGAATTACAAGCGACATAATCAGATATAATATCCATACTATAAAAATCAATACCTTTTTAATTATCGGTAACTTTACCTGACTACTGAATGAAACTTAATTCTTTATAATTCGCTTTAAATCTGCAAAACTCTTTTTTTAATCAATAGTTTTACATGTTTCTACGAAAATATAGGTAGATCAACTTAAAATTTGATATTAACATGCCTAAAAGAGGTCTCAATGAGGTTTTACATCCTTCTCAGTTTACTTTTTCTGCATACGATTGTGCTATCGGCTCAGGTTACAGTTCACGAGTACTCTTTTAAAACCCTGACAAAAGCCCAGGCACCCTATGAGATTAAAATCATTCCGCATATTGTACGCAATAGAAGTACCGAAACCGGGATTCTTTTTACTTATGACAGCCGTAACTCCAAATCTGTTTTAATTGCCGGCGACTTCAGTCAATGGACACCAAGACCTATGAAAAAAGGGGCAAACGGAATCTGGTACTATTTTTTGTCCGAGTACACTTCGGAAGCAGCTTTGCGATACAAATTTCTTGTAGACGGCATATGGATATCTGATCCGGAAAATCCGGAGGCAATTGATGATGGCAGTGGATCTTTTCTTTCAATAGCATATCCGGCTTCTTCACCGGAAGACAAGACCGTAACATACCGTTTCATAAGAAAAAACGGTATTGACTATGTAGAATTTAGAACCTATAATCGTGAAGCGTCATATATTTCTATCGCGGGAGATTTTAACAACTGGAATCCCGAGAATAATCCTCTTGTAAAAGACGAAAACAATATTTGGCGTACAAAAATCAATCTTCCCGAAGGAAAATATAGATACAAATTTATAATTGATGGCAATTGGTCTCCTGATATCTATAATAGCGATACTGCGTATGACGGCATGGGCGGCATTGCCTCTCTTATTGTGGTTTCGCCTGTAACAAAGAGAGACATTATTATTCTAAATTAACTTTGGCAAAGCCTACTGATTATGATATGATTTTAATTTAATAGTAAATTTATACGTTTTCAAACTCAAATTATCTGATATACCATATTTTTTTAACAAAATACTTGATTTGCAGCACATATTCACTATAGAAATAGTCGCATCACAATTATAAAAATGGAGGCTTTATGAAACATCTTATTCTAATCACGATACTGATTGCATCAATGTTCTATATTTCGTCATGTTCAACTTTGCTACCAAAAAAAACAATTGAAGAACCAACAGCTATAGAACCAGATTCAGAAGAACCTGAAACTGAAAACGAGTTCGAAAAATTTGAATTGCTTAATATATCAAAGGGCGAACATGCCGACAAAATTGTACTTAGCTGGGAAGCCGATCCCGAAGTTACCGAAGAAATTATTTATCATATTTACCGAGCCGATAAATTTGATTCTCCATATAAAAAAATTGCAGAAGCTTCCGGTTCAACCTGGGAAGACATCAACACGGAAAAAGGTCTTAAGCTTTATTATAGAATTGTTCCTGTAGTTAAAACTGATGAGCTGTCTACTGAAGAGGACACCGAATTAACAACTGCTATTTCTACACCCGAAAAAATGGATACCGACCACAGCAATTTTGGCTATGCACGCTCATCTTATCCAAAAGGAACAACATTTAACGCGCTTACAAGAACCTACAACAAAGGACGCCCGAAGATGAGTGCTGCCGAACGCAAGAAAGCAAACGCCGAAATGGAGAAATTGAAAGAGAGAGTCATGCACCCGATTAAACTCAAAATGATGCTGGCAATGGTTACTCCGCACATGAACTCGGGTCGAGTTATAGCCTTAACCAACTTTTCACAGGTAGTTGTTGATAAAAAAAACCGTTTGATTTATCTATTTGACAAAGACTATACTTATACTGTGGTTCTGTACAGCTCTCATGTAACACGCAATATCTCATCCAGAACAAATAAAGCTCTTTACACCCGCCTTGTGCTTAACAGTGTTTCCTTCAGCGTAAAAAGTGACGAAATAGAAGTTACTGACAATGAAGGTTTTACCAGAATTCTGCCCTCTTATAAAAGTTTGGGTCTTGCTGCGCAGTATTTTCCAAAAACCCGCAACTGGCAAAATGAAACTATGATTTTTCCAACAAGGGACAAGGAGCTTCAAAGAGAAATTCAAAAAGCACAGGGAAGTCCGACAAGATGAATACTCACCGGCTATTAATTGACTGTACCGACAATGTCGGGCTTGTTAATAAAATTACAGGCGTATTAGCAAACCACGGGGTTAATATTCTCGAAAATGATGAATTTGTAGAGAAGGATCAAAATCATTTTTTTATGAGAACCGAGTTTACCGGCCTTTTTGATTCCGGCAAACTCTACTCTGATTTGAGTACTCTATTGCCGAAAAACTCAATCATTAACCTGACAGGAAAGCGTAAGAAAAACATTATCGTTATGGTCACCAAAGAGCATCACTGTTTGGGAGATGTTCTTATAAGACATGCTTTTGGTGACCTTGACGCCAACATTCTCGCTATAATCAGCAATCATCAGAATTTACGAGAGTTGTCTGAAAGAATGAACATTCCCTTTCATTATATCTCTCATGAAAACCTCAGTCGTGAAGAGCACGAAGAGATGGTAATCAAGCAGGTAAACCAGTATAGTCCGGAATATATCGTACTGGCCAAATATATGAGAATTTTAACACCGGCGTTTACCTCTCTCTATCCAAATCGGATCATAAATATTCATCACTCTTTTTTACCGGCATTTATTGGAGCAAACCCCTATAAGCAGGCATTTAAACGTGGTGTTAAAATTATTGGAGCAACAGCACATTTTGTAAATCATGAACTGGACGAAGGGCCTATAATAGCCCAGGATGTTGTCTCCGTAAACCACACAAATTCTGCGGAAGAGATGGCCCGCAAGGGACGTGATGTTGAAAAGATTGTCCTTTCAAGAGCTTTGGCTCTGGTCTTCGAAGACCGGGTTATGGTAAACGGAAACAAAACGATTGTTTTTGAATAAACGGCTTTTCCTGGCAAAGATCAGCCGGTAAAATTTACTCCATCAAATAAAATATAGGGTAATTTTGCACCGGGTATCTCTTTTACATCCGATGATACCCGGATATCACCGGCAAAAAGATCAAAAACATTACCACTTACCATGCAATCCTTTAAACGACCAACCACCTCTCCGTTTTTTACCAAAAACCCCAGATCAACATTTGCACTAAAATCACCTTTATACGTATTCGACTGCCCCAAACCCAGAAACTGATTAACCACTATTGCAGTCGTACACTCTTTTATTATCTCTTCATAAGAACTATCTCCAGGCGCAATTTCGATATTGGAGAAAGATGCTCCCGGCTTGGAAGCATAGCTTCGTGAGGAGTGACCTGTAGGCTGCACTCCCATAAGCGAGGCAAACTTCAGATCTGCGATAAAACCGTTTACTGTACCTTTCTCGACAAGAGCTCTCTTTTCAGAAGCTACACCTTCGTCATCGCAGCCGTAACTATAAGGAGAATCCTTCATCAAAGGATCATCAAAAAGAGTGAACGCCTTATTAAAAATAGAGTTGCCTATCTTATTCTCATATGGAGAAACCTTACGATATATCTGTTCCGCCGATAATCCTCCCATAAGAATACTCAATATTGAGCGAAGTGCTCTTGGTGTCAAAATCATCGGTATCCGGCCGCTTGAAAGAGTCGCTGTTTTCAGACTCATATCGATAATCGACACTATCTCTTCCGAAAAACCGTTAAGGGGTTCCGGATTATAAGCAACTTTGCTTGTTCCTGTCTCGATCCGGGTTCCGTCGTCCAAAACAAGAGTTACCGAACACGAAGCTGAATACGAAAAAGATTCGTCACGGTAAACAAGACCGTTCGAATTTCTCAGAACCGATCCATGACTTCCCGACGTAATACTCAGATTAATCTCGGCATCCGGATATTTCTCTTCAATCGTTGCGATTACAGCTTTTCCTTTTTCAATTTCACTATCAACACAAAACTCAATCTTACCCGGGCGCACAGGTTCCTGATATTCTGTATTCCCGTCTGGAAGCTCAAAATCTTCTTTATCTCCGTACGCTGCCAGAGCAACCGCGCGCTCCGTAAGCTGATTCACACTCTTTGTATCATTTGTATAAGTAATTCCTGTTTTGCCGCCACTGTTTACACGAAGTCCCAAACCGCTGCTGGAGCTTTCCCTTATACTGTAAAGTTTATTATTTTTAAACTGTACAGGAGTAGACCGGCTTTCAACCTCAATTATATCATACCAGCGGCATTTTGAATTCAAATAATCAACGTTCAATCCTTTCACTGGTTACCTCCGATAAGCACATTGTCAATTAGCAGGTGCGGTCCGCCAAAAGATACAGGCAAAGGCCCCTGTCCACCTTTTCCGCAGCCTCCCAATCCTCCAAATAGCTGCATATCATTCGCGGCCATTCTGATATTTTTCAGAGTATCAAAAACATTACCCGAAAGCATCACATTTTTCACCATTTTTCCCGGTTTTCCGTCTTTGATAATTCGACCGTATGCCGAAGAGAAGGTAAACATCTCCAGATTTGTCTGTCCTCCAAAAGCATTAACAGCATAAACTCCGTCACCGATCGCTTCAAAAAGCTCGTCTTTTGTATTTTTTCCATTATCAATATAGGTATTGGTCATTCGTACAATAGGTTGCGCCATGGCCGAAATTGCTCTGGCATTACCTGTCAGCTCTTCATTCATCAGGCCCGCGGTTTCACGGGAGTGAAGACGACCGCACAGTTCACCGTTTTTTATCAGATAATTTTTACGCGGTTCGACTCCCTCATCATCCAGGGGGATATAACCGACAGCATCTTCAATTGAACCGTCATCAACAACATTCAAAAATTGCGGCCCGAAAACCGTTCCCAGTTTCATAAGATCCTTCATTCGGTTGTTCTCATATACAAAATCAGCTTCTGACAGGTGTCCAAATGCTTCATGTATGAATACTCCGGTAAGGCGGGGGTCGGTTATTACAGAATACTTGCCGCCTTCAATCGGCTGTGCTTCCAAAAGCTCTAACGCCACTGCAATTACCTTCTCGGCCTCAGCATGTCTGTTATTAACAAGCTCAAACCCTCCATAACCGGCAAAAGACTCCTGGTAGGTCTGTATCTCGTTACCCTCTTTAGCTATTGCCGAAAGAGAGACACCACAATGTAATTTTTCATAATACATATCAGAGCCTTCACTATTAACGTAAATATCTCTGGATTTTGCATCACGGTACATGGTACGTGTAGTCTGTACACGAGGAGAGCCTTTAAGAATATTGTTGTATTCATTACAAAGGGCAAATTTCTCTTCAGTGGTAATCCCGGTACAATCTATAACAGGAGAACTTTTTTTCCTTATGCTAACAGGCTTTGCCTGTTTTTTTATGCCTTTCTTTTGAGCCGGCAATTTTGAGGATAACTCTTTGGCTCTTAATAAATGATTACGCACATCATCAATGGAATTAAACGACACAAAAGTCCAGTTCCCCCGGTCGAATATCCGGACCGAACCCGCTAAAGAAATTCCCGACGAAACTGTCTCCACACTATCACCTCTAAGGGAGAAAATCGTTTTGTCTATCTCGGAAATGCGAATCTCCGCGTAATCACTGCCGGCACTGTCAACCAGCCCTTTAAGTGAGCTTATACTCGCTTCATCTACCACATTCTCCTCCGGTCAGCTTTAATTATATTTAAGAAATTTACCTCATAGCTGAATTATCTGTCAACCAAATCCTTTTATCATAAAGCTGCACATACTAACCGCATAATTTAAACTTAATAAAATCATGTTCAAACCGGCGATCCCGTAAAGTTCTTATATGCCATAATTTACATTTGACAACATGCCGTATTGATCTATATTTATTAATATGATTATATACAGGATCAGGTAATGAACAGTGAACTGCTATCTGCGCTAATTCCTTCAACACTTCTTGTTTTTTGCTCAGGAATGATTTTTGTCGGAACCATTCTCTCTCTGTATGTTTATCTAACCTCTAAAGAGACACTCTACCTTTCAACGGCTATTCTGGGAATTCTTGGCACATCCCTAACGGCTTTTGAAGCCTCCGTAATCATTCTGGGATTGATTCATTATCCGGAAACAGCCTACTATTTTCATCGTCTACAGGCTTTAACCGTTACACTGTTCATCCCGGCAATGCTTTATTTTGTGCTGCAAGTAACCAGTATTACAAAAAAGAGGGAAATAACAGGTTTTGCTTTACTTTCTGCTCTGCTGTTTTCTTTTTTATGTATCATTATTGCTTTTTGGCATCCCGACTATTTTTTACTTATCAAAAACCATCCATCACAATATACAGCTTTGTGGAACATAGGCCGCGGCATTGCCGGCCCTCTTTACAAGATCAGGGATTTTATAATTGCTCTAACAGCCCTGATTTCCATTGTCTGTCTGGCAATCGAATCTTTTTCAAAACATAAAAAAAGACATATTCAGCTTGTCTTTATGGGTGCCGCGATCGCTATCATTACCGGAATAGCCGATATGTTTGTCGCTTCAAGAGAGTTGGCTGCCGGAGGCCTCTTTTCTATAAGGATTTTTTCTTATTTCAGCATTGGTCTTTCCTGTTTCATTATTTTCAGTATGATCGGAGTAATGAAATTTTTTGCGGATCGTTCACGTGAAGTTGAAAAGGCCAGAAAACTTGAATCTTTAGGCATCCTGGCTGGTGGAATTGCCCACGACTTTAACAATACACTGGCTACTATAGTAGGGAACATATCATTGCTTCGATATACAGAACCTGACCAGGAACAGATAGAAAAGTCTTTTTTTGAGATTGAAAACGCCGCTTACAAGGCTCGAAAACTTACAAACCAACTACTCACTTTTTCCAAAGGCGGTGGTCCTGTTAAAGCAGTAACCGACACAAAAAGCATCCTGACAGATACTGTTTCTTTTCATTTATCCGGCAGCGCCATTAAAGTTACCTATGATATTCCTGATAATATCTGGAACTTAAACGCCGACTCTGGTCAAATAACACAGGTAATACAAAACATCGTCATCAATGCCAAGCAAGCAATGCGAAGTTCAGGAACCTTAACAATACGCTGTATAAATATTCCAGGTTTTACAAGACCCGATAACGGCAAAATAATCGATGAGGCTGTAAAAATAACTTTTCATAACAGTGGACCAATTATCCCAAAAAAAGATTTAAAAAAAATATTTAATCCCTACTTTACTACAAAAAGTGACGGCAACGGTCTCGGTTTATCCATTTGCTATTCAATCATCGAAAAGCATAACGGATATATTGGCGTTACTTCTGAACATAATCGCGGCACAGAATTCATTATTTACTTGCCTGCAAGTAAAATGAAAAAAACAGAAAACCTGCAAGAAAAAACAACGAGATTATATGATAATAAAACAGCTCTTATATTAGAAGACGATATCGGCGTACAAATTGTTTTATCACAGATGTGTAAACATATAAATATTAAAGCGATAATTACATCTACTGGTGAAGAAGCCATCGAAATACTTAAAAAATGTATAATTAACAAAACCATACCCGATATTTTTATCTTTGATCTTACAATAATCGGCGGAATGGGAGGAGTCGAAACCGCTAAAGAAGTACACACTCTTGTTAATGACCCCAAAATTATTATTTCCAGCGGCTATTCAAACGATCCCGTAATAGAAAACTATAAAAATTATGGATTTTGTGATTACATACAAAAACCTTATAGAATGCAGGACTTCAAAGACAAAATTCTTTCTATTGTCATTTAACAGCTTTATTCAACAGCTTATCATAATTACTTGACCCATTACAAAATTACTGCTATTTTATGATAACTTTTTCATAACCCTTTTGATACACGCTAAAATTCGACTGAATAGAGACAGGTTTAATGATCGAAATTGCCGAATATATGCGAGAAAACCTTACCCACAATATTCTTTTCACAATAGGTTTTCTTCTTTTCACAGGATATTTTTTAGGTAAACTGGCTGCATTAATCAAACTTCCCGAAATATCCAGTTATATAATTGCCGGAGTCGCTGTTAACTCATTTACCACTGGAATAATCTCTATCGAAATGAATGAGTCCCTGCACATTATTACAGAGGTGGCAATTGGTCTTCTTGCACTTTCTATTGGAAGCGAGTTTTCCTTAAAGAAAATGCGCCGTATGGGAAAACATATTATATTAATAACAGTTTTCCAGTTTATAGTAACATTTTCGCTTGTAACCGGAGCCCTGTTAATATTTGATATGCAACTTCCTTTTACAATAATACTCGCAGTTACGGCATGCGCAACAGCACCGGTCGTTATTGTAGCCGAAGTTCATCACCTGCGTGCCTACGGTAAATTTGTAGACTACCTATTTGGCACTGTTGTTCTTGTAGATGCCTTCTGCGTTATTCTTTTCGGTATGGCTTTCACATTGGTTACAAATTATCTGGACATATCCTCACCCGGCTCTTTTATGATTTTAGCTTCTTTCAGCGAAATAGCTCTTTCAATTCTGACCGGTCTGATTAGTGGAATCATTATTCACACATTTACAGGCAAAAGCAACAATGAGCATGAAATACTTATAATAACCTTAAGTATTGTTTTTATTACAACCGGAATTTCCCTTGTTTTTCATTTCTCGCCGCTTCTTTTGAATATTACAACCGGCACAACACTTGCCAACCTCTCTTCACGTAACCATCGGGTTTTTAAACTAATAGAGCCGTTAACGCCGCCGGTATATGCACTTTTTTTTATAATTGCCGGTATCGAAATAGATCCCGGTGTTTTTTTCAAGCTGGGAATTCTAATGCTGGCTCTTGTCTATTTTGCTTCAAGATTTTTTGGTAAATATGCCGGGGTATGGATCGGTTGCCATATCGGTCGAACCGAAACCAGCATAAGAGATTATCTGGGTCTTTGTATGATGTCACAAGCCGGCATTGCTCTGGGTTTTGTTCTTCTTATCCAAACATCACCCATGCTTGCCCGTTTAACCGAGGGAAGCCCGGAAAAGATTCTGTTTAACAACATGATGAATATTGTGCTAATTTCAATTTTCTTAAACGAATTAATCGGTCCTGTGCTTTCCAGATTCGCAATTATTAAAGGCAACCGTATGGAAGAGTAAAAAGATAGAGTGAAATGGAGGAACATAATGGAACTCAAGGATATATTGGACACATCCCTTTGCCGCGTTGATTTTTCCGCCAAAAACAAAGAAGCAGCACTCGACAAAATTGCATCTATAGCTTCAAAGTCAGCACACTTCAAGAATATCTCTAAAAGTGAAATATTATCCGGAATTATTGAACGTGAAGAGCTGGGTTCCACAGGTTTTGGAGACGGTATAGCAATACCGCACGCTCGCCTGAAGAATCTTGATGATTTTGTTGTTTTCGTTTTAGTATCGCCTAAAGGTATTGACTTCGACTCACTCGACAGGCGAAAAACAAGAATTTTCTGTGTCATTCTGGCTCCTGACGAAAAGGTTAATGAACATCTCGAAATACTCGCCTCATTTTCACGCATGCTCTCGATATCAGCAATGAGACGTGAAATTTTGTCTTCAAGAACAGCTGAAATAATTTACGAAACAATAGTCCGTCACTCTTCCGGACACGCGCGAACAAATCCGAATGCTGTAATGAAAATGATAATAATCATACTCTATTATGAAGAGTTTATGCATCCAGTACTTGAACACCTTGTGGAAAACGGTGTAAAGGGAGCGTCAATTATCGAATCAGCAGGAATGGGATCATACATTTCGGCCATACCCCTGTTTGCCAGCTTTCTTGGATTTATGCGCGACGATAAAAACAAAAGCAAAACCATACTGGCTCTGATCCCCGATGAGCTGGAAGAAACTATTTTCGAGGGAATCGAAAGAATTACAGGCGATCTGGACAAAAAGGAGGGTGCTATGATAATGACCTTTGCCATATCACGTTTTAGAGGCACTATGGAGATTATGTGAAATCAGTAATTATTAATCAGTCGGTTATAAACCAAACTGAAACATTCACTACCGGTTATATTTCAAACCGAATTTCAGTTCGGGTTCCATTCTTATTTTCAATACTTTTGGTTCCGTTTAACTGCTCCACAAGCATTTTGACAATGGTTAAACCAAATCCTTGACTGTTATTAGCATTTTCTTTAGACTCAATTCCCATACCGTCATCCTCAATAGTTAAGTTAACCACATTTTTATTTTTCTTCAGCATAACAAGAACATTACCATGCTCTCTATTTTTAAACGCATATTTAAAAACATTTGTTAACAGCTCATTAATAATTATACCGATTATTACCGCCTGCTTTGCAGCAATATTGAAATCAGTAATAGTTCTTTTAATGCTTATACCTTTCCGGTCAGAGAAAACCTGTATTATAGAATCTATAAGGGTATCCACATAATTTTTTACCGGTATTTCGCGAAGATCGTCCGATACCAAAAGCCTGTCATATAGTATACGCATGCTTTGCACACGGGACGCAGCATCCTGTAACGCAGTCTTGACTTCCATATTGCGGGTAGAGCCAACCTGTAATGATAATAGATTTGCTATATTGGCAATATTGTTTTTAACGCGATGATGCACTTCACGCAACAGCAGCTCTTTCTCGGCAAGCTGTTTTTGGTTCTCTTCTTCTACCTGTTTTCGTTTTGTAATATCTGTATGAGTGCCTACGATTCTTAATGGCTCCCCATTTTCATCTCGCTCAACTATTTTACCTCTTCCCTGTATCCACATCCATGATCCGTCTTTACGTTTAAAACGAAACTCCGCATCAAAACATTCGATTTTGCCGATAAAATATTCCTCAATTGCAGAATTACAAATCGATAAATCATCAGGATGAACACGCTCAGTCCATGAAGATAACTTTTGGGCAAATTCACCCGGGGCATAACCGGCCATTGTGTAGTATCGGTTATCAAAAATAACGTCATTACTTACGATATGCCAATCCCAGATACCCTCATTCTTGACCTCCATGGCCAAATTAAATCTTTCTTCACTTTCGCTTAACAACCTCTTGGCATTTTTCTGTTCCGTCACCTCTATGGAGGCGGATGTCAACGCCACAGGGTTACCTTCCTTGTCATAGACCGTTGTAGCTGATACATGTACATCAAAAAGAGAACCGTCTTTTCTTCTCGCTTTTATTTCTCCCGACCAGTTTCCTCCAGATCCAAGAGTTCCCATAATATCATCAAATTGATCTTCCACCTGCCACAACTTGTGAAAAGGAACCCCGATATATTCATTAACTTCCGCAAAGCCCCATAGCTTTTCGAAATAGGGATTACCGTAGGTCATTCTTCCATCCAGATCACAGGTCGCAATTGCCGAAATTGAAGAGGTGATAATATAATCTTTTAAGTAGAGGTTTCGCTCAATCTCTTTACGTTCGCTGATATCAACATCCAGACAAAAAAGCTCCGGTGCACATCCCGGAGTTTTAACAACAGCATGATTGGATATTACAGGAACAGGCGAACCGTTTTTTTTCATAAGCAGAAGTTCCGATGACGGGATGGGTTCACCGGATTTTGCCATTTTATCTATTGCCGTTGAAACCTCATACCGCATTTCAGGAGGTATAATCAGATCAAGAAGATTACTCCCTACAGCTTCCTTTTCTGTAAATCCATAAATTTTCTCGGACGCCTTATTCCAATAATGTATTGTCCCGTCAGAGCCGTATCCCTGGACACCAACAGTATCAATATTTTCCATAAGGTTACGGAATTTCTTTTCGGTAGTACGCAATCTGGCTTCGGCAAGTTTTCTCTCTAACTTGGACTCAAAAAGTTTTATAGCCATTTTTATGGAAGCATCAAGAATTACTGGTCCGGAGTTTTTTACAACATATCCGTAAGAGGTTATTTTTTCGGTTTTTTCAACCATTTCGGGCTCTGTATGTGATGATAAGAAAAGGATGGGGATGTCCATGTGCTCAAGTATCTTCTGCGCTGTCTGGGTTCCGTCCATTCCATGACCAAGATCGATGTCCATAAGTATCAGATCATAAACTGTATCGCAATCAAGCACTGTCCGAACCGCATCTTCACCGTTGCAAACATGACACACCAGATAACCGCTCTTTTCTAACTGCTGTTTTTCAATGGCCGAAACAATCACATCATCTTCAACAAGCAGGATACTTTTTCTTTTTATCATAGCATACAATTGTACCGCAAAAATAATTTTCTAACAATTTATTCCCTTATACTGTCTTGTAACTTTTGTATTAAACATAACGGAAATTGCCTTTTGAGGGCAACGATTCACACATCGGTAACACAATATACATTTACCCCGGGGCTGCGCTTTTTTGCTTACGATTTTTAAATTGTTTACAGGACATACTTGAACACAGATTGAACAGCCGTTACAATTATCAAAGACTTTAACCCATTTTTTGGACAGCTTCATTATTACAGAGAAATACCAGCGCTGGGCTGTAAAACCCAGAAAGCGCGAAACAGGATTAAACCCACGCCTAATAACTACTCCCTCTTTTATCTGCTCACAAATCTTCCGAATTTTATCGTTTGCCTTTTGAGTAATCGATATTATCTCGTCAGGGGTCTCCATCCTGTAAAAAAACAGATTAGATATATTATTGGGCATTCGAATATGCTCCGCGTAAATCACCTGGTACTCAATTCCTTTCAGATGATCTGAAAACACGCGGGCTCCATCTCCCGAAAAAACATGTTGTGTGCAAATAATAACTATTTTTTTGTTTGATAGACTTTTTTGGTTCCGCTTTACAAAATCAGACATTATTATCGGTAAACATGACCCGTAAACCGGGTAACAGAAGCAAATAGTATCATTCGATCTGATTTTATCTGAAAAATCGATATCATCTTCTATGGAAAAACAGTCAGCCTTCATAATCCCGGAGAAGCACTCCGCTACATATCTGCTGTTCCCTGTTCCCGAAAAATAGAGTGTCAGCATCGTAAATCCTTTATTATATTAATTATTCTTAACTACTATCTTCTTGCCAAGGCTGATCCGATCCTCAGTCATATATCCGAGTTTCTCGTAAAATCGAACAAGTTCCCTGTTATGACCGATTAACTGCAAATTTATCTTAACAGCACCCTGAGCGGTTAATTTATCTTCAATGGCCTGCATCAACTCAGCTCCAATCCCTTGCCCCCGGTACTCCGGTGCCACAGCCAGAGAGTATATCCATCCACGATGTCCATCATATCCCCCCATAACTGCTCCGCAAAGCTCCTCTTCCTCTACCGCAATCAAAAGCAGTTCAGGTGAGTGGTCCAGTTTATGCTGCAGCGAAAGTTCCGGACTGTTATGCGCGTCCTGATACTCAAAAACCTTTCCCCATAAATCAATAATATCCACCCGGTACGCCTCATCAAACGGGATAATTCTGTAGTTCATAACAACCTCCATTACTACTCTATGAAAGCCAAAAATGGTTAATCTGATAACTTCTGACTACTACAGATTATATAATACAATACAGGCGACACTATTTCAAAATATATTACTATTTCAGATATTTCTCTTTATAAAGATTAAATTCATCCTCAAAATTGGATGAGAAATACCCTGTCCCCATTAATGACTCTATTTTTTCAAGATCAAAGAATCTTCCTTCAGAAATTTCTCCCGGATCAGGATTAATTTCACCGTCATAAACTGTTCTAAAAGTCGTAATAAATTCGGTTTCTATGCTGTTTCGTAAAACATAACCATACAGCTCTTCGAGCTCTACACCCTCTATATCAAGCTCTTCCTTCATCTCGCGAATCGCCGCATCAGGATAGCTCTCACCTTCCATCAAGTGACCACCTACAGAAGTATCCCAAAACCCGGGCTGAATATCCTTTGTCATTGACCGTTTTTGAAGATAAAGCTGCCCGGCCGAATTAAAAACCAGTACATGAACTACCCTGTGAGCAAGATCCGGATTACCATGACACTCACTGCGAGCCGCCCTGCCTATAACCCTGTTATTGTCATCTACAACATCAAAAAACTCTTCCATTTAATCTCTACTCTCCTATATAGCATCCTGCCAACTTTAAGAAATTATCAATAACAGCGCGTCCCTTTTCGGGATTGTTAGCCGGCAACTCCGGGTGGAACTGAACACCGTAAAGCGGTAATAACTTATGCTTAATGGCATAATTTTTTACAAGAATATGTTCGGCTATAACTTTAAATTCATCAGGGATTTTTTTTATCTCTTCACAATGTGAGGCATAAAATCTGGTCTTATCGGGATATCCCGCAAAAAGTCCTAACCTGTCACCGATTATTTCAACATTCACAAAACCCTTTACTTTATAACAACCTGAATACCCCTTCGATTTATCACAACTCGCCTCTTTTACAAGATCAACCGTTCCTCCCCACAACATTGCAAAAAGCTGGTGTCCGCCGCAAATACCCAAAGCATAAACCTTTTCTGATTCGATATATTCACGTATATAGTTGAACTGTGAAAGATCGTACTCGTTCCACGGAGTAGATTGCCCGGTAACAATAATTATGTCCGGTTTAAATGATTTAAATGAATTCCGCTCTTTGTAGTGAAAGACCATGGTTCTAACAGAGCCGTTGTTTGGAATTATCTCAAGGACGGGGTTAACCATGGACAGTTTTAATGGATCTTTCGCCGGATTGATTACTGCTATTTTTTTAATTCGAGTTTCATTTGTATTGAAACTCTCTTTTGATACCTGTTTAGAAGGGTTATCGGCTGGTTTGCATGAAAACAGCAACATCATTATAACGATCAGCGATCTTTTCATTGTAATCTCCGCCGTAAAACTGCAGATTCTTCATATCAAATTCAAATAATCTTTGAATAATCGGATAATTTTACAAAAAAACATGAAAAAACTTGACATAAATAACCAATATACTATACATATGTATAGTACTTAAGTGAGGTTAGGCAATGAACATAATAGAAAAAAATTACAAAACGCTCGAAAAAATGCAATTTCTCGCATCACTCCGTGAAAACAGTTACGTTAGATACAAAAGACCCGGCATGAAAGACCTGCATCTCAACAAGATGCGTGATGACGGCAAAATACTCCACTTCTCTATCTCACACTATGACCTTGACGGAGGTTCGCTTAAAGCCGATCCCGACATGGAGATTATTGCAGACTGGAGTAAAGGAATTGTCAAGCCACTTACATACCATGACGATTTTAATGAAACTTATAAGGAGATCGATGAAAGCACTATGTCAAATCACGATCTTGTAAACGAATTAAGCCATTTTCTGGACAACTGGCTGACCAAAATAGGCGAAAGCCAATATGTAATCGCAAATAAACGGTAAGCCCCCCAACTGACCGTTTTTTGATATCACACTTTCAACCCCATGCAAATCCTCTAAAGACCCCGGCACGCCCGTTTAAGCGGGCAGTGTTCGGGGATCTCCTCTCCTTTTCTGTACTTATCAAGAATATCACGTGAAGCTCTCGCCAGGGACCTTCTTATTTCACGTCTGGCACCCTTTTGTCTGGGTATTGCCATATTGTCATATTCCGTAATATTGTGTCGCAGCCACGCGATTACAGCGCTCTCGGCCCGTTTTTCTATTGGTATCATTTTTGTACGGGCTACGGTTCCGCTTCCAACAGGTACAGCATACTCACTGATAGTTTTTGAAAGCCGGTCTTGAAGACTTTTATAAACCGATGCAAAATTCAAAAAATCAGCTATTTCCTGCTCGAACTGAACTGCGTACTGCTGCTCTTTTTTTTGCCGGTATTTTTTTACCTGTTCACTTCTTCGTTTATAATCTTCAGTTGACCGTTTTTGATTAACCTCTTTTTTTGCCATTTCTATAATATCAGCATCGGCCCAGATACCTTTGGAAAACCATTTACGACCATGCCGGTACCTGACCGCAAGAAAAGAGCCGCCTGCTTTTGTCTTGCGTGTTACGGCTGCATCCCCTGCCGGCAGAAAAGCCCATCCGCCAGGTATAACTGCCGGATTACCCTCCCGATCAGTCAGGAAACCGCCCTTTTGCTCAATCAAATCGTTCGGCTCTAATTTAAAACCCATTCAGATTCTACCGTTATTACCAGTTTTCACCAAGAAGTTCAAAATGAGCCTTTGGATGAGCACAAGCCGCACAAAGATCAGGTGCCTCTGTTGCCTCATGCAAATAGCCGCAATTTCTGCAGCGCCATACAACAACATTATCACGTTTGAACACAAGACCCGAATTAATATTATTCATCAAATCTCTATAACGTTTTTCGTGCTGCTTCTCTGCGACAGATACCGCCTCAAATACTTTCGCAATCTCTTCAAAGCCCTCTTCGCGAGCTGTCCTGGCAAATTCGGGATACATCTCGGACCACTCATGCTTCTCTCCGTCCGCAGCGTCTTTTAGATTCTGCTCTGTCGTTCCGATTACACCAGCCGGAAACGCTGCCTCTATCATCAGCTCACCACCCTCTAAAAACTTGAAAAAACGCTTGGCGTGCTCCTTCTCCTGGTTAGCGGTCTCCTCAAAAATTGTGGATATCTGAACATATCCGTCCTTTTTTGCCTTGCTGGCATAATATGTATAACGATTACGAGCCTGTGATTCTCCCGCGAATGCTGTAAGCAGATTCTTCTCCGTTTTTGTTCCTTTGATTTTAGCCATGTGTTAATCCTCCGATAACAGTTGGTAAATTTAATACATTAACATAAACTCTTAAGGATGATCCTTTTGCAAGAATTTTGTAAAAAATTCTTTTGTATAAGAGAACTTCGAAAAATTACCATTTCTGGAACGTTTATACCGTTTAAAGCCCTTAAAACTTGATTTGGGTCAATGTTCTTCTGATATTATAGGTTATAATAGAGAAAATAACTTATTCAGGGGGTATATATGTTTTGTCATCAATGTCAGGAAACAGCACAGAACAGGGGTTGCGACAAAATGCAGGGAGTATGCGGGAAGAAGTCGGATGTTGCCAACCTGCAGGATCTTTTTATCTGGACACTTAAAGGAATTTCATTTTGGGGCAATATGGCAACCCAAAAAGACCTTTATAACGAGGAAGCGGCCTTTTTTATCGCAAAGGGTCTTTTTATGACCATCACTAACGCAGATTTCAGTAAGGATCACTTTGTTCAAAAGATTAATCAGGCGATCAAACACCGTGAAACCGTAAAAAAACAGTTACTGGAAAAAACCAAAGTTAGCGGAGATCTTCCGGATTACGCTGTCTGGACACCTGCTAACGATAATGATATCCTGGCTAAAGCAGAATCAGGAACCGGCGGTTGGCTTGAAATTGAAAACGAGGACATCCGTTCACTAAAGGCGACCATTCTGTATGGCCTGAAAGGAATGTCTGCCTATCTTGAACACGGTTACCAGATAGTAAAAGACGGTGAAGAAATTTTCAAATTTATAATGGAGGCACTGTCGGTAATCGCGGATCAGAACGCCGCTCAGGACGATCTTATCTCTTATGTTATGAAAACAGGTGAATATGGTGTCAAAGCTATGGCCTATCTTGATGAAGCCAACTCTCATTACGGTGATACCGAAATATCAGAAGTTAACCTCGGTGTAGGTGCTAATCCGGGGATATTAATTTCCGGTCACGATCTTGTAGACCTTGAAGAGCTTCTGGAGCAGACGAAAGATCAACAAGTAGATATATACACTCATAGCGAGATGCTGCCTGCTCACTACAGGCCTTTCTTTAAAAAATATGATCACCTTCGCGGCAACTACGGTAACTCCTGGTACCTGCAAAAAGACGAATTAAAGAGTTTTAATGGACCTGCACTGTTTACGTCCAACTGTCTTGTTCCACCGGACGCAGACAAAATGGACAGGATATTTACAACAGGCGCCGTAGGTTTTGAGGGGCTTGCATACATTCCCGATAGAGAGCCAGGTGGTCACAAAGATTTTGGACCAATAATCGACATGGCAAAAAAATGCGATGCTCCTGCAGCAATTGAAAGCGGAAAGATTGTAGGCGGTTTCGGCCACAAGCAGGTTCTAAAACTTGCCGACAAGATAATTGAAGCGATAAAAGCAGGAAAGATTAAACGCTTTATCGTTATGGCTGGTTGCGATGGTCGTCACAAGTCAAGATCATATTATACCGAGGTTGCGAAAGAGCTGCCCAAAGATACCGTGATTCTTACTGCCGGTTGCGCAAAGTACCGTTATAACAAGCTTGATCTTGGTGATATTGATGGGATTCCCCGGGTTCTTGATGCTGGACAATGTAACGACTCTTATTCGTTAGCTGTTATCGCGTTAGAACTTCAGAAGGCCTTTAAAATGGCCGATATAAACGATTTGCCAATTTCTTTTGATATCGCATGGTACGAACAGAAGGCAGTACTCGTTTTACTTGCCTTGTTGCATCTTGGAGTAAAGGGAATTCGCCTTGGACCTACGTTACCAGGATTTTTATCACCAAACATAGCAGACTTCATTATCAAGAGCTTCGAACTTAAAGGCATCACAAACGCTAAAGAGGACGTACAGGCGATGATGGCCGGAAAGTAAACCGTATAATCACAAAAGCTATAACTAAAAAAGAACCGTTAACCCGGTTCTTTTTAGTTAGTGATAACTTTTTAAAATTATAATTTCAAAAAGTTTGATGTTATGAATTTATATCACAAAACAGCAATCATAAATACTTTAATCTTTAATGTTTTACTCCTGAACATCACATAGACTATTGAAAAAATCAACATAGTCAGTACCCTTTTCATCAATGAACTTTATTGCCGAACGTGGATGCTCATTAAGCTGACCTGTAAGCATATAGGCAATATCGTAACCCCAATGAATCTCTTTTTGTAAAGGCACTATGTAATCCTGAATAAACTTAAGAAGCGGAACAATATGATACTTCGGATTTTTCAGAAAACCGATTAAAAGCTCAAGAGGGCAGTTACCCGCACCACGACCCAAGCCGCCGATAGTAGCATCAAGATAGCTTGTACCGCAGATCAATGTTTCGACAGTATTCGCGTAGGCAAGTTGCTGGTTGTTGTGTCCATGAAAACCGACCACCTTCCCCTTTGCTTCGGCTATTTCAAGATATATACGTGTAAGATCACGTATCTGTTCAGAATAATATGACCCAAAACTATCCACAAGATACACAACGTCTACCGGACTATCTACAATTAATCGAAGTGCCTCTTTAATATCGTCTTTTGAACATTTTGAAACAGCCATCAAATTACAGGTTGTCTCGTAACCCTTTTTGTGAGCGTCTTCTATCAATTCCAGAGCTGCCGGAATCTGGTGGATATAACAGGCTACCCTTATCATATCAACGATGCTCTCATCCCTGGGGCGTATATCCTCTTTAAATGTACGGCCTATATCGGCCATAACCGCAATTTTAAGATCAGTATCTTCGTTATCTCCGATTACCCGGCGGATATCATCTTCTTTACAATAGTTCCATATTCCGTATTTAGAGGGGTCAAGCGCCTTCTCGTTAACTATTTTGCCGATCTCCATATAATCGACATTCATTTCGATAAGTGTATGGTAAACAGCCTTAACAAATTCATCTTTAAAATAAAAATTATTTACCAACCCGCCATCACGGATAGTACAATCCAATACCTTGATATCCGGTCGATATGTAAGCCATGAACCGCGCTTCATCTCGGTACAGTTCACTTCGTTTTCCTTTGCCATTATCTACCTCATATTTTTTGATTCTTGAAGAAAGTGATTCTGTAAAAAGAAACACTTTTAAAATTCATTAAAAAAAAGGCGCTCTGTTTTGCAACAAAAGAAACACAAATACACAAAAAAACCAAATACATATTTAAATTTATTGGATATTTAAATTTGTCTTGCGGTTCAAACATAACTTAATCAGCACATTAATGGATCATGCTTTTTAATGGCTAAGACAAAACTCATAATCCTGTTTGTTCTTTAAAAAAGAAGAGAAAACTTTTATTGTCATTAATAATAAATTCAAGTATTGCTGTAATTTGCTAAAATTACAGCAATACTTGAATTTAACAGGACTTAAAACGAAAAGAATCAATCCTGGCGGAATTTATTCAGGAAGTTCATATAAATCAGCAACAAAAAGCAACTGCCATAAAAACATTATGCGAAAAAATTTAAAGAGGAAACCGGTGGATAAACCGGGCGATTCATCTCTGTTTCCATATTCTTATATATGTTTGCGGAACGGCTCATCATATTAATATCCGCTTCAATCTTCATGGCTTCAGCGGATGAAGCAGCTGCCAGATCCTGTGGCGACGGATCACCGTTAGCAAGAGCTGCCTTTCGTAAGGCATCGGCATTGATTCGTGCTGTTTGCGGATTATCCGAAGGCATAGTACCGAGGGTAACTTCACCACCCACAGCATAAGGTCGCCCATCAGGCCCTAACTGATACTTAAAACGAGGTGCTCCATATTGAATGACCCCGGGCGAACTTGCGTGTGACGATTCATGCTGCCTTACATGGTAGTCACGCTGCTTAAGCTCATCAAGCATTCTTTTTCTCGACTCGCTTAACTGCCCTTCATCAGAAGGTCTCTTTTCAACAAGAACCTGATTAGAATATAATTTACCGATAATTCTTGAATCAATGTTCATGTTAACCTCCTATATCGGGTAATGAACAAAAACAAACAATTATTTCCTGTATCGGATTTTATTACCCTGTAAATAAATTATGGTAAAAAAAAACGGTATCCAATGATACCGTTTTAAAACTGGATTATTTATGAATTAAATATACAGCTTATTAACGCCAATCTTCGTCTTCACTCTCTTCTTCAGTAAAAAAACCGGTTAACATTTCTGATCCATAAGATTCTCCATTGCAAGTATATGTACCTGTAATCGTATACTCATAATTTATGCAGCTCATTACAAAATCCCACTCAATTTCGTAACGGTGGTTCTCATAGAGTATCTTGAAATCACCGCTATATGTATATTCAATATTTTGACCAGTTACAACATCAAAAGTGTAATACATTTCATAATCCACTTGACCATCAAGTATTACTCCACCCTCTTCATAATCATCAAATTCAATAGTCAGAAGATAGGAAAAGTCACCATACTCTTCATCATCAGAATCATAAGTTACTTCACCTGTAACCTTTATCTTGCCGGTCGAATCGGTAAAATTTATGGTTTGCGTTTCAGTTGCTCTTGTAGCGCTTCTTTTCCCTGACATCATAGCACTATCAATGGCACTATCAACGGCACTATCAATCACGTCCATAGATACATCCATCACTTCTGCTGCTATCGTAACATTAACATCACCCAATGGATAATCATCTATGACACTGGCCTTGTCCTCGGATTCATCATCACTACAAGACAAAAACGCTGTCATTAATAGACAAGCCATCAGGAAATACATAATTTTTTTAATCATTTTACCACCTCATTTTATCAGGAGATTTTACTCCTCTATTTGATACTAACCGCACCTAATCGTACATTTTAAAAAGCAGATTAATTGCAGATACAATAATCAAATTATTATAGACAATAACCATTATGTCAAATCATTCATTGTCTGTTTATCATTTATTAGCTGCTGCAACCTGTTTCAACTAATAATTTATACTAAATCCGTCAATTTATTCGGACCATAAAAGCCCATACGGGCTCTATTGCGAATATTCAACTATAGTCAGTTTAACATTGACAATATCACATTATTTGGAATAATGGTATAAAACACATGTAACACAACAGATTTAACCGGAGAGTTTATGGAAACCTTAAACAGTGCTTTAAAATATTTTTTGAGTTTTGAACCATACGTAATGCTGCCAATAATCATCTTTGTTATGGCTCTTGTTTTCGGCATAAAAGGCTCAACCGCGTTAAAATCGGCACTTACCCTGGGTATCGCTTTTATTGGTATTTTTATGACCTTTGATTTTTTTGTAAAAATAATCAATCCGGTCATGCAAGCGATTATTGAAAGATCAGGACTTAACCTGCCCGTACTCGATACAGGATGGCCCCCGCTTGCCGGGATAACCTGGTCATATTCACTGGCTCCATTAATTTTATTCATATTAATAGTAATCAATATTATTCTTCTTGTAGGCCGGCTTACAAAGACTGTTAATATCGATATATGGAACTACTGGCATGTGATTTTTTTGGCAGCGCTGATACACCATACAACAGAAAATCCCTGGCTGGCAATAATAATCGCTTCCGCGGCTTTCATACTTGTGCTTAAACTTGCGGAATGGTCGGCTCCTCTGGTTAACAAATTAACAGGCATGAACGGCATCTGCATTCCCCATCTTTCGGGTATAGTTCATTATCCAATAGCAGTTGTGATAAACCTTCTGCTTGATCGCATACCCGGTTTAAGATCGGTTAAAGCCAATCCCGAACATCTTAAAAAAAAGCTTGGTCTGCTAGGTGAGCCAATGATTATCGGGCTTATTATCGGTATTTTGCTTGGTTTAGCAGGCGGATACGAATTTCGGGATATTTTAAACCTCTCTTTCGGTTTTGCGGCTGTTGTATTTATACTGCCCAAAATGGGTGAAATACTGGGATCATCACTAATTCCTATCTCGGAGGGCATGAAGCTTTTTATCACCAGAAAATTCTCACATCTTGGGGCGACTTATATCGGTCTTGACGTGGCTGTACTTTTCGCGGTACCCGCCGTTCTTGTTACCGCGCTTCTATTGATGCCGGTATCCATTATTCTTGCAATCATTCTACCGGGTATCAATTTTATTCCAATAGGCGACCTGACAAACTTGCTGGTTCCAGTTGCATTTATCGCTGTTGCAACTAAAGGTAACATTATTAAATCCTTTATTATCGGTATCCCTGTTGTTATTATCAACCTCTATTACGCTTCGATGTTTGCACCTATCGTTACCGATATGGCACGGGTATCAAATTACAACATAGAGGGCTACGATGGTGTTTTTACAAGTTTTCTTGACGCGGGAAATCCTTTACGAAGCTGGATTGTTCTTCTTCTGGAAGGGGACATTTTAAGCATAGCACTTGTACCACTTGTTATTCTAATGATCTTTATTACCTGGAAATCTTCATCATCCCAAAAAATTACAAACAAATAGTAACAGCATGTCAGTACTAAAAACAGATATAATAAATATATCAGCAAAACTTATTTCTTACCTAAAAGACTCCGTTAGTTAGCGGAGTCTTTTTTATTTTTAAGCGTTTCTGATTACAAGGGAACTTCAAAAAATTACAATGTTCCAGCAGGTAATATGTTTACAAAAGTAATTTATAAATTTTACCATAATCTATACACAATAACCTAAAAAACAAGTTTTGAAATATCATTAAAAAGGACAAGAACTCCCAAGCCTATCAACAGAAAAAAGCCAAAAGCCTGCACCTTTTCCATTATTCCGGCAGGTAGCGGTTTACCCCTTACCGCCTCAATCAAATAAAATACGATGTGGCTTCCGTCCACGGCGGGTATTGGCAGCAAATTCATAATCATCAGAATTATGGATATTCGCGCCATAAAAAGCAGGTACTCACGTACTCCACGGTAACGCATTGTGTCGCCCGCCAACTTGGCTATTTGTACAGGTCCAGACACATTATCCCTGGCGCTTATCTTGCCGGTAAAAAGCATCCTCATGCCCTGGAGATTCTGTACAATAAAATCGTAAGGGTCGGTCAGTGATTTCTTAAACGCCCCGGCTAATCCATGCTTTACAGAAATCATTTCTGGTGCAGCAAATGTGGCTACACCGATAAAACCACTTTTCCGGTATTTAACAACCGCTTCATAAGAGCCGCCTTTTGTATCTATAACAGCCTTGCCACCCTCCAGACTCTCAATAACAGATAGAAAATCATCAAAGTCGGCAACATTTTTGCCGTTAACAGACACCGTCCCCTTTTTAATAGCCGTTTTAATCGTATCCAGATCAGAAACATTGATATCAAACGACTCATCAGGAAAAAGAGTACTATGAAACTCTGTTAAGACCAGCTGCTCCCTAAATCTTGGAGTAATTTCAATCTCCAGATTTTCACCGGAGCGTTCGATCTGCAATACCAGCTGTACCTCGCCGTTATTCTGCAATATTTCGGAAAAATGGCTGGAGCCTTTCAACGACTCGCCGTTTATTGCCTTAACCCGGTCATAAACCTTCAAACCGGCTTTCTGCGCCACATCTGAAGGTTCAAGACCTGTAATCAAAACATCGGTTCCATAAGGCATAATGCCTATTGAGTAGTACCCTCCATTGCTATACTGAACCGGAGTAACTTTGAAATCTAATTTTTTCCCATCACGTACAACAGTAAAATCAAGAGGCTTACCGTCAGAAAAAACCACAGCCGACTGAATTTCCATAAAAGACAATATCTCTTTATCATCAATTGCGACTACAGTATCACCACTTTTCAAACCAGCCTTTTGAGCCGGTAATTCCATGGAGCTGCTTTCGGGTATCATAATTCTGTTTGTTTCAACTTCATAACCGGCAAGATTAAGAGCAAAAAAAAGTATAATTCCGAAAAACAGGTTAAAAAGAGGCCCCATGACCACAGTTACAATACGTCGCCAGGGAGAAGCAGTAAAAAATTCAAAATTTTTACCCTCTAAAGCTGCACCGGGGACATCACCGTAAAAAGCGCAATATCCACCAAAAGGTATTAAGGTTATCTGATATGTGGTATCACCCCACTTTTTTTTAATAAAACCCTTTCCGTATCCCAACGAAAAAACACGAGCCTTGATACCAACCATTTTGCCACCCAGGAGATGCCCTAATTCGTGAACAAAAATGGAACAACCCAAAAGCAGGCCGGCCCATAGTATATAAACAAAAAAATCCGGATTCATCGCAAAACCTCATATTAATATATTATTTTCCACAAATAGTTTGTTAAAAGTTCAATTCTTCAAAATAGTGTTTTTCTAAATACTTTATTCCATTTTATCAATATACGCACTGGCCGTTTCTCTTGCCAATCTGTCAGCATCAAGAACAGATTGCACATCGCTTGCCGGCAAATTGCAAAGCGAATTCACTGTGTGCAGTGTTACTTCAGTGATACTTGAAAATCCAATACGGTGAGATAAAAACGAATGCACGGCAATCTCGTTCGCGGCATTTAAAACAACGGTGGCTGCCCCGCCAGCTCGTCCGGCATCGTAACAAAGATCCAACGCGGGATAACGTCTCTTGTCTAGCTCGCGAAAGGTTAAAGATCCAGCCTTAACAAGATCAAGTTTTTCAAAATTATTGGGTCTGATTCCCGGATAAAGCATGGCATACGAAATAGGGAAAGCCATATCCGCTATACCTAAATGCGCGTGCAAAGCGCCACAGGTAGTCTGAACAAGCGAGTGTATCAGACTTTCCGGATGCACCAGTACTTTTATGCGTTCATACGGTAAAGAAAAAAGGTGATGCGCTTCTATTACCTCAAACCCCTTATTCATCAGGGTGGCGGAGTCAATTGTTATCTTGCTTCCCATATTCCAGGTGGGGTGAGCAAGGGCTTCTTCGGGAGTTACATTTGCGAGTTTTTCTAAAGGATAATCTCTCAAACTTCCACCGGATGCTGTGAGAATAACAGAATCAATATGCTCTTGTTCCATGCAATCTAAAAGCGCGAAAAGAGCACCATGTTCACTGTCGACTGGAATTATTTCGGTTTCGCAACTCGCGGCTTGTTCGAAAAAAAGATCACCGGCCATAACCAGAGTCTCTTTATTGGCAAGTGCTATCCGCTTACAGCTTTTCAAAGCATAAAGCGAGGGTAGAAAACCCGCGGCGCCAACTATTGCCGAAACACAAATATCGGCACCCTCTGATACAACATCAAGTGCCGCCTCATCACCTGTAAAGAATCTGATCTTTGGGAAACATATTTTTAACGATTCAATCTGAGCATCATCACGAGGTGATGTTATACCGCAAAAAAGAGGCTTGTACCGCTCAAGTTGTTCGCCAAGTGTTTGCACATTGCAATTACAAACGAGCCCTTTTACCGAAAAGAGATCTGGATACTCATCAATTACTCTAAGAGTGCTGCAACCTATCGAGCCTGTAGATCCAAGAATTATTACATCCGAAGGCATTTACACTCCCTTTAGTTTAAGGTAGTAGTAAAACACAGGGAAAACAAATATCAAGGCATCAAAGACATCCCACATTCCGCCATGCCCGGGAATAATCCTTCCCGAGTCCTTGATATCGGCATCTCTTTTAATAGCTGATTCAACCAGATCTCCAATATTACCAAGAAGAGACAGAAGCATACCCAACAGTATAGCTTCAGGCAGGGAAAAAAGATGCCTGTCAAAAAAGATCTGGAATGCTTCGTTAGCGACAATTATGACAACCGTACTAAACAGCATACCCGAAAAATAGCCCTCCCAAGACTTGTTGGGCGAAACGGGAAAACCGGTTTTGTGTGTGCCGAAAAAAACCCCACCGAAATAGGCAAAGGTATCGTTAAACATGATAACAAGATGCAAAATAAAAATGTAATATATTCCGTCGGGCAGCGCTTTCATTAAAATGATATGTGAAAAGGGAAGAACAATAAATATGATACCAAACATGGTTGTAGCAAGAGAGAATATGCCGTCGGACAAAGGCCTTATAACAATATGCAACGCGCTAATTATCACACCTAAAAACACAAATACCGCCAGAACAATGCGCACATCAAAAATTGCAAGATACCTTTCGAATCCATAAACACGGCCGAAACTGAACATATAGATAATCACGTTTATAACAAAACCAGCGGCCAAACCGGGAATAACAAAAGGAGTCCCTCCCCCCTTTGAAGAGGCAATCTGGTAAAATTCATAAAGGCATGAAAGAGTAACTGCAAGAGAAATCAGCAGTATTCCAAGAGTATAGTACTGGTCAAAAAATATCAGGAAAAAATAGACCGGTAACGCAATTAAGGCACTTATTATTCTTTGAAATGTATCCCATGTACGTGAAGTCATAATCCTCCAAACCTTCTATTCCTTTTTTGAAATTCGATTACCGCTCTGTACAAATGAGACGGTTTAAAATCGGGCCAAAGTACCTTTAAGAAAATAAATTCGGCATAGGCGCATTGCCATAGCAGATAATTACTAATTCTGCACTCACCCGAGGTTCTAATTAACAGGTCAACATCAGGCAAATCGGAAGCATAAAGGTTTTGCGCCATTTTTTTTTGAGTAAACTTTTCTCCGGGCCCGGCTTTTGCCGACCAGTTGTTAACCGCGTCAACAATCTCCTGTCGTGATCCGTAATTAAGGCAAAAATTCATTTTAAGCCCTTTGTTTCCGGCAGTCTGCTTAACCGCTTTATCAATCACCGAACAGACCCGGGCCGGAAGCCTCTTTTTTGACCCTGAATGGTAAACGCGAATACCCTTTTTATGCATAACCGGCAGTTTCTCGGCAAAGAAAGAGCAGAGCAGTTCCCACAAGGCATTAATTTCAGTAGAAGGTCTTGACCAGTTCTCCGTAGAAAACGCATAAAGAGAAACACACCCTACCGACAAATCCATGGCCGCGTCCATTAAAGTCTCGATTACCAGGGCTCCTTTTCGATGACCATCGGCCCTGGGCAAACCACGTTTTTTTGCCCACCTGCCGTTACCATCCATAATGACTGCAATATGACGGGGAACCGCGGATTTGTTAACAGAGTCCTTTAAAGAGGGCATTATATGCTTAAGATTTCCTTCTCTTTGTTATCTGTCAGTTTTTGGACCATTTCGGTATATTTATCAGTAAGCTTCTGAATATTATCCTGTTCTTTCTTTGAATCATCTTCAGATATGCTTTTATCTTTTTCCAGCTCTTTAACCATATCGTTTCCGTCACGGCGAACATTACGTATTGCAACCCGGCAATCTTCGGCCTTATTCTTGGCCTGTTTCACCAGCTCTTTTCGACGCTCTTCGGTCAATTCCGGAATCTGAATACGAATAACATTACCATCATTTGAAGGATTCAGATTCAAGTCGGCCTTTAAAATGGCCTTCTCAATGGCACCTATATTTCCTTTATCCCATGGTTGAACCATTATCAGACGAGCCTCCGGACAAGATACAGTCGCGACCTGATTAAGTGGCATTGGGGACCCATAAGCGTCTATTGAAACCGAATCCAGAATAGATGGGTTAGCCCGTCCGGTTCTGATAGCCACAAACTCCTTTTCAAGAGCCTTAACACTTTTACTCATTCTCGATTCTACATCTTTTAATATATCGTTAACCATAAATAACCTCCGAAAACCTTTTTATTGCGGATTTTTAATACAGCAACCAAATTAAAGTATATCTGTACCGCCAGCATGTCCGTTTAACGCATCATTAATACAGTTATCACGAAACAGATTAAATACACGTATTGGCAGCATGTTTTCCATGCACAGCGATATTGCTGTTAAGTCCATTACTCTCAAGTTATTCTGAATCACATCAATATAGCTTATTTTGTCAATTTTTTTTGCGTCAGAATATTTGGCAGGATCTTTATCATAAACTCCGTCAACCTTTGTTGCTTTCATCATAAGATCGCATTTAAGCTCGACAGCTCTTAACGTTGCTGCTGTATCTGTTGTAAAATAGGGATTACCTGTTCCACCGGCTACAATCACAATACTGTTATCTGCAAGATGCGCGGAAGCTTTGCGTACCGTATAGTATTCGGCAACTGTTTCCATGGCAAAAGATGTCATAACAACCGCATTACGTCCGGCCGAAGAGATGCTGTCAGCTAAAGCCAATGAATTAATAACAGTTGCAAGCATCCCCATATGATCACCTGTTACACGATCCATACCAAGGCTTTCTCCCAGACCGCCCCTAAAAATATTGCCCCCGCCAATAACGAGGGCAATCTGAACACCGCTTTCAGCGGCAAGGACGACTTCAGAGGCAACCTTTTTTACAGTTTCAGGATCAAGCCCAGCCGAAGCAGAACCGGCAAGAACCTCACCGCTCAGCTTGACCAGAACCCGTTTGTAAGGGTTTGCTTCACTCATCATCAACCGCCAATTTGAACACGGATAAATTTTTCTATTTTTATTGGGCTTCCAGCCTTAGTACTGTACTCTTTAACAACATCGGAAACCTTTTTCGCGCTATCTTTTATAAAAACCTGGTCAACCAGACAAACATCAGAATAGAATTTTGAAAGTTTACCTTCAACTATCTTGTCTATAATATTTTCCGGTTTTCCCGAATTTTTCATCTGCTCTTTGTAAATTTCGCGTTCCTTATCTTTAACAGTCTCAGGCACTTCGTCTGAAGTTACATATTGTGGAAAAGCAGCAGCAGCCTGCATAGCAAGCTCACGACCAAGTTCGCACAAAACAGCCGAGTCCGAAGCATCTGAAGCAAGCGCAACCAACACGCCAATCTTACCGTTACTATGAATGTATGAAGCTATTGCTCCCTTATCAATTTCGATAGTATCGAATGAACCAATGCCCATGTTTTCGCCTGTTGTGGCAATAGCACCCTTGATAGTCTCATCAAGCGCTGCTGGTATTTCAGCTCCGCTTTTTAGAGAGTTGTCAAAAATCTCGGATGTTATCCTGTTACCCAAATTATGAAACTCTTCATTTTTAGCAACAAAATCAGTTTCACAGTTAAGCTCGACAATTGAACCTTTTTTGCCATCATCAGAAAGCTTGATAAAAACAAGACCCTCTTTTGCTTCACGTCCGGCTCTTTTATTTGCCGCAGCAAGGCCTTTTTTTCGTAAAAATTCGGCGGCCTTTTCCATATCTCCATCACATTCGGTAAGCGCTTTTTTACAGTCAAGCATACCAGCCTGTGTTCTTTCTCTCAGTTCTTTTATCATTGATGCAGTTATTTCAGCCATAACTACCTCCTCTATCCTTAAATTACACTTTTATAACGGTGTTTATGATCTTACGCGGCACCTGAAATTCAGGTGCCGTGTAAATCAACAGAAGACCCGCTAATCTTCTTTAAGCTCTACTCTTCGGTATCTTCCACAGAAACCTCAGCGACTTCTGATTCTTCAGAATCAGAAGATGAAGCCTCCGCATTATCATCATCCATATCAGAGTCGTCTTCAACAGCCGACATTCCACCCGAACGCCCCTCTTCGATGGCATCTACCATGACACGCAAGAAAAGCGCAATAGCGCGTATTGCGTCATCATTACCAGGGATAGGATAATCCACCTCTTCGGGGTTACAGTTTGTATCAACAACAGCAAAAATTGGAATATTAAGCTTATGAGCCTCGTTTACGGCAATTTGTTCGCGCTTTGGATCGACAACAAACAGTGCGTCTGGAAGCTTATCCATATCTGCGATACCTGATAAGAATTTCTCTTTCTTTTCAAGTTCACGCTGAAGCTCAAGACGTTCTTTTTTGGTCTCGGCATCCCAGTCATCATTATCACGCATTCTTTGAAGACTTTTTAGACGCTTTATCGATTGAGAAACAGTCTTGTAGTTGGTCAAAAGACCTCCAAGCCAACGCTCGGAAACGTAGTACATGCCGCATTTTTCGGCATACTCTTTTACTGCACCGCGTGCCTGCTTTTTTGTTCCTACGAATAAAATTTTTCCGCCTTTTTCAGACAGATCTTTCATAATGGAATATGTAGCTTTTAGCCGCTGCATTGTCTTTTGAAGATCAATAATATGAATTCCATTACGGGATGTGAAAATAAACTGCTGCATCTTGGGGTTCCAGCGACGAGTCTGATGACCGAAGTGTACACCTGATTCCAAGAGCTCTTTCATTGTGATAACAGCCAATGAAAACCCCCTTTTTAAACCTGATTTTATTTTTTACGGATATACCGTCTGTCCGGACACAATTCATATACGATCTGAATACAATTCTGATAAAATCGGAATTAAATTCTGATAAAATCTGAATATAGCCCAAACATAATACAAAGAAACGCCCGGGGTTAACTAACCTCAAACCGTACTTCGTACAGATAACGCGCCGCATAGCTTTCTTTTTTAACCAATCAAGATCAAAAAACGAATTGAGTTCAACCGGAATAAATACCGATTTATACATCTTTAATAATAATGAAAACCCTTACAAGAATATCCGATTACTATAAAGACGAAATAGCTGCGGGCGCAGCCGGCCTTTCGACCTTACGCTTTCGCGAAAATCACTATTCCTGAAACTATTCCAAGAAGTGACGAGAGGCTTAAAGATACCTCTAAACGGATAAAATCGAGATTAACCCCGATAAACCCTGTAAGATTTTTTTTGAGAAAAACGAGTGCCGGATGAATTTCCGCCAGAAGCGTACCTAAAGCTCCTCCCAGAAGAGCTCCGACAATGATAAACAATATAAGATAAAAAGTGTTTTCCTTTGCAAATCTCACAGCAACACGATTATCGAACGGCTGTTTTTGTCAAGTACAAAGATTTAATTTACCGAGTCAAACTGTCCAACAGACGTTGAACATAATCACTGACTTTGCGTCCATTTTCGATATTCCGGGCGGATCCATCAATAGGAAAGCGGGTCTTTTCGGTCATAAGCATGACCTGATGACGCGTCATATCAAAACAGCCGGTCTCCTTCTGTGTCAGTTCGACAGTTTTTTCTTCAATTTTCGCGTTAACAGCTACAGCTTCTGTCATATCATAATTGAGACTGGCAACAGATTCAACATCCTCACACGCATTTTCTACAAAAGCCGTAAGATCATATATGGCCTCAATAACCTCAGGATCATAAAGATCATCGTTCTCTTTAAGGTGACGCGCAATATCCATTGCCGAAAGGTATTCAAAGAACTCTACAGCAACAATTACCGCTACCTGTGAAATTAGTTCGTTATTTTTCGTAAACAGAGAGTGCTTATCGGAAACCAATTTACGTATATGAAGCGACTCGTCATGAAGCTGACCGGTTAAAGTATTGACCTTTTCGGCAAACTCAAGCTGCGATTTTGAACTGCTGTTCACATGAAGAGCAAGTTCGGCACCCTCGTTAGCCATATCAACAATAGCACGAAGAGCAAATGTGTTCTTGTCTTCCACATAATCCGGGATCCTCTTGATTTCGTTTATCAATTCGGCGCCACGATCATGGTTGAGTTTCGATCCCTCTATGGCTGTTTCGGCATCCTTAAGGGCGGTAAATGTAAGCTTCTTTAAACGAATTATCCCTTTTTTTTGATATTTTTTTGACGTCTGTATAAGTTTATCAAGAAGTATCATCTCGTTACCAGTAGCAACAATTTCGGTTAGTATACCAAAAGCCTTTGATAACGACTGTGTTAATAGTTTTCTAAGCCTATCTAGTTCATCGAGATAGTGATGATTTACAGTAAAACCATTCCCGGGCTTAACAGTAAAAAGCTTATCTATTAGAATCTTCTGACGATCCAGATTCATTTTTAAAATGCGGCAAATATTTAAAATGGCATCGTGACGACTTCTCAGAAGAATACTCTCCCTGCTGCCAATTTTCAACTCTTTGAGCAGCATGCCACCGGCTCTTTCGGCATCTTCGAGTGAAACAATAGCATTTTCTGTATGAAGCTTACGTTGCAATGAAGAATCGTTAACTTTTTGGGCACTCAACGCGAAATCTTCGCTAACGGAGTTCAAAAACTTAAAATCATCCAGTGACCCCTTATCTATTGCCATAATCTGCCTACTCTCCCGAAATCTCGATCAGATCCATCGTATCAGTAATAATACGAAACGCAGTAAAAGATGCCGTTTGCCATGATGAATTACTGTCGTATACTATTCTAGCAGACTTCCCGTCAATATGCAACTTTTTTATCATACGAAGTATAGGCGGTATAGTAGAAGAGTTGATATACTCAAGTTCTCTGAAATCACAAACGAGCAACTCATCGGAAAGAACCTCAATTGATGAGATAAGAAAAGGATTCAGGTAATCGGCAGGATCTCTATCCTCGCTGCGGCCTCGCCATACCATTCGAAACTGTTCCGGACTTTCGCGCAATAGTTCTATATGCAGCGAACCAACCGATAAATCACGCTTCATGGTTAAAGTCTCTCCAGGCAGTCAGCTTTATCAAGTCGCTTTCCAGTTGGCAGGCAATATCAAACCCCCCCTCGTAAGCTATACGGTAGAGCCCCAAACGCCCCTTTTCATCAATTGGAGAGTCATATATTTGCAGAAGACGCGATCTATATAGTTCTTCACGGGATCTGGGTCCATGAATTGCATCAAGGGCAAAAATTACAGATTCATAATCTTCAAGTTTTTCAATACCGTTTTTTACAGTTATTTGTACACAGGAACCGTGAACACTCAGGCTAAAATCGACACACGTACCGTCAGAAGCCCTGACACCATATTTTACAGCATTTTCAACCAGCTCTGAAACAACCATAATCACGGCATCAAAATCGACAGACGCATGTGAGCCCTTTTGAAGATATTCAGAGCTGTTTTTCCTGATCTCTTTTACAAGCGACCAGGTTGGCGGCATGGAAGCACTCATGGAGACCACAGCACTCATTCGGTATCCTCCGGTGATAAGCAATCACGGAAAAGAAAACCCTCAGAACAGACAGGTTCATATCTTTTGTAATAATAAACTAAAACAGATAATTTATAAAGGATGGGTTTGAACAAACTCTAAACCTGGCTGTTCATGTAAAACATAACCCCTTCACAAACACCTGTTGACTATAATATACAAAGAAATTACCGAAATTCAATTTATTGCCAGATAATTATCAACAAAATCGCATGTTTTTTGATACTAAAGTACCAGTAGAGAACTTCGAAAAATTACCATTTACAGAACGGCTATGCCGTTTAAGAGGTATAATAAGGAATTTTTCGCAAGTTCCTTGTTAAAAAGTTAATTATTTGAGATTACCAGTAATTAATTCCAATACTTCTCCATTCTTTTACGCAATTGCGCGGAATAAGCATTCCAATCACTGATCGGTTTTGCAGCGATTTTTTCTTCACAGGCAGCCTTGGCAACAGCAACAGCAACCCATTCTATTACACGCGGATCAAAAGGTTTTGGAACAATATACTCTGATCCAAAACTGAACTTTTTTCCCTCATAAGCTCTGCTAATACTGTCAGGAACCGGCTCTTTTGCCAAATCGGCAAGTGCCCTGGCGGCAGCAATCTTCATACCTTCAGTGATGTCGGAAGCACGGACATCTAAAGCTCCACGGAAAATAAAGGGAAACCCTAACACATTATTTATCTGATTAGGATAGTCACTGCGGCCGGTAGCCATAATGACATCATCTCGGGCGCTTATCGCGTCTTCATAAGATATTTCCGGATCAGGATTTGCCATTGCGAATACTACAGGTGTCGAATTCATAGACTTAAGCATCCCGGGTGTTACACAATCTTTGACTGAAACACCCACAAAGACATCAGCACCTTTTAAAGCATCCGCCAGGGTGCGAGAATCGGTTTCAACCGCGAAATACTCTTTTTCAGGTGTCATACCCTCCTTACGCCCATTATAGATGACCCCCTTGCTGTCACACATTATCAGGTTTTCGCGAAGCACACCAAAACTAATAAAGAGTTTAGCGCAGGCAACTCCCGCAGCGCCTGCACCGTTAAAAACAACCTTTATTTCGCCCACATTTTTTTCAGCAATTTCCAGGGCATTTATCAAACCCGCAGTAGAGATTATTGCTGTACCATGTTGATCATCATGAAAAACAGGTATGGAGCAGAGCTTTTTCAGCCTCTCTTCTATGATAAAACACTCCGGCGCCTTTATATCCTCGAGATTTATTCCGCCAAATGTTGGTTCCATCATTTTAACAGTCTCGATTATTTTTTCTGGATCTGCAGTATCAAGCTCGATATCAAAAACATCAATATCGGCAAATCTTTTGAAAAGCACACCCTTGCCTTCCATTACCGGCTTGGAAGCAAGAGCCCCCTTGTTGCCCAGCCCCAGTATGGCACTTCCGTTAGATACAACCGCTACAAGATTGCCTTTTGAAGTATATTGATATGCCGATTCCGGATTATCAGCAATTTCTAAAACAGGTTTTGCGACACCCGGAGTATAGGCCAATGACAGATCAGATGCAGTCTTGCAGGGCTTGCATGGTACAACCTCTATTTTTCCCGGCACAGGCTCGCTGTGATATTTTAACGCGTTATTTTTTAAATCATTCATTATTAAACCTCGATCATATAACGATACGGCTAAGAAACCGGCGAAACAGAACTCTAAATTTTTATGAAGTCATACTTATTGCAATAGCTTTTAAATCAAGATTTTATTTAAACGAAATTATTAACTCTTTATCGAATCGAGTAGGAGGTAGGTAATTATTTTACCTACCGTCCTCTCACACCACCGTGCGTACCGTTCGGTACACGGCGGTTCTTTAGT
>JAFGRW010000023.1 GCA_016934935.1 Spirochaetota bacterium | reverse complement strand
TACAGCGGTAAAAACGCGTGAAAAAGCAGAGGAAAACGCTGCATAATTATTTTCAAAAAAAGGCGCAACTATGTTGACATATACCGGGATTTGCTGTGGTTGCCGAAGAAGTTTCTAAGTTATCTGACTTAACATCAGCTGCAGTTAAGGAGATTGATTCCCTGGTACAGTTAAACCACCGAGAAACACAGGTAGGAGTTGATACTACTACTGAAACAATGAAAATCTTTAACGGTATATCGGCAGGTATTAACTCTATTTCGGGTCTGATAAATGAGATTAATGACTTATCAGAAAGAGAGAATAGTATAAAATCTGTATTAACAGAAAACGGAAATGCAGTATTAAAAATTACAGAAGAAAATAAAAATCTTTTGGAAGAACAGAATGTATCGTTTAGTGAGATCTCCGTTATTATTGATTTGTTGAACGAATTTTCCACAAAAAATGCCGAGTCTGCTAAGCTGTTATCGGGTAATTCTTCTGAAATATCTCTGATTATTAAAGAACTTGATGATAAGATAAATAATTTTAAAGTTTCTTAGGTTTAATCAGACAGTAATTCCTGAGATATGACTTATTTAATGATTATTTCAGTATCTCATATTCACATGTAATAAAAAGGCGTAAAGGTATTTGGCCGGGAGATATTCCGGGACCAGCCTCGCTTTCTTGTAACATGCTTCGCTGAACAACCATGTTCATTGTGCCTCTGGAATCGGCAGTTGAATCGGCACTCTCTTCTACAGATATCAATTTTCCCAGTGTCAAATTCATCTCTTTTTCGTATTGCTGCGCCTTTTGCATGGCAGCTTTTATTGCCATGGAACGAACTCTCTTTTTATGCTCAGGCATCTTAGTTGAGTAGAAATTAAAATTTCCGATTGTGTTAACTCCAACGCTTACCGCCTTATCGACAACCGCGGAAATCAGATCGAAGTTTTGCAACTTTACTGTTACATTAAGTGTTGTCGTATAACCGATTATTCGTTTTCCATACTGATTCTCCGGATAACGGGGGATAATACTAATCTGTCCATATTCGATGTTCTCTTCAGATATGCCTTCTTCTTTCAGTTTTTTAACAAGAGAATCCAGAATGCTTCGGGTCTGTGTCCGGGCATTTTTAACATTAGAATCGTATTTTTCGATACCAAATAAGATACTCATTTCATCGGGTACAACCATAAGTTCTGCAGATGATGAGATAGCCAACCGGCCACCCTCGTTTGGGTTCTGGTTATATACTTTAACACAACTTGAAAAAAGCATTAAAAGCGATAATGTTAATACTGAATATTTCATTTTTTTATCCATTAAAATTATTTTTTACTTTAGATGTATCGCAGGAAAACGCCGGTTTGTCAATCTGATAATTTTTGTTAATAATATGGTTTGTCTATTTTGCTATGAATTATTGATGAATAAACTCTCTTTGCATGTGTAAAATATCAAGAATTTTGTGAAATTTTTCGTTTAGCTTTCGTAAAATGATATCCATCGCACAACCTTCCTGAAACCAGTTTCCATGAGATCTGTAAACAGTAAAATTTATTATCTTGATTATTTAAACTGAGGCAGATTAACTTGTACTGATTCGTTAATTTTAAAAATTCAATAAATAAGGTATCTGCATGAACTTAAAAAAATACAGAATAGCATTCATCCCTGTTTCGATTGGAATCATTCTGGCAGTTTTTCTCTATATCACTGTAAAGTGGTGGGGGTTTCTGATCCTTTTTCCATGGATGGGTTTGGCAATCAGTGTCGGTATATTTCTGCAGCTAAAACTAAAAGGTAAAAATAGGCTTCTGGGGCGAAAGATTTGTCTTCTGATGATAATGCCCGCTCTACTTATTTTTGTGCCAATTTTTAACAATGAGAATTTTCAGCTTGAGGGAGTTGTATTAATCGTAAGTGCCGGTTTTTTCAGTAAGGGATTTATTCACTATATAATCGCAAAAATCCTGGGGCCTCTTGTATGGAGACGCGGTTTTTGCGGGTATGCATGCTGGACAGCAGCAGTTCTGGACTGGCTGCCGATTGGCAATAACAGAAATAATATTAATCGTTCATACCGGAACATACGCTTTGTTACGCTGATAATTTCTGTTGCAATTCCTCTGTATATGGTCTTCGGTCTGGCATACGATCCCTGGGAAAATTATATTAATATAGCAGAAATGAAGTGGATGTTCGTTGGTAATGGAATTTACTATTTGCTGGCGATTCCTCTTGCTTTTATTCTGAAAGACAGAAGGGCCTTTTGCAAGTATCTTTGCCCGGCTTCTCTGATTATGAAACCGGCAAGTTATTTCAGTCTTATTAAAACCAGTCCGGATAAAAGTGTAAAATGTTTAGAGTGCTCTGTTTGCAATAATTACTGCCCAATGGGTGTCGATGTCATGGGATATATGCGCGAGAATAAACCGGTAACTGATACAGAATGTATTCTGTGCGGTGATTGTTCAAACGTATGTCCGGTTGGAAAAATATTGTAAGTAAAATCAGAAGAAGTATCAGCATTGATCTTCTATTTGGAAATGACCTTCACGCATAAATATAATAATGCTATTTCGTGTCCGGCATAAAAACCCTGGTTGTGGTGAGCTCAATCCGGGGAGATGAAAATATACAGAACTTTTCTTGACTAAAAACAGCTGTATTATAATCGTATCATGAGTTTTTATGGTTTTATGGCAAAAAAAAGGGAGCTGTTACATATATGAAAAAAAAAGTTAATATCGGGCTTGTGGGGTTCGGAACCGTCGGAAGCGGTGTTTACAATGTTATTAAAAACAACGGTAAACTGATCGAGCAGCGAACAGGAGTCAGTCTTGTTCTTAAAACTGTATGTGATTTAAGAATGGATGAGGTGAAAAAGACTGTTTCATCTGATGTTCAAGTGACGGATAACTGGAAAAGTCTGATTGAAGATAAAGATATAGATACAATTGTAGAGCTTATTGGCGGTCTTGAACCTGCAAAGAGCGTTGTCGAAGCTGCGCTTTCGGCAGGTAAAAACGTTGTAACTGCCAACAAAAAGCTTTTGGCCGAAAAGGGTTCGGTAATCTTCGAACTGGCCGATCGTAAGGATGCCAAACTGGGGTTTGAGGCGGCAGTAGGTGGCGGTATCCCCTGTATCGAAGATCTGAAAAACGGTCTTGTGGCTAACAATGTTAACCATATTTTCGGTATTCTTAACGGAACAACCAACTACATCCTGACACGTATGGAACTTGCAGAATTATCTTTTGCCGATGCCCTGGCCGAGGCTCAGGCCGAAGGCTTTGCGGAAGCAGACCCGACATTCGATATCGAAGGTTTTGATGCCGGCCACAAGATTTGTCTTTTGGCCATGCTTGCGTTTAATAAAAAGATAGAGTACGGTTCAATAGAGATAGAGGGTATTACAAAAATAAAGACTCTGGATACCGAGTTTGCCCGTCGCATGGGATACGCGGTTAAACTTTTGGGAATTGCCCGTGAAATTGATGGTGAGGTTGATGTGCGGGTACACCCTGTCATGATTCGGGAATCACACCTGATTGCCTCGGTAAGCCATGAGTATAATGCTGTTGTTTTTGACGCGGATATGACAGGTGAAGTTCTTCTTTATGGAAAGGGTGCAGGTTCCTTGCCTACGGCATCTGCAGTTGTTTCTGATATTGTTCAGATAGCTGTTAAAAAAGGAGTATATGAAAGCGCTATTTTAACAAAAGGAGATGCTGTTATACTTGGTGCGGAAAAACGATTCTCAAGGTTTTATTTGCGTATTAATACTGAAGACCGGCCAGGTATTCTTGAAAAGGTTGCTCACGCGTTTTCGGCAAATAATATATCTGTAAGCTCCGTTGAACAGCATGAAACAGGTCATAATATTGTGCCTCTTCTTTTCGTTACCCACAAGGCCTGTGAGGCCGATATAAAAAAAGCTGTTAGAGAGATAAACAGTTTTGATTTTGTAACCGAACCTGTAATGATGATAAGAATCGAAGAGAGTTGATACTATTTCCTGAATTAATAAATTGTTTAATATAAAACAGTTCTATTGTTTGTAAAAAATAAAATTGCTGTCCGAGGTTAATAAACGTGAACTCTTATTTTAAGTGTATAAAAGGCTGTGAGGGTCAATACTCATTGACTGATATTATTTACCGTTGTCCCAAGTGTGGTTCACTTCTACAGGTAACCCACGATACCGAAGCTCTTAAGGCAAAGTTAAATGGAGAAGGGTGGAACAAACTTTTTGCATCAAGAATGGGCAGTACAAAGTGGCCTTATGGTTCAGGTGTATGGCGTTACAAGGAGCTGGTCGCTCCTGAAATAGATGATGATTCCATTGTTTCAATGTACGAAGGAAACAGTAACCTGTTCTATGCGAAACGCTTCGGACAGATGTTCGGCGTTAAGGATCTTTGGATCAAGATGTGTGGAAATACCCACACCGGATCGTTTAAAGATCTTGGTATGACAGTTCTTGTTTCGATGGTGAACCAGATGATTAAAAAAGGTAAAAATATCAAGGCTGTCGCTTGCGCGTCAACCGGCGATACTTCCGCTGCTCTTGCGGCCTATGCGGCTTATGCGGGAATTCCGTCGATAGTGTTTCTTCCTGCCAACAAAATTACAACAGCGCAGCTGGTTCAGCCCATGTCAAACGGCTCTATCGTTTTAGCGTTGGATACCGATTTTGACGGGTGTATGAAGATAGTTCAACAGGTTACCAGGAACAACGAAATTTATCTTGCCAACTCCATGAACAGCCTTCGTGTCGAGGGGCAAAAGACAATAGCTCCCGAGATAGTACAGCAGTTTGATATGGAAGTTCCTGATACAATTATAATTCCCGGTGGTAATCTGGGTAATGTGTCTGCTTTGGGAAAAGGCTTTAAAGAGATGAAAGAGCTTGGAATGATAAGCAAAATGCCGAGAATTATTGTTGCTCAGGCTCAGAATGCAAATCCGCTCTATACTTCTTATAAAAATGGTTTTGAAAGCTTTTCATCAATATCTGCGAAAAAGACTCTTGCTTCGGCAATTCAGATAGGCGACCCGGTTTCAGTAGACAAGGCTATCGCCACGTTAAAAGAGTTTAATGGAATAGTAGAGCAGGCTAGCGAAGAGGAACTTGCAGAGGCTGCGGCCTTGGCAGATAGAACCGGTATGTACAGTTGCCCTCATACAGGTGTTGCATTGTCAGTTTTTACAAAACTTGCCTCCCGGGGCGATATCGCTTCAGATGAGAGAGTGGTTATAATATCTACCGCGCATGGTTTGAAGTTTTCCGAGTTTAAAGTAGGTTATCATGAAGAAACAATTAGCGGTATAAACTGTTCTCATGCCAATAAACCGATAGAGCTTGCTGCCGATAGCGATCTGGTTTTGAAAGTACTTGAAGAAGAAATAAAAAAATTAAAATGAAATTTTTACAGGTATCTTGATTGCTTGTTAGCCTTACGATAATTTTAAGATACCTGCCGGATAAATATTAAAATAGTAAGGAATATATTATGACAAAAGTACATACTCCTGTAACCGATAAAATGGATTTTTTCAAAGAGTCAACTCCTGTTCAACTGGCAGAAAAATACGGCACACCTCTTTATGTGTATAACGAAAATATTCTGCGAGAACGCTGTCGGGAAATGAAAGGTTTGGTCGACTATAAAAATTTTTCTGTTAACTATTCTGCAAAGGCCAACAGCAATCTTGAGCTTCTTAAAATTGTTAACGAAGAGGGTTTGTCTGTGGATGCTATGAGCCCGGGTGAAATTCATGCTGAACTTGCCGCGGGATTTACTGCCGATAGAATCCTGTATATAAGCAATAATGTCTCCGCCGATGAGATGCGTTTTGCCGTAGACCGGGGGATAATGGTCAGTATCGATTCCTTATCTCAACTGGATCTTTATGGCCGGAACTTTCCAGGAACAAAGGTCGCTCTCAGGTTTAATCCGGGCGTGGGTGCTGGACATCATGAAAAAGTTGTTACTGCAGGTAAAAAGACCAAATTTGGTATTGCTCCCGAGATGATGTCCCAAGTCAAAGAGATAGTCAAGAAACATGATCTGACAGTTGCCGGAGTGAATCAGCATATTGGCTCACTTTTTATGGAATCGGATGCCTATGTGAAGAGTACAGATTCCATTCTTTCGATTGCGTCTAATTTTGAGTCACTTGAGTTTGTCGATTTTGGTGGAGGCTTTGGTATACCTTATCGTAAGTCTGAAGGGCAGAAACGTCTTGATCTTTCCGAAACTGGACGTCTGCTTAAGCAGAATATTGACAGGTTTATCAAAGCTTATGGCCGCGAGATAAAAATTAAAATTGAACCCGGACGTTATATCGCGGCAGAATGCGGCATAATTCTGGGCAGGGTACACTCTGTTAAAGAAAACTACGGATCACGTTATATCGGAACCGATATCGGTTTTAATGTGCTTAAGCGCCCGGTTATGTATGATTCTCATCATGAAATAGAGATTTTCCGTGAAAAGGGCAGTGTCGATATCTCAAAAGATTGTGTAAAAATAGTGGGTAATATCTGTGAAACTGGAGATATCCTCGCGAACGACAGGGAGCTTCCTAAAATCGTTGAAGATGATATTATCGCGGTTCTTGACGCGGGGGCTTACGGTTTTTGCATGAGTTCCAACTATAATAACAGGTTAAAGCCTGCCGAGGTATTAATTTCACCCGACGGCAGTGACAAATTGATCCGTAGAAGAGACACTCTTGAGGATCTGATGAGAAATTTTGAGTTATAAGATACTTTAACTGTATCAGTTTAATTGCAGTTTTTGCCGATACTATGTATGAGTCTTGAGCCGATTTAATTCTAAACGGATGTAATAATGAACAAAAAGATTATTGTTGTAGACGATGACCCGGTAAACCGGACCCTTATATGTTCTGTGTTAAAAAAATACACATTGTTTACCGCGGAAGATATAAAATCGATGTACAATATTATTAAGGAGAACGGCCTTCCTGATCTGATACTCCTTGATGTTATGCTGCCTGAAGTAAACGGTTTCGAGGCCGCAAGAGATTTACATACAGAGTTTAGAAATCAGGATGTAGGTATTATTTTTGTAAGCGCGCGGACCGAAGGATCATCTGTTAAAGAGGGTTTCGATTCGGGGGGGTATGATTATATCAAAAAACCGTTTGATTCAATAGAGCTTATCGCCCGTGTGGAAAACCAGCTGGAGCGTATTGAGCGTGAAAACAAGCTGCGTTCTGATGCCTCTCTTGACCCGTTAACAGCGGTTTATAATCGCCGATATTTCAAACACCTTGTAGAGCAGAAGATTAATTTCTGTAATCGTAAAAATATGAAACTCTCTATTGCGATGATTGATCTTGATAATTTCAAGGAAATTAACGATAATTTTTCTCATCTTGCCGGTGACTATGTTTTGCAGACCTTTGCCAGCCAGATATCAGAGAGCCTTAGAAAATATGATCTTATGGGAAGGTTTGGAGGAGAGGAGTTTATTATTGCTTTCGTTGACTGCTGCAAAGATTGCTCTTATTCGATAATGGAGCGTCTTCGTGCCGATGTCGAAAAGAGAGCTTTTATCTTTGAAGGAAATGATATTAGTCTATCGTTTAGTGCTGGTATAGCCGATTTGTGCGAAATCGAAAGCCGGAAAAGTGTTTACCATGAAATTCTGAAATTATCAGATCAGCGGTTATACGAGGCAAAGCGTCTTGGTCGCAACCAGATAGTCATATAACCGCTTAAGTTTGATTAAAAGTAATAGGGTTAGTCTGCCGAAAGACCTGTGTGGTCCCTTAGCACAGTCTCTATGAAATCAATGCTTTTGTCTCCAAACTCGGCAGACCGCTCTTGAAGTGAATATCTATCAACAATAATATCCCGTATCTGTTTTGCATAATCTTCTGCTACAGTCCTGTTCCCGCCGTTTGATACAAAAGTAATGATCTTCTGTATTGTAGAACTCTCAGTCGAAGTAAGACATGGCGTTTCAAGAATACCAGGCTTGAAAGTACTACCCGCTGTAACAGGAGCTTTAGCCGGAAGATCTTCAATTACTGCTGTCTTAGCTGCAATATCGCCAATGCGTTGCCCGCTCTCTTTAAAAGCGATTGTAAGAATTGCAGGTAATCCGCTTGAAATATGCAGGTCAATTATTCTCATGGTCCAGCGTATTAGGCATTGACCAATTGATAGAGGCGATCCATCCAGGGATATAACGCGAATCTTCATTATATTCTTGCCAATGGTCTGTCCCTTCATTCCTATTTCACAAAGCAAATTGTACAGCATAAGCGGTAAGGCTATGAAAAAAAGCGGAAGAAGAGTGGATGGCCTATTAAAATTGATTTTGTCAAAATTTAATTCTGAAGTTATTAATAATAAAACCATGATGAATATTCCGGTAAACATTAATAAGGCAGAATCGATACCCCATGCCAATATTCGTGAACCCAGGGGCGCAGCCTTGTAGGTTATGTTTACATTATGGACTGTGGTTATGTTGATTGTACGCATTATAAAACTCCTCCTGCTTTAAGTTCCAGATATTTATTTATCAATTGCACTGTAAGGCTTCTATGATTAACGTAAATTGATTGTATTCCGTTTTGTAAAAGCTCTTTATAAATGATTTTTTTGTTATCAGTAATATCGGAAGCGGCAGCTGAGAGATATATATCGCTGATAGTCTTTGCCTGAATAAATATTTTTTTTTCAAGAATGGGGTTACGGAATATTACACATAGAAGAAGATGTCGCTTAGATAGCAGTTTCAGAATTGGCAGTACTCTTTTCATGGCATGAACAGTTTCAAAATTGGTGTACAGAATCAGTAGGCTTCTATGATGAATATAATTGTTAACCGTTTTGTACAAGAGCTCGTAATTTACTTCATAATTGCTGCTTTCGGTTTTATAAAGGTTTTCAAGAATTGTGTATAACTGATTTGAGCGATTATCGGCTTTAACTATTGAGCATTCAGTTGGCGATAAAGTGATAAGCCCGGCTTTATCTTGTCGCCTGATTGCAACATTTGAAAGAATAAGTGCCGAATTTACAGCATGATCAACAAGGCTCATCTTTTCAAAGGGCATTTGCATCGATCTTCCGGTGTCAAGAACCATGTATATCTGCTGAGAACGATCTTCAACGTAGTTATTGACAATAAGGTGACCTTTTCGAGCTGTTGCCTTCCAGTTTACAGATCTGAACTCGTCTCCGTAACGATAGTTGCGTAAAGCGTCAAATTCGTGTGTCACCGCGCTTCTGCGAATCCGTTTTAACCCGGGTTCAGGCAGTTTGTGGCTGCAGGCATAGAAATCGTACTCTTTCAGCGCAATAATTGAAGGGTAAACTTTTACTTTTTGATCTGTTTCAAAAGAAACACGGTAAGATATAAAGCGGAAAAAAGATTTTACATAAATGTGAAGTGATCCAAAAGCATAAAGCCCCCTTTTCCGGGGATGTATTTTGTAGTCCCAGGCTTCAACACTGTTTGGCTTTACCCGTGTATCAAAATACCAGTCCCGGACTTGAAGCTGGTAAGGTAGCTCGTCAATACATCGCAGAACAAGAGAGTGTTTGCTATCTGATCTGATTTCGACTGTAACCCGGTTGTCATCGCCGTTAGACAAACGACTTGCCAGGATACGGCGTGCTGATATTTTTTTAGATGATATTAAAACAAAAAAAAGTTCAAATACAGTTATACCCAGGAAAAGGGACACACATATAATAAAAACTGATAAAAGATTTTCAAAATAAAAAACTGCAAAAGCCATAGCGGGTAGTGCAAATGCTGCTATAAAAAAATTATGTTCCAGATATATATTTCTAATAATACTAATTAGATTTCTCATCTTGGTACCGGTATTCTTTTCAGTATTATAGAAAGAACATCCTCTATTGTTTGTCCCTCCATCTCGGTCTCTGGTGACAATACCACACGGTGCGCAAGAGTTGGCAAAAGAATGGTTTGAATATCTTCGGGTAACACATAATCGCGGCCCTGAATTACGGCATAGGATTTTGCTCCGTTTAGTAGAGCGACACCGGCTCGTGGAGAAGCTCCAAGGTAGAGCTTGCTTTCAGACCGTGTAGCCTGTATTATCTGAGCAGTATATTCGATTAGTTTTTCTGATACCACAGACTTTTCTGCAAGAGAGCGGATCTGTCTTATTTCGGATTCCGAAATAACAGAACTTATATCTTTTTCTGCTTTGGTGAATCCGCGATCATGCGAATTTCTTAGAATAGTAGTCTCTTCATCAAGTGATGGATAACCAACTACTATTTTAAACAGAAAACGGTCAAGTTGTGCTTCAGGAAGACGGTAGGTTCCTTCGTATTCAATAGGGTTCTGGGTTGCTATAACCAGAAAAGGTTCGGGTAAAGCGTATTCGCTTCCATCGGCGGTTACCTGCTGTTCTTGCATGGCCTCAAAAAGTGCCGCCTGTGTTTTAGCGGGTGAACGGTTTATCTCGTCAATTAAAACTGTTTGTGCGAAAACAGGGCCGTGTTGAAAGGTAAATTCAAGGTTTTTTGGGTTAAAAACCGACGTACCGGTAATGTCACTTGGCATAAGATCAGGGGTAAACTGGATACGCGAGTAGGTTAATCCAAGTGAAGCGGCGAAAGTTTTTGCAAGAAGGGTTTTTGCTACACCGGGTACTCCTTCAAGCAGTATGTGCCCCTTGGCTATCATAGCGGTTAAGATAAGGTCTACCGATTCACTTTGACCGGTAATTGCTTTTGCAATATTATTTTTGATTTTTATTAGCAGCTCCGAAGCCATTTCAGCTGTAATTGTTTCAGTCTTATTTGCCGGCACTTTTTTTCTCCTTTCCAAGCAGTTTTATAATAGTTTTATAAAGAAAAATAAGTTCTTTACTGTTTATATTTTTACTTTTTTCGATACTGTCAATAAAACAAATCTTTTTGTAGCAGCTCTCGGTACTCATGCCGCTCAGCTGCGAGCATAAAGCGGAAATATTTTGGCGGTCGTGTTTCTTGATGCTGTTTGTATCGGCATATGGTAATTGTGAATAAAAATGAGAATAGAAGTTTTGTACAATTTTTCTCGCGATTTGTATATTAGAACCTTGTGTAAGATACAGGGCAGCCATTGATTTAGCAAAACTCAGTGAGCTGTTTTTTAGAGGTAATATAACCGGTATAGCGCGTTCTCTTCTTTTAGCACCGAACAAAGCAAATATTATCACGATAACAAGAATGCCGTAAAATGAAAATGATAACATCGTATCAGAATCTATAAAACTGAGAATATTTTCTTGTCGCACATTGCCGGGTTTGTAGTACTCATCCCAATAGGTTGTTTTTACAGATAGCCTTCCTAATAGAAGAAAGGCCAGTCGATAGTTCTCTTTAAGGTGATAGTTGGTGAATATTCGAGGAGTCGAGCATAATATCAACTCACCTTTGCCGTACTTTATTGAAATTGCTACAGGCTCTTTTTGCTCCGTATCAATGGTTGTTGCAATAACCGTCGAAGTATTTGGATTATATTTGCTTATATATGAGCCCTTGATTCCTTTTTTAAATTTATAAGCAGAATCATCATTATTGTGATATATCTCAATTGTGCGATTATAGAAGAGTAGTTGCGTCAGTTCGAATCCCATTCTGTCGGGTATCTTTGAGCTTGTGAAATAATCCGCGGCTATAAAAAAAGTGGCTCCTTTATATATTTCTGCGAGTACAGTTTCCGATTCGTACTGATCAAAGTTTGCATTAGCTGTGATGAATATACGATTGTATTCTTTATTCTTATTAGCAAATATCTCTTTATCATGATCGAATACAGATTTTGAAATTACACTTAATCTATTATTTAGGTCATTATCGGTAAGTAGTTTGTAAAGAGCAAAACAGCCATAAGGTTTTTTTTGAGAATAAGTAAAATCATCGCTCCAGTCTTGTTCAACAGGAGCAAAAAAAACTGTTATAAAAAAAAGCAGTGATAAAACGGTAATAATCAAAATGTAGGCTTTTGGAAGTCGAATTTTCATGATTCGACCTCTGTTAGTAAATCGCATAACTGTTTGACATCAAGTGCCAGTTTTACTGACGCCCTGTTTTTGCCATAATATACAGAGTTAAAAATGTTGGCTATTTTTATAAAAATATTTTTTATTTCAATGTTCTTTATTTCAGAGGTGTAAATTTTGTTGGTCTTGTCTTTGCGCAGATGAATTATGTTTTTAACTGACAGATCTTTAAGTGCATGCAGATAAAGATAACGAATTGCTGTATCGGGATCTTCGTTATTTAAGGCATTTTCGTAAAGTTGCAGATAATTTGTATTTTGTTTAACTTCCAGACCGGTGTCTGAAATTTGAGCATTGACTTTTTTTTCCGGTGAATAAAAGAACCAGACACCTTTTAAAATTTTATAGAGTAAAAAAAGAACTGCTGAAACAATTATAACTGCTACGATTATGAGGTACACATCTTTTAAGTCAAAACCATCGTGAGATGATAATCTGTGAAAAAAATCTCTCAGAATTTTGATTATTTTTCTGTTTATCGATCCAATAAGTGTGACTCGATCTTGAGAACTATAGCTTAAATTTTCTGAATCATATAACTCAAGAACCGTATCATGCTCGGGTATAGTTATCTTTGTATCCGCAAAAAGTACACCGGATGTGATGATAACAAAGATAATAAAAATAATTTTTTTTATCATTTAATGTTATCAACGGCTTCTTTAAGTGATAACCCCTCTTTTTTTTCACGTAGTTGCCAATATTTGATAGAAAAAGAGAGAGTAGGTAGCACAACATAGGTAAAGTAGTACAGAATCATAAGAATAGCAGCGATGCAGTATATAGCAGTAGTGCCGATCTTTGATGTTGCCTCATTTATATCAAGAGCCACTCCGATACCTGTTATAACACCGGTTGGAATAGTCATAAAAATCGAGATTATATAGGCGATCATAACAGTCAGATAAAAAAGTCCTGCTGCCGATAACCAGTTGTTTTGCAACAGCCAGAAAGTCCTTTTTAAGGTTTTGATAAATGCTAGTTTTTCATTGGCGACAACGGTGCTGTAAGCAATAAAAAGAATCGGCCAGATCAGAGCGAATATATAGTAAAACATATAGACGCCAATGAATGTGATTGCCATTTGCGGAATATACTGAACGGAAAATAGTGTAGCAAAATAGATAACATAAATCAGCGTAACTACCAGTATAAACTGAAAATTTCTTTTAAGAACATGTAAAAACCATGATTTAAACTGCTCTTTCATTGCATTGTCGGTAATTGAAGAGTAGGGAGTATCTCTGTATAATGCGACATATCGTATAAGCACTGTATCGAAGATGGTTGCAATAGTCATAAATGCAATTAAATATATGATTATAGACACAACAAGAAAAGGAATATTTATTTGCTCTATAAAATTCGCTGGAGATGAATTAAATGTTTCAGAAAGGTTAGCATAATCAATAATAAAATTAATATATGACTTTATTATATATACAGTAAATATTGAGGTTAAGATATATATTGGCAGCAAATATTTAAAAATAAATTTGGATAATAATTTCCAGTTCTGCTTGAATATAGTAAACGAATCATCAATTATCTCGGTGTTTTTGCGAATTAAAAGTAGATTCAAGTTTTCTTTAATCATTTCTGTCTCCGGTTTACTATTATGGGATAAACAAAATAGTATAGAATTATAAAAACAAAACAAATAAGAATGATTCCGACTCTTATATAATCTGGAAGTTCGGTATGCCGGGTTACAAAGCCTTCCAGAAATCCCGCTACAATAAAAAGAGGAATAACACCGATCAGGACCTTTATCCCGTCGGATGCTCCTTTTTGAAACGAAACAAGGCGTTTATATGTGCCTGGAAAAAGAATACTGTTTCCGATAATCATGCCTGCACCCGCCGAAATAATAATGGCGCTTATTTCAAGGGTGCCGTGAATCCATACTGTTTTTAAGGATTCGAATAAAAGACCATTCTCATAAAAAAAATAGTGAAACGTGCCTATCATGACACCATTAAAAAAAAGAAGCACCGAGGTACCGGCTGAAAAAACAGTACCAAGGGCGAAAGCAGATAATGCGACCCGAATATTGTTTACAGTTATGCCCAGGAACATGGTTATTTCGTGAGCCTGCTTATAAACCGCTAATGGGTCGCCGTTTTGTATATTAAGCTCGGTCATACGCATATAGGTTTCACCCATAACTATCCGGGCAAACATCTTGTCGTAATGGCTTGATAGAATACCCAAAAATGCTGAAACTGCAAAAAATAACAGCGCGACAAGCATACTGTAGCGGTAGCGGTAAACAAGTCTTGGTTGTTCCCTGGTCCAGAAAGTAATAAGTCTGCTTCGTTTCTCATATTTTCGGCTATAAATCAACCTGTGAAACGATGAAGCAAGGCTATTCAGATAGTGCGTGGTACTGCTTTGAGGATAAAATGTAGCCGCGTATGAGAGATCGTCACTAATTTGGGTATAGTAACGTGCAATCTTGTCTGGATCGACCGAACCTCTTTTTAATTTTAAAAGCTGTTCGGCCTCTTTCCATTGTTGGCTATATAGTTTTATAAAATAGGTCTCTTTCATTTAACACATTCATAAAAAGCCTTTGATAATTAATCAATAACTTTTCATAAAAGGGAGCAGACTATTCTTAAGCTAATTGGGCGCATCCCGATTTTTCAGAACGTATTTGACTTGTGTAAAGCTCATAATAGTGTCCTCGATTCTTTAGCAGCTCTTCGTGGGTTCCACTCTCCTTTATTTGTCCGGATTCAAGAACCAGTATCCGGTTAGCTTCTCGTATTGTAGAGAGCCTGTGTGCTATAACAAAACTGGTTCGACCTTCCATCAGATGATGAATGCCCTCCTGAATCAGGTGTTCGGTCAAAGAATCTATAGAGCTTGTGGCCTCGTCCATTATTATAATATCGGGGTCGGATATTATTGTTCTAGCGAGACTTATCAATTGTTTCTGACCTATTGATAGAAGATTCCCTGCCTCACCGACATTTTCCTGATATCCGTTTGGAAGACGACAAATCATTTCGTGAGCTTGCACGCGTGATGCCGCTGTGATTATCTCTTCTTCAGTCGCGTCTGGTTTTCCGTACAAAATATTCTCACGTATTGTTCCGGAAAACAGATGCGGATCCTGAAGAACTATACCAATTCGATGCTGAAGAGCCTCTTGTGTCCAGTTGCGGTAATCTTCACCATCAAAAAGTATTTTGCCTTTACATGGTTCGTAAAATCTGGCTGCAAGGTTTACAAGTGTGCTTTTTCCGCCTCCTGTTGGCCCGACTATTGCGATTACCTCGCCTGGCATGACCGAAAGATTGATGTTCTTTAACACAGGGGAGTCTTTTTCGTAATGAAAGCTGACCGAACAAAAATCAATTTTTCCTTTGAAATTTGCCTTTGTATGGCTTCCTTTGCGATCAGCTATTCCAGAAGGTGTATCAAGAAGTGAAAAAACACGTTCGGCACTGGCTATCGACCTTTGCATTTCACTAAAGACCCGTGAAAGGTTTTCTATCGGCCACATCATGAAAAGTACATATCCGATAAACGCGCGCAGCTCTCCAACCGAGAGAGCTCCTGTGCTTATATCTGAGCCACCCACATAAAGAATAGCTGCGACCGCAAGAGTGGTGATCATTTGTACAACCGGCAGAAAAAAAGCGGAAAGCCAGCCTGCTCTGAAAGAACGCTTGTGCATTTGTCTGGTTATTTTGGAAAAATTTGCAAGATTTTTCTCTTCACGGTTAAGAGCCTTGACGATGCGAACTCCTGAGATGTTTTCGGAGTAGGCACTGGTTATCTGTGAATTAATAGAGCGTACTTTCCGGTACTCTTTTAAAATAAGTGAACGGAATTTTATTGAGGCAATAACCAATATCGGAGTCATCAGTGCAACGACAAGCATAAGTTTCAAATTAATAGTGGCCATAAAGATAAGAGCAACCACAATATTTACAGCTCCCCATGTCATATCAAGAAACATCCAGGTACACAGCTCTGCAATTCTTCTTGAGTCGCTGGTTATTCTTGACAAAAGCCATCCGCTAGATACGCGGTCAAAAAAAGAAAAAGATAGTTTTTGCAGATGACTAAACTGCTCTTTTCGAAGATGGTATTGCATATGTTCTCCAAGGCGGCCGGCGCAAAAGATAAAGGTGAAAATGGCCATACTGTTCAAGAGAAATAATGCAAACATGATTAAACCATATTTAAACATGGTTTGGGTGTTTCCCGGAATCACACCATCATCGATAATAAACTTGCTTATATATGTGTTTGTCGAATCAATAAAAGCCGTTATGATAATGGCTGTTAAGAAACCGGCTAATAATCTCCATTTGGTAAGTGAGATTTTCAGAAGTCTTCTGTACAGTTTACCCTTGTAATGTTCCTTGAAAAGTTCAACTTCACGACTTTCCTTTTTCTGTTTAATGCTCATTATAATTTACCTTTCCTGTTGCTTTCGATTTCAAGAATCAGTTCTTTTTCAATTCTGGTCTGTATCTCAAAAATATCCTTGTAGAAGCCAGGTACCTTGATTAGTTCATCATGGCTGCCTTGCTGTTTTATTTCCCCTTCTTTTAATACGATTATAATATCGGCTTCTTTAAGGGTCTGTATTCTATGCGCGATAATAAAAGTTGATCGTCCTTTTAACAGATTATTAATAGCTTTGCGAATGCACTGTTCGGTGTCCGCGTCAACAGCCGATGTCGAATCATCCAGAATCAGGATATGCGGATCCTTCAATATCGTCCGGGCTATCACAATACGTTGTTTTTGTCCTCCTGAGAGGCTTATACCTTTTTCTCCAACTACTGTATCGTATTTTAGAGGAAACCTCATAATATCGTTATGTATGGCGGCAGCTTTTGCAGCTTTGACTACCTCCTCAAAATCAATATCGCGATCTGTACCGTATTCGATATTTTCACGAATTGTTGTAGTAAACAGAAACGGATTCTGTTCAACAATACCGATATTTTTACGTAAATAATTTCTGGGGTAATCGGTTACCGGTATTCTATCTATCAATAGCTTTCCGCTCTGGTAAGGATAAAAGCGGGGCAGCAGATTTACTATTGAAGTCTTACCAGATCCGGTTTCTCCAACCAGGGCTATTTTCTGTCCCGGCTTGCATTCAAACGAGATGTTCTTCAAAACGGGAGCCGTATCACCATACGAAAAACATAGATTCTCAAATTCTATATGACCCTCCAGTCGCAGAGGCAGTTTGAAATTGTTACTGTTATCAGCAGATTGAGAATGATTCTTGTACCTGTCAGATAGTGGTTTGTCATCGTTTTGAATCAGCGTGCTATCCCGTGAAATGTTATTCTCGGTATCCTCGGTCTCTTCTGTCATGATCTCTTCAATTCTGTTAAAAGATACAAAACTGTGACTTATTTCAGTGATTAATCTGCCCAAATCCTGCAATGGCCAGATAAGGCCATTAAACAGAAAACTTGCTGCGACCAAAGTTCCTACGGTATTTTCGCCATTAATAACTGTATAACCTGTGTAAAGAATTGATACACAAAGTTGTGTGCCGCATAATATGTGGGCTACCGGCCAGTAAGATGAATGCCAGAAAACTTCCTTCAAACCGGCGTTCAATTGGGCGCGGTTCTTGGTTTCAAACATACGGTTTTCATAGTTTTGTTGAGCAAAGGCGCGTACTACTCTAATACCGTTAAGATTTTCCTGTACCGAGCTGGAAACCTCACCTTCGCAGGTTTGAAGTAAATCGTATGCCTGATATATCCTGTGAAAAAAGAATGTCGAAATAATCGTTAACACAGGTATAATTATAGATGTTACAAGCGCTATCCGTATGTCAATTAATGCGATTGCGGCAAAGAATATAAGACATCGGAATATTATCTGTAAAATGCCGGGAATCTGATCACCGTAAAATCTTCTTACTGAATCGACATCCGAAGTCGCGCGCTGAACCAGCTCACCAACCGGAGTATGATCGTGATAATGAAAAGATAGCTGCTGAATATGGTTAAACAGCTTGTTACGAATTGATCGTACAATTGATTCTGTTGCAGATGTCTTCCATCTGGCACTGATAAAATGAAAGGTTCCCTGCATAAGGGTACAAAAAGTAAAAAGCAGGATTAGGTTTTTCATATTTGTAAGATTAATTTTATCGGCTAGTACTGTATCTACAATGTCCCTTATAACTAGACGTCCAGATGCTTCAAAAGTCACACCCAAAAGAAGGGTTAATATAGCAAAAATAAAAATGGTCTTTTGCTTTCCAATTAGAAATATGAGTGAGTGTAAAGTCTTCATGATTTGTCTCCATTAATAAAAAAAAGCCGCTTACCAGGCGGCTTTTTTACCATGCATAAAAATGCGGGCATAAAAAAAGCCGCGGTCATCCCGCGGCTGGCTGTACTGTTTTATAAAAAAACTAGAACCAACACCACCGCGCGGACGCACCTGTCTCCATGAAACAGAAAACATTATGTGTAATAGTTCTAATATTCATGAGTATTCCTTATCAAAAATTTAGTTTTGCAAAAATTGATTATGACACATAACAGGTTTAATATCAATTTGTCAACAAGAAAAAAGCAATCGTGAAGCTTTTGTTGTAAAAAAATTTGCTATTGAATAAGAACAGTTTAAATGATTCAGTTTGTTAAAAGAAAATATATATATTAAGAATACATCGTTTTACTTGTATTTATAAAAAAATATTTAACATATTTATGTAGAATAAATTAATAATATTTACTATGATATACTTGTCATTATTTTGAAATACATACTTGATTATCTTAAACAAATTTTTGATACTTCTGTAAGGAACCGTAAATTATGTATAGATATTTTTCAGAAATGGATAGGACTTACAAAAATTCTTTGCGGATACCTTTAAAAAATGAGAAGTATATAATATTCAGTGATTTCCATCTTGGGAAAAGAAATTCGCGTGATGATTTTAAAGAGAATTCATCTCTGATTATTTCTGTTTTAAAAGACTACTACTATAAAAATGGTTATACATTAATTCTTAATGGTGATATAGAAGAGCTTCAGAAAAACAGTATAAACGCTGTACTTAATAAATGGAAAGATCTTTACGATGTATTTGCACTTTTTGCCGAAGATAGCAGGCTCTTTAAAATTGTAGGCAACCATGATTATAAGCTTTATTCCCGTAACTATACTGATCCGGTAAATTCGAGACTGTATGACGGTCTGTCGCTCGATTATGAAGGTAAAACAATTTTTATTTTCCATGGGCATCAGGCATCAAAATACAGTGGGTTTCGAAACAAGCTTATAGGTTTTATATTGCGTTATTGCGCCAAACCCCTTGGAATAAAAAATATTGTAAGGGATTACGGAAATTTAAAAATACATAAAACGGAAGAGCGTGTTTATAAGTATTCACGAATGAAGGGGGTTGTTTCGGTAATTGGTCATACTCATCGTCCGCTTTTTGAATCGTTATCTGATATTGATATTATTATTTTTACAATCGAGAGGTTACTGCGTAGCTATACAAATGCGGGAAAGCGTGAAAAAACAAGAATTGAGTATGAAATAGAAGATAATAAGAAGCAATTAAAGAGAATTCTTTCTTATGATTCGATGGAGGGTGCAATTGGCAGTATTTACGATCGTGAAATGATAATACCGGTCATTTTTAATTCGGGCTGCGTTATCGGGCCAAAAGGTGCTACCGGGATTGATATTGATAATGGAAATATTTCTCTTATTAGATGGTATAATACGCATCAGAAAGAGAAATATTACAAGCAGGTGCGTGATGAAAGATTTACCTTTGGAAACCGGGGTGCATACAGAAAAATACTTAAACAGGATTCACTCGATTATATCTTTAACAGAATAAGGCTATTAACAAAATAGTTAAACTTCAATATTCCAGTCTTTGATGATTCCGGAAATAAGGCGTACTTCGTTTTGGTGCATAATGTTATCCGCATCCACAATTTTCATAATTAAACGCAATATCGCTCGCTTGTCTTCAATGGCTTCCGATGCCAGTTTTGCAATGGCCTTATCAAAATTCTGTTTAATTGTTTCCTGGTCATTTATCTTTAAATTTTGGATCTGTTCATCAACATCATCCGGAAATTTATAGGGAGAGTTTTCAATAATATCCTGAATCGTTTTAATTTCGGAAACATGAATTTCATTATCAACAGTTATTGCCATAAAAAAGATGTCAAGTACAGCTTGTGTATCGATCATTTTAAACCGCCATTTTTTTTCTAAGGATACTGTTTCCGGGAATTGATTTGTCAAATTTGATATAGGATTCAGAGTTAGGTCTTGCCAACTCGTCCGGCTGCTGCGTGTCCTTATTTCTAATTTCAAGCACAGTAAGCTCCGTGTCAAGTATATTGTCTCTGTTTAAGGGAGAAATTGCTTCAATTATATCGCCAGGACGTATTGGATTAAAGGTTTTGACAACAGGATTATCAGTCTGCTCTTCATTGTTAATATAGCCTAAAAAGACCACTTTTTTTATATATGGTACATCCCGATTTTCCATGTCACTAAACTCATTGAAAAGATCATCTGTATAGGGGCGGTGACTGACAAGATCAAGCTCACTGTTATAAAAATCCTTGAAAGAATTATTAAGATCCGGGTTGTCAAGTGCATGTCTGTAAATTCGGGTTACATTAGCTGCATAATAGAGAGATTTCATACGCCCTTCAATTTTAAAAGCGTTAACACCGGCATCTTTAAAACTAGTAATTTTATGTATAAGACAAAGATCCTTGGATGAGAGTATATGCGTGTCCCGTTTATGTTCAATAATTTCAAGATGAAAACCTGGGCGTTTTTCTTCGACTAATGCAAAGTTCCACCGGCATGGATGCGAGCACGCCCCCTGGTTTGCGTCTCTTCCTGAAAGATACCGGCTTAATAAACAACGACCGGAATAAGAGATACATACAGCACCATGTGCGAAAATTTCGAGTTCTACCGAACTTGAGTCACGTATCTTTTTAATATCATCAAGAGTCGTCTCACGAGCGAGAACAATTCGGGAAATTCCGTTTCTGTGCCAGAAGTTTGCACTAAGATGATTAAGTGTGGACATCTGTGTAGATAGGTAAATACGGCAGTCAAGTTGTGAGTTTTGTACAATTTCGAGTGTTGCCGGATCTGATATCATAACAGCGTCAAAGTCAAAGTGCTCGATGGATTTCACATATTCACGGAGTTGTTTGATATCATCCTCATGAACAAACGAGTTCAGTAAAAAGGTGGTTTTAACGTTATGTGCCTTGCAAAATCGAAGAGCATCTTCAATATCCTGATGAGAAAAATTTCTGGATTTGTCCCGCAGGTTAAACGAGTCCCCGCCAAAATAGACACTATGAGCACCGTAAAGAACTGCAAATTTTAATTTTTCAAGATTTCCGGCAGGTGATACTATTTCATAATTGTTCATCGACAAATCCATTGTTTATGTTTTTTTGGTAATAATCCACTGCCTTGTTATGGCGTGACAGAGTTCTGGAAAAATAGTGTGTGCCGTCATTTCTTGCCACAAAATAGAGATAATCGCTTATTACAGGATTAAGTGCTGCTTCAATTGCTCCAATGCCGGGAGACGCTATTGGTCCGGGAGGGAATCCAAATTTCCGATAGGTATTGTATGGAGATGGTGAATCAAGATCCTTGTACCTTAGACGGCCGCCGAATTTTTTTACAGCGTACCTGACTGTGGGGTCAGAGTCAAAGCGCATATTATTTCTTATTCTATTATGAAAAACAGATGAGATTAATCGTTGTTCGTTTTTCACTTGTGCTTCGGCTTCTATAATAGAGGCTAAAAACAGAAGTTTGTTTAAATCAAGCCCCTCCGGCATTCTTTCTTTGTAATCAATCTCGTCAAGTTTATGAAGCATTTGTTTATAAAGATGGCGAATAATCTCACGCGGGTCAGAACCTGGAGCGAACGAGTAGGTATCAGGGTAGAGGTAGCCTTCAACCGATGGTGCTTTAATGCCGAGAGATTCAAGAAAAGTTCTGTCAAAGGCGTAAAAAAGAAATTTGTCCTCACGGCATATTTTGGCAGTTTCAAAACGGCTGGCAATAGAATATACATTGTACCCCTCTGGAATTGTTATTTGCACGGTAACAACAGATCCTTTAGAGAGCTTATCAAGTATCTCCAGACTGTTTGATCCCGGATAAATAGTATAGGTTCCTGTTAACATGTTTTTTTTTCCGGAGATATATGAAAGAAGCACAAAAAAATCCGTGTTTTTTATCAATCCGTACTCTTTCAGCTCTTGCGCGTTAGATCTAACGGTCGAGCCGCCTTGGACGGTGTATCCAGTTTCAGAAGTAAAGCCGCCGGGTGCCGAATTAAGATAGAAGAACACAATCACAGTGAATATAATAACCAAAACAAAAGCAGCTATTGAAGCTGTAATAATTTTTATTTTCATAATTTTTTAAACCATAATTCCGTATATATCTGAAATAATTGCAAAAATAATCTCCAGGTAATAAATTTCAGTATAAGAGATATTTTTTGCGAATTTTCATAAATTCATTTATCTCTTTTTTGGTGCTGATGATTATCTGTTTTATGGATTTCTTTTGTATATCCGATTTGAGATTATGCCGGCCGCTGCTTGTTTTAAGCCCGGAAAAGGATATATATTCTTCAGGGTAGAGTTCGTTCATGGCTTTATAAATCTTCAGTCCCAGCGGAAAAGGATCAAAATTCCGTTTATCTGTCATTGAAATTTGAATTCCGAAACAACGTTTATTATAATGCTTGTGGTATTCAGCTTTTGGAATAAAGCTTACAGGTTTAAGAACAGCTCCTGAAACCTTGCCTATTTTTTTTATCAATTTTGATGAATCAATATATGGAGCGCCCATCATTTCAAAGGAGAGATCAGTCCCTCTTGCCATTGATATATTGGTGGTTTCAAGCCAGCCGAGTCCGTTGTATAAAATTGCAGCCTCTTCGCGATTTATGTTTGGAGAAGGGTTGTGCCAGGGAAGATTTGTATCAGAAAAAAGCATGGATCTTTTCCAGTTTTGCATTGCTATAACTTCAAGATTACAGTTAATATTGTGTTCTTTATTAAACATTAGAGCAAGCTCGCCAATTGTCATTCCTGGGCGAATGGGGAAGGGAAATATTGACGTGAACCTGTCAGTTAAGCCTTTCTGAGGCATAAAACCAGAGACAATAACACCTCCGGCCGGATTGGGGCGATCAAGTACGATAAGCTTTTTTCTTGCATTTGCTGCTGCTTGCATTATATACACGAGAGTAGCTTTGTATGTATAATAACGAGCACCAACAGTTTGTATATCAAAAACTACAATGTCTACGTCAGAAAGTTCTTTCGGATCAAGTTTGCGGCGTTTACCGTAAAGAGAAAGAAGAGGTATTGTACCAAGTTTATCGTTTTCTATTTTCGTGTCCAGCTTTGCCGAAAAACCGTGTTCAGGTGTGAAGATTTTTACTATTTTGATATCGTTGGTTTTCATGATATCAACTATATGTATGTTTTTGTTATTAACTGCAGTCATATTTGTTACAAGGGCAACTTTTTTGGTTTTTAGTTTTTTGCAGTTTGTTTCGGACAAAATATCGAGTCCGGTCCTGACTGTTGCAGCCTTGTCTTCTGATGTATCCAAAGACTTATCCGATGACTTAACCGGAAGACCGCATGCAAACAAAGTCAGTGATATAATGCCGATATAAACTGAAATTTTTTTTAACATATAGTTTAGGCCTCTGTTGTTTATAGGTTAGTTTTGTCAGTAAGAAGTTCGGGACGGTATTCAAAGTGCATGGTGTCATAATGATACCATCGCCCCCCCCATATAAAACCTTCAGATTCAAATACTTTAACAATCTCTTCTGGGATTAGATTCTTATAAATAATATTATCTGGATCCTTGTGTTTATCCCAACGCCAATAGTGAGAATAATCAAGATTAATATCTATGGCAATACCGTATGAGTGTGCACTAAGTCGGTCGGTTCCGGCAATTTTCCGGTAAACATAAGTGCCTGCCGGGTTATCAACATATTTGTGAAAACTATCTGATAATAGCATCAATTTATCTGAAACATTTTGTAAGTGTTTATCGACATTATTAACCTTTGTAACTCTGAGTTTTTTACCAGAGATACCGGGCATCCAAATAATTGTAACCAGATTTTTTTCAATTTGATTAATTGTCTCACCATACATGGTGTTGAAAAAATCATGATTTCTAAATCGTCCCGGATCTTCGTTATTATTGGGAATTCGTAACGCCCCGGGAATATACACTTGACTAAACATATCCTTAATACTGCTGTTATCGAGTTTTTGCTTAAAATTTCTTACTTTACCGTCATCATAAGATAAGACAGTGTTATTATAAAAAGTAACATAATTATTCTCAACTGACCTAATTGTTCCGGGATAAGCGATAATTAGCGGATGTTTTTTTGTAATACTGTTTTTTGGTGATTCGTCAGAATTGTCTGAAGAGCAGCAGTATAGCAAAAGAACCGAGAGAGCAATAACTGAGGATAATGTTATAGAATAAATTTTCATAAATTTAAATTATTTTGGTATTGTTTCAGGTTAAGTTAAATGCTTGTTTCCATTCGCAAAGGTACGAGTTGATATGTTTTAAAATTTACTCTGATAATTAAACATTAAAAATAATAATATCCGGCACAATAACATATGCCGGATATAGTCTTTAATAAATAACAAAGAGTTTAAAATTGTACGGCATTATTCCTCTTTAGAAGACTCACTAGCCTTATCTTCTTTATCTTTGCTTTCTTCTAATAAAGCTTTCATGTTATATTCGATTATGCTGCGTTCTTTTGCGTTTTGAACAATTTCGTTGCCCTTAGCCTGTAATCGTTGGCTAAGAATCTGCTGTTTTATGTACATGGCAGCCTGGTCAAGAGGAACACCTTCAAAACGTTCTTTGTTCTGGTTGTAGGCTTTGTTTATCTCATCGTCTGTCGGGTTCAACTCGTCACGATATTTTTTACGTATATAGTAACCGACTTTCATTATGTCTTCCTGTATTTTAAGCATATACTCTAGATGCTTGTCCTCTTTCATTTTAAACTCTTCACCGTTAAGAGCTTCGTCATAAAATAGAATCATCTGTACCAGTTGCTCGAAAAATAATTTTCGATCCAGCATGGGATTCTGTTTTACATACTCCTCAGATTGTGCAAGCTTATCAACCTCCTCATTTTTCAGATCGTAGTTGGATGTATGCTGTACATAATAGAGGGCGTTAAAAAATGGAACAGTCAATGCTTCTTCACCATCAATAGTCAGAAGGACTCCTTCTGACGGACGTTTAGCAGGATCTTTTTCTAATGCTTTTTTTACAAGCTCTTCGTCCCGTTCAATTTTATGGCGACCCTTGATTTCGGAAAGTACTTCTTCAGATAAAGCCTGAAGCTTTTCATATTGAATTTTTTGTCTGATATAGCGCTCGGCCTGATCAAGGGGAGCCTGCTCGTAAAGTGCACGGTTAGATTGAAATTCCTTATCAATGTCTTCCATCGTAACATCAATTTTGCCTTCAAATTTCAGTTCGGAAAAACGGTTAACAACGATTGTCAGATGTTGAAAGTAGACAAATGCATCGTAATCAATATCGTCTTTAAGGTAGCCTTCTTCATCAATTGCTTCAGAAACAAGTTTTTGTCTGATTATTTGCTCAAGAAATTTTTGCTTGCTAAGGTAAGGATACTTTTGAACTTCTTCAGGTTTGGTTGCGAGAGCGTCTATCTCTTCTCGGGAATCTTTTTTTAGAACAAATATACTGTTGGCGTAGTAGTAGTTATTAAACTCTTCAAGAGATAATTTTTCACCATTGATTTTAGCAACCCAGGGTTTGCCGCATGAAAAAAATGATGTGGAAACAAAAATCAAAAGGAGTATCTGAGAAACTTTTTTTAACATTTTATGATCCTTGATATAATATTAATTAGAAGAGACACAACTCTTCGTGAAAGCTTAGTAACGGCTTTGCATCAGAAAAAATGATTAGTTATCAGAATAACTTTTTAACATGGTAATAAATGATATTTGTTTATGCAGTAATGTATGCGAGTCGCATTGTTCAATAATTATTTACAGTAAAACCATGTCTAGCTTTGGAACATTGTAATTTTTCGAAGTTCCCTAATGATACAAAGTGTGTAATATTGTAACAAAAAAAGTTACAATAAACTTTTTTTAATTTAGCGATATTCATGCAATAGAAAACAATTCAGAAGTTTTCTGCATCTTGTTATTGGGTCAGCATAGATCATGCAACCATTTTTTTAGAGCAATAAGCTTTTTTTCGGTTTCTTTTTCACTGGTTTTAAATATCAGAGTATCGCTATTTTGTGGATCAGCCATGATTCTATCGTCTGTTTTAACAATCTCAAGCAGCTTTTCGGTACTTATTTTTGTCTGTTCTGATATTCTTATACGAATAGAAGTTTCTCCTTCAAGAATCTCTTCAATGTACAAATTAGAGGCGATACATCTGATTGTTTCAAGCTGTATAAGAATTGAGACCTGTTCGGGATAATGTCCGAATCGATCTATCATTTCTGCAGTCAAACGATCAATCTCTTCGAGGGTTTCGCATGATTCAAAACGTTTGTAAAATTCAATTTTTTGTCTTTGGTCGCTTATATACTCATCTGGAATATAATTATCTGTTTTAATGAACAGGGGAGTTCGGAAATAGACCGAATGTCTTTCGCCTTTGAGCCTGCTTACGGCATCTTCGAGCATTTGACAGTAAAGATCAAAACCGACATCCATAATATTTCCGGATTGCTGCTTGCCCAATAGATTACCCGCACCACGAATCTCCATGTCTTTCATGGCTATTTTAAAACCGCTACCAAGATCGGTGTATTCGGATATTACTCTGAGACGTTTTTGTGCAACTTCGTTTAAAGGTACGTGTCGAGGATAGAACAGATAGGCAAAACCTTTAAGAGAAGATCTGCCAACACGACCTTTTAGTTGATAAAGCTGTGAAAGCCCAAACGTGTCTGCGCGATTAATAATGATTGTGTTAACGTCGGGCATGTCAATACCGCTCTCCAGAATTGTTGTTGCTACAAGAATATTATATTTTTTATTTAAAAAGTCTATAAGTATGTCTTCAAGTTCATGTTCGTTCATCTGTCCGTGTGCAACGGCTATCGATGCTTCTGGCACAAGTTCAGAAAGCAGGGCTGCGTGAGTATCAATTGTCTGAACACGATTATGGATAAAGAAAATCTGTCCACCCCGTTCCAGCTCATTTCTTATTGCAATTTGCAGAATATCCGGGTTCTCTTCCATTACGTATGTTTCAATGGACTGACGGTTTTCAGGAGCAGTCATGATTGTCGATAGATCTCTTATGCCTGCCATGGACATGTGTAATGTTCGAGGAATCGGAGTTGCCGACATTGTCATAACATCAACCTGGGTTCGAAGTTCTTTTAACCTCTCTTTATGTTTAACTCCAAATCGCTGTTCCTCATCAATAATCAGAAGCCCCAGGTTCTTAAATACTATATCCTTTGACAAAAGGGCATGGGTTCCAATTACAATATCAACATCTCCGCCTGCCATACGGCTTTTTGTGTCATTGATCTGTTTGCGCGATCTGAAACGTGAAATAAGTTCAATGGTAACTGGATAATCAGAAAAACGTTTTAAAAAATTCTTATAGTGTTGCATTGCAAGTATGGTAGTTGGAACCAGAAGCGCTGTCTGTTTACCCGCCATGGCTGCCTTAAATGCAGCCCGAATGGCGACCTCGGTTTTACCAAAGCCGACATCACCACATATTAGTCTGTCCATAGGTTGTGATGATTCCATATCGTCTTTAACATCTTCTATAGCGTTCAGCTGATCCGGTGTCTCTTCGTATTCGAAACGTGCTTCAAACTCTTCCTGCCAAAGTGTGTCGGGAGGGTATTGGTAGCCTTTAAGAGCTTTGCGCCTGGCATAAACTTCTATAAGTTCTCCGGCAAGTTCCTCTACAGACTCCTGAACACGTTTCTTTATTCTATTCCAGGCCGATTTTTTGCCTAATGAATCAATACGTGGAATCTTGCCGTCTACACCGGTATATTTCTGAATCATATTTAGCTGGTCGAGCGCTACAAAAAGTTTGTCACCGTCCGCGTATTCGATCATTAAAAAATCCCTTTCAAACCCTCCTGCGCTCATCCGTTCAATTGTTCGAAAAATTCCTATACCGTGATTTATATGTACTACATAATCTCCCGGAGCAAGATCCAGAAAAGATTTCAGAGGTTGAGAGGTTCTCCGTTTAAATGATCTTTTTCGTCTGTATGATTTACCGAAGATGTCATGATCAGTTAGCAACAAAGTTTTTGTTGCCTCCATTTCAAACCCTTCCGAATAAGACGAGAGAGAAATAACTAAAGAAGAGTCCGATTTGTCTTCATCCGTTGCCGGTTTAAATTCCTGCAGCAGATCGCTTAGCCGACGTAATTGACCTTCAAAAGCCGTTGAAATAAAAATTTTCCAACCATTTTGTATCCGTTCTGCGAGATCTTCTTTTAATGCTGTAATCTTTCCGTGAAAAGTAGGGATGCTCTTGAGTCCAAATCGTAAAGATCCGGGAGTAGAAGTAAAGCTCTGCATAATAAATGCTTTTTGACGAAGATCTTCGAGTGCCTCCAGCGAGATCAGCGATTCTACTGGAACGGTTAATTCACGAGGAGATTTCCTGGTAAAAAGATCTCTGTATGTGTGTTCAACACTGTTACGTTTCGCTGAAACTTCAGGTGGGTCAATAATAATGAGATTTACCGTCTCATTTATATAGTCCTGGATTGTAGAGCCGCCTAAAACATGTGGAAGCAGGTCGTCTATGCCGGCTCCATCGGGCAGTTCCGATCCCTCAACAAATTCACTAATATGCTCCGGAATTTTTTTACCTTCGAGAACAGATTTCTTAATATATTCTTCAACGGTTTGTCTTTCATCTGAAGACAATAGAAATTCATTTCTTGGATAGATACTGATATGTTCAATATTACCACGGGAAACCTGTGACTCCAGATCAAAATATCTTATTGATTCGAGCGTATCTCCAAAAAAATCCAACCTGACAGGTTCATCTGTCTCGGGTGGAAAAATGTCAATAATACCGCCCTTTACGGCAAAGCAGCCATACGAATTTACCGTTATTTCCCGTTTATACCCGTACTTAACGAGTGTCTCGATAACGTCGTCAAAAGGGTACTCTTCGTCTTTTTCAAAAATGAGTATATTGCGTTTTAACCTCTCTGAAGTAGGAACCAGCCGTAAAACAGCTTCTGTGTCTGCAATAAAAAGAGCCGGTTTTGCAGAAAGCAGACGGTAAAGAGCTCGAATACGCTCGCGACTGATATGTTCTGATGGAGAAAGAAATTCATAAGGCAAAACCGATGGAGAAGGAAAACGGTAAATAAGCTCTTCTTCGATAAATGCCGCACAGTCTGCTGCAAAATCGGATGCCAACTGCGGTGTGGGTAAAATAGCAAATATGCTTTTGTTTTCTGTAATCAGGCAAGATGAACACAAAAGAGGGAATGAAGCTCTGGAAATCCCTTCCAGAACGCGAGTTGAGTTCTGATTATCTAAACGCTCAAGAAATTCATTATATTCACGGCTTGAAATATAAGAGTCAATAATGGGTTTAAGAAGCATATATGTCACCTTGGCTGTAGTATTGGCTACCTCTATTAATTAATATTTCAACAAGGAACTTGCGAAAAATTCTTTTAAAATAGGCACTTAAACGAGGTCGCCTTTCGAAAAATGGCAATTTTTCGAAGTTCCCTATTGTCAAAGGATGGAGAGTTTACCTGTGTGTAAATAATTTTTTGATATAAAGTAGTTTATCAAGCATAAAACAGGGTCATTGGTTACTGATTTTTTGCTGACAAATAGTTGACAATTGAGCTGGTTCGCAGAAGAATCCTGTGATGACGTGGAATCGGAGAGGTTTGTATGAGTGATCAAAAAGAAAAGTTGCTTCCCGGAGTGCTTGTCGATAAACTAACGGGTTTAAGAGCTCTGTTCGCTTCTTTTGTCTGCAGAAAGGCCGAGCTTGATGATCAGTCCATTAGAATCATCCGGGATTACAATGAAAAGGGCAAGCTGGTTTATGTATCGTTCCAGAGTTCCAATATTGCGTTGCTGATGCTTTATCGGCTGCTCGAGCGCAATGATATAGCTCGCCCCCGGCTTGCGTTAGAGTGTAATCCGTTTTTACTTCAGACTCCTTTATACCTGATAAAAAAGTTTTTTTCCAAAATAGCGAGCTTATTTAAAAATAAACCGAATCTGCTTTTCAGTCCGGATTTTGTTAATAATGAATTTGCCGAGATGCGACCAATACTTTTCTCCATGCTTGCGGATACCTTCTTTTTAAAACGTTATGTTGAGCAGAAGTATGATACACTCTATTATCTTATAGAAATGCAAAAAAAGAGTGATGAGCCCTATTATCTGATGCCTCAAACAATATTTTGGACCCGAAAACCTGAAAAAACACCGGCAATAAAGGATAAAACATTCAGGGCGTCATCAGACAAGGGCTTCTTATCCGCTCTGTTATCGACTGCGACCCCTTCGTATGTTCACATGATGGCTCCTTTGAACTTGAAAGAATTGATAGAACAGCATAGTGAAAAAACTTCAGAAGAGATAGCACATATCATAAGAGATAGCCTGATTGAAGAGCAGCAGAAAGAAGACCGTGTTGTTTTAGGGCCTGTTCTTGCGCCAAAAAACGAAATGATGGAGCGTGTTCTTAATCACCGAAATATCCGGGAAGCTATTGACCGAATTTCAAAAGAGGATAACAGGTCCCGTAAAAAACTTCGAAAAAAGGCATATAAATATTATAGAGAAATTGCGGCAGATTTTTCGATTACATATATAAGATTTTTCGGTATTGCTCTTAACTGGATATTCAGGAAAATATTCTCAGGTTTTATAATAGATGATGATTTTATCCCCGTGATAAAGGAGGCGGCAAAATCGGGGCCTGTTGTACTTGTTCCCTGTCATCGCAGTCACATGGATTATCTTATACTCTCATATGCTTTTTTCCAGAATCGGGTTATTCCGCCTCATATAGCTGCTGGTGTTAATCTTTCTTTTTTCCCTATCGGTTCAGTTTTCCGTCATTCAGGGGCGTTTTTCATCAGGCGTACATTTAAAAATCTTAAACTTTATCCAGAGATATTCAAGCAGTATTTAAAGACTCTTCTTCTTGATCGTTATCAGTTGGAGTTTTTTATAGAAGGTGGTCGAACACGAACAGGTAGGCTTCTTTATCCAAGACCTGGATTACTGAGTTATCTAATAGAAGCCGCAGACGAAGGGTATGCCGGGGATATAACATTTGTGCCTATTTCCATTAATTATGACCGGGTTCTTGAAGAGGGGGCATATTTTAGAGAGATAAACGGTAAAGATAAAAAAAGAGAGAGTATCGGATCTATTTTGTCGGGTTGGAAATTACTTAAGAAAGATTTCGGTTATGTGTATGTAAATGCAGGTGAAACATTTACTTTAAGTTCGGTACGTGAAGGACATACCGTTTCAGAGCTTGTACCGAAAATAGGTAATCGTATTGTTACCGAAATTGCAAAAGCTGTTACAATTTCACCGGTAGCTTTTGTTACATTGGCTATGCTGCTCTATCGTAAGAAAGCAGTATCTCATGAGGATCTTACTCGAAGTGCTGATTATGTCTACGATGTAATAAGAATACTTAATCTTGGTTGTTCAAATGTGTTTTCTGAAAAGAGTATAACCGCCATTATTGAACAGGTGATGGAATCATATTCGAAGGATCAGATAATAACCAAAATGGATGATTCAGATACGGGTGATCATCTGTATACATTGTCTGATGATAATCGCCGCCTAATTGCTTTTTATAAAAACAGTATAGCACATCATCTTTTACCACTTTTTACAATAGCCAATATTCTTTATCGTTCAAGCGAGAGGGTGCTTAACCGGGATGTTTTGATAGAATCTTACACCGAGATAATGGATCTTCTAAAATATGAATATGTACTGCCTCAAGAGGTAGACGATTCGACTGTTATTGATAAACTTCTTGCAGAGTTTTTTGGGAAAAGAGGTTTTATTTCCATGAATGGTAATAATCTTGAAATTACCAGCAATGATACTCTTCGCTCCGATCTCATGATTTTGGCAACCGGTATCGAAGATATTCTTGAATCCTGTTTCTGCGCCGCACATTCTATTTTAAAAATAAAAAATAAAACTGTCGAATCCAGAGCTTTTACAGCAATGCTTGCGGAGCATGGAAAGGCGTTATATCTTACCGGAAAAATATCTCTTGTTGAATCGGTATCGGTGCCGGTTTTCCGTAACCTGTTAAGACTTTTAACAGAAAAGAAAATAATTGAAGAGAAAGAGATATCAAAAAGAAAGAGTGGTATCGAAATCATTGATAAGGATAAAGCAGAGCTGCTTAGAAAGGAAGTAGCCGCACTGATGGTAATGTAAATTCACAGATTAAATGGACATAAAGAGTCCGATGTTTAGTTTGTGGCATCTTAATTCGTTATCTTTTGCGACTTTTGAAATATCGTAAAGGTATTCCATAAAAAGATGAACATCAATCACCGGCATGGGGACAAGGGGGTAAGATACTCCAAGCCCATAGTATGATGCTCTGAAATTAAATTCTGTTATGGAAATATCATCGGAATTCACCATGGTTGTCTCGGATTTGTCGTAAATAGCCAAACCCGCTCGTATGTAAGGATATACAGGAGCAATTTCAGGTTTAAATCTTGCGAAAGAGTCTATTCCAAGTGTCAACTTGTTTAACTTGTAGGTTTCACCTTTCATCTCATATGTTAGAGGAGATCCTTGCATGAATCCGCCCAATCCGAAATCGAAAACAGGTATGCGATATAAAGCGTTAAATCGAAAACCGTAATTCATACCGGAAACATCATCTTCCGCCTCAAGACCAGCAACACGACCCTCAAAAGAAGACCCGGTAAAAACTTCCATGTTAATAAGAGCGAAAGATTGACCTGGTATAAAAACAAGAAGACAGGCCAAAATAATTATTATTCCCTGAATTTTTTTCATATACTTATCCTTGATCGAGACATAATAAATGTCAATCACTAAACCCTATGGAAGTCTTTTATTCTAAATTTTCCTACAAAACTATAAATACGCTATAGTTACTCCGTCTCCGCCCTCGTTTGAACCGCCTGGGCGGTATAAAGTTACAAAACTGCAGGATGAAAGATAATCACGTATCGCATTTTTAAGGGCTCCTGTACCATGGCCGTGAATTATTACGGCTGCGGGTATGCCTGATTTTAACATCGAGTCCAGTCTCTGCTCTGTCAGCATAATCGCATCTGAAGCCCTCATGCCGCGTAAATCAACCGAGTTATGCTCGTTCTGAATAGTCAGTATTGTCTCGTCCGGTTTTACCGGTTGAGTATTTTTCTGTATACTCAAAGGTTTAGAAGGTTCAAATATGGTATTTGTATCACATAATTTGATTTTATCAAAAGAAAAACGTGATTTAATGGAAGCACCAAGGGCAACAACTGCTTCCCTTTTCTGCTCATTGATTTCCAGGAGTTTCGCCTTTTTTTCAAGGGGAATGATGAAAACTTGGCTCCCGATCTTAGCAGATTCAGGATCGAAATCGTGATAATCCTGTGTTGCCCGTTTTTCCTTGAACTTATGGCTGTTCTTTATTATGGTTTTGGACTGATCGCTGATTGTTTCAATTAGCTGTTGTGATTCTTTCATGGAGAGCTGTTGAATAGAAGAAATCCGTGCAGCAAGTTCGGATTTCCAGGTTTCCAGCTGTTTAAGATAATCAATGGAGGCCTCTTCTTTGATACTTTCGATTTTTTGTCGAAGTTTTTCATTAAGCTCGTAATAGTTCTCCCTCTGCCTGTTAAGGGATTTTTCTAATTTTTCAGCCTGTTGTTTTTTTTCGGTAAGCTCATGCTCTAATCTGTTAACTTTTTCGATGGTCTGATCAGAGATTATTTCATTCTCGGATAGATATCGGGTTGCGCGATCTATTATGGATTCTTCAAGTTGATAAATCCGGGCTATTTCAAACGCATAAGATGTTCCCGGTGTTCCAATATTAAGTCTGTAGGTAGGAGAAAGGGAGTCGACATCAAAACTGACAGAGGCGTTTGTGTAGTAATTGCTTTTTGATGCAAATTCCTTCAGTTCCGGGTAATGGGTTGATATTATAACAGGTACACCCCTTAATTCGAAGAATTCCAGTACCGCCATTGCAAGAGAGGCTGCATGTCTTGGATTTGTACCTGAAATGATTTCGTCTATTATTAAAAGTGACGAGGAGTCGCATTTTTTTATCATGTTATTTAATGACACAATTTGCCCGGAAAATGTCGAAAGAGATTTTTGCAGGTTTTGATCATCCCCTATATCTACACATATTGTTTTATATTTCCCAATAATTGAATCGGCTGATGCCGGAATGGGTAAACCGCATCGTGCCAAAAGAGTTAAAATAGCGGTTGTTTTTAGTAGTATTGTTTTGCCCCCGGTATTTGCTCCGGTTATAATTATCCCTTTATGGTCTCTACCCAGAGAAATTGTATTCCGGACTGTATTGACGGGAGATTCAGTGTAAAGAAGAGGATGTGCAGCGTTTATCAGACTTAATTCAGGTTTGTTTGTATACGAAACCGAATTAAAATCATGATCAATAGCGGTTTTTGCTGCTGCATGGAGAAAATCCATATAGGCAATGATTTTAAGATTTTCGCCTATAACATCCGCGCACGAGCCAGCTGTCTCTGAAAGACTTTTCATGATTGTAAAAAGTTCTCTGTTAAGATCGTTTTCACGACTTAATAGGCGATTGTTTAATTCCGAAGCGGCTTTGGGTTCAAAATAGAAGGTTGCTCCACTTGAGGATGTGTCAATTATTGTACCCGGTATTTTGCCTCTGGAAGAGGATTTTAAAAGAATTACGTATTTGTTGCCAGCTGTTGTAACTATTCGTTCCTGGACATAATCGGAAAATTCCGGAGAGTTGACCAATTGCTGCAGGCGGGATTTTATCTCGTTTTTAATGCTGTCGATTTCTCTATGTAATTTGCCTATTTGTGGATATTTTGTTTCATTCAACAGAACATCATCAGTAATGGCGCTGGTCAACTCTTTCTCGATTATCGGTAAAGCTGTTAAAGTGTCGCGTAACGGCATCAGGCTCGTAAAGTCCTTTTTGTTATCGTCTAAAAAACAGCAAAATTCGTTTATTGTTTTAACTGTACGTGATATCTGATAAATTTCTTCCAGACAAAGAACGGAACCTTTATATGCGAGCATAACGAGCTTGATAATATTAAAAATAGGAGTCAAGGGCATACCAAGGCCATTGATAATTGAATCGCGTATCTCATCAATTCGGGCAGTGCATAGTTTTGCCTCTGAAATTTCGAGTTCTTCAAGATTATTATAGAGATCCCGTCCCGAAGAAGTCATACATCTTTTCTGATATATGGCAGTAACCTCTTTCCAGTCGAGTAGATTCAGCTCGTGTTCGGTTATTGTTTTCATGTTGCATTTATCCTTGTTTTCGGGAGTTCCCCGGTTGAAAAAATAATAATTATTGCCGGCTTTATGTGTGCAACTGTTTTTTACCGATTTTTCTTTAAGTTCAGTTTAGAACAAAATAATGATTATAAGAAAAATTTGTGCTTTAAAGACAGCACAAATTTGCGGCTCCACCGAAGGTAATTTTTTCTCACTGTCGCTCGAAAACCGCAAAAAATTTGTGCTTTAAAGACAGCACAAATTTGCGGCTCCACCGAAGGTAATTTTTTCTCGCTGTCGCTCGAAAACCGCAAAAAATTTATGCTTTAAAGACAGCACAAATTTTTTGCTAATTACTTGACATATAAAGATATCTTGATATAGTTATATAGTGATTTTGGTCAGAATAGGGTTTACTTTATGCAGTTTTTGGAACAGTTGAAGGCTTTATCTGATGAGACTCGTTTGAGGATAGTAACCATACTCCGTGAGTATGAACTTACTGTTAACGAGATTGTTTCTGTGCTTGAGATGGGGCAATCGCGGGTTTCACGTCATCTTAAGATTCTTAGTGACGCAGGGCTTGTTATCAGCCGTCGTGATGGTCTATATGTTCACTATTATTGTCCGACTTCAGATAATTCCATAACAGAACATCTTTCATCCGAAATAGCGGGTGAAGCTCGCGCTGATGATATGAACCGTTGTCGGATAGTTTTGGCCGAGCGTCGTGAAAAAACCAAACTTTTCTTTAATTCCATTGCTCATTCGTGGAAAGATCTTAAAGAAGAGATCCTCGGAGATTTTGACATAAATTCCAAAATAGCAACAAGTATGCAAAGTTGCTTTTACTCGTGTATAGCTGATCTTGGATGTGGAAACGGTGATTTGGCTGGTACTTTGTGTGATACTGGAACTCATGTAATAGGTATCGATTATTCTCCGGCAATGATTGAATATGCGCGAGCACGTCTTTCTGATATGAATAATTCACCGGATTTTAGAATTGGGGATATAGAGCATTTGCCGATGTGTGATGAGGAGGCCGATGCTGCAATATTGTCGATGGTTTTGCATCATTTGCCTGATCCAAAAAAATCAATTATTGAAATATCCCGGGTAGTAAAAAATAACGGCTGCTTTATGCTTGCCGATTTTGATCGACACGAGAATCGATCATTGTGCGACAGATTTGGGGACAGATGGCCCGGTTTTTACAAAGAGGAATTGGAACAATGGATAACAGAAGCTGGTTTTAAAATTGTAAGTCATGAACTTTGTAGGGCTCAGAAAGGCCTTAATGTTCATCTTTATATAACAAAAAAATCAAGGAGATAATATGAGTTGTAAAGAACTGCAGAGTGATCTGGAATATCTTGTAAAGGACATAAATGAAGCACCGCTTGGTATAAAAGAGATGCAACTTTCTGAAAATGAAATGCCTGGACTTATGGCTGCACGGCTGAAGTATGGTAAAGAAAAACCGCTAAAAGGGCTTAAAATTACCGGAAGTCTTCACATGACTATACAAACAGCTATGCTGATTGAAACCCTTTATGAATTGGGTGCCGATATTCGTTGGGCATCGTGCAATATTTTTTCGACACAGGATCATGCGGCAGCGGCAGTTGCCCAAAAAGGCTATGCTAAGGTTTTTGCGTGGAAGGGTGAGACTCTTGAAGACTACTGGTGGTGCACCGAGATGGCTCTGACCTGGCCTGACGGATCGGGACCGGATATGATTGTAGATGACGGTGGTGATGCCACGTTGATGGTACATAAGGGGGTAGAGGCCGAAAACGATCCCGCCATTTTGAACAAAAAATATGACAATAAGGAGTTTCAGCTGGTTGTTGACCGTCTGAAGCTCTCCTATTCAAGAAATCCGTCAAAATGGCAGACTATCGCAAAAAAAATAAGAGGAGTTTCGGAAGAGACAACAACAGGTGTTCATCGTCTTTATCAACTTGCTGAAAAAGGAGAACTTCTTTTCCCGGCAGTTAACGTAAATGATTCTGTTACAAAATCAAAGTTTGATAATCTTTACGGATGCAGAGAGTCACTTATAGACGGAATTAAAAGAGCCACTGATATAATGATTGCCGGTAAACTTTGCGTTGTGTGCGGTTATGGCGATGTTGGCAAGGGGTGTGTGCAGGCCTTTTCCGGTATGGGTGCAAGGGTAGTTGTTACTGAGATTGACCCTATATGCGCGCTTCAGGCCTCTATGGAAGGATACGAGGTTGTTACTCTTGAAGAGGCTGCTCCTCTAGGTGACATCTTTGTAACCACTACAGGCTGCTGTGATATTATTCGCGGTGAACATATGGAAATGATGAAAAATGAAGCCATTGTTTGTAATATCGGCCATTTTGATGACGAGATCGAGATGAGTTATCTTGAAAACGGTGCTGGTGTTCGAGAAAACATTAAACCGCAGGTGGACAGGTGGACACTAAAATCAGGTAAATCCATTATTGTTTTAGCGGAAGGCCGTCTTGTTAATCTTGGTTGTGCAACAGGGCATCCGTCTTTTGTAATGAGTAACTCTTTTACAAATCAGGTTTTGGCACAGCTGATGCTGGCTAAAGATAAACTTGAAAACATGGTATACACTCTTCCAAAATCTTTGGACGAAGAGGTTGCAAGGCTTCATTTGTCACGAGTTGGGGCTAAACTTACCAGGCTTAATCAAAAACAGGCTCAGTATCTGGGAATTTCTCCTGACGGGCCGTATAAGAGTGATCACTACAGATATTAAGAATAGAGGGAATTATTATGAGTAAACTGAATAGTGTACATGTTTTTACATCAGAATCTGTAAGCGAAGGACATCCGGACAAGGTTTGTGACCAGGTGTCGGATGCAATACTTGATGCTTGTCTTCAAAAAGACAAGCATAGCCGTGTGGCCTGTGAAACTGCGGTAACGACAAATTTTCTTGTTAATATGGGCGAGATTACCTGTAGCAAGTGGGATGAAATTGATAAAGAAAAACTGGTCCGTTCAGTTGTAAATAACATTGGTTATAATCGTAAAGAGTTGGAATTTTGTGATAGTACCTTTGAATATGAGTGTCGAATTCACAATCAGTCTGATGATATTGCTACCGGTGTTGACTCTGACAGAAGCCTGTCGGGAGAGCAGGGAGCTGGTGATCAGGGGATGATGTTTGGTTATGCAACCAGGGCTACTCCGCAACTTATGCCGGCGCCAATACTTTATTCGCATATGCTGCTTGATGAACTGCAGAAACTTAGAAAAAACGGAACAATCTCATATCTTAGACCGGATTCAAAATCACAGGTATCGGTGAAGCATGTGGACGGCAAGCCGGTTGAGATAACAACAGTTGTTATCTCGCATCAGACAGATCATGTGCCATTGGAAACAATACGTAAAGACATGATAGATGTTGTCAAAGCAGTGCTTGATCCAACCGGACTTCTTACAGATAATACAGAATTTTTTATTAACCCCACAGGGCGTTTTGAGATTGGCGGCCCGCATGGTGATGCCGGATTAACCGGAAGAAAAATAATTGTAGATACCTACGGTGGTGTTGGATCGCACGGAGGAGGAGCGTTTTCAGGTAAGGATCCTTCGAAAGTTGACAGATCTGCTGCATATTATGCGCGTTACGCGGCAAAAAACATTGTAGCGGCGGGTCTTGCCGATAAATGCGAGATTCAGGTTGCTTATGCTATTGGTGTTGCAAAACCTATGAGTATCAATGTAAGCACATACGGTACAGCTAAAGTTGACGAGATTCTTATCCAGCGTATGCTTGAAGAAGAATCTGTTTTTAACTTCAGACCGTCCCGCCTTATTGAATCATTAGGTCTTCTTGAGCCAAAGGGATGGTCTTACCTTGAAACTGCTGCGTATGGCCATTTTGGAAGGGAGCAATTCCCATGGGAAAAATGTGATAAAACGGATGATCTTAAGAAATATTTTAAAATTTAAGAAAAAATTGAGTAGAGAGTGTGATATAACGGGCGTCCTTTTTTGGGCGCTTTTTATATCTAGTTTTGCGGGTGCTGCTGTTTTATTTGTTTTTGTTTCTTTAGTCCGTTTGGCGATTAATCAGAAAAAATTCCTCTCAACACAGCAAATGCATCACTTTTCGGGATTCTTGTCCAGAAGGTTGATTTTGTCCTTCGTAAAAATTCATACCCCAGCTGTTTATGAAGTATGGGAAACCGAAAAACTCATGGACGAAGGAAGCATGAAAACAGGGACGAACAAATTCTTTAACACCATTCATAAGCTCATCAAAGAATTCCATTGCAAGATATAAAAAATAAGACAAACTATAACAGTAAAGATTAGCAATGTCCTTCAGTTTTCTTTTGGAAATACTTGAAAGTCGGATATGCACAGATTTATAGTTTGTACCTCTATCATGGTACCTGTTAAGAGTGTCGTTACATATTGGATTCTTAGCCAGTCTTTTTGAATACATATCCAGAACAGTATTCATTACGTCAGAAACATCCATATTATGTTTTTGTGCATACTCTTCAATTTTTTCCAGTCTGCTTACTTCAACATCTATTGATGTTCGAAAATCGGTGACTTCCATTTTGTGCCTCCAGAATATTTCTATATATGTATACTGGATTGAAGGTAGTTTTGTTAAATTATTTATTTTTTTGAGCCATTTTTTTCATTTGGTAAGATATCCTACAGTTGCGCATTAAAACCGTGGAGCTGATAATTGTAGAGCAACACCAATTATTAATTTTTCATTATTAATTATTAATTCCAGTTTTCTTCGCCCTTTTTTTCAAAAAATCAATTGTTAATTGTAATTAAAATCGGCTTACCGTAGTCTCTACATTGTCGGGGCAAGATTATCAGACAATCAATAATTGCGCAAAGTCTAAAACCGTTTAAAAAAAATCCACAAAATCAGAACTTCCATATTATGTACACTGGCGTCGACACGATGTCGACGCTGTAGCTATTATAGCACGATGTTTTGTTGCCATTCCGTTTGGGAGTTAATTATATTGAACAAGATTTATGGCCTGAAAATTATACTGACCCCAGAAATTTGATCCAGAAAAATGATATTTTTAAGGTGTAAATCTTCATTGCAATATAACGATAGTAAAGGAAGG
>JAFGRW010000003.1 GCA_016934935.1 Spirochaetota bacterium | reverse complement strand
CCTTCCTTTACTATCGTTATATTGCAATGAAGATTTACACCTTAAAAATATCATTTTTCTGGATCAAATTTCTGGGGTCAGTATAAGTTGGGAACTTCGAAAAATTACCATGTTCCAGAGGGCAACATGGTTTAAGTGCCTATTCTAAAGGAATTTTTCGCAAGTTCCTTGTGGAAAAGTTAATTTTTAGAGGTTGCCAGTATAAGGAGAGTTTTATGTTGCCTATTGTGATTGTATCAATATTTGCCTTCCTGTCTTTCGTATTCATGTTGTTTTTTACAGCTTTGATGATATTCAGCAAAAAAAAAGACAACAGATCAATGATGCCGTATCTTGCCGGGCTTCTTGTTTCACTGTTTGTTTGTGGTTTGCTTGTTGTGCTTGATATATATCTGGCAGTACAATTTGCATATAGTAACAAGGAGAAAATAGTCGAAGTCGCGGATGAGTCTGTAGACAAGGTTTTGAAAGTCTCAGCCGATTTGACATCGCGTTCTATCCGGTATACAACAGCTGATATCTGGAACAACTGGGACAAGGATTATCTTGAAAAACTTGAGAATCTGGATCTTGAAATTAAAAATGTTAAAGCAGAAAAGAAAAAGGGATCAAAAACATACACAATTGATGCAATAATAAGTAATAAAAACGAGGATTCTGTCACACTTAGTTTAAGCAAGGCAATAAATAACAATTATCTGTTTGGTCTTGATAAAGATGAGATTTGTTACTCTGTGGCCCTGGTAGACAAAAGCTTCTCATCAGATTATATTCCCATTGGTCGATCCAGGATAAAAATACAGGTAGTAAATGATGAAAAAGAGGATATTGTTGATCTGCAATTCGGGAAAAAAACATATTCTTTAAAATAATTATATGGAAAATTTTTTTTAATAATGCTATTTGCTGAAAGATATCCGTTTTTCTCTGTTAATATTTATCTTATTGCAGGATTTTGAAAAATATATTTTTGATTACGGGAGGATTTTATGCATGTAATAAGTAGTGAGTGTATAACTTGCAGTGCTTGTAAGAGTGAGTGCCCGGTTGACGCTATTCACGAAGGTGATGATCAATATACAATTGACGAGAATTGCATTGATTGCGGAGCCTGCGTGGCTGTTTGTCCTGTTGACGCTATCTCGATGAAAGAGTAGTTTTTTGTTAAAAAAAGCAACGGTATATACCGTTGCTTTTAATGCAGGCGCAGAGGGACTCGAACCCCCAACCGACGGTTTTGGAGACCGCAACCCTACCAATTGGGCCATGCGCCTATTGATAAGATTGACTATGAAAAAGCAGGGCTTTTCTGTCAAGAAAAATGCCAAATTGTCACTCTTACTTTTCTTTAGCTTCAAGATGCACAACAGTAGCACCCCAATTAGAGCCATCATCATCGTAACCGAATACAGATCTGTTTTTTTCCAGTATTTTATATACTTCCAGTTTTTTTGATGAGTTGCCTTTCCCGTGAATAATTCTGATCGTATCAGCTCCGGTATTAACCGCTGTTTCAATAAAATCTGTCAAAATATCCCGTGTACAGTCTTTAGGTGTTAAATGAAGGTCAATTTCCGGAATAATCATGCTCATCTTTATAACTCCAAATAATTAGTTAATATATGGAAAAATTTCAGTATATGCGGGCATAATCGTTCAATAATCATAATATTAGACTACTTTTTTTTACAAATCATGTCGAAAATTTAAGTAATGGACACCAATTACAGGTTATTTGCAAGAAATCTATTGCTGTTCATGTCTTTCGGACTTCTGTTCCGCTACAGCTGTTATGATAAACGGAGTTTGTTATGGATATAGCTACTATAGGCGGTTTGATCGCCGGTATGGTCTGCCTGTTGATTGGTATTATTGCTGCCAAGGGTGATCTGGGGCTTTTTTGGGATGAGGCATCTATTCTTATTACAATCGGTGGTTCGTTATCGGCTCTTTTGGCATCAAATCCGCTTCAGCGCTTTTTAAATATCGGAAGGGCAATCAAGGTAGCTTTTTTTGCGCCTAACAACAGCCCAAATGATATGATCTTGACGCTTATATCATTTTCTGAAAAAGCAAGGCGTGAGGGGCTTCTTGCGCTCGAGGATGATTTAGATGAATTGCCGGACGAATTTTTGAAAAAAGGTATTCAGTTGGTTGTCGATGGAACTGACCCGGAAATGGTTAGGCGTATTATGGAGACCGAAATCGAACAGATGATTGATCGTCACGACGCAATGAAAAAGATTTTTGATGACTGGGCTTCGTTGGCTCCAGGTTTTGGTATGATTGGTACACTGATTGGACTTGTTCTTATGCTTGTAAACATAGAAGACAAGTCTGCCATCGGTCCCGGTATGTCTGCCGCTCTTATTACAACCCTGTACGGCGCGATAATCGCGAACTGGCTTTCTATACCCGTTGCTAACAAGATGGAGGCTCGTGCCAATGAAGAGGTGTTAATGAAACTGGTGATGATAGAGGGAACAATTTCCATACAGGCTGGTGATAACCCGCGTCTGGTAAAAGACAAGCTTATCGCCTATCTTGAGCCGGCCGAAAGAGAAGCTATATCCAATGAGGTTGAGGGTTAATGAAGAAAAAAAAGAAATGTCCACCACCGGCACCGTCATGGCTGACGTCCTGGTCGGATTTGACAACACTTCTTCTAACTTTCTTTATATTGATGTTTTCGACTGCGGATATTGATGGAAAGGATTTCTTTCTTATCCTATCATCTTTTCGTGGTTCACTTGGCATGTTTGAAGGTGGTCATACGCTTTCAAAAGGCAGGTTGGAAGAGATGGGGCTAAATATAAACACTCTTCCGTCTGACGCTAAAAAGCGTTCTCTTGCTCAACAGTTAAAAAAGGCTCTCGAAGCATTTAAGCCCGAGATTCAGTCTAAAAAAGTGCGTATCAGCGAAGATGAGAGAGGATTGATAATTACACTAGCGAGTGACGCCTATTTTGATCCGGGGTCGGCGGCTTTGAAAGAAGAGATAAGGCCGGTTTTGCGTAAGGTCACTTCAATTATGGGGGCAATTCCCAATTTTGTACGTATAGAAGGGCATACGGATAACAATCCGATCAGTCCCGGTACAACCGAGGCTCGCTATGAAACAAACTGGGAGCTTTCGTCGGCAAGAAGTGTTAACATTATCCGTTATTTGACAGAAGTAGAGGAAGCAGAGCCGAAAAGGCTCTCAGCTGTTGGTTTTGCTCAGTATCGACCTGTTGATGACAATAATACTCCTGAAGGTAGGGCATTTAACCGAAGGGTGGATATAGTAATTTTAAGAGACCAGATATATCAGGAATCAGATAAGCCTGGTATTGAAAGACCTCTTCCGGGTGAAGAGTGGCGATAATAATCAAATACATGAATATGTTAAATTAATTGACAGGAGAATTATCTGTATTATTATGTCGCATGAAAGTGTACCCGGATATCAATCTGGCTTCGGTCGATAAAGCGAAAATAATATGTTATACAACATTATTTCTGTGTTGTGTATCTGTTGAGAGGATTTTATGGGTGATGAAGATCTGAACGATGATATAGACTCCGGTGAAGAGTCCGTCGAGGAAGCGGGTTCCGCGGGTGCCTCCAAGCTTATCAAAATCCTGATGTTTGTTGTCGGGGCAATCGCTGGTATCTTTGTAATAATTTTGATTTCTTATACAGTATCAAAGTATGTTCAAGAGAGGGCGTATCAGCGTGAGCAGGATATAGTTGTTGCTCCGCCTCCTCCTCCGTTGTCTCATTTCAGTCTGCCTGATTTTGCGGTAACGACCAAGGATGCTGAACCCCATTTTGCCAAGATTTCCATATCTTTGGGCTACGAAGATAATGTTGAGCTCAATACCGAGCTGATAAGGCGTACTGTTCAGATACAGCACCTTGTGAACATTATTCTGAGGGGTAAAAGGTACGAGGATCTTGATTCTGTGGAAGATACGGTGGCGCTTGCCGAAGAGATAAAGGCGCATGTGAATGTGATATTGATTTCAGGTAAAATAAAAGAAGTATATTTTAGAGAATTTGTAGTAAACTGATGTTTTTTTCTGTTAATGAGGCGGCTCTTCCCTTTAGAGAGTTGCCATCCGATACTCAAGTGAGAGGTTTGTCATGGGTGATGGTTCCCTTTCTCAAGACGAAATAGATGCTCTGTTAAAAGGTACTGATGATGTTGCGCCACAGCAATCGGATCAGTCTTCTGTGTCCTCCGGTGCCGGCAGTGCTGGAGGTGGATCGCTTTCGGCCGCTCAGAAAGGGGCATTGACCGACATGATGAACTCCGTTATGGCCGCGGTAGCTCCGGGTTTAAGCGGATATCTGCAAAATGATTTATCTATAGGTAATGCTTATATCGAGTCAAAAGATGGATCTTCCCTGTCAGGTGATTTTTCTGGACAGTATGTGCAGATACAGATGGGGTTCAATGGTGGTGTAACAGGGCAGAATAGTGTGTTAATGTCGGCAACGGATGCTGCTCTTGTCGCTGGTCTTATGATGGGTCAGCGTGGCGCTGCTCCAAGCCAGCTTACCGAGGCGCATGAGAGTATGCTGTCTGAGTTGATTGGGACTATGCTCTCTTCTGTAGCAACACAGATAAGCAGCAAAATAGGTGCATCAATTGGCACAACTCCACCGGATCTTGTTGTTGCAAACGGTCCTGGAGATTTCAGGTTTCCCTCGGGAGAGGTTGTAAAGATTACTTATAATTTTTCAATACCTGGTGTGTTGAACTCAAAAATATATCATCTTCTCGACGGTTCTCTTGTAAACAGTTTAACGGGCAATGTGGGCTCGCAGCAATCTTCTTATGGAGGATCGCAGCAACAGATGCAGATGCCTGGTCAAGTGGATATTGCTCCTGTCAAATTTCCCCCTTTAACTGGGTCTGGGCTTCCGGAAAACACACAGAATATCGGTTTGCTGATGGATGTTCAGCTTACATTAACTGTTGAATTGGGGCGCACAAAATATTTAGTTAAAGATGTTCTTGGGTTGGGGGAAGGCTCTATTATCGAGCTTGATAAACTGGCTGGCGAACCTGTAGACTTGTTGGTCAATGGAAAATTGATAGCTAAAGGTGAAGTCGTGGTTATTGACGAAAACTTCGGTGTTCGTGTCACGGATATTGTTTCACCTTCGGAACGTTTAACAAAAATGGGTGGCGGATCCTGATTTGCTACTGGTTATTATAATATAAAAATTCCTGTAAACGCTAATATGTAAATTTGGCGTTTTACATTTTCTTATAAAAAGAGGGTGTCTGTGTAGTGAATGTTTCTTGATGTTGACGCGTTATTTAATGAGACATAAGATTTATATCGGATGAAGATATTCGTTTTGTTGGCAGAAAATAGTAGTGATTAGGGTAAAAAAAAGATATGAGAAAAAAATTAATTGATAAATCATCAAGGTTTCGCAGTTTTCTTTGTTTTGCGATAATTGTTTTTGTATGCAATTCCATATATCTTCAATCGGTATATGCTCAGCAAACTGAAGAACAAAATGAAAAAAAAGTTGTAGCAGAATCATCGGAGAGTAACAGCGAATCGATGTCGCAGGCTTTAGATGATTCTCTTTATCAGTACGAGCAACCGGAATCCGAGGATGTCTCTTATGGGTGGATGATTTTCCGGGCATTGTTTATTATTGCTCTTCTTGTTCTCGGATTTTATCTTTTTATTCGTTATTTAACTCGGCAGGGAGCCGTTCAAGTGGCGGGAGCCGGGGTTGCTTCAACGATTTCTATCATGCCTCTCGGACAGAACAGACAGCTTCATATTATCGAACTTGGAACTAAAGTATTGGTTCTGGGGGTGTGCGATGGCGGAGTAAACTTGATCAAAGAAGTTACCGACCGTGATGAGATAGACCGAATCAAGCTTCAAAGTTCACGCTCCTCTGCGATGCCGGGAACGGGTTTTCAACAGTTTTTGAAAAACCAAATTGAACAGATTGCTGATAAGGTTTCCAAAGGAACTTCTGCTCGCCGTGTTATCAGTAAACCGTCTCCGATTAAGGCTCCTGTTAAAGATAATTTTGAAGAGATGGTTGCCTCTTCTGTTGTGGATGAAAAACAGTCTGGTGAACGTTCTTTTTTTGATGATGACCGTATCGATTATATGCGCAAACAACGTACGCGACTACGTGAAATTAACAGGTACAATGATGAAGACTAGGTTATTTCTGCTGTTTGCAGCTGGAGCGTTTCTTTTGGTGCCAATGGCATCTATGGCTCAGGATGTGGGTGGAGTACAGATGCCCATACCTAAAATTGCGTTTGATATCACAGAGGCCGACAAACCCCAGGACGTGGCACTTGCGTTGCAGGTTCTCTTCTTGCTGACTATATTAACGCTGGCTCCGTCAATTGCTCTTATGATGACAGCTTTTACGCGAATTGTAATCGTTTTAGATTTTGTCAAGCGGGCTTTGGCTCTCCAGCAGATGCCACCCACACAGGTAATAGTCGGTTTATCCATATTTTTAACGTTTTTTGTAATGGCGCCAACATTCAAAACTATTAATGAAAACGCTCTACAGCCTTATATGAAGGCTGAAATTTCAAATGAGGTTTTTTTTGAAAGAGCCATGACACCGATGAGACAGTTTATGTTTAAGCAGACTCGTAAAAAGGATATTGCACTTTTTATGGAGCTTGGCGAAGTCGAAAAACCTCAGTCTGAAGAAGATGTGCCTTCTTATTGCCTTATCCCTGCGTTTATGATAAGCGAAATGAGAAGAGCTTTTGAAATAGGTGTCAGGATATTTATACCGTTTATTGTTATTGATATGATAGTCGCAAGCGCGCTTATGGCAATGGGTATGATAATGTTGCCGCCTGTAATGATCTCTCTTCCATTTAAAATAATACTGTTTGTTCTTGTTGACGGATGGAATCTTATAATATACGAACTTGTTAAGTCATTTTTGTAAAGGAGTCCGATTGTGAATGATGTAACGGTTATTATCCTATTAAGGGAAGCACTGATGATTACTCTGCTTGTCTCGTCCCCCGTGCTTGTCTCAGGTATGGTTGTAGGACTTATTGTCTCTGTCTTTCAGACAACCACGTCTATTCAAGAACAGACTCTTACTTTTGTTCCTAAAATGATTGCGATATTTTTAGCTATAGTTTTATCAGCGGCATGGATGATACACATGCTGGTTAATTATACTCAACAGCTATTAATGCAAATTTCAGAAACAGGTGCCATATAGTGCTCTATTTTATATATAATTTTCAGGCTTTTTTGCTGGTAATGATTCGTATTCATTCACTGTTTGTCGTAGCACCTTTTTTTTCCAGCGGAGTAACGCCTGTAAGGCTCAAGGCTCTATTGGCTTTTTTTATTACTCTGGTGATTTTCCCGCTCATAGTTAAAAACGGGATCAGTGTCTCTGGAAATATGCTTGAGTACGGTCTGATGGTTGTGCGCGAAATAATTATTGGTGTTTATATTGGGTTTATTGCTTCGATTGTTTTTACGGCTTTTCAATTGGCGGGGCAGTATTTTTCGGTGCAGATAGGTTTTGGTTTCAGTGAAGTTGTTGATCCGATGGCTCAGATTTCTGTCCCGATTATTGGTCAGATTAAGAGCATGGTGGGGTTGCTTGTGTTTCTGTATATTAACGGGCATCATTTTCTAATCAGTGCTATATACCGTTCTTTCGAGTTGGCACCTGTGATTAATTTTAGTAATACCGCCATATCTGACCATATGCGTTATTTGACATATTCGTTTTCTGGAATGTTTATTGTTGCTCTGAAAATAGCATTACCCATTTTGGCAACCGTATTTCTTGTTTCTGTATCAATGGGAGTTTTGGCTAAGGCTGCGCCACAGATGAATATAATGATGCTTGGTTTTCCATTCAAGATAATGGTGGCATTTGTTTTGATAGTGGTTTTGTCTCCTCTGATTATCAGAATAATGCAGGTCTCTTTGGGGCGTAGTTTTCATTTTATATCTAAAGTTTTGACATATTGGCCGGTTTAAAATGGCAGAATTTATTAAGAAAAAATATGCAATTTTTTCAAATGATGATCTGAAAAACTTCAGTCTTGATCTTCAGAGGTTCGCGGATCCGGAAGATGAAGGTCGTACCGAAGAACCGACTGAGAAGAAAATTCGCGATGCGCGTCAAAAGGGACAGGTTGCAAAAACTGAAGAACTTCCACAGGCGCTTGTGGTTATACTTGGTTTTTCTTTTATCTTTTTTCTTGGAGAATGGATTTTTAATGAGCTGGCCATGATGACCAGATTTTATATAACAAATTTTAATAGTTTCTATATATCAGATCGCACGACCCTAAACGAAGGTTTCAGGGTAATACTTTTTTTAACGAAAATTTTGTCACCAATATTCGGAATATGTGTTGTAGCCGGAATTGTCGGTAATGTTGTACAGATTGGTTTTGAGTTTTCGGCTCATCCCATTAAGGTTGACTTCAGTAAAATTAAACTGAGTCCCGCGGAGATGATAAAAAAGATATTAATATCGAAACGTGTAGCGATGAATCTGTTTAAGACACTTTTCAAAATTGCTGTCGTTGGTTTTTCATCGTATCTGATAATTTCAGCTGATTTTGGGGTAGTGTTAAATTCGCCTGATATCTCTGTGGCTGCTGCTCTTTCAAAGGTATGTTTTATAGCTTACAAAATAATTATTTCATCGGCAATTTTACTAATGGTTCTAGCCTTGCCCGATTATATATTTCAAAAGCAGGAATTCATGGAATCTTTGAAAATGTCAAAACAGGAGATCAAGGAAGAGTTCAAGGAATCTCAGGGAGATCCCCATGTTAGAGCAAGACTTCGGGAAATGCAGCGTGATATTTTAACAAGAAACATGATTCGCGAGGTGCCCAAGGCAGATGTGATCGTTACAAACCCGACACATTTTTCCATAGCATTAAAATGGGATCAGCATGTCATGCAAGCGCCATCTGTTATTGCAAAAGGGGTCGATTCAATGGCTCTTCGGATAAAAGAGGTCGCTCGAGCAAACAATATTGTTATGATTGAAAACCGGCCATTAGCACAAGCGCTCTATAAGGATGTAGAAATTGGTCAAGAGATTCCTTCTGAACTGTTTAAGGCTGTTTCGGAAGTTTATAGTATACTGTACGAGAGAGGACGGCTTGGATCGGTTGTCTGATAATTGAAATATCGGTAATAGTTTAACAATTCTAATAATAATTATTAAAGGGAGAGAATAATGGCAGAAGCATCAATGACCAGTGTATTGCGAAACGGTGACTGGATGCATCGTAAAGACCTGTTATTGGGTATCGGTGTTATTTCTGTTGTTGCGATGCTTATTATTCCATTACCGACTTTCCTTCTTGATTTTCTAATGATTATCAGTATTGCTATTGGGCTTCTGACTTTATTGATTGTTATGTTTGTTCCAAAAGCTTACGACTTCTCCATTTTCCCGACACTTTTGCTAGTTACAACGGTATTTCGATTGGCACTTAACGTCTCTTCGACCCGATTGATTCTTTTGCAGGGGGCAGCATTTGATGGAAAAATCGTCAAAACTTTTGGTTCCTTTGTTGTTGGAGGGAACTATGTAATCGGTTTTATCATCTTTATCATTCTCGTTGCTGTTCAGTTTATTGTAATTACCAAAGGTGCGACACGAACAGCAGAAGTAGCAGCACGTTTTACTTTGGATTCTTTACCAGGTAAACAGATGACCATCGATTCAGATTTTGCCAATGGTGTAATCACTGAAGAGGAGGCTAACCGTAGAAGAAGTGAACTTCGAAAAGAAACCGACTTTTATGGAGCGATGGATGGAGCTAGTAAGTTTGTTCAGGGGGATGTTAAGGTTGGTATACTTATTACATTTATCAATATTTTAGGTGGTTTTATTATCGGGATGGTTATGCGTGGGGAAAGTTTCGAGGTTGCAAGTCAAACCTATTCCCTGTTAACCATTGGTGATGGTTTAGTAGGTCAGATACCTTCGCTTTTAATTACAACAGCTACTGGTATTATAGTAACACGATCAGTCTCAGAAGGAAGTCTCCCGGAAGAGATAGCAAAACAGTTCAGTGCACAACCTCGAGCTCTTATCATTGGTGCGGTAGCTTTAGGTGCTTCTGCCCTTATCCCCGGATTTCCCAAGATGTCCATTATTACACTCGCTCTTGCTCTTGGTTTTCTGGCTATGTTTTTACAACGCAGTCAAAATGAAACAGCCGAAGAGATTCGTCGTACCGAGACCGAAAAAAGTGGTGCCGAAAAACCGGAATCTGTTGTTCCCTATGTTTCGGTTGATCCACTGGAAGTTGAGATTGGCTATAATCTGATTCCTCTTGTCGACCCTAAACAAGGGGGAACTCTTCTTGACCGTATTACAAAGATTCGTCGTATGAGTGCATTAAACATGGGTCTTATTGTTCCCCCGATACGAATAAGGGATAATATGGAGTTAGCTCCTGAATCTTATTCGATTCTGATCAAGGGTGTGGATATCGGAAACGGAACATTGATGGTTGGAAAATTAATGGCAATGGACACCGGTGAGGTAGTGGATAAAATAGAGGGACAGGAATTTATCGAACCAACATTTGGACTGAATGCTATATGGATAGACGCAGATAAGAGAGATTTTGCTGAGCGGAATGGATACATTGTGGTCGATTGCCCGACTATAATTGCGACTCATCTGACCGAAATAATAAAACGTCATGCTGATGAGATACTTGGAAGACAGGAAGTTCAGCAACTTATAGACAATATTAAAAATGATTACCCTGCTGTTGTTAGTGATATAATGGATAAAAACAAGATGTCATTGTCAGTTGTTCAGCGTGTTTTGCAAAATCTTTTAAGAGAACGCGTGTCCATACGTAATCTTGTTACAATTTTTGAAACTCTTGCAAATTACCAGGATTACACCACTGATCCATCCATGCTTACGGAATATGTGCGCGCTGCATTGGCAAGGCAGATATGTAATGATTACAGTGATAAGGGAACAATGTATGCAATAACTGTTGATCCCGAAATGGAAGGAATAATCCGGGAAGGAATTCATGACGATCCGGTTGAAGGTCGTGTTGTAGGACTGGATCCTCAAACTCATACCATGGTTATAAACGCGCTCCTTGAAGCCTATAAAAGCTGCAAACAGATGGGATATGCTCCTGTATATCTTGTTTCGCCGCATATAAGATCGGTTCTTTTTGCTCTTCTTGAGCGGGAAGTTAGCGATGCAGTAGTATTGTCTTACAATGAGATTACTTCTAATATAAATGTTAATGTTGTTTCGTCTGCCATGTTGCAGTCGGCTACAGCATAATAAAGGGGAGAAAAGAAGATGAAATATGTAAAATTAACAGCTGAAAACTATAACGAAGCTCTTAAACAGCTTAGAGAAAAATACGGCTCTGACGCGATACCTATAAGTCATAAAAACGTAAAAGAGGGGGGGCTTTTTAACAACAGATTTTTCGCAAAAGATATTGTTGAACTGATGGCAGCCATTCCGGAACCTTCACTGCAACGGCCGGTGGCTCGCAAAAGTATTCTTGACGTCAAGGTGGATAATGACGTCTCTGACGCTTTTTCAAAAGCAGGTTATAGTAGTGATTTTAACCAGAGCGAATCCCGTCAACCTTTTACTAGAAACAGTAGTGCAATACGTGATGCCGAAAAAGAAATCAGACGTGAAGCTGCTGAACGTCAATCTGAATTTTTTAATAAGACAGTCTCCCCATTTGATAATAATGGTTTATCAGGTGTTAATGGAATAAATAGTGTCAAAAAAGAAGATGTAGTTGAAATATCTCCGGAAGAGTATGAAAAACTTAAAAATTTTGAAAAAGAATTTTATGATGTTAAAGCCAACCTGGACAGAATTATGCAGAATCAAAAGGAGTATCAGAACACCGGAAAAAAAGAAGAAACAGGTTTTTTCAGCGATTATATGAAAATTTTAAAAGAAAACGAGTATACAGATGATGAGAGAGAGGAACTGATCGGTGCGGTTAAGAAAAGCCTGAGCGAAGACGATCGTAATGATAAAACTTTGATAGAAAAGAGTCTTAAGGATCTAATAAAAAGCAAGATAGTAACATCCGGTCCGGTGTGCCATAGTGGTCGAAAAAAAATCGTTATGTTTGTGGGGCCTACCGGGGTTGGTAAAACTACATCATTGGCTAAAATGGGAGCCCATCTTTCACTGCGCGACAAGAAGAAGGTTGCATTTATTACAATAGACACATATCGAATAGCCGCGACTGAACAGTTGAAAAAGTACGCGGAAATCATGCGTATACCGATTCATGTTGTTAATGACAGAAAAGAGCTAAAAAAAGTTATCGACCATGAGGACGCGGATGTTATTTTAATTGATACTTCCGGCCGTTCACATAAAAATACGATGAAAATTTCCGAAATTAAAAATTTTGCTGACGCAGTGGATTATGATTTTGAAAAAATACTCTGTGTAAGTGCCAGCACTAAACGAACAGATGCTGAAAGTATTTTCAATGCCTTTAAACCTGTAGATTGCAACAGTGTTTTAATAACAAAAGTCGATGAAACTTCTTTTGTTGGGAATATCGTGAAAGTTGCCGATAAATATAACAAGCCGATCTCTTATATAGCGAACGGCCAGGAAGTACCAAATGATCTGTACGCGGCAGACTCGCAGAATCTTGCCGATATGATTGTTAACGGTACTCCTCAATAAGAGTGATGGAGAAATAGAGTGGATCAGGCATCTAATTTACGAAAACTTGTTGTTGCCAAAAACGATAATAAAAAAAGGACACGCACGATAGCCATAACCAGTGGCAAGGGTGGTGTTGGGAAAACGAGTCTTTCAGTTAGCCTAGCGATAGCACTGGCGCGTGACAAGAGTACCGTTACTCTTTTGGATGCTGATCTGGGCTTGGCAAATGTTAACGTTGTTTTGGGAATTATTCCCAAATATAACCTTTATCATGTAATAAAAGGCAAAAAACGTCTTAACGAGGTAATTGTATCCGTACCCGAAGGAATAAAAATTATTGCCGGAGCACCAGGATATCATCAACTCGCTAATCTGGATGAAAAGGCCAGACAAAAGTTTATTACACAGCTTGGCGATATGGAAAATGATGATTATCTAATAGTTGATACGGGTGCCGGTGTGTCTCAAAATGTGCTAAGTTTTGTTACGTCTGCTGATGAAATTATTGTTGTAACAACTCCAGAGCCAACAGCCATTACAGATGCCTATGGTATTATAAAATCAATAGCATCGCAATCAACCGAAAAAACTATCAGGTTGATTGTTAATAGATGCCAATCTGTTTCAGAGGCTCGTCGTGTTGCAGATAGAATAATAAACATTGCCAGTCAGTTTTTAAATATTAAAGTCGAAAATCTTGGATTTATTTTCGAGGACAGCTTTGTTGCAAAGGCGGTAAGACATCAAAAGCCTTTCGTGTCCAGTTATCCCAAATCGCGCGCGGCGGGGTGCGTAAATATTATTGCCGATAAAATTGCCGGGCGTGAACCAGAGGGATCTTACGGTGGGGGGATCTCCGGTCTGTTTAAACGACTTTTTACTCAAGTTGATGATGAAGAGGATGATATTGAGTAATATTTCATTCTGATTATTTCTTAACATCTGTTTTTTTTGTATATTATGAGTTTTACTGTTTTTTTTATGTAATTTGCTCTCTTATGGTTATCCTTTTGATGTTGATGTAAAAAAAGGGTTGATTTTTTTTGTATTGTCCAAAATTATTTTTAAAGGTGACATAACTATCTTATGTTTATTTTAAAAAAAATTGAATATAAGGTTTCAGCTGTTCTGGCAGTGTTTGCCCTGGTGTTGTCACCTCTAGTGGGAATTATTTCCGGAATAAATGCCGGTGTTGTTGTTTTACGAACAGCATTAATGGCTATTTTCTTTGCCGGTATCGGTTTTGTTGTTATTTTTGTTCTTAAGCGGTTTGTTCCTGAAGTTTACTCGGTTCTCAACCGCACTCAGAATCCCCTTGATATGGATGTTGAATCCATTGACGCAGGGATTTCTGGTGAACAGGAATATGAAGTTTACAACCCGGATGATGAAACTGACGAAGATGCCGAAACAGTGCCGGATAGCAACCACGGAAATTTTGATCCTGGTTTGGCACCATCAACGTCTGAAAGTCTCGGCATCAAGGATCGTGCTATGGGGCGCCATATTCTTGAAGAAAGAGGGGTTAAGTATGAGCCCAAGATTATGGCAGAAGCTATTCGTACGATGATGAGTAAAGACGAAAAATAACCGTGGATGGTATGATGAATAAGAAGAAAATTGCAGAGTATGAAGCGATAAATGAGGATGATCTTTGGCAAGATTTTGCTAAGAACAATAATCAGGAGATTCGTGATTACTTTGTTATTAAATACGCACCTCTTGTAAAGTATGTCGCTGGAAAGGTTGCGATGGGAATGCCCCAGAATATTGAATTTGACGACTTGGTTTCGTACGGTATTTTTGGTCTTATGGATGCGATTAGTAAATATAATCCAGATCGTGGTATAAAGTTTAAGACTTATGCGATGACACGTATTCGTGGGTCAATATTTGACGAATTGCGCTCTATTGACTGGATTCCGCGTTCTATACGACAGAAAGCCAAAGAGATCGAGAATATTATTGCCGAACTTGAAAACAAGTTGGGGCGTACGGTCGAAGATGAGGAGATATCTAAAGAGTTGGGGATCTCAATTGAAGAGTTCCATTCAATTCTAAATAAAGTCAGCGGAACTTCAATGGTCTCTCTTAACGACATATGGTATCTTGGTGATGATAATGACGAGCTATCAATCATGGAGACTCTTGAAGCGCCGGATAATATGAATCCGGATGTTCTCGTCGAAAAAGAGGAAATTAAAGAGCATATCGTTGAAGCTATAAAGAAACTACCCGATAAAGAAAAAAAAGTGATTGTTCTCTATTATTATGAAGACTTGACACTAAAAGAGATTGGTCAGGTTCTTGATGTAACAGAGAGTCGTATATCACAACTTCACACCAAGGCAATCATGCGTTTGCGCGGCCGTTTAGGACGTATAAAATCAAATCTGGTCGGTTAATATGTCCAATTTGAAAAGCCTTCTTAAAAACATTGCCACAGAGAGTCCTTCTTCTGAAAACGAACTCGAAGTTTACGCCGATTCTATCCGTCAGGGGTTAGATCTTGCGGCAAAGGAGTTGGGTATTGATATCTCAATGCTCGATTATGAGGTTGCTCAGAGGGGAAACTCCGGCCTATTCGGTTTCGGACGTGTTCCATATAAATTATACGTTCGTGCGTTAAGTGAGCAAGAGGCATTTGCCGATCTTAACGATCTTGATCAAAAGTTGTCCAAAAACATATCAGATGAATTGTCTCGTGAATTCACTGACCCGAATGCTCCAGGTACATTTAAGGTGCGAGTTACAAAAAGTGGTATATGGTTTACCGTTAAACCACCTAAAGGTAAAGGTCGTAAAGTTTCAATTGCCGATGTTGCTCAAAAGATGGATCATCTGCAAATAAAGGATTTTAATCAGGATTTGGTCAAAAAGAGTATTGCGGCTCAGAGTGGAAAACCGGTGCGAATAGGAGAGTGGGTGCCAAACATAGAACTGGATGGAACGATGTATATCGAAATCAGTGATGATGAGATGTATGCCATGGCTCATTTTGAACCGCCACGTTTTTCCGGACGACATATGGAGCTTGATGATGTTTTGCATTCTCTCAAAAATGCGGGAGTAGTTGTCGGTATTGATGAAGAAGCTATTAATAAATATTTAGACGAAATGAATTATTCTTCACCTCTTGTGGCAGCGGCAGGAGTTAAACCAAAAAACGGAACCGATGCCTATGTCGAGTATAAAGTCAGAGTCGAGAAAGAGATATCTTTTGATAACGATGACGATTCTGTAGATTTTAAAGATCTGAATTTGATTGAAAATGTTGTAGTCGGACAGCTTTTGGCAGTTAAGCGGCCGGCTACAAATGGAGTTGAAGGGAGAACGGTTAAAAATAATATTATCCCTGTTAGACCAGGAAAGGATATTGCGATCAAGCATGGTGAAGGAACCATACTCTCGGATGATGGCATGGAGCTTACAGCTGAGAGAAATGGTCAGGTAATATTGAAAGGTGATAAGATATGCGTTGACGAAGTACTTCTTGTACAGGGAGATGTAAATAATGTTACCGGCAATATTGTCATGATGGGATCTGTTGTTATTACAGGAAATGTACTGGATGAATTTTCAGTGAAAGCTTCAGGAAATGTGGAAGTGCGTGGTTCTGTACAGAAAGCTGTGATTGAAGCTGAGGGCGATATTGTTATCCGCCAGGGAATAAATGGCCGGGATGAGGGAAGAATCGAAACTACCAGCGGTTCAATTTACGCTAAATTTGTGAACAGGGCAAATCTGATTGCTGAAAAAAATGTAGTTGTAACGGAAGAGCTTTTGCAGTCACGAGTGGATGCAGGTGGAACTGTATTTTGCAACGGAAGACGCGCACAGATAGTAGGTGGAGTGATTCGAGCCGGTGATGAAGTTAACGCAAAACAGATCGGATCAGATTCTTACACGAAAACTTTTATTTATGTGGGTATGAATCCCAAGGTTTTACAGCAAATGAACGATCTTTCTGCGTCACTTGATTCAACTGCGGAAGAACTTGAAAAACTTGAGCTTGATATCAAGACGCTTACATCACGTAAAAAAAGATCAAGATTGTCAGAAGAGCAAGAAGAAAAACTGCAACTTTTAACTGATAGACAGGCCAAACTTACGAAACGTCATGATGATATAGTTGGTGAAAGGGAAGAGCTGGAACAGTATCTTGATATGCTTGAACATAAGGGCATTGTATGTGCCGAAAAGCAGCTCTATCCAGGAGTAGAGATAATTATAAAAAATGAACGGCTGCCTGTTCAGGATCCGTATTCAAATGTCAGTATATCCATGAAAGATAAAAGTTGGGTTTTTGGCAATTATATTAAACCCGATTCTGTAGACACAATGACATCCTCTTCGCGAAGGAGGCGTTAGATGGCAGTATCTCCAATTGATCTTCAGACAAATATGGGGCATATGCATGATGTAGCCAAACAGGCACAAAGTCGAGCCGAGAATCTGCTTAATCAGCATCAGTTTTTAGACCGGGAATCAGAACTGGAATCGAATCGGCATAAGGATCGTGTGGATGCCAATCGTGAGTCCGATGAAAGCAGGATGGAAAGTGCGAAAGAGCGTGAAAGTCGTGAAAAAAATAAAAAGAAACAGGATCAGACATTAAAAAGTACAAAAAAAGATGATCAAGACAGTGATAAGCCGCATGATCCCCTTCTGGGAAATAATATAGATTTTACTCGATAGGACCTGATATGCTTAATTTCTTTATGATATTGCTTACTAATATTTTTACTGGTGTAATTATTTATCTCGTGTTAACATTAAAACTTGAAAAATCTTCAACCGGTTATCATATTCAGAAATATAAACGGGAAATTGACGAGATGATGCGTGAGTTTAATAATAGCGCCGAGACAAACATTACACTTCTCGAAAACAGAATAAAGCTATGTAAAAAAATGTTAAAATTAAGCGGATCAATTGAAAGTCTTGATATTAGATCAATTGAAGAGGATGCCGGTAGCCAAAAGATACATAAACAAATAACTCCCGTTAAAGAGGAAGAGTATCCAATTATACATGATTTTAATGTAGAGCAAAAACATAAAAACAGCGGATCGCGTTCATTTGTAATTGATGAGGAGATTAGAATTGAACCGGGACGGGTGGAAGATGAAATCCCTGACATAGAAAAACAACTCAAAAATGGTGGTAATCAGCATGAGACATTTGTTTCGCTTTACCGCCAGGGGTATTCGCCATTAAAGATATCTGAAGCCTCAAATACAGCTTTACCTGAAGTGCTTTTAATTTTACAGCTTAACGGTATTGAGCCGGAAGCCGTTGGAGATATTAATGGATTTTGATCTGATAAGACGCCTTACTCCTGAAGAGTTCAGGAAGTTTGCTGATCTTATATATTCTGAAAGCGGAATATTCATGAAAGATTCTAAAATTACCCTGCTTTCTAACCGGTTGCGAAGACGCCTTCAGAGTTTGGAACTTGAGACTTTTGCAGAGTATTATGAATATATTAATAGTCAGAAAGATCGATCACGGGAAATAGAAGAGTTACTTGATGTTGTATCAACTAACGAAACCTATTTCTTTCGTAATGAACGCCATTTTGAGGCCCTTATCAATAATTGTTTACCGGAGATTGCAGCAAAAAAGAAAGAAAAAGTTTTAAGAATATGGAGTGCCGGATGCTCAACCGGTGAGGAACCATATACATTAGCTATTTGTGTTAATGAATGTCTTTCGCTTTTCCCGGGATGGCGTATAGAGATAATCGCTTCGGATATTGCTCATTCTGTGCTCGATTTTGCGAAAAAAGGATGTTATTCCGGTCGCAGAATTGAGAAGGTGAGTAAAACTCGACTTGAAAGATATTTTGACAAAGTTCCAGACGCGGACGGTGTATTTAAGGTCAAGAGCAATGTCAGCAAGCTTGTTGCTTTTAGCAGAATAAATCTGTTCAAAGATCCTTTTCCGTCTAACATTGATATAATATTCTGCCGGAATGTTATGATCTATTTCGATAATCTTCATCAAAGGGTGCTGGTTGGTAATTTTTTCCGATCTATTAATAAAGATACAGGTTTTTTCTTTATCGGCCACTCCGAAACTCTGCATGCAATATCCGAAGACTTCTCTTATGTAAAGATTAAGGATGCGCCTGTTTATGTCCCAACCCGACGGCTCAGTGAATATAAAGAAAATTGACGTCGGTATTGGAGAGTATGCTGTTGACAGATCACCGGTAATATTCAGAACTGTTCTAGGTTCATGCGTGTCATTGAGCCTTTATGACCCTCTAATTCTGATGGGAGGGATGGCTCATATTGTTTTGCCGCAGTTTTTTAAGTCTAGCGGAAAAGAGGATAGGTTTGCCGACAAGGTGATACCAAAGATGATCAAAGATTTGGAAAGCGGTGGCGCCAGAAGAGATAGGCTTGTGGCAAGAATGGCCGGTGGTGCAAATATGTACAGTAAACCGGGTGGTCCGGTGCTTTTTGATGTTGGTAATTCAAACATTAAAGCCGTTAAAAAAATAGTAACAGATTACGATATACCCATATTGTCAAATATATGCGGTGGACAAGTGGCAAGGATAATGACATTCGATTTGTCAACCGGAAGAGTCCGAGTTGATGAAATTAAACCAGAAGTGTCGTTTATGAAAGGTGACAAATGGAAAGTATGACAGGATATGCTTCAGTTGAAGGGAAAACCGAGCAGTTCTCTTTCTCGATAGAGGTTAAAACTTTAAATACAAAATTTCTGGAAATATATATAAATTTACCAAGAATTATTCGCCAGGAAGAGAATGCTTATTCTTCTATAGTTAAGGAGTACATAAACAGGGGAAAGGTAGAGGTAAATTTTGATCTATTTGACTGGAATGAAGAGCGGCAGGTTTCAGTAAATACTGCCCTTATCAAGGCATATTACGATCAACTTTTAACAGTAGAAAGTAAAATAATTGGTGATAGAAAGTTCAATATTGATGCAATACTGGGGTTTGATGGTGTTGTAGCAAAAGGAAGAACGTCAATAACTCCGTCTTCATTTGAGAAACTAACAGTAGCATATCATAAGGCACTTAAAAATGCGGTCAAGATGCGCCGGGAAGAGGGTAAATCAATTGAAAAAGATATACTCTTGTCTATTAAGAATATAGGCGTTAATGTTCAAAAAATCACAAAACTTACAAAAAATAGCGCTCTAGATCAATATCAAAAATTAAAAGAGCGAGTATCGGGGCTTGTTGGAGAGGGTGCTGATACGCAAAGATTGTATACGGAATTTGCTCTGTTATCTGATCGGCTTGATATAAATGAGGAGTTGTCACGGTTAAAGGATCATATGGCTAAGTTTAAAAATACATGTTCTGAAAAAGGTCCGATAGGTAAAAAACTTGATTTTATTGCTCAGGAGATGTTTCGTGAAATTAATACCATCGCTTCAAAATCAAATCGTTCAGATGTAGCGCATTGCGTAGTTGATGTTAAGAATTTAATTGATAAAATTCGTGAACAGTGCAGGAATGTGGTATGAAAAGTCAGCTGATAAATATAGGGTTTGGTAATGCGGTTGCTCTTAATCGTGTCGTTGCTATTGTTTCGCCGTCATCGGCATCGGGCAAGAGAATCAGAGAAGAGGCGCGTGATACCCGGATGCTGATCGATGCTACACATGGTAGAAAAACTCGTTCTATTGTGATTATGGACAGTAATCATATTATTCTTTCCGGTATGCAACCAGAAACATTGATAAATCGTATGAATCAAGGTAAGGAAGAATAGTATGACAGTTATAATTTCTGCTCCATCTGGTGCTGGTAAGTCCACAATAATCAGAGAGCTTCTTAATGTAGATAGCTCGCTTGAATTTGCTATATCTTCAACAACCCGGCCAAGGCGAGAAACTGAGCAACATGCTCGTGAATACTATTTCGTGGATAGTGACACATTCAGGAATGAGATTGAAAATGAAGGTTTTCTTGAATGGGCAATTGTGCACAATAATTATTATGGTACACGTAAAAAAGAGATTGACAGGATATCGGGTGAAGGAAAAATTCCTGTACTTGACATAGATGTGCAGGGTGCCTCAATTTTAAGGAAAAAAATACAGGATGCTGTTTTTGTATTTATAGTGCCTCCTTCTCTTGAAGTTCTCGAAGATCGATTACGAAACCGCAAAACAGACTCTGACGAACAGATTGGTATACGGCTTAAGGCTTCGATTCTTGAGATGCGATCATGCGCCGAATTCGATTACGCGGTGGTAAATGATGATGTTACAACGGCTGTTTCGGATATAGTATCAATAATCAGATCAGAAAAATTACGTATAGAAAGAATGAAACAAAAAATCAGCGATATTTGTGATAATAAAAAACTTTGAAGCATTATAGTGGTCAAAACATGTTTATGCCGACATAAACAATTTTTATAGATAAACGGGATGAAAAAATGATTATACCTTTGGATAAGTTAAACGCGCTTGAATCAAACAAGTTTGTTTTCACTAAAGGGGCTATGATGACGGTTATGCGCCTTAACAAAATTAAAAACTATCCGGAACCGGATCTTAACTGGAAGATAGTTCCAAACGTGCTTAAATTGGTACTTAATGAAGAGATACATTACCAAAAAAATGAAATGAGAGTGGAAAAAAAAGATTAGAGCCCTTGTAATTCCCGGGCCTACGGCCTCAGGTAAAAGTGATGCAGCCTTATGTATTTGTGATCTGTTCACTGATGCTTTTGAGATCGTGTCTGTTGATTCAGTTCAGGTTTATCGGGAGCTGGATATTGGTAGCGGCAAGATAAATGCTTCGCAGCGTAAGTCGGTACCTCATCATCTTATTGATGTAGTTAACCCTGATGAGCATTTTGATTTTGTAACGTATTGTGCTTTGGCTGATAAAGCGGTTGACGATATTCAAAAACGAAAAAAGATACCTCTTTTTACAGGAGGTACTTTGTTATATCTTGATACCTATTTTTTTGGATATTCACCAATGCCCGATTCTGATCCATTGGTTAGAGATATGTTGTTAAAAAAAATGAAAGATTCAGGCATAAACGCTTTACATCATGAATTGGCCAATATTGATCCAGTATCAGCAGCAGCCATACATCCTAACGATTCACAGCGAATATTACGAGCACTCGAAGTACATTATATAACCGGCAGAAAAATGAGTGAACTTCGTGGACAAAAAAAAGGAAGAATTGGGGAGGAAACGATCTTTATTTCTCCAAAAATTGATCGGGAAACACTATATAACCGGATAAATGAGCGTGTAAATCAGATGATATCAACGGGTTTTATTGATGAGGTTCAGAAACTTATAGACAAAGGTTACGATAAAAGCCTCAATTCGATGAATTCAATTGGATATTCTCAGATATATGATTATCTTAAGAGTAAGTGTGATCTGAATTTTGCTATAGAGGATATAAAAAAAAAGACAAGAAAGTATGCAAAAAAACAGATAACCTGGTTGAAACGATATGATTTTATCAAATATTTTGATATGGCAGACCGTAAGGGTCTGAGTAGTCTTATAAATGAATGTTTTTTTTAACAGATAACCATTAGAGGCTCTGCTTCCTGTGGCTTTGTTTCTTTAAAAAGGTCGGGCTGCAAATATACAGATAAAAAAAGGGGGAGTTAATATGAGTGTTAATATTCAGGACAAAATCTTAAATAATGCCAGAAAAGAAAAAGTGGATATTACAATTTATCTTACTAATGGTGTGCCTCTTCAGGGTAAGGTGCAGGCTTTTGACAACTTTACTGTTCTTTTAAGAGTTGATACCAAGCAAAATCTTATTTACAAACATGCTATTTCTACTATAATGCCTTCTAAGCCGTTAAAATACGAAGATGAGTGATTTATTGTGAAAAAGTTTTTCGCCCTTGTTTTTATTATAATGATTTTTGCCTCAGCAGGCTATTTTGCATATAGCTCTGTCAAGTTTGCTCCCAAAGGGCAAATTTTGGTGGCATATGATAATAGTGAAAAAAGGATTATTGCTCTATCGGGCAACGGGTGGATAGTTGCTCCTTATGCAGTAATTCCAGGCAGGGTTCAATTTTATTCAATAGAACCTGATGGTTTTTTTGAAGTTGAGTGTTCTCTCGCTATTGGAGAGCTTGATATACTGGATGACCCGGCATATAATGTTTCGGTAACTCTTGTACTGAATTACACCGTAGACTCAAGGGTATATGTTCCTTCCAGTTCTCAGCTCAAGGATCCGTCGGGTGCTATTGTTGGCCGGTTGAAATCCGAATTAAAATCTGAATTTGCGGATGTTGTCAGCCCTTACCTGGAGCCCCCTTTCGATTCTGAAAAGCTTACTTTAAATTGGGATGATATACTTTTAAGAATAGAAAAACGGATAAGAGAAAGGGCTATAAAGTATGGAATAGACGTTACATCGTTAAAAGCTCAAACTATTCTGCAAGTACCGGGCAGAGAGATGTATGAATATGGAATTTCTTTGCGAAACGATCTTATGGAACTTCGAAAAAAACACTTGATAGAACGTGAAAACCTCAATAATGCACTCAATTTAAAAAGTGTAGAAACAGGGAAATATTACGAGCATTTACAAAAAATATCGGACATTATTTCAACAAATCCGGATATTTTAAAGTATATGTATATAGAAAAATTGGCACCAAATGTTAAGATTATTGCTCCTATTAATTCTAACGGGTATGCTTTTGGTCTTGACAATATAGATGAATCTGAAAAAGATGTAAAAAAATTGGAAAAAAGTGATAAACCTGAAAGCAATGACAAAGATGGTGAGGTCGATAACCTTCGCTAGCTGATTTTCTTGCTCAACGGGTTTTAATCAATAATAAGGAGTTTGCGATGCCGTGCGGAAAAAAGAAAAAGCGTCAAAAGATAGCTAATCATAAAAGAAAAAAGCGCAGAAGACAAAATCGTCATAAGAAGAAGTAATATATAACCTGTTTGTTACTCGGTTCTTTGTTTGATTTCAAACAGGAATATCTTTAGAGAAGCTGTCCAAATCGGACAGCTTTTTTGTTGAATTTATGAAACAACGGATTTAAGGGGAACACATGAGGGGATCAAGCAACAGGGCAAGGGCAAATCAGCTTGTCGGCGACAGTACTGCCTCAACCGGCGTCTATTGGAAAAGAAGACCTTCCGAGATTAAAGGGTACCAGCGTGCTTTTTACTATAATGATCCTGATGGGAACTATATCCGTGTAGATTATAACACAAAGTCTCAAAAAGTACGTATTTTTTATGAATCAGCCGATGAGGGTGGTATTGCATACTATTCTGTTATTGAAAAGGGCGATGTTACATCTGAACGTAATATGACTTCCGGAAGGACAACCTCGTTAACAGCCAAATTTTCCGCTCTGGCGCCACTTTTTGTTTCACTGCCGAATAAAGAAGTTCTTCGTTTAATGGGTAAGAATTATGGTTTAGCTGATTATTCAAAAGAACTAAAGGAGAAGTTAAAACGGCAAAAACTGGAAAAAACCCGCCAGAGGTATTTTAAACAGGAAAAGATTGATAGGGATCCATTTTTGGGTGATTTTGATCCGGGTAAGGGGATAGGCTTCAAGGATTTTATGGATATGGGGGCAGGTGCTGCTGTATCGCTCGCAATTTATTATTATATCTTCAATTACCAGGTTTTGGGAGGGTTCTTGGCAATTTATGGTATATCGCTTGGATTAATTGATATTTTTTTGAGAGAGCGAGAACCAATATTTTTCAAAATAATTATTTTTCTAATTACAGGAGTTGGATTGTTTATATATGGTTACTATATAAATTAGCTGCTTTTGTTCTGCTAAATACATATTCAATTAATTTATGCTTGAATTATTGCTTTGGTATGATTACTATGAGAATCTGTTAACGGCTTTTTTATTAATTGCTGATAATTAAGAACAACTTTCCTGGGGCATTGTAAATAATCGATGTCTCCTTACTGTAATACAGGTGGTGTTTATGCTTAGAGATATGCAAAAGAAAGAGACAACTTCTTTGCAGGTTGTATGTTTCAAGATCGGTGAAGAAGAATATGGGTTGGAAATTCTAAAAGTTCAAGAGATATTGAAACTTCCTAAGGTTACAAAGTTACCAAAATCTGCTTCGTTTATAATCGGTATGATTGATCTGCGTGGACAGGTAATACCGATTATTAATCTTTCCAATAAATTTGGTATAAAAGAAGTTAGTGATCACAAGAATCTTCGAGCTATAGTTGTTGATATACAGGGGAAAAAAGTCGGACTGGCTATAGACTCTGTTAGCCATGTTGTGAGAATTGACTCAAAAGATATTGAGCCGCCACCGCCAATAGTTCGTGGAATTTCGGGCAAGTATATAGTTGGAATTGCCAAAGTTGATTCTGGATTTGTTGTAATTCTGGATATTGACCAGATTTTCTCACACGAAGAGCTCAGTTCCATACCGGGCAAATAAATGAATGAAAGCGGTTTAAAACGCCGCTACCAGTATTGTTTCCAACTCGTCTTTGTTTAGTGTTCTTGGTGCGTTCTTGATAAATGGATAGGTTTGAGCAAGTTCGCTGACTTTACTTAAAAGTGTTTTTGATATTTCAAATTCACTCAATCTTTGTGGTATTTCTACATCCAATGTGATTTTTCTGACAGCCTCGATAGCTTTAATTGCAGCTTCAATAATTGTGATATCATGAACATCTTCGTCCATTATGCGCGCGATCTGTACATATTTGTTAGTGGATGTTGTCAGGTTGTATTCCATAATATGTGGTAACAGTATGCCCATGCTTTTGGAGAGTGGTATAGGAGTATAAGAAGAGAGTGCAAGTGATATAGCAAAGGTTATGGACATAAATGATGTTGTTAATGATATTCCGCTGAGTACAGATGCAAGTGCAAGTGGCGCTCGATAGCTTGTATTATCGGGATCTCTGAAAGCTGCTGCAAGATTCCGGTAGGTGAGGTCTACGGCTTTCAGGGCATAGGTATTTGTAATATCGCTTGTTGTTTGTGATATAAGTGATTCAACTGCGATTGATAGCGCTGCAACGCTTGCGTTCGCGAAATCTGAATCTTCGGCCTGAAGCGAAAGAAGTGGGTCAATTATTGTCAGATCGGGATAAAGTTTATTGTTGTAGTAGATTCTTTTCAGATTTCTATGAATATCGGGCATGTAAAAACAGGGTACAATCTCAAGGCCTATTGAGGGCATAAAGGGGATAAGAGCATAAGGGATTGGATCGTTTACTTTAGGATACTCGAAAATATCATCACAAAAATAGTAGTTGTTCGCAAGCATGGCGATAGCTTTCGCGCTGTTCAGGCTTTCAATCAGGCCAACACCAATAATAATATCAGTATTTGTCTTTTTTGCGTAATATACTGCGGAGTCGATATATTCGTTATTAGCTTTACCTGGGATTTCATCATAAATAATGCTGATAACACCATTTGCGTTCAGATTTTCTACAATAAACTCAATGATGTTCTCATATTTTTCGTAGTCATCGGATGAAGTAATAATAAGAGCACGGTGGGCATTTCTTGACGCTATTATTTCACCGACATTCTTTATAATATCGGGCTGAAGATACAATCTGGTCGGAAGATGAAAATCAGGATATATCATATGCGCGCTGTTCCTGTTAAATGTTTAAGGTGATTTTTTCATATTCTTTTACAAAAAAAAGCGGCATAGATATACCGCTTTTGTATCATAAACCGTCACATACAAACGGTGTTATTCGCTGAAAATACCGTTTAACAATTTGCCGGCCACAAGACCAAGAACCTTGTCATCAAGATGGCGGTCGTATGTGCCGTCCTGCATCTGTTTTTTTATCGCTTCTACCTTTTCGCGGCGCACATCAGGTGTTTCTCTGACCATCTGAAGAGTTTTGGCCTCTTCTGCAGCTTTAAGGCCTTCGGTTGAAAGTTGAATAGAGTCAGACGAAGAACCGGTTGTGTTGGCTTTATTGACCGAATTTGATTTTTTTGTTTCGAAAATCTTGTTTATATTGCCAATTTTATTGAGTACCATTTATATAACCCTTGTTTGATCTAATACTATTATCGGTAAAGTAAAACAAATCTTTAACTATTAAGGAAATTTTGTATAAAATAAAATAAAACTTTATGACACAATATCATAGTTTGTTATGAATTGCAATAGAAAATTCACCTTTTTCTGTTAAATTATCTAATAAAAAACGCATATTGGCGCTGTTTGTTCTGATTATCTCTTCAAATTTTTTAGTAATCTCTCTCCCGATTGTTATGGATGTATCCGGAAAAACTTCACAAATTGCCTCTAATGTCTTTTTTATGCGATGTGGTGATTCATAAATTACGATTGTACCGTCAAATTTTTTAAGTTCAGTGAGTTCGTTTATTCGTCGCCCAGGTTTTTTGCTTATAAAACCTGCAAAAATAAACTGTTTCCCGCTAAAACCAGATACAGATATAAGCGATGTTACAGCAGATGCTCCAGGAAGCGGTGTTACCGTGAATCCTGCATCAGAAACAGCCTCTACTAGTTTACTTCCGGGATCAGATATGCCAGGAGTTCCACAATCAGAAACATAAGCAACTGTTTTGCCTTCTTTAAGTGCTTTAATGGCATTATCAATAGGTTTATTTGTTGAGTGAGCATGAAGAGATATCAATTGGAGATGTATTCCATAGTGAGATAGCAGTCGGGCAGATACACGGGTATCTTCGCAAAAAAGAATACTTACTTCTTCTTTAAGTACTTCCAGTGCACGGAGTGTTATATCTTTCAGATTACCTATAGGAGTCGCAATAACGTAAAGCCGGGGGCTATTTTCCATTAATATTCTCCAGATTATTGAGTGTTAAAAACTATATTTGATGTGGATAAAACACAAAGGTCACTATAATCATGGCATGCTGTAAACCGTCAATTACATAAAACTATGATATTATCCCCTTGTTGGAATTAAGTTGTTGGTTACAGTTCGCGAATAAGAGGGGATGAACATAGTGTTATAGAAAAGTAAATACATTAAATAGTGCAAAATCCAGCCTGAAAACAATAAGAGTATTTAATTATTATTGACATTTATGTGCAAAATTAGTATATGACAAGTTATGAAAAAACAAGTTACCAGCTCACTGTCTTTGCTCTTGCTCGAGAATCTAAATATTCCCGCGGTGGTGATCTGATACGCTCAAAAATTTATAAGAAATCGGAAACCGTCGCGGAAGCGGCGGTTTTTTTATATTTAGACTGCCGCTTTGGCGGTTATCCGGAAAATGTAAGGAGAATACTATGAAAGCCCGTTATGCAGCAATGAGAAAAATTGATAATGAAAACCGGATATGGCCTTCAGCCAAAATCACGGTGTCACCGGAATGGTGCGCTGTTGATCTTCGTGATGGAAATCAGGCCTTGCCTAATCCAATGACACCGGAACAGAAAATGGAATATTTCAAGTTGCTGTTGGATATCGGGTTTAAACAGATTGAAATTGGTTTTCCTTCCGCTTCCGAAGATGATTTTCAGTTTTGCCGTGATATAATAGAGCAGAATCTTATTCCTGAAGATGTTACTATTTCTGTGCTTGTTCAGTCGCGCAAGCATCTGATAGAGCGGACAATTGAAGCGCTTAGAGGTGCACCAAGAGCGGTTGTTCATCAATATATAGCTACAAGTGAGCTGCATATGAAACATGTATTCGGGATGACACGTGAAGATGTGATGAAGACAGCAGTAGAAGGCTGTTCTCTTATAAAAAAAGGGGTTCAACAGTTAAAAAAAGAGGGAAGTGTTGTCGGACTTGAGTTTTCTCCGGAAGAATTTTCTGATACAGATATAGATTTCGCTTTGGATGTGTGTCATGCCGTTGTCGAAGAGTGGAATCCGGAAGAGGGTGAAAAAGTAATTTTGAATTTGCCAATGACGGTCGAACGGCGACTTCCAAATGAATATGCCGATATGATTGAAGTATTTATGCGTCGTAACAAATATCCGGAAAAAACTGTGGTTTCTGTTCACGTGCATAATGATATGGGCTGTGCAGTAGCTGCTTCTACATTGGCACTTATGGCTGGAGCTCAAAGGGTCGAGGGTACTCTTTTTGGACATGGTGAAAGAACAGGTAATCTTGATCTTGTTACTATTGCTTTAAACCTGGAATATCTTGGTGTGAATACAGGCCTTGATTTTTCAAAACTGGACAGGATTACATCCATCGTTGAAAGAGTAACGGATATGCCAGTGCATGCACGACAACCGTATTCAGGCCAGTTGGTGTTTACGGCTTTTTCAGGTTCACATCAGGATGCTATTAACAAAGGATTCAGCAAAAAAAATGAATTAATAGATACTTTTGGCGGATGGAAGATTCCTTATCTTCATGTCGATCCTAATTCGCTGGGGCGTAGTTTTGAAAAATTCATTCGAATTAACAGCCAATCAGGTAAAGGCGGCATAGCCTTTGTTATGAAGAGCAGTTATAATATTGATATGCCAAAGTGGGCTCAGATTGACTTTGCTTCTACTGTTCAGCACTATGCTGACACACAGGCTCGTGAATTGTCATCAGAGGAACTTTGGGATTTGTTCGAGCAAACTTATCTTAAGCCATGTACACTTGTTAAACTGAATAATTATTGGCCCCGTCCCGACGAAACAAATCCAAGGGTAATAAACGGTGAGTTGGATATTGATCTTGAAGGGAAAAATTTGCGTTTAAAGGCATCTGGAAACGGACCAATATCGGCCTTGGTTTCGGCTTTGCGAATGGTTCCCGAGCTTCCAGATTTCGTATTGGATGACTATTATGAAGATTCCACTGGCCATAGTGCCGACGCGCAGGCTGTCTGTTTCGTAAAAATTATCTGTGGATCGGATATAGTAATTGGAGCCGGTGTTGATCCCAATGTAAACCAGGCTGCAGTTGATGCTGTTTTTTCAGCTATTAACAGGATTGTAACTATCAATGAGTGATTTTTTACCCTCCACCCCCGAAGAAGTAAAAAACAGGGGGTGGGATTATGTAGATATTGTATTGGTTACCGGAGATGCTTATATTGATCATCCCTCATTCGGGGCAGCAGTAATCGGGCGTGTTCTTGAGCAGCAGGGATACCGGGTAGCTATTTGCGATATGCCCGATGTAAAAGATACATCTTCTTTTACTCTCTTTGGAGCTCCCAGGTTGTTTTTTGCGGTAACAGGTGGTAATGTAGATTCTGTCATGATGAGGTACACCTCGTTTCTTAAAGTTCGTAATGATGATCCTTTTCGCCCAGAAACGGAGATTGAACGCCCCTTGCGATCTTTAATATCTTATTGTAATTGTATACGATCTCTTTATAAGGGAATTCCGATAGTGATCGGTGGTATCGAGGCTTCGATGCGACGGCTTGCCCATTATGACTTTGTTGATAATAAAATAAGGCGTTCCATTTTGCTGGATTCGCGGGCAGACATACTCATCTACGGTATGGGAGAATATGCTGTTAAAGAGGTTGCCAATAGAATTAAAAAGGGTATAGCGATCGAGGGCATACCTGGAACTGTAATTGTACGCAAAGAGTTACCAGATGATTTAAAAAAATACAAAGTTTTACCGGACGAGGAAACTCTAACGGCCGGTGATACTGAATCTAAAAAACTGTATGGTGTTTTTTTTAAAACCATATATCTCTCTCTAGAGACTGTCTTTGTGCAAGGCAGTGGAGGACGCTTTCTTCTTCAGTATCCCCCTTATAAAATGACAGGGGATGAATTGGATACTGTATATGAATTGCCCTATAAATACAGCCCTGCACCAAAATACTTAAACCGCAAGATAGATGCATTTAATATGATTCAAAATTCAATAAATTCTCATCGAGGCTGTGTTTCAGGTTGCGCGTTTTGTTCAATTGCTCTTCATCAAGGTCGACGAGTCGTCAGCAGAAGCGAAAAGAGTATTATTCAAGAGATTGAAACTCTTACACGCGATAAGAATTTCAAGGGTCATGTCTCGGATGTCGGCGGCCCTACAGCCAATATGTATGCAGTGAGCTGTCGCTCTAATTGGCAGTGTACCCGTGAGAGTTGTCTTTATCCTAATCGTTGTCCTTCTCTTGTTGTAGAGACAAAAAAATATCTTAAACTGCTTGAGCATTGCAGAAAAATTCCCGGTGTAAAAAAGATTTCTATAGGTTCGGGTGTTCGCTATGATCTTTTTTATAGTGATTACAAAGAAGGCCTGGAGGATTTTATAGTAAACTATGTGGGAGGACAACTTAAAATTGCTCCAGAACATACTGAACCGGAAGTGTTGCATGTAATGCGAAAGGTTCCTCTTGTCCCTTTGGCCGATTTTGTTATGTTTTTCAGCAAGATATGTAAAAAGCGAGGTGTTAAATATTTTTTAGTTCCATATCTTATGTCTAATCATCCAGGCTCAAGCCATGCATCAATGATACGATCCCGTGATAATGTTAAGAAACTTTTTGGTTATGTACCAAAACAGGTCCAATCCTTTTTTCCTCTTCCTTTGACTCTCTCTTCGGCTGTCTACTATACGGGGTATGACCCTTTGACTGGTAAAAAGGTCTTTGTTGAAAAAGATAAAGGCGCCCGCAACAGACAACATTCACTGTTTTTTGAACATAAAAAAAGCAAAAAGTAGCGTTTTGTCACCACTCTCTTGTTGTATTAAGCGATAATAGATAATATCTGCAATTCTACAGAATACTTTTCTGCAGAGCTAAAAAGTTCTTCTAGGTTGGTTCAGGAGGGGGAAATGAGAAAATATATTATTGGCATTATATTTATTGTTCTTTTTATGTCGTCTTGCGAAAATAACCGATATAAATCGGGAAATATCGTAACAGTTGAACGCCCTTATACCGGGTTTAACGGTGTATCTCTTGAGGGAAAGGGCATAATATATTTAAAACAGGGCGATCAGTTTGTTTTTAAAGCAAAAGCACCCGAGTACGTGCTTGATATTATTGATGTAACGGTAAGAAAAGGAGTATTGACTATAAGCTATCTGGAAAATTTATCTTCGGATTTTATACCTGAATTCACTATAGAGTTGCCTCAACTAAGCTATCTTGGTGTAGAGGGAGCCGCAATCGTAAAAATGGGAAATACCTTTACCGGCAATCAAATCACAATTGAAAGTAAAGGCGCGACTGCAGCTGAGGTATATGTTGATGTAAACAATCTTACAATTAAAGCAGGTGGAAATTCAGTAGTAGTACTAAACGGTGAGGCTTCTGTTCTCGAAGCTGAAATCAAGGGAAAAACCGAGTTAAGAGCTCGAGATTTTATCGCAGAAAAAGCCGTGATTAAGAGCACAGGCTTTACCAAAAGTGAGATTGGGGTAAAAGAATTTCTTGACGTTACAATATCCGGGCATGGTAATGTAAAGTACAATGGTACACCAAAAATATCAACTTCGATAGCCGGTGCCGGAAGGATAGAGTCGGGAAATTATGAACCAGCAAGAGATAAAAAACAAGCTGCTGCAGCTGAAGAGTGATGTAGCAGATTTTACAGTAATATTATCAGGTAAAAAATCTGGCAAAGTGGATGGCCTGTATAAGCCTGACAGTTGTGAAATTATTATTCACAATAAAAACTTCGAATCAGAGAACCGGCTTATATATACCGCGATTCATGAGTTTGCCCACCATGTTCAATTTACAGAGTCATCCGGAACGATTTCTTCAAAATCCCACACAACCCTGTTTTGGAATCTTTTCCATTCACTGCTCTTTGATGCCGAGAAAAAGGGTATTTATAATTCATTATTTAAAACAGACAGCAGATTTGTGGAGCTCACAAAAAAAATCAGGAATGATTATCTTGGCCAAAACGCCGAGTTAATGAAAAATTTTGGCAATATGCTGTTAGAGGCAATGTCTTTATGTATGGAGACACAAGCCAGTTTCGAAGATTATCTGGATCGGGAGCTGGGCATCAAACGGCAAGAGGCGAAGGCTCTGATTAAAGCTTTTCAGCATAATGTGACCAGTGAGATTGGTATCGATAATATGAAGCTTGTTGCACGAATTGATGACGATGACCTGCGCCGTCGTGCATTGGCCGGGTTCCAGAAAGGGATGACCGAGCCGATGGTAAAAGCGGAGGTAATTAACCCCGATAAGTATAAACTGCAGAAACAGGATGAGCTCGAAGTCCTTATGAAAGAGAGAACCCGCCTGGAGAAGAGTATTGCTCATCTTATTGAGCGTCTTGAAAATATTGATCAGAGACTTTCAGAATGTGGAGCCGATTTAAGTAATAAGCTCGCTTCTGATCAGGATGAGGGTGATGTTTAACCGTATTCGAGCTCAGTGGTATTATAATCGTCTGGAACACTCCAAAGGTGATAAATTTATCAGGTCAGTATCGCGGTTGGCCGCAATTAAATCATCCAATACAATTACTTGCCTGCTGGACATACTAATCTCGCGAAATGATCTTGCAATAAATGAAAAGGCGGCTCTTGCCGAAGCTTTTGCTGCTATTGGCTCGGAAGCTACTCGTTTTTTAATTAACAGTGTTTATGATGAAAATGGAATGATCAGGTACAATGTTGTAAGCGCACTCGGTCATACTAAAGATAAAGAGGCTCTTCCTCTTTTTATGTTTCTTCTTGAAGAGAGTGATAACACTATTTTTGCAAAGGCTCTTGGTGATATTGGGTCTTCCGAGTCATTACCGGTATTGCGTAGCAAAGTTAGACAAAGATCATCACATTGCCGTTTCGAATCTTTAAGAGCTATTGCTGCTATAGATTTGAGTGGAAACAGCGATATTTACTGTGAGCTGTTATACGATGATGAAATTTCTATACGAGTACAAGCTGCCGCATACTTACGCGATATTTCTTATAAGTTTACCGACAATGCCGATCAGATGCTCTTTTACGCTGTTTTTAATGAATGGAATCTTGTACAGATAAAAGATAAAAAAACGGCTTTGGGATTGTTGCATTTTATAGACCGGTCTGACGAAATTTTATGTGAAAAAATATTTGAGCGTGTAACTGGGGATAATTATCCTGACAAGACAGAAGTCTGGCTGGCATATTTGCAGGAACTGCCAAATGAGCTTAAGCGCGGTTTTTTGGATATGATAGATTATGCGCCAGTGAGTATGCTTGATATTCTTGTTGGCCTTCTTTCGGTTGCTGATCTTCATCTTAAACGATCAGCTGAAAAATTACTGTGTCGTTCTGGTGAGGCTGCCGGCAGAAAGGCTTTAGAAGCTCTAACTAATCAGGATATTAAAAATGAGTTGGTTCGAACCTCATTAATAGCTGTTGCGGTTGAAACCTTGTCTGATAAAATCACAGAAATTAGTGATTATATAAAAAAGGCGAATAGTAGTGATTTACCTGTCCTGCTTGAAACTGCTGCTGAATGCGCCAATCCCGGCCTGGCTCCTGTGATTCGTGATTTGTTGAAAAAAACGGACGATGAGGAAATAATTTTATGCAGTGTTTATGCGTTAGGCGAAATTGAAGATAAAGAGTCATCTAATGTTGTTAGCAGTTATTTAAAGCATAAAGACCGCGATATTAGAATAGCAGTATATGAGGCACTTAGAAAGATTGGAGATAAGAGAGTTCGGTCGATGCTTGTTGACTCGTTGGATGAGGTGGCCGATGATGAAGAACGTGAATTATTACAAAATGCATTACGGGAGATTTCTCAATGAAACTTCCCGATGGTATACCTGCTGAAATACTTCTTGATTCAATCGCGGATGGACTTTTTTGTATTGATGCCGATTTCAGAATTATTATGATTAATCGTGCTGCTTTGGATATACTTGATATTGAAGAAAGTGACGCAATTGGAAGACGCTGTCATGAGGTTTTCCACGCCTCTGTTTGTGAAACATCCTGTGTGTTAAGAGAGACTATAGATTCGGATAAACCGATAATAAACAGAGAGGTTTATTTTGTAAAAGAGGATGGTAATCGAGTACCGCTATCGGTTTCGACATCGGTAATCAGGGATAATAAGGGAGACGTAGTCGCAGGTGTAGAAATTTTTCGTGATATGAGTATAGTGGAAAATTTACGTAAAGCGGTTTTGGAAAACTATACCTTTGAAGATATTATAAGCAAAAATAGCCGGATGCATGCACTTTTTGAGATTATGCCTGATATTGCCGAGAGTGAATCTACTGTGTTGATTACCGGTGAAAGCGGTACTGGTAAGGAGCTCTTTGCAAGGGCGCTGCACTGCAGGTCTTTTAGAACTGATAAAAAATTTGTTGCCTTGCATGCTGCTGCTTTGCCGGAACAGCTTTTGGAGTCGGAGCTCTTTGGATATGTAAAAGGAGCTTTTACAGGAGCAAATAGAGATAAGCCGGGACGTATCGCAGAAGCGGAGGGCGGGACTCTTTTTCTGGATGAGATTGGAGATATTCCTCCTTCTATTCAGGTGAAGTTGTTGCGTTTTTTGCAGTTCAGGGATTACGAGCCGGTCGGCAGTAATATTACCAGAAGAGCCGATGTCCGTATTATCGCGGCTACTAATAAGGATCTGTCTTCGGGAATTGCAAACAGCGAGTTTCGGGAAGATCTCTATTATCGCATCGCGGTTATTAGAATTGATATTCCTCCACTAAGATCGCGAAGAGAGGATATTCCTCTCTTGGCTGACTCCATACTTGCTCGTTTGCAATTAATGAGAGGTAAGGGTAACAAGACTCTTTCGGGAGAGGTCAAGGCGAGGTTAATGGCATACGATTTTCCAGGAAACGTCAGAGAACTTGAAAACATTATTGAATACGCGTATGTGATGAGTCGATCTGACAGAATTGAGAGTTCTGATTTACCGTCTGATATTGTTTCTGCAAGTGATGAGGAGGATCTTCGGCTTGATCATGTTCAAAACCGGCATATTTTGAGAGTTTTAAAAGCAAACAGCGGCAACCGCACCGAAACCGCAAGGCAATTGGGTATTAATGCTTCCACGCTGTGGCGTAAATTGAAAGATATGGATGTGGTTTAAATCTGATTAATATTCTGCAGTGTCCCCAATACTTTGAATTAAATAATGGATTGTGTTACAGAGAAAAACTGTTCCGGAGCCGGCATCTAAAAAGCCAATTCCAGAACAGTTTATACAGATATTCGGCTGCTTCCGGCTGTTTTCTACAGCCAGGTATCGACAGAGTATGAAACACCTTCAGAATTGTAAAAAGCAGCCCAGATCATATATTGGTTATCAGATGTGTCGCCCATTAACAGATTTGAAAGTGTATCTTCGATTTTGTATGCGCCATTTTGACAGGCTACTTCAATGTCGGTTTCTCCACTCACTTCAATGATCAGGTGGTAACCTGAACTGCTGTAATCCGTAAAATCATAATCAATTGTACCGGAAATTATTGAAAGACCGTTTGAGTCTGTGTAGTCGTCAAAGACAACTGTAAAGGTCTTTTCATATTCAGTTGTGTAAGAACCGGAAAAAATAGGTCCGGACCAGGCGCCACCGTT
>JAFGRW010000022.1 GCA_016934935.1 Spirochaetota bacterium | reverse complement strand
GACAAAACCGGCAAAAAAGCGCAATTTCAGATGATTTTTACCATATTTTGGTGTGTCTGTCTTGTTGATATGTAATTCAACAAGTGATAACGGGGATTTTTTTGCTGTTTTTTGGTTATTTCACTGAATTTTAATCTTTTTTGTTTTTAGTTATAAAATCAATGAAAGCTCAGAGGAAGATATAATAAATACCGTAATAAAAGACTAACCCATGCTTAAAAAAGTCCACAACGAATACTCAAAATTAACAGCTGACGAAAAGTTACGATTAATGGCCATAAGCCATGAAATAGCGGAACGCGACCGGTGAAACGGTCTTTATGAAGCTGCTTTTCTATATACTCCGGAATATTATCATATTCTGGTGCCGGAAAACGACTCATAAAACCGTCAAAGACATAGCCAATTTGTCCCTTATAAAGAACTTTTTGCCAATACCCCTAGGTGTTTTCAGGTAACCCGATTTTATTTTCTAATCCAGTATGCTTAAGCAGCCGGGCATCCGGCTCTCTTCTTTATACGATGTGTTTAATATGCATACATTAATAATATTATTTTGAATATTTTTATTTTTTTTTGAAAAATAGCGCGTTAATGTTATGCCTTTAGTCAAAAAAAATCCTGTCAGAACATCATAGATGGTCATATAATATCCCTTTTTATCCCGGGAGTAATTTTATTGTCAAGATCACTCCCGGGAAAAGTAAATCACACTGTACTCTTATTCGCCTATTGTTACTGAACACTCAAAACGTTCATTCTGATGATCGCCGATTGTCTGCAGTTTTTCATCAATAAGAATAACATTTCCGGCAGACATGACAGCTTTACCGGGTTCTTTTGATACGGCACTAATACTCATTATGGGAAGTGATTTATCAACTTCAAAACCTTCAGGTGCCAATCCGTTTACTAATATTGTTCCTTCTTCCAAATTTCGAAAATTCGGATAACTCAATACAAACGAAAAATTGCTGTAATTTATTTGTATGCCGCCTGCACTGATTTCGAGAATTTCGGGATCAAAGGTGATAACCATTTTAAACGCGCCTATTTTCTGATCACCGCAATCCATGTAAATATCATAATTAATGCGCTCCCCAGCAGAAACCTGCGCATTATCAGAAACCAGAGCAATCGTGCCGGTCTGCGCGTTTAGCGGTTTGACGATTGTTACCGGGTTATCACCCAATGAACTGATTTTTGCGCCAAGATACTGCTGTAACACCAGGGCATCCACAATATTTACCGAGAAATCACCGTTGGTATTTGCAAGGGGAAGTTCAAGCGGTGATCCAAGACCCGCGTCATATCTTGTAATCATTTTTGTATCTGTGGCTGATAAAAGCTGATCGTTATTGACATCACCCAACGGATACGATAGTATTTCTTTGATAGGCTGATAAATGGAAATATTGCCGCCCCTGTCACGAACAAGAATATTTACAGTGTACTCCATGAATTGCGGGAATGATATCCTGCATGAATTTATACCCCGGGTCCAATCTTTGCACACGAAAAATCCTTCTTCGTCCGGTTTAACCGCATCAAGTGTTAACAGACCGCTCATCGACGACGCAATGATTTTGTATTCCAGTTCTTCGGGTGGAGTATCATCTTCAGCAGCGTCCCATATGATAGACAAACTATCAGCTGTCTTGATGTACGCCCGGAAAACACCGTTTGCTCCCGGAACGGGTGCATGGTCTGTGCCGGTCACGGAATGAACGGGCGTATACTGTGAGAAGTTACCAGCCTGGTCTTTCACCAGAACAACAAAACAGTAATCGGTTTCAGGACACAGATCATCAATCCGGGTGCCGGATATTTGACTGTTCCACGGGGTTGTCACAGTCACCGCGCCTGAAAATTGTTCACCGCAATACTGTTGAACTTCGTCATACGTTGGGGCTGTCTTAAATATATTTTGAAAATTTACTTTTTCAAGCAGAGAAGATTCTGACAGTAGGGTTAGATATTCTATTTCTGTTTCATCAGTAACATCATCTTTCGCAGGTGTCCAGTTAAAGCTTAAACTGTATATTCCTGCTTTATCCAGGTTGCAGCTGCCTGGTGTCGGCGGCTGATCTTTAAGCGTATTGTCTGATATACACTGATACACAGAAACATTTCCCGCTTCATCACGCACCAGAAGATTAAAATAATACGTCGTACCGGGTTGCAGTTCTGTTACGGTTATTGTGTTAACTTCTTTCTCCCAGTCCATGAGAACTAAGTACGTGCCGTCATTTAAGTTTATCTGTTCAATATTTGTGATACTGTCACTTGTGGATACAAGAACCTTGTACTCCAGATCTTCTGTTTTTGTTCTGTTGTCTGCGGCCGGATACCAGCTCAATACAACGGAAAAAAGCGTTTTTGATGAAATATGAATTGTCCCGCTTTCGCCCGGAACCGGTACGGCCGTATCGGGTGTATTGTCGATCTGCTGATCCGGATTTGAATCGCCGTCACCATTTTGCTGATCTGTTGAACCATTATTCCCGGTATTATCTCCGGTATTGTCATTTTCATTTGAAGAACTGTTGTCATCTTCGTTCTCAATATCATCCGTTTCAGCGGTTGAAGAATCCGGTTTGCTGCCGTCTGTATCCCCCGCATCGCAGCCGGATAAAGTAATAATGCTGATAACGCAAAAAAGCGCCAATAATCCTGTTAGACGTTTTACTATCATTAGAATAACACTCCTGTTATTGATTTTACGTATTTTTACCATATTTTTGAGGGGCTGTCTTGTTGAATTACATATCAACAACCGGGAATGTGATTTTTTTGTCGTAATAGAGTTGTGAAAAAAAATAAGCCGCTCAGAATGCATACGTGACGACTAATGAGTTTGTGAGGTAGATTATATCTGTATTGCCCAGCGGCTTTCAGTTGCCGGAGAAAGCGGTTTCAGTTCAACGTTCCAGAAATATGCGAATTTGCCTGGTACCCCGAAGGGGTTGACAAATATCAGTAAATTGTATCACAATTTATCAGATATTTGTCAAAGGCAATTTGGGTGGAGGGCTTTAGCCCGTAATCACATATTTCTTGTTACTGGCAGTAAGCGCAGACACGCAACAAAATAGTGAGTTATGGATGGCTAACGGTCAAAGTTTGATAAAATTATAATCGACTCACCTGATTTATCTCTGAGACGATCTTTTGAACTCACTTAATGATTGCTTGTTAATAAATTACTTTTTCCTCTCAAAGAAAGTAAGGTGAATTCCTTCAGGATCAATAAATCTTGCGATTCGGTCTCCCCAGGGCACTTCCTTCGGAGACTGAATCATTTTAGCTCCATATTCGACTAAGCGATTTACTGCTGCATCAAGGTTTGGCACTTCTAATGCGAAACGAAGTTTACCGCTTACTCTTTCTCCAACTTCAATTTGATCAAGTGTATTTGCCTGTTTCTCGTCTACAACTTCAAAAATAGCAGTTCCCATTTCTACAACATAATTACGGCCACCTTCATCTCCCCAATCTTCTGTTGGTTCCAAACCTAAACCCACCCGGTAAAATTCTGATAATCGCTGAAAATCGTCAGTTGTAATCGCAACACACATTTTCATTACTTGTGGTTCTGTTTTATTTTTTTCCATACTTTACTCCTAATTTTATATTAATATCGGCCATGGACGACCAGTTATTCTCAATAAAAGCGATAGCACTTATTGAGAATAACTGGTGTTAACTGACGATTCTATTCAGATAATTCTACAAAACTGCCTATATAATTGACCCAGCTTTCAGAATCCTGGTAATCAGCAAGGCTGCCTGCCGGCACGTAAAATGTACGACCTTCCGCGTTTTTATAAAATGCATTGTTGGCTGCATCAATTTGATCGCTATTATTAATTAAATCCGGTGGAGAGGCTGGAAGATAGACTTCACTAAGGTTACTGCATCCCCAAAAAGCATTACTGCCAATCTGAGTGACTGAATCTGGAATTTTAATTGAGGTTAAACTGATGCAACTCGAGAATGCACTAGCTGAAATTTTATAGAATTCTTCTGAATCCGGCATTGTAACCGATGTAAGGCTACTGCAATTATCGAATGCATGGCCTGAAATCATTTTTAATTGTTTTGGTAATTTTACAGAAATCAGATTTTTACATCCATTAAAAGCGTCAGTACCCAAATCCCCGACTGAATCTGGAATATATATTGAAACCAGGTCCCGACATTGATAAAATGCTTCTGAACGAATGGTAGTAACACCCTCTGGAAGAATTATGTATTTAACATAAAACACGTATTTCAATGCGAATTGGTAGATAATTGTAACCTGCTTGGGAATGGCAATCACGTTGTCCGAACCATTGTATTCATCAAGGTAACTTCCACTTATCTTGTATATAGATTTTTTTGATTCAGTTACACCATTAATGTCTCCCCATTTAGCATACAATGTAATATCTGCTGTAAATCTGTCATTAGCAAAGTCCCACAGCTGGTCATCGCTACATTCAGCATCTTTGTACCATCCCGCAAAATATTTCCCCTCTTCCGGTTCGGGTACTATAGTATTATTTAATGTTAAAAGCGACCCTTCTTCAACAATTAACACATCAAGGCTGCCGCCTCCGTTTGTTTCAAAGGTTACCTTAAAAGTAGCAATCTCTTCTTCAACATCATCCTTATCATCCTTATCGTCCGTATCATCTGTAATACCCGGATCATCTTTAGTACCCGGATCCTTGTCATCGGTACCACCGCCTCCTCCGCCGCAGGCAGTCAGGGCAAACATCCCGCTTACAAGCAGCACTGATAACAGTGCTAAAAGTATTTTTTCCATTTTCATCTTTTTTTCTCCTTCTTTAACTGGCAGCCACCGTCAGATTATCGTCTTTAAACAAAGACCTGTCAAACAGCATCTGCCGCCGGATTTATCGCGCTGAATCGCTGTTCTGTTTTTTTCAGACAAAACCGGCAAAAAAGCGCAAGTTAAGATGATTTTTACCATATTTTAGTGTGTCTGTCTTGTTGATATGTAATTCAACAAGTGAAAACGGGAATTTTTTTGCTGTTTTTTGGTTATTTCACTGAATTTTAATCTTTTTTGTTTTTAGTTATAAAATCAATGAAGGCTCAGAGGAAGATATAATGAATACCGCAATAAAAGACTAACCCATGCTTAAAAAAGCCCACAACGAATACTCAAAATTTACAGCTGACGATAAGTTACGCTTAATGGCTATAAGCCATGAGATGGCGGAACACGACCAGGCAAACAGCCTTTACAAAGCCGAACGCAAGGGCAGAGAAGAAGGTCGGGAAGAAGACAAGGCATAAAAAAATCCGTAAAAAATATGT
>JAFGRW010000021.1 GCA_016934935.1 Spirochaetota bacterium | reverse complement strand
TTTCTTGCTTTCGTCACTGGCAACGAATGGTTTTACCGGGGCCGCGGATGAGCTTTCTCCACCCGTTACCTTGGTTAGTTTTTTCTTTGTACCCTTGTCTGCCATTTAGCCACCTCCTGGTTATATTTTAGCAATATCGCTTACCACATTTTAATAAATAACTAAACTATCTATTATGGGGAATAAAAACTTGTTGAGTTTGCCTGTAAAAAACAAATATCGAAGATAAATATTTTAGTGATTTGCATGTGAAATTTTTGGTTAACCAAAAATCAGCCGGAACGAAGCGAGCGGCTTAAGCGCCCTTTGTTATAAGGTCTTTGTTTATAATTCAGAAAACGGATATCTTTTTTTCAATTTGTTTCGCTGTAATAATCGTGAAAGATCGGTAATTTACAGTCAAAATAGTATTATATTCCAAACATTTGAAATAATGATTCTTTCCATTTGTTTCGATATCGTGCAGAGGAGTGGATAAAATGATTTTTCTTGAAAAATTTTCTGTCTCACTATCTGTAAAATGATTGATACCAAGATTTTTTTTGATTCTTAAAAAACCCAAGGAAGTATTTTTGAACTTATCGGCTATTAATGTTCTAAGATTTATATTCATTAAATTTACTTATAACGTTGCGATGCGCGGAAATCAACCGTGTAGCGACGAAGGAGCGCAGCGGTTGTTTTCCGCACCATTGCGTTGTCATACATTTATTTTATCATATGCTTATAAATGAAGTCATAATCATGAGCAGTGATTAAAATCGGAAGATTTTTATGATTTAAGCTCTTACAGGCGGATATTACAAATTCTTGATATTTAAGGATGACTATGTAATCTGCAAGTTCCTTGACTACAGAAAATATTTTATCAGATGTCATATAATTTGAATAAACATTCCTGATTTTTTTCATCCCAGTTAGCTTAAAGCTATTTTTGGTAGAAAAATCATAATCTGAAAGCCAATCAAAGTCTTTTAATCCACCGTATTTTTTATAGGAGAATACATCACCAAACCACTCATCTGTATTAATATCAAAAGCATTCATTTCAGTATAAAGTGCTTTAATTTTATGATGGTTTAAGGCTTTTTCAACAAAAGCATTTAAATACTGACTAAATTTTTCCTTTTTGTTTGATATATTGATTTTTAAAACGATATGGAAAGGAGTATGATCTATCTTTTCGAACTGTTTTTCTAAATAATCACGGCAATATTGAATACCCTTTTTATTTAAATTCTTATAAATATTCTTTCGAATTTTTTCAATGTCAATTATCGTTGATACATTTTGTATTTCTATTAGGTCATCATCTTCAAAAATCAATGGGGACTCTACTATTTTCCGATCACCTATTTTATCTTCATCTATCCACTTGTTTATATATACTCTTTCAGAAATGCCTTTTAGTCTTTCTGTTTTTTTTGACCGAAGGATATATACATGAGTGTAGTGATACTTGCCGGCAAGGATAAAACCTTCCGTTGAAGGTACTCTTTTGTAATCCAGAATATCTGTAACCTGCTCAATATACAGATTGATTTTTTCCATAATCTCTTCATAACTACAATTATCATCATATGATGTCATCTCTGATGTAATTGTTCCAATTTCATGTGAAAAATCTGATGCATATTTTTTCATATCGATCTGTCTTTTATGTATAACGTGATAGCTCACTTGCCGGGGCACCCCCCAGCCTTCAATGTCAAACAAAATTCATTCCCGGTCAAGTGGAGCTTGTTGTTAGCGCTTTTTACCACGCCATCTGGAAGCTCATGTGCGTACCGCCTTTGCTTTCGACAAATTCAGCTACCTCAATAACGCTGTCAAGCGCCCCTGATAATTCTTCCTTTGGCGAGTTGATGCCGGCGGCGTGCTTGCTAAAGATTGAGAATTGTCTTGATTAGGTTGGAGTCGTCATTTAGTCGTTTTTGAAGATTTTCAGCCGTCTGAATTAATTTCTGTGGCTTTACCCATTTGATTTCATGCTCTTTGGATTCAGGGGTACAACATGATAGAAGAGGAGATAGACCTCGAAAGAAGAATTGAGCCGAAAGCCATTTGTCTTCTAGTATATCGATAACCAAGTCGCCATAAGCAGGATCGCCGTTGTATAAATATGGCTGATTTTCGAAATCATCTTGCTGCATATTCTTCCACACCGCTGAAACTGTGATGCCCATTTTTCGATTAGTCCTTATTTATTATTTTGGCGCTAACAATTAATATACCCACTGGGTATTTTCCGATACTTTGTGCAATCCTACTTTATTTCAGAAAAATTAAAAAGAGAAAATGGCATCATAAAATCAACATAGTTCAACTTTCTCCACCGGGTATTTTGTGATAATAAAGACCAAAAACCAAGTTGGTTCTTTATGGCAAATTTGTCCCGCTGCCATCATCAGACAATTTCTTAATAAATTAAAAAATCAATTCCGTTGCGGCGGCAATGATTAGTCGTAACTTGCGCGAGTTGCTTCATCGCTCATGATCGGCGCAACAAAAGGTTTCCAAGCGGAGTTATTCCATGTCCCAAGATTAGTATGCATGTCGAGATATTTTTTCGGTATCGGGTGCGTGCCCACAACGACATTCACCTTATAGCGCTTTTCCAGAAACGCTTTGAACGTATCGATGTAGGGACAGGGGGGATAACCCACCACAAGGCCGGTAGCTAAATGAATCGCCGCTGCGCCATTCTTCACCATTTCTTCGCCTGCATATTCGATGTTGCCACCAGGGCAACCATCGCATGTTGTAAAACCAACCAACTCAACTTCGGTATCCGTGTATATGCTGAAAGCACCTTCTTTATTTTTCATCGCTCGGAAACATTTACCGCCCGCACAGCGGCGATAGCGATCGCAGATAATTATTCCAATCTTTGTCTTTGAATTC
>JAFGRW010000138.1 GCA_016934935.1 Spirochaetota bacterium | reverse complement strand
TTTTTTATATTAATGAATATATTATATAATTATGAATTAATAAGCAATAAAAAAACATTTACAAACAAAAATACCCGTTTTTTTTGTAAAATGGACTTCTGAAGAATACGGATCGGTATTAGAAAATACATTATTTGATTATTGTAAGGAGTTTAGCATCCATACCGCTTGCTGTTTAGCCATTTCTGTATTTTAGAAGGTGCTTTTGTCAGAAGCGTGATCAAATATTTAATAGATTCCAGGTTGAACAACTTTTTTTCAACAGATTCTGTACCGTCATCTATCCGTATGTGAGCAAGGTCAATTCCATATTCAAAAGATTTTTTCCGATAAACAAATGCCGGTGGCAGGAAAAAGGATTTTCTTCGCTGCACATTAAAACTGTACACGACATACCTGCAGTACGGATTATTTTACTGATTCTTTCAATAGAACAATTACCAAACAGTTTTATATTGCTTATTGATACGCCTTTCGGCTGAATAGAATGTTAGATTTCTGATATAGATGAAAAAAAATAATCAGACTTGGTATACGATTTAATAATTGTTTTGCTTTAAAACAATTTGTCTTTAACATTGACACTTAAAATCTTTTAAATATTTGATTCATACTGAAAGGATTAAAAAATGAGTAATAATTTCCATAAGACTCTGATTGTGCAACTATTTCTGATAATATTAATAAACGGCTGTTCAAACAAAAACAGTCTTCAGAGTGCTGTCAGTGCCAAAATGTCCGATATAGAAGGGACTGTCGTCTTTCTTGATCTGTATTCAGATAAGAAGATTGTTTACAATTCTGATCTTGCAAACGCCAGAACGACGCCCTGTTCAACTTTTAAAATATGGAACACTTTAATCGGAGTTGAGAATAACTATATAAATTCGGAAAAAGACCAATTTTACAAATGGGACGGTGAAGTGCGGGCTATTGCTGACTGGAATAAAGATTTAACATTGATTGAGGCATTTCAATGTTCCTGTGTGCCGGCGTATCAGCTTTTGGCAATTAAAACCGGTTCAAGCAATATGCAGAAGTGGATTGATAAAATAGGTTACGGAGACAGGAATATCTCTGCAGGTATTGATATTTTCTGGCTTTCAAGACCGAATAAAAAATCAATCAGGATATCGCCCAAAGAACAGGCAATTCTTGTTAAGAAACTAGTAAATAATAAATTGGAATTCGCTGATAAATCAAAACAGATATTGGAAAAAGTAATGCTTTATAAAAAAACCGAACAAGGTGCCATATACGGTAAAACCGGTTCGGGTCAAAATATCGACGATATTTCTGGAAACAATATTGGCTGGTTTGTCGGATATGTTATAAGTAAAAACGGAAATTACTCATTCGCCTGTTTAATAAAGGACAAGAAGGCGTCAGGCAGTGTCGCAAGAGATATGGTTGAACAGATATTTCTTGAAAGTAAGCTTTTATAAAAAAACCTGATTAAATATTTAAATATTTATGACAAAAGCTCTATTCTTGTAAAAATGTAATCCAGATCATCCTCTTTTAGCAAGACCCGGGCGTATTTGCATCCCTTAACAGCTTTCATGTCTTTCTCTTCTGAGGTTACTATCCTTTTGCTTTGCTTTTTGTTAAGCCAGTGAACAAGAGCTATTTTGCCGTTATTAATTTCCAGCCCGGTAATTCCTGTGCGGCCAATTCCGCTGCCGCAGTTAAAGAGGCAAGGCACAAGGTTATCCATATCGTACAGACTCCCCGGGCTGTTTGTACTTTTCTGCCTGTTGACAACCTTCTGAAGCTCGGTGTGTAATTCTTTAATCTTGCCGGCTATCTCCGGGCGTTTTGCTTTCGGAGCCTTGCTGTATTGCCTGCAAAGATTTTCGATCTGGTATTTTAAGGTGTCCCTTTTGGAAAGCGACTCAAAAAGGGGTCTGTGCGTATGACCAATAAGTATCGCTATTTTCCTAATTTTGGCATACTCGTACAATAGTTTTTCTATATGAAACTTTTTCCGGTTATTGAAGGCTACAGTGTAATTTCTGATATTCAAAGGTCTCGCGATATATCTTAATATAAATTTAAGAATCGAATATGTTTTTGCGTAAAGACAATTGGTCTGATGACCATGAAGAAAAAAAATACGCTTTCCGTTACACGATAAAACAAGTCCCTCCCGCGCCTTGACCTTGCGATATAGTTTTGTTCTGAATAAATAGTCATGATTGCCGGCAATACGATAAAGGCGATCATTCTTCTCAAATTTTTCAAACATTAAAAAAATCTCAGGCCATGCTTTCCTGATGGAAGAGAGTCTGAAGCGCATCAGTTCTTCAATGTCTCCATTCAGGACAAGTTTGTAGTTGTCCGCGTAATAGTGACGAAGTATACGCGTGAATTCCTCTCCATTATAAAGAAAGTCATCGTTTCTTTTTTTATTGCCTATATGAAGATCGCTGAAAACAACATATTTATCTTTATCAGTTATTTCGATATTCTGTGAATGGTTGAATATTTTATCAAGTCGTTTAAAAATATGTCTTTTCCGCATTGTAAGTGTCCCCAGTAGCAGAGCGTTTGGACTGAAATTATCTGATCAGCCCTAATATTTACAAGACAAAAATAATAAATGACAATCTGCTCGTAAAATTTTTTCCTATAATAAATTAAACAAATGTCTTTACTGTACTATTTGCCCCGAGTAAGATAATGTGATTTTTTTAAATCCCTGTTGAAATAATTAATGATTGTATATCCAATGCCAATTATAAATAAATGAGGTATTTTTTAATGAAAAAAACTCTTACTCTGTTCAGTCTGTTGTTTGTTATTACCTGTACTAATCCGTTACGTAAGGATAATGCTTCTTCATATCCAACGAAACCGGTCTCGCTTACACTATGGTCTTTTACGGATGAAATCAAAGAGCCGCTTGAAGAGTTTATGCGCCAGAACCCGAATATTGTCATATACCTGACTATACATCATTATGAAGAATATTTTGAAAAACTGAAGCTGGCTCTTGAACAGGGCAATGGTCCCGATATCTTCACTTCTGAAATAAACATGGTGCGCGAAATAGTCGAATCAGCTTATTGGGATGATTTACAGGGTGCACCCTATTTTATAAACAGCGATCAGTTTGTTCCCTACCTTGCAGCCATTGGCACCGATTCAAAAGGCATTTTTAGAGGAGCTTCATTTCAAACAACATCTATCGGATTTATTTACCGCCGCAGTTACGCCAGAAAATACCTTGGAACGGATGATCCCTCTCAAATAAGTCGTATGCTTTCGTCACCGGAGAGTTTTCTGGAAGTAGCACGGCAACTCAAGAAAAAAAGTGGTGGCAATGTTTCAATAGTTGCTGGAATTTCTGATTATCAGAGATATGTGCTTGGTTTGCGCTCAATGCCTTTTATTATAAATAACAGACTTAATATAGATAGACCGGTGATTGATGCCCTTTCTATGGCCGAGACAATGAGAAATGAGAAACTGACTGCCGGTATTGTACAATGGTCTCCGGCCTGGTTTATAAATATGGCAAAAGACGGCAAGGTGTTTGGTTATGCCTTACCTCAATGGGGTCTGCAATATATTATTAAAAAAAATTCGAAGGAGACTCACGGTGACTGGGCAATCGCAAGTGGTCCGTCATCTCACTACTGGGGAGGATCCTTTATCGGTGTTAACAGGAGCTCACAAAAAAAAGAAGCTGCCGGAATGTTTGTTTCATGGTTTACTGCCAACGATGATACACTTGCCTGGATGCAAAATAAAAACGATTCGCTTTATGCAAATAAGAAAAACTCAGCAAGTAGTGTCAAAGATTATTCAGATTCTTTTTGCGGTGGCCAGAACACATTTGAAGTTTACGCTAAGGAAGCAATGAAGATCAGTCCGCGCAGTCTTGATCCAAGAGAAACATTAATTGAAGAGATATTCTTTAAAGAGATGTACAATGTTATGTATAACGGCGTATCCGGCAAACAGGCATTAATAAATTTAAAGCAAAATGTCCGGTCTGGTGTTGAAGGTATAGAGGTTGATTAGTTAGTAAGCCGGCTTAAAATTGAGGTTTTGTGTGTTCTGCAGCAGGAGTCTTTATAATTGATATAATAGTATAAAAGTTAAACTTTTTATATGTAATAAAATATTGTACTAACAAGAGGTTTGTGTGTTAAAAGCCAGGATAAATGAAGGTCGTACCGCGGAAATTTATGATTTTGAAGAAGGTAAAATCATTAAACTTTTCAGAAACAGCTTTTCCCGCAAAGCTGCGGAGTCTGAATACCGAATCTCTTCTGATGTGGCCAGTCTTTTTTTAAATGCTCCAAAGGTATATGGAACAAAAACTGTAGAGAACAGATTTGGAATAATTTTTGAAAAGCTTATTGGTGAAACCGGTCAAAAAATGGTGTGCACCAGACCCTGGCTTTCGGGTAAAATAAGCAGGATAATGGCCGAAAAACATAATGAGATACATTCAAAATCCGGTAAATCTTTAAAAAGTCAAAAGCTAATGATAGCTCACGCAATAGATAAGACAGATGATCTGGTATCAGAAGAAAAAGAGAAACTGCAAAATTATCTTAAAACATTGCCGGATGGTGTTTCTCTGTGTCATGGAGATTTTCATCCGGATAATCTTATCTTTTCTGCCAGAGGGCCGGTTGTTATTGACTGGATAACGGCCGGATGTGGTTCTCCTGCTTGTGATATAGCACGTACATGTCTGATACTTGATTCCAAGGCAATGCCTGCAAATGCGGGTTTATTAACACGTATAATAATAAAAATTTTAAGAAAATCATATTACAGGTCTTACAGAAGTAAAATTCTTAAACTTTCGGGATTACGCTGGTCGGATATTGAAAACTGGATTTTGCCTCTTGCAGCAGCACGCCTGACAGAAGGTAATGCTCCGGATGAGCAGGCAGAGTTGTTAAAACTGGTTCGAAGCAAACTGCAACATCTTGATTAAGAGAAAAAATCCCTTTTCCATTGCTTATTATCCACAAAATGTTTGCAGTTCACAAGGGCTTTTGCGCGATACAGATCATCGTTGTTGGTGGATAGGCGATTCTTTCTCCCCCGGGTGTGTAGAGTTCCGCCTTATCGTGAAAACGGTTCTCCGCTATCCACTGATTGGTAAACTGCCGGGAATCCGGATGAACAATGAATCCCGCGGTTTCCAGAGCCTCTTTCCAGTCAGTGAAGCTCCAAAAACAGAATGTTTCGTGCATCTCGCTTTGCCAGTTGTCGGTATAGTCCTTTGTCATCATAAACTCACAAGCGTCTTCAAGTCTTAGTGAGAACATTTTCTTGCCGTTGAATAAAATTTCTTCAAAATCGATTGCATATCCCTCTGACTGGCGAAAATCGTGTGCGAACTGCAAAAAACGGCTGTACGTGGAAAGATTGTCCAGTTTTGTTTTTATATCCGGATCGGTAAGGTCAAACAATGAATCGGTGACTGTGCCATCAGTCTGGTTGGCCAGCAGATATACGCGCTGGTTACCGTTTTCGGGACCTACAACATCACGGTTGATCCATACTCCGCCGGGCAGCAATTCGTCAAAGCGGTTTTTGATAAATTCCAGCAGATCTTTTCTGCTGCCATACGATTCTATTTCGTGTGTCAGCGAACTTGTATGAATGGTGTTCATTGAATTTTCGGTGAATACTAGCCCTGTGACGGCATTCTTTTGTGAAAACCAGATGTTGGGATTTGTAAATTCACTGTTGTCTTTACGTTGTATGCACAACTGATAGAGTGAACGGGTAATCTCTATTCCGAAGAAATCAGATTCCTGAAAACGCTTGTCCTCGCATGCATGCTTTAACCAGCTGCCGGCGGCACAGCCGATATCACCTATGCGGCCGCCCTGAACAAAAGGTGCAACATCACGCCATTTAATGTCGGCGATATCGTCCATCTGCCTTACATAGCTCGCATAATCCCGGCTTTGCGTAATATCCCCATCATCGCCGATGATCGGATCGTTAAATAGAAATTTGATCTTTTCACCGAGCCGGTATTGCGTAAACAGTCTGTACGAGGCCGGGTGCAGTAATCTCAATATCTCCCTGTCTGATCTCCAGTCGCAGCTATTTGCTATCTTCTCCATCAAAGTCCAGGGGAATATTGCATCTGAACTCTCTGTTTCGGTTTTTTCTGCGCCAAGGATCGAAAACCCAAGCCTGTCGTACATACTGGCTACAGGTGTGGAACAGATGACGATGCAATTGTCCGGTGTCAGAGCGAACATATTGTCACTCGCGTGTGCAATACATTTTATAGTGTATTGGGCGAAATCATCACGTTGCCCTGCATCTTCGACAGCAAAAGAGTAGACTGGGATGGGAAGATTATTGCCGAAATCACGAATAGCCATTGCTCTGAAGGCGTAAGAGAGAGGATTGCGTCGTGTGCCATGGTGGTTTGCCGATGTAACGGCAAAGATTATACTTTCGACTTTATTATCTTTCAGAATATTTCCGTGAATATCTTTTTCGCTGCCCGGACCAGTGTGTATAATGCTGTGCAGATAATGGAATTGATAATTTGTGAGCAGATGATGTCGTCCCGGAATTAATAGATGCACTGCATTCTCCTGAGAGCATATTGCTTAAACAAGTATCAGCAATGATTAAAAGATTGCAACTCGAATTTGACTTATTGATACCTATTGGAATATTCAATATCGTTTTGGCAGAATTGAGTGTGAGCATATTTCAAAATGCTATTAGTTTTCTTTAAATCGTTATAAAAAAAATCCCATACATGTAATTTTATGATAAATAATGAAGACCATAATAAATAATTTCAGATTTAAATTATTTATTCGATAGAGGACTTCTATACAGGATAATGTTTTGAAGCTCCCTATTATATATAAGTGTATATACAATATGTCTTGACTTTATCAAATCTTGTATTGCATTATGTAAGACACTCTGGAGGAGTTATGATTTCTTTACGGTTACCCGAAGAGCTTGAAATAAAGTTAAAAAAATATCTAAACTTGAAAATATTTCCAAATCAACATTGATAAAAAATGCTTTATATAAATATCTAAAAGAACGTGATGCTAAAACTTGTCCCTATGATCTGGGATAAGATCTTTTTGGAAATTATGGTTCCGGTTCATCCGATTTGTCAAAAAATTATAAAGTTATCCTTAAGGACAGATTAAATGAAAAGCACTCTCATTGATGCCGGACCTATCATTTCCCTTTTTAATAGACTCTGATTATTATATTTATAGAACAAAATCAAAAAAAATGTTAAAGAACATTCTTGAAAAATATATCTAAAAAACATTTTAATTACTAAAAAATTTCGGATGTCGCTTAAGGGAGACGGTTTTGAAATTTATAATAATAAAATTACAGTTTATACTATTGGCATTTATTATCTTCGGATGCAGATCCAATGATTTAAATCGTGATGCTAATTCTTTGCCGGGTAGTAAGCACCTTAATATAAATTATTCACCGAACAGTGACCGCTTTGATCTTGAAGTTAGTAATTCTTTGAATAAGAGCGGGCTTTTTACACTTTCGTTGCTGGATACAAGTGATGAGGAACCCGGTAAAACTGTTGTTTATTTGTTGTTCAAGGATCAAAGTGGAAAGATATATACAAATCATCTGTACACAATTGAACTTGGTCATCAGCAGAAATTTGAAGAAAGTAAAAGCTATCTTATCGATGATAATCCGGTCGAAAAAAACAGTAATGGCAAATATGTAATATACAATCAGGGAAAAGCCGATGGGTTTTCTGAGGAATCCGTAGTCCAGTTTATTCCGTCTGATATTAAAAAAGGGCGTTACGAATTTCAGGTTGTACTGTACATCGAAAATTCGGATATTTATGTCTACTCTAACATAATTGAGCTGGATATTCCGCTTGATTTATATAAGTAACCGAGTAATAGTTATTTAGTCACGAGTTTCTTTTCGGGAATCATTGATGAAAACAGAAAATTCTTTAAATATTAAAACATATTACCTGTACTTTATGATGTATGCCATAGTGGGCTGGTTATACGAAGTGATTCTTGAGGTATTCGTCTACAAATGGGGGTTTTCAAATCGTGGTGTTCTTTTCGGCCCATATTGTCCAATTTACGGAGTTGGGGCTCTATCTTTCATTTTTTGTTTGAAACGGATCATAAAGATCAAGAGTTCAGGCCTGTATAAATTTATTAAACCATTCATAATTTTTGCCGGTTGTATGCTGATTGCCACTGCTATCGAACTTGTAACAAGTTATATTCTTGAATATATAAGCGGAAGCTGGCCCTGGCAGACCTATTCCAAGTATGGTATAAATTTTCAGGCAAGAATCGCCCTCTCTCCATCCATTCGTTTTGGTATCGGGGGAGTGATCTTTATTTATGCCCTTCAGCCTCTTTTTGAGAAGCTTGTCGCGAAAATGAGTCAAAGGGTATTAAACATTGTGTTCTATTCGGTTTTGACTCTGTTTTTATTTGATTTGGGTTACCTTTTGTACAGGGAACTTCGAAAAATTACCATGTTCTAGAGGGCAACATGATTAAAGTGCCTATTCTAAAAGGAATTTTTCGCAAGTTCCTTTGCTGGTCGTCCAGCACCATTTTTTTTAAATGGTGCTGGGCTGCTCGCATATTATATGTTATACTAGATATATTCTTTGGATTGCTTATCTTAAAAGTGGGGAAGCCAAGCTCGCAG
>JAFGRW010000137.1 GCA_016934935.1 Spirochaetota bacterium | reverse complement strand
ATTTCCTTCTTTGCTTTGACATATAATGCCTCCGTTATTATAGTTTCGGAAGCTTAACCCGGTGTCTACACTATGGGGTACGGATCACAGACGCAATATGCTGATAAAACTCAAGACCAATCCATCCGGAAATTCCTGTAACAAAAGAATAGTACAGCCTCATTGACTTTATGTAATAATAAATAAATTCAATTACATTACGTAATTTACCTGGTAAGATATGAGCCGTCATCGCAGTATCCTGAGGTGTATAGAACCGTTTAGATTTATTTGATGCAAATACAGAGAGATCTCTGCTGTCTCATGGAGTCATGAGAAAACAAAAAATGCTATTAATCACAGAACTGCTATGAAACAAAGAGAATCGCTAAATCTTCATAAATTCAATAATTATTGATATTAATAGCATGTATAAAGTTACACAGTACTGTCACAAATGCAATCACTAATTTATTAAAGGAGCAAATGAATATACCGGATACAAAGAAATATGGTCTTTAACAATTAAACAATTAGGGACGGTGACGTCGATACTTGGGGACGGTGACGTCGATACTTGGGGACGGTGACATTTCAAGGATCTGTATATTGTGTAAAATACGGCCTTTAATGGGGACGGTGTTCTTTTTGGGGACTTTGAGTGATGTTTTGCGACATAATCGCCCGGTTTCAATGACGCTTCAAATAATTTATGAACAAAAACCGGCCTTCATTGGGGACAATGACTTCATTGGGGACGGTGACGTTTTTAGGACTTACCAATTCGACTATAAACCTTCAAAGCGTTTGTTTGTTCTTTTGCAATTTTAATACAATTACCCAAACAGACGCACAGATCACAATGCTGCTCCCCCCGGCAACAAAAAGGAACCGTAACCCGACAAAATCAGCAACAAAACCAAATCCAATACCTAACAAAATACCGATACCGGTATAGATAGCTGATGCAACAGATGAAATAGTAGCCCTGCCGATTGTATCGATCTTTTGCTGAAGCCCGGCATGATAGAGTACGTCAAAAGATGCCATAAAGAAGAAGAAGACAAAGTATGCAATCAAAAGAGATTTTACCCCGGTAAGCGTTCCGAGAATAACAAGAACTCCTCCCGCCACGGCCCAACCAGCCATTTTTGCATGATTATCAAACCCAAAGATAAAATTAATCTTTTCGGCTGCAAGAGCACCAAGCCCCTCCGAGCCAAACCTGACAGCGCCCCACAAACCGATCATACTTACCGGCACGTTATACTCTCTTGCCAAGACAAAATCATATTCGTCCAGAATGCCATACACAACTGTGATAAAACTGCCAAAAAAAATGTACCGGTATAGCCCGTAAATTTTAAATGAAGAGATTACTGTATTTAAAAGATTCCTTATCTCACTAGTATTGCTGTTATCATGCGTGTAAATAGTTCTTCTTTCTTTAATGAACAGAACACAAACAGCTGCCATAATCATTGAAAAGGTCGAACAAACTAATGTAATAGTAACCGACCGGGAGAAAACCAGCCCTCCCAGAAGAACCGACAGTATTATTCCAAGACGTGATGCAAAATGGCCTCTGCCCAAGATCTTTGCGAATTGGCTTTCCTTGTTTTCAATAGTGAGAGCGTCATACAACATAGCATTTGTTGTTCCCGAGCATAGTGCCTCTTGTACTCCCCAAAGAACAAATCCTGCCAAATAACCGTAAAAAGAAGGCCAAATAATCCAGACAACAAATCCAGCTCCTTTAAAAAGAAGAGCTATAAAAATTGTCCCCTTGCGACTCCATATATCGGATAAAATCCCCGAAGGTATTTCGGCAACAAACATTGCCGCCGCCCAAACAGCGAGTAAAATAGAAATCTGAACAAAATCAAGTCCGGACTGTTTGAATAAAATCAGATATACCGGATATATCAGAGCCAGATCTTTAAAAAAGCTGAACGTGTAATAGGCTTTTTCTGTAATGATTTTCATGTAGCTATATCCAATACAAGTATAAGATGAAATTTGTTTACTTAAGACAATTTTATATTTTTTTGCTCAAGATATTTATTATTAAAGAAGAGTAAAAATGAAGGTCATGACACAGCTATAACCAATTTCAACATATCGTCCGCACCAAGTTCATCATAAATAAAAACGGCCTGGCCGGGGTAATCACATTGAGTGTTCCGGTGAGATAAAGCGAACGTGACGGGCAAACAAAAGCAAACGACCCCGTAGAACCTGAATGCCCGGTAAATTCCGGGAGTTGAGTAATCCAAAAATAGCGCGGTAATTTAAAGTACATCAACCCGTAACCGTAACGCAACGGAAAAAATATTCTATTCCAGATCATCATTCGCTCAAGGAAGGCTACATCAAATAAACGACCTTCAAAAAAAGCGCGCAGAAAAATCATGCATTCCGGGGCTGTAGAAACCAGTCCGCCATCCGACACATTGGATGAAAGGTATTTGGGAACATTGACCGGAGAGTTGTTCAAATAGATAATTGCAGGCGACTTACCGGAACGGGGCCTTTCCCAATCAAAAAGATAGGTGTCCTGTAAGCCAAGCGGTCGACAGATACGCTCCTCGAAATTGACCGACATCGGTTTTTCGGTGATGGCTTCGATAATTTCACCAAGCAACCGATAGTTAAGGTTGGAGTAGTAGGCCCGGCCAGGCGTACCCGGCACAAAGTGCGGATGCAAGCTGCGAGTGATTCTAAGCGCTTCGGCAGTATCAATAGCACGATCAAGACCTGCCATCAGTTCACAGAGGACACTTTTGCCTCCACGGACTTTATCCGTCTCGAAATCGGCCAAGCCTGAAGTCTGGTTAACCAGTTGGTAGACCTTGAGTTGGAAGCTGTAATCGATACCTTTGTAGACGTGAATTCCATTAAGCAGGGAATCTGGCAAATACCGGGAAACCGGCGCATCAAGATCGAGCCTCTTTTCCTGGTACAGTTGCATGATGATGGCAGCCGTGTACATTTTGGTGATACTGGCAATATTGTAAGGCGTTTCGGGCGTCATAGCTGTGCCGTTGTCTGCATCGGCCACCCCCGCCGCGCCTACGAAATCCAAGCTTTGATCGCAAGACTGCACAGCCACAACAATGTTATGCAGGCCGCCTTTGCCGACTTGGGAATCGACCAGGGATTGTAGTTTTCTAGTTTTTTTAATCATGATTTTGTCTTTCCTTGCTATAAAACTATTTTATCTTTGTAAAAAACTCCAACCTGTATGACGCAAGATGTGTTATATCAGAAAAGGAGTCTTTCCATCATAAAGAAGCTTATTTACAAAAGGCAGACTTCATATTCAGCCCTTTTCTTTGTTTCGGAAAACATCACCGTTTAAGAGCCTGTTTATAGAACACTTTTTGTCAAGTTACTTTACTAGCCGTCCAGCACCACTTTGAAAAAGTAGTGCTGGACGGCTTGAATATACGGCCTGGGCGAAAAGTTAATTATCAGAGATTACCAGTAACAAAAAAAGTTCTTGTGCGCAACCGTAATATAAACAGTATATATTCTACAACTGTTTACCTGATATTATTAACGATTATTTATGCAGGAGAAAATATGATTCGTAATAACATAAAAACCATATTATTGTTTTTTATAATTTTCCCTTTAATTGTATTTATGTTCACCATTTTCACAAATTTGCGTATTTTGAAATATGGCTCACCAGTTTATACGAACATTGATACCTGCCCTGAAAAATATTGTGCAATTGTGCTTGGAGCCGGTGTAGTTCAGAACATGTATCTAAGCCCGGTACTTGAAGACCGTGTTAAAACTGCTGTTGCTCTATATAAAGCCGGCAAGGTAAAAAAGCTACTTATGAGCGGAGCCAACCACACCAAGAATTATAATGAAGTTAAGGCGATGAAAAATCATGCAGTCAAATGGGGAGTTAACCCCAAGGACATATTTCTGGATTACGCGGGCTTTTCGACATATGAGTCCATGTTTCGTGCTCAATATATATTCGGAATCAAAGAGGCAGTAATAATCACTCAAGGGTTTCACGTGAATCGCTCTGTTTACCTCGCCAAAAAATTTGATATTAACGCAGTTGGCCTTGTGGCCGACCGACGTAGATATATTTACATTAGACAATACCGGTTACGTGAAAAGCTTGCAAGAGTCAAGGCCTGGACTGAATCGATCATATTAAGACCTCTTCCGTCTTACCTTGGTGATCCGATACCGATTAGTGGAGACGGAAGAGTTACTCACGACCTTTGAATGATCAGTTTTCAAAAAATTCGAAGGCGTCTATAATATCCAGATACACTCCGTCAAAGCCGGCATCGATTATCATTTTGAGATACGAATCATCGTTTCCATATATTATCTTTTGCCACTCTTTGTTCCAGTACTTAACCTTGAAATTGCCTTCCCAATCCGGATTTTCTTCATCCATCCAGTCAGGAGAATTTTTACTCCACTCATCTTTCCAGTAGTATCGGTAATCTTCAGCTTCACCGATAGACATATAGCAGACAACCATACGCTTGGCACCATTGGCTTTTGTATTAAGTTCATCTATCTGTGAAGACGTATATGGATCCTGATTGTTGTCAAAGAGATCCATTATTACAAGATCATAATTTGTGCTGCTTACATCAGTAATAAAGTCTTCTTTTGAAGTGTACTCTTCACCGTTTATGATATACAAAAAGTTTTGAACATCGCTCATCTTCGATATATCATTACTGTTCTCGTTATTAACCGGATCGGGATAAGACGGAATGGCATTTAGATCCCGTTCGTGTGCCGCGAAGGAGATATAACCTGAACTGCTATTTAGAGAATATGAGTCATCAACTTTTGATTGAGTGCTGCAGTAATCTGTCACAAGAATGGTATTACCCGCATCCTTGGAACGATCAAGAAAAGATGAAATAAATTCTACATCTTCATCCGGGCTCTTTACATCATCCTCATCATATCCGTAAAACAGATCCTCCTGACCATGCGCATCAATAGCATCAAGATAACCGTTACTCAAGGGACCGTCAGATTCACCATCTACTGTTACAAGCTCGATACCGTTTTGAGGTATTACGGCAAATCCCGGAGAGAGCTCTTTTGAATATTGGCTGATTGAAATAACAAAATTTCTCATCTCCTCCCGGTAATCTATTTCTTCTTTAACATCTTCATCATCTTTAGATGAATCATCAGAACATGCCGAAACGAAAAATATCAGAACTAAAATAAACATTTGTAAAAACTTTCTCATAATTACCCCTTTATATACTGAAATGTAATATTTAAGAAGCGATAAAAAAGCCTTCGTATTGCAATAGACGTATAAATCATGGTTTACAAAAAAAGTAAAGAAATAATTGTTAACATAATATTTCAAATGGAAATTATAAGTGTTAATAAACAGAAATTATAAGTGTTTTCGCAAGCTACCGGAGAATTTTAATATCTGCGATCTTCCTGATAGTTTTTGCTATCCGCATCAGTATATTCCCCACCCTGCCGCTGCAGCCGCCGCTAAAGAGCTGATGGAATACCTGAAAAACTGTAACCAGTTTAACCATGATTTTGGAATAAAAGAGAATCAGACAATATCTGAAAAAAACGGCTTAGGAAAGATGTTTGGCGTTCTGATAGTAAAGACGTCTGACGGCGAGATCGGCTATTTAGCCGGATATTCCGGAAAAATCGGGGAACGGAACGATTATTCCGGTTTTGTTCCCCCAATTGCAGATCTTATTTCACCCGGATCGTTTTACAGAATTGGAGAGGAAAAACTAAACAGAATAAATGGAAAAATTGAACAATTAAAAAACAGTTCTGCCCTTTGCGCACTTAAAAAGCAATTAGCCGGCCTTAAAGCAGAATCTGAGAATTACCTCAGAAATCAGCGCATAATTTTAAAAACAAAAAAAAAAGAACGTGAAATTAAACGCAATAACAGCAAGCTGAAATTAACCGAAAAAGATTATATAAAACTTTGTAAAGATCTCAAAGCAGAAAGCATGTCACAACAGCTCAATTACAAGGCTCACCGCATAAACTATCTTGAACAGATACAAGATCTTGAAACCCAGATTATTCCTTTTGAAGAAGAGATACTATCATTAAAAGCAGAACGTAAAACTTTTTCTGCCCGGTTACAAGAGCAGATATTTGACTGTTTTAATTTTCTGAATATTAAAGGCGAGAAAAAGAATATTCGTGAAATATTTGTTCAAAGTAATCAAAAAACACCTCCTTCAGGCGCGGGTGAATGTGCCGCCCCCAAGCTGTTACAGTACGCATTCGAAAACAACATGACGCCGATTACTATGGCTGAATTCTGGTGGGGAAGATCGCCGCAGTCAGAAATACGCATACACGGTAACTTTTACCCCGCGTGCCGGGGTAAATGCGGCCCGATACTAAAACATATGCTTAATGGAATGATGGTTGATGAAAATCCTGTTATACCATTGTCAGTTTCAGATTGTACAATAGAAATTATTTACGAAGACGACGCGATTGCCGTGGTAAACAAACCAGCGGGGCTTTTGACTGTACCCGGTAAAGATAACCACGATTCTCTCTATTCAATAATGAAAGATCGATACCCCGATGCGAATGGTCCTCTTACAGTACACAGACTCGATATGTCGACATCGGGTATAGTCATAATCGCTAAAAACAAACAGGCAGCTATTAGTCTTCAAAAGCAGTTTATGGATCGTAAAATTATTAAGCGTTATATCGCAATAATCGAAGGTACTATAGATGATGATAATGGTATCATCAAACTGTCGCTTCGTGGGGATCCGCTAAACCGGCCGTATCAGATTGTATGCTGCGATTACGGAAAAATCAGTGTTACACGCTATAAAAAGATTGAGACTGTGAATAATCAGACAAGAGTCGAGCTCTTTCCCCTGACCGGACGCACCCACCAGCTTAGAGTTCACCTTGCTCATCCGCAGGGGCTTGGATGCCCCATCAAGGGAGACGAACTGTATGGAAAACCTTCTGACAGGCTCTATCTGCACGCAGATTTTGTAAAGTTTTATCATCCGGAAAGCGGAAATAAAATAAGCTTTAGCTGCCCTCCGGAATTTTAGTATGCAGGCTATTTTAATGTGACCACAGTTTCGCACTCTATCTTTTCTGAAGACGAGCAAAGATAAAGAGTAAAATCGCCGGGTTCTATTTTCCAGTCGTGAATTGCTTCGTCATAATACGAAAATGCACCCGCATCCAGTTCTATTTTTCCGTTTGCCGATTCACCTGCAGGAACAAAAAGTTTTGAAAAACCTTTAAGCTCTTTATATGGACGTGGAACTGAAGATACGTTATCACGAACGTAGAGTTGACAGACTTCACTTCCGTCCAGATCACCTGTATTTGTAATCTTAAACGAAACAGTTATTCCGCTGCCGGCAGATGCACTTATTTTATCTGTCTTTATATCTGAATATTTAAAATCAGTATATGAAAGACCAAAACCGAAAGCAAAAAGCGGTTTGATCTTTTTCTTCTCATACCACCGGTAACCGGTAAATACACCCTCGTTATAAGGGATGTCGTTTATGGGATAGGTCAGGTCATTGTCCACATCCCAACCTGTATAAAAACTTTCACCTTCGGGAATATATGGATAGGCCGGCGAATCTTCAAACGATCTCTCGATAGTTATAGGCAGCTTACCTGATGGGTTGATCCTTCCACTAACTATCTCGGCTATTGCCTGATTACCTGTCTGTCCCGGATACCAGCAATACAAAAGTCCCGCTATATTATCGATCCACTGAGACATATTTACACCACGACCACTCTGCATTATTACAACTGAGTTCCTGTTAATGGACGAGATTCTGCTTATGCGGTCGTTTGTATATTTATCAAGATCAAAGGGACTGTCCCACCCCTCATGATCAAGGGTTCCTGCACTTATAAAAACAACATCAGCAGATTTTATCAGTGACTCATCAGGGTCGGTACTGCATACAAGATTATCCCCATACACCTGCTTAAATGCTGCCTCCAAAGTTATAACATCGTAACCTTCCACCTCGGCGGCACCACCGCCAAAGGCGTTGCTTGTTAAAAAATCTCCCGTCAGAAGAACAGTCATTCCGTTTTGCGGCACGGGAAGTAAGTTATTGCTGTTTTTAAGCAGTACAGTGCCCTCTCTTGCAGTCTGAAGCGCTGTTTTTACATGGTCTGACCTGTTTTTAATTAAGCTTTCGTCTTTAAAACACGGCCTGTCGAAACCCATCGCAAGTGATGTTGCTAAAAGGTTTGTTACCATGCGATCGATATCACTCTCAACAACCTCGCCTTCGCTCACAAGCCTTGCAGCATTGCTTCTTAAAAACGGACCGCCAAAATCTTCAAAATCATCTTCGCCGCCACGGCCATGCCCCGGCATATCTATATCAAGCCCCGATTTGATTGCTTTTGCAGGATCCCAGACAGACCACCAGTCGCTCATTACAAGCCACTTGAATCCAAGCCTGTTACGCAGAAGATCTTTTATAACATACGAGCTCTGTCCTGTCCACTCGCCATTAAGCTGATTATAAGCTGTCATAACAGCCATGGCGCCTGCGTCTATACCGGCTTTAAACGCAGGAAGATATATCTCGAAGAGGGTTCTTTCGCTAACAATAGAATTTGAACGGCGCCTTCTGAAATCACTGTTATTACAGACAAAATGCTTAAGGGTTGCCATCACTCCCATATCCTGTATTCCTGAAACATATTTTTCTACAAATCGCGCGGCCAGAAAAGGATCCTCTCCAAGATATTCGAAATTTCGGCCATTTTGTGAATTACGGTAAATATTCATACCAGGTGCAAGCAGAACAGTTATTCCGCCCGCCCTGCACTCCCTGGCAATGCATTCAGCATAGTCATAGGCAAGATCTACGTTCCAACTTGAAGCAAGCGCAATCGGCGCCGGAAAAGCTGTTGATTTATCAGGCTGCCCTTCTATATTTTCACGGATATGTATTCCCTGTGTCGCATCAGTAAGATAGAGCCGTGGAAGATTAAGTTCATCACAACCCTTAATGAAAAAATAGTCATGTCCTCCGATATACTCTATTTTTTCTTCGAGAGTCATTCTGCTTACAACTTCTGCAGCCTTTTGAGCAGCCTGAGTATGAGACAGCAGCGGCTTAAAACTTTTTCTGTTCTGTCTGTTCATGATTCTTCCGTTATTAATAAAGTTTGTAATCAAAATATACAGTAACAGCTGATATATTATTTTCTTTTTTTATTTAATTAATATTACAGCCTCAGGTGTTACACGTGTTATATTACCAATGTAATGGTATTGTGTTAATTGACAATAAAATTTTTTAAATTGCTACATTTTTGTTTTGATGAATCCGGATGAATTTTCACATCCCGGAACAGAATAGAAATATCGCACTCGATTTAAAGGTAAAAGAGATGAGAGATATTTGAAGATAATTATTATATTCATCAATATACTTACAGATTATCATTTTTTATGCCTTCGACAATAGTGATATACAATTCACGAAGATCAATGCCTGAGTAGTTACAACGATAAGAGTCGATAACTCCCGCATGAGAAATACCCAGAAAGTTTTTGCCCGAAACTACTCCTTTAAAATTGCCCCACCTGGCCGATGCAACGGGACAAAGACCATCGTTTTCTCCATCAAAAAATGAGATAATCAGATGTGTGAAAATAAAGAGGGGATCACTTAAGGAGTTTTTCATTTTTGCCGCATAACTCTGATATAACACATGGGGATCATCTTGTACATTTTTATTAAATATTTCGGCCTCATATGTCGAGAACTGGCGACTGCTTGTAAAGAAATCCGGATTTTTATCACCCAAAACCTTGAAATAAAGATTCACAATAGATGATACAAACCAGTACAAACCTTTTGGAAATTTATAAAATATATTCATTGTTTTTGAACCATAGTGCGGTGTTGAGATAGTTGTCAACGAGGCAACATATTTACCCATCGCCAATTTAGTAATGGCATATCTCGCTTCCAGACCACCACGGGAATGGGCAATAATATTAACCTTGCCAGCCTTTGTTATTTTTAGAACTTGTTCGATTCTCTCTTTTATTATAGTACCATTATATTCTATTGAACCCCAGGCGTCCTGACCACTGTAGAATATTCTTGCACCTTCACTGGACAAAGCTTTGGGTATGCGTCCCCAGTAATTATAGAACCGCGAATCGTCACGAAAACCCGCGCCATGAACCATTAGAATTGGATATTTAGTGCCGCATCTTTTTCCCATATGTTATTCCAGTATATTTAGTTTTCAAATGGTATCGTTTCAAAAACACCTTTTTACAAGCTGATTGAAATTATATTAGATTACAGTTTTAAAAAAGAAAAACATATTTACAGGAAAGAAATTAATTATCTACTTTTTAAGTCAAATGAAATTAATACTTCAGTTCCATTATCATATCTAAAATCGATGTCACCTTTCAGATTGCTAACAAGGCTTTTTACAAGCATCAATCCGAACCCGCCTATTTCAGTTTCTAATATTTTTTTGTTAATTCCGACTCCATCGTCACTTATTGTGAAAATAATTTTATGTTTATTAACCTTGAATTTTATTTCTATAGTACCGGATGAGCGTCCTTTGAAAGCATATTTCATTATATTTGTTAAAAGCTCATTAGTAATAATACTGATGGTTTGCAGGGTTTTAGCATCAAGAATTATATCATCAATATTTTTGTTAACTGTTACAATTTCACTTTTAGAAAAATTGGCAATTATCTCGTCTATTAAACCCGGTAAATACTCTTTTGTAGAAATTGAGCCGCCGCTACCAGACACATACAGTTTTTCATAAAGCTTCATCATGCCCGAAAGCCTTTGTTTTGCATCGTCAAGGGCATGAATTGCAGCATCGTCTTTTAATGTAGAAGTTTGTAATACAAGTAATCCTATCAGGGTACTCATATAGTTCTTAACCCGGTGGTGCACCTCTTTTAAAATTATCTCTTTTTCTTCAAGAAGCGATCTGATTTTATCTTCTGCTTTTTTAAAACTGGTAATGTCATGAAAGTGATAAATCCGACCATAATTTTTTCCATCTTCACCAAGAACCGGAGCGGAATGCCGGTGAAGTACTGTTCCATCAATTAGTTCAAGTTCATCAAGAGTAGTTTCGTAAGGATGTTTTTTTTGATACTCAATTTCCTCAAAGAATTTTTCAGGGTTTTTTGTCATTTTCAAAACATGATCGACCTGTCTGCTACCGTCTGCATCGGCAGCAATTTCAGGTGATATTTTCCAAAGATCAAGAGTCCTCTGGTTTTGAAGAATTTTTTTGCCCTGCAAGTCAACAACAAGGAGTCCGTCTATAGAGGAGTTTGCCACAGCTTCTAGAAACATGGATTTCATTTTTAAATTATCTTCAATTATTTTTTTTTCTGTAACATCATGAAACAGAGAATATAATGAGCCGTCTGTATTCATAAATGTGTTTACGGAAACGATAATTGTTTTGTTACAATCCAGAATAAATTTACGTATCGTTGTCTCTTCTTCGCCGTATACTATTTTATTATTGGTAACTATACTTGATTTGAGATCCTGAGGTTCATACGGCAAAATGTTTACAGATTTACCCTTAAGTTTATCAATGTCAATATTTATCATTTCGGAAAAACGCCGATTACAATCAAGAATAACTCCATGAGATGAGAAAAGAAGAACACCAAATGCATTAATATTCAATAAAGAGCGGTCTGTTACTGAGCTTTCAATTTTGCTTTCGTTCTTATCCATTTGCCCTCTAAACGGTTAAATGACAAAAATATAAACAAGGATGCGTATGCAAACAGCAAGAGTCATCATAACATCCAAAAACTATTTAAACAAAGCAACTCTACTGTTATTCAAGATATATCACAAGGAAAGATTGTCAATATTTTAGGACAATCATAATAGATTTCTAATTTTTTGCTGCAATTTTATAATATTTTCATTTTCATTTAATTCTTGGCTAATATTCTGATAAATTTTGATTCATTTTGTTTACATAATTTATAAGCCAGTGTGTCGTGCCACTATGTATATAGTTAATCCCAGGACCATTAACGCAGGCCATTTATTGTTCGTTGACCAAACCTGTTTTGAGACTATTTTTTTACAAAAACCCTTTACTTTTTTATTATATCTATTTATGGTGAGCAAAATGTAAAAAATTATCGGTATATATATGAAAAAAGTTAATAAGGCTGATAAAATTGAACTAAAGAAAGCCGAAATTCTTGATGCTCTAAAAAGATGCCTTTTAAAGGATGTCTATTCACAGATATCTTTTAATGATGTAGCAGATGAAGCAGGAATGTCCAAAGGTGGTGTTCGCCACTATTTCCCAACCAAAGAAAGTCTCTTTATGGGACTAATTGAAGACTTTTTTAATACAATCGAAGAAGAGCAGATAAACGTAATCAAGGCCGCTACCAAGATGAGCGACAAGGCTCTTCTCTCTACAATGTACTCTATCGAGAAATTCCTCATGAATCAGGATAATGTCATTATAATGATGAACATTATCATCTACAGTTTTGAAGACAATAAAATAAAAGAACTGGTCCGTTCCTTTTTACGTCACCATCTTCAACTGTTCGAAAACCTTATGAAAGACCTTGCCAATGACACAAATATCGATCAGAACCAGGTTCGCCAAATCAGTCGTACTATCCAGGTTATTCTTCTTTCAACAGGAATCATACAGACTCTTGACCCGATAGAGTACGATACAAACTCGATGATGAGAACTGTTCTTTCTCTCTTAAAAATGAAGATCTAAGGCTCAACAAACTGCCTTTTATCAGCAATAGCAGCAAAATCGATTTAATATTTCTTGCTCCGGTCAGCAAATAGCTACCGGAGCTCTTTATTTCATCCAAGTATTGGTTTAATTTTAGCCAGAAGTTGATCCGGCTGAAACGGTTTTACTATCCATGCGTGAGCTCCAAGCATCTTCCCTTTCTCTTTCATAGACTCGCCTGCTTCAGTTGTAAGCATAATTATTGGTGTAAACTTATACGATCTGTATTGTTCGTCAGTTTTAATCTTCTCCAAAAACTCTATACCATCCACATTGGGCATGTTAACATCACAAATAAAAAGATCAATTTTGAGGTTACCGTCAAGCTTGCCTAATGCTTCAGCTCCGTCCACGCTTTCAACCACCTCATACCCCTCTGATTTGATTACATGCGAAACAACCTGACGGATAGCCGCACCGTCATCAATAACCATAACTTTTTTTACTTTGTTACCCTCACTCATGATCTGTTTACTCCTTGTTAATTCGATATTATTGTCTTTAAGTAACTTTTTAAATATATTAGCTGTTTTCTCGGTTCTCTCAAAATTAGATTGCGCCCCAGAAATCGGGATCTGGGTATGTTCCATCATCTGTGCTACAAGCTTCTTTATTGAATTAAACAGAATTATCTCGTCTTCAGTAATCTCTACTATTTTTGTCTCATTTTCGTTAGTTATATGGCTTATCTCTGTCATGTCAAGATTAAGTTCGGTTAATACTTTTATATCGTTTGAAGCTATTTCGTTTAACAACATTAAATCGGCATAAATGCCCCTGATATCAGATGGTGTATCAAACGATATAGAGACAGAATTCAATGTTTTTTCAAGTTCAAGATACTTTTTAAATTCAAATGATATTATTACTGTCAAAACAGTACTGTTTTGCAGATTCTGCTCAAAGAAGGAATGTTTTTTATCAATAACCTCTTTTATTGATATGGACTCGTTATAAAAACGTTCCATAAAATGGTTTACCTGCTCGTTAAACTCATATTGTGACTTTGAATTAATAATTACTTCTTCTGTTTGATTGCCTGCCTTGCGTATAGTCGTCATAAAATGCTCAAGCTTATCCGTATCCTGATTTATAAACGAGTCTTTTATTATTTTTATAGAATCGTAAAATTCTGTCCACCGTGAAAAATTGATAAGTGATCCTTTTTCTGCGGTTTCAGAATCAATATAAACGGCAAGCGCCAATTTTTTAAGTGTTTTCAATGAATCGAGTTGATACCGTTTTTTAAGTTCAAGAATTTTATCAAGAAGAATTATATCATTATTCTTATCAAGAACATCATTAAGACAGGCAAGCGCGCTTTGAAGGGCATTATCAAAAGAGACAAGACTCTCCTCTATTGTTTTTAAATCATCATTATTAATAAGGTTTTCTCTTTTTAAAAGATCAAGACAGTACCTCTGCTCGGCTATATTCGCTTTTAACATTTTGCATGACGAGTAAATGGAATTATGTTTATTTAACCACACAGTATTTGCAGCAGCTACCTGCACTATATCATCATGTATGCTTGTCGAAAAAATCATCGCTCGTTTTACCCGCTCAATTATCTCCTGAGCATTCTCTTTTCTTAATATGGTTGAACGATTTATTCGTGAAGCATTATCACGAATCTCTCCTGAAAAAAACTCCAGCTGGGATATATCATTATCAATATCTGCTTTACCGTTTTCTGCGATCATTCTGATTCTCCACTCGGACATATATATTTATAGTGCTAAAATACAAAAAATTATGTTAAAAACCTTCGTCACCTGCATATACAAACTTCATTATTGTATCAGGAACAACACCAAGAGATACGACATTAAGAGCTGCTCCTCTCTCAAAAGCGACTCTTGGCATGCCATATACAAGCGAGCTCTCTTTATCCTGCGCAACGGTATAGCAGCCAGCTTGTTTCATTTCTAAAAGCCCGGCGGCACCGTCGTCACCCATACCAGTTAATATTATTCCCAAAATATTTGATCCCCCGTATTTTGCGGCTGACCGGAAAAGCACATCAACAGATGGGCGGTGCCGGCTTACCAAGGGACCGTCCAGTATGGACACCCTGTAAGAGTTTCCCGACTTTTTCAAAGACATATGTTTGCCCCCCATCGCAATAATAGCACGTCCCTCGATTATCTGATCATCCTGCTCGGCCTCTTTGACTTCGATATTACATATCGAATTAAGGCGGTCAGCAAAAGCCTTCGTGAATTTCTCCGGCATATGCTGAACTATTGCAATTCCCGGACAATTTTCAGGCAATTCGGATAAAACAGTCTCAATAGCCTGAGTGCCCCCTGATGAAGCACCTATTACAACTATTCTGTCAAGGCCGCTAACATCGACTTTTTTTACCGGTGCCGAAAGCACAACATCAGCGGTATAACGTTTTTCAATTAAACGTGAAACTGGCTCTACTGCCGGGGTTTTCTTTTTAAGTATTGCACGGTTAGAATTGTAAGCTGCTCTGACCTCGTCAGCAAGAAGCTGCTCGGACTCCAGAAAAAAATCTTTCATGCCGACCTTGGGTTTCGTAATAATCGAAAATGCTCCGGAAGACAATGCTTCAATTGTCACTCTGGCATTCTTTTCGGTAACTCCTGAACATATAATAACAGGCGTAGGCCGTTTTTCCATTATCTCTTTTAAAAAGGTCAGTCCGTCTTTTTCAGGCATCTCGATATCAAGAATTATAACATCAGGCCACTCTTTATCCATATACCTTTCGGCAATAATCGGATTCGGTGCTTTAAAACCTACTCTAATACCATACTTATTATCAAGCAGCTCGGATATTACCTGACGAACCAGAGCTGAATCATCAACAACAGCAACGTTTATTAAATCCATCTTACTCTCCGACAATAGCTGCTTCACACGTAAACTCTGACAGCTCGGCAATATCAAGAACTGAATTCACATTCAAAATTATCAGATAATTATCTTCATGCCTGGCTACTCCCGAAATATAATCTGTTCTGATGTTCGTTCCGAAATCCGGAGTCGGATCAATCTCCTCTTCCGGAAACATAAGAACCTCTTTGACAGCATCTATCATAAGGCCAATAGTAACCAACTCCTCTTCAAACGGAACTTCTATCACGATTATACTTGTAGTCTTGATAATCTCGCCTTTATCACCATAAAATCGGGCATTAAGATCAACCACCGGTATTATATTTCCCCTGAGGTTAATTACCCCTTTTATATATAATGGTACAAGAGGAATAGGAGTAATCGCGATAGAATCAATCACTTCACGAACAGAGTGAATCTTTATCGCATAAATTTCTCTTCCCTGACGAAAAGAGAGAAGCTGGACCATTGTGCGGTTTTCGTGCTGCTCTTTTTCGTAAATTCTTTTCTCTTTCATTTTTTACCTCTGAGCTTAACGTTATTACCCACATATTCAATTAAACGAGGCACATCAATAATAAGCGCAACCTCACCATTACCAAGTATTGTAGCTCCGCTTATCCAGTGCATATTGTAAAAGAGCTTACCCAAAGGTTTAATAACAGTCTGTAATTCACCAAGCAGATGATCTACTACAAATCCGGCTCGTTTTCTCGCGTACTCTACAATAACTATCTTGTTTTTGTCGTCATGCGAAAAAACCCTGTTCTCGTTAGTTTTATCGATATTTTTGAAGTTATCTCCGTAAAAAAGCTCACCAAGCGAGAGATAGGGTAAAACTTCTCCCCTTAATGTAAAGAAATTACCCCCCTCCTTGTCATCCTGATTAAATTCGACATCCGTACATTCAAGAACCATATCTAACGGAAAGACATACTTCTGATTTGCAACTGTAACCAGAAAACCATCAATTATCGCCAGTGTCAATGGAAGGTGAATTCTTATTGTGGTTCCCTGCTTCTCTGTCGATTCTATATCCACAACACCACGCAAGGAGTCGATATTTTTTTTAACAACATCCATACCCACACCGCGTCCCGATATGTCTGTAACTTTCTCGGCGGTAGAAAAGCCAGGCAACATTATCATATTCCAAAGAGTACGGTCGTCAACATTTTGTCCAGACGTAACAAGTCCATTGGCCACAGCCTTTGCATAAATCCTGTCACGGGACAATCCCTTTCCATCATCAGAGACCTCGATAACAATACTTCCGCTCTCATGAAAAGCATTAAGCCTTATTACTGCCTTCTCCTTTTTCCCCATGGCCAAACGCTCTTCCGGAGACTCAATACCATGATCAACTGCATTACGAACAATATGCATCAGTGGATCCTGAATTTTCTCGACAAGAGTCTTATCCAGCTCAGTATCACCACCATTTATAACAAGTTCTACCTGCTTACCCATATCACGTGAAAGATCATGAACTGTTCTTTTAAACGTCGAAAACGTTTCTCCTATAGGAACCATTCGAATGTACATAGTCGAATCCCTGACATCGTCCACAAGCCTCGCCATCTGCTCGACAGCCTCTGACAAATCGGTATCATCAGTTTGACCTATTCGTTGTTTAATATTTGCTCCCGATATTACCAGTTCACCGACAAGTGTTATAAGCTGATCAACCTTATCGGCATCAATACGAATAGAGCGTTTTCGCTGCTCCTCTTTCGCACGGTTCTCTTTCTGTTTTTCAAGTGCCGCTTCCATTACCGTTTCAGGTATCATTTTTTCTTTCAGCATAACTTCGCCCAACAGTGGATGATTTTCACCATCATCAGTAGATTTACTACTCTGCAGCTCAAGCGCCTCTTCAAGCTCGGCCTTGGTCAAAGTTCCGGATTGGGTAAGTATATCACCTATCTGAACTGCACTTTCGGGTAAGTCAGCTATCATTTGACAGTAGTGATCCACCTCGGAATGTGGAGGTAACACAATAACAGTACAATCATCGGTTAAAAATTCAAAGACATCCATTATCTTGACCTTATCAATGCCTTTATCTGCATCAAAATCGAGCTCAAAACCGATATAGCATATTTCCGGGTTAAAATCTTTAAACTCGGGTATTTGTTGTGTCACTGGTATCACATTTACAATGGTACCAATATTTTTTAAATATCCTATAAAAGAAAACGGGTCAAGACCTGTTGTAAAAATATTCTCTCCAAAACGGAGTGATATATGCCAATACCTATTCTCGACCCCGGTCGAGGTATCAGCCGTCGAAGTCTGCGGCTTTCGGGACTCAACACTCTCGTAATTTATTAGCGCGGCTTTCTGTTTCTCTTTATTTTCTGTTTCCGACTGAAAACCTTTTAAACGCTCAATCAGGACCTCTCCTTCACTAACAACCTCATCGGGAACAGCTTTTTCATTTTCAGCAAAATCAATCAGGTTTTTCATATAATCATGAGACGCTAATGAAACCTCAACTAATTGATCACTTACACCAACTTCACCATTACGTACACCATCAAGCAGGTTTTCAAATACATGGGCAAAATTTGTTACATCCTGATACCCAAACATCCCTGCCGACCCTTTGATGGTATGAACTTCCCTGAAAAGAGCATTTATAAACTCCTGATCGTGAGCATTTTCAAGAAGCGTAAGCAGATTCTCTTCAATTCGTTGAAGATTTTCCCGGCTTTCCAGAAAAAAAACTTTTTTGGCACTATCGAGATTCATTTCCTGACGCTCCTTTAACTGTTTTTAAACCATATCTAAAATCAAATTTGTCACGATCCTCTTTTTTAACTACCAATCTGTCACCAAACATCGCTGCTGCACCATAAAGATCGATATATTTTAAAACAGGTATTGAATGCGCAATAAAACTGACTCTTTTGTTACTCTCTCCCGCATCTTTTTTTAGAGCTAAAAGAAGCTGAAAGAACGACGAGTCAATTTCATCTACTCCAGACAGATTCAATACCAAAGAGTCCGATTTATCATAATATTTACTGATAAATTTCTTAATTTCCGCGGCATTATATATGGTACAATCACCTTTTATTTCGGCCTCTGTTACATCAGCGCCACTCTTGATCACCTTGCATTCCAAACCATTCTCCCCGACAGACAGCCTAAAACATAAGTCATCCATCATTGTATTTTTGAATAAAACCTGTTTGCCAAAGCAAAAAATTTATAGGCAATCTCTATTAATTGACTTTTCAACCAGGTTACTTATGCGAGCAACCCAGCACCATTTAAAAAAAAATGGTGCTGGACTACCAGCAAAGGAACTTGCGAAAAATCCCTTTAATAAAGCCAACTAAATCGCTGGCTTCAAAGCGATTTAATTGAGCGCTTTTTCGAGTGACAACGAGAAAAATTGTCCTTATTATATTTTTGACGGCATAGCCGTTCCAAAAAAGGTATTTTTTCTAAGTTCCCTATAAATATTTAATTACAAAACAATTTCAAATATTATATTGTTTCACACAATATGACACTGAACGACCCGGCACCCAGGCTTTGCATAATTCTTATTATAGTATACACTCAAACTTATGGCATGGCAAGATAACTTTAAATAAAGCTCCAAATTTTTAAGCCGCTATTCCTTAATTAAATATGCAATAACTGTTTTTTAAGGTATAACGTTTAACTCAGGAGGCTCTATGCAATTACATATCTGTCGGAAAATTCATATTCCTAAGCTTCTTGGCCTAATCCTGCTCTTGATTACCTCAATGCTTTTCAGCTCTCTTTACGGTTTTGACAGTGAAGATCTTGATGATTCACCTCTGTGCTCGCAATCAGATAATGAACCTGAAATACCCGCAAAACAACGTGAACTGAGGGAAAAACTGGTCGCGGAAGCAATAAAATACCTTGGCAAACCCTATCGCTACGGCGGAACAGGCCCTGATAATTTCGATTGCTCCGGATTTACCCGTTTTATATACAATAAATATGGAATTAATCTCCCAAGAAGTTCAAAGGAGCAATACGAAAAAGGGGGTAAAATATCCGTGAAAAACATTCTTCCCGGTGATTTGATCTTTTTTCATGGTAGAAGGCGAAACGTGATTTCCCACGTTGCAATGTATATAGGTGATGGACGTTTTATTCACTCTCCAAGCCGCGGTAAAAGAGTCTCTATCTCGACAATTAAGGATGAAGAATATTGGGGTAAGAGGTACGCCGGAGCCGCCACTTTTATTGGTATCGAGTAGGGTAAAATCGGATAATTAGTCCGATTTTATCCCTCTCACAGAACCGTACGTACGGACCTCGTATACGGCTCCTGTT